>JALFVE010000017.1 GCA_022787085.1 Oscillospiraceae bacterium | reverse complement strand
TAACCGAGATCCTTGAGGACATAGGCTATGCTTGTGAAACCTCCGACTACTATGAGGACTGGGAGGACGTTGCAAGGTCATCGTTCTGCATTATGGACGATCTGGATGCTGACTGCTATGATATGACTTGTGCTGCCGTTGTGGAGAAGATAGCTGACCTCTATGCAGAGGGAGATACCAACTATGCAAAGGGCATACACTCAGCCTTTCAGGGCTATCTCACAGAACGCCGTGACTATCTTGAATTTAACGGCTATTATGACAAGCCCGATGAGCTTCCCGAAGATGCTGACGAGGACGATATTGACCTCTATAATGAGAAAATGGAGAGGTATGAAGCCTATGAGGGCATTATCAATGCGGTTGACAGGTGGATTGAGAAGGTAGGCTGGATTGCGGCATAGACAATAAATTATTGATATTATGAAACGAGCCGAGTGAAAAGTTCCGGTGGGACATTTTGCCCGGCTTGGTTGTTATTACATTGATATTTGGAAAATAGTTTTGAACATTCTACCCCGTCCATAGAATCCAGAGGATAAATCAATACAAAATAGTACCAAAAAATACAAAAAGGAGGTGAGAGATAAATGGATATTCTGCAATTAACAGAATTATCTTCGGATGCCTTTAGTTTTGAAATGCACTCCGAAGATAGTTTTGGGATTGTATTACAAAAATATATGGAAGAACAGAAGCTGTCTGTGACCGGATTGGCAAGAAAAAGCGGCCTTTCATTTAATTCTATAGTAAGATATAGGGCTGGACATATATAGAGCTTTAGCACCTTGGAAGATGTACGAACGTCCAGATGGAACAATCTGCAATGCAGCTTTTAAAGATTCTAAAGGTGTATCTGTAGAATTACAGTGCCTTCGGTCTGATTTAGATGTTGCTGATCATATGCGAAATGTTATTGGCCTTCACGGAAATATTGCCAAAATACCTTGTTCTATTTGTGAAGACAGTGATATTGGGATATTTAATTCACCTTCAAATAATGAATATCATAGACTGCTACTTAACAAGTTCCGAAAAAACGAAAAGGACTTGCGTTTGACTGATATACAGGCGGATGATTTAGCTGACAGCGTTGTTAGAATAATACATTGATTACTACTACATATATTGACATAATTGATTGTGTTCTAAATACTCTTATATCCCGCAAGCTATAACGGCTTGTGGGATTTTTATTCAATTATGGCGGTTATTATATTTTAATCCTGCCTGTCGAATTTAAAGTTCGGCAGGCTTTTTTATTTTCTCAAAAAAAATTTTTTCAAAAAATAGGTACTTTTGAAAATTCGGGTGTATACTGAAATTGTGATTCATTGGTTTTACTCCCAAGGCCGATAGCGATAGTGCACTCGTGCGCTGTCGCACTCATCGGCAAATATACCAAAGAGGTGTATGTCGTTATGGAAAGCAGAGTACCACGTCCTTGTCGGCACGGTGGCTGCAGAGTTCTTACAACAGAAGGCTACTGCGAGAAGCGCAAGCCGAATGCCAACAAGAACCGTCTGTCTTCTTCCGCAAGAGGCTATGGACGTAAGTGGAGACAAGCCAGTAAACTATTAAGACAGCAAGAGAAGACGGTGGCTTCGGCAACCGCTGAGCCTATCCCCCCTCCCCTTCGAGGTTAAAATCGTGTCAGACGTTGACCGCGTCGGACCTCTTTACGAAATTTTTTCCCACATCAGCTTTTTTCAGGGAACGGACGACTTTGAGTTAGGAGGCACTCATGGAAATCTTCAAGAAAGTTTACCTGTGTGACGGCTTAGGCTGTAAGGCGAAATGCGAGCTCAAGTATACGCATTGCAAGCATACAACAGATCATCTATGTATCGGAAATGTCCGACTTTTGATATATCCGCTTCGGAATATGTCTCTATATCGATAGAAATGTGTCGCATACTGCACCGCCTTTCTGCTTTGTATATTGGTGTGCCAAGAGGGAATTGAACCCTCGACCTGTGGATTAAAAGCCCATTGCTCTACCAAATGAGCTACCGCCCATTATACCACCTCGGTCTGATGATGTCAATATTATCTTGATCGCCTGTTTCTGATAACAGTTGATCTGTATTTTTTTGCGACCATAATGCTCTTCTTATTTTCATGATCTTTTTTACTTTCTGAATTATGATGTTACTTCTTAAAATCATTTATACGTAATTACATAAAAACGGACTGTTACAGCCTTTGCTAAACAGTCCGTTTTGTGGATCATGCATTTGCGGATCATGAGCGGGAAACTGTTGCACCTTCGATCATTCCGTCAAATGCAGGCTTTTTTGAAAGGTCAGCATTGAACAGTAGCGGAAATTCTCCTGCTCTCCAGGAAAGTGCATCGGTAACGCCCCACAGAGTAACACTTGTAATGGGAACGCCATCTTTTCTGAGCTCAACAAGTCTCTGCATATAATCTCTGTAATAATCTCCCTGTACCTTTTCCCAATCTCCTTTTTTCTGAGTTCCCACATCAAGCTCGGTGATGTTGATCTCGACTCCAAGCTCCGTATGGTATTTTTTCAGAGCGATCATATACATAGTGGGATTTATGTCGGTGTTGATGTGGGTCTGCATACCCATTCCGTCAATATTTCCCGCTTCTGCAATAGGCTTCAGAAATTCAAGGATATCCTTCTGCTTACCTGTCATATAGCTGTTGTAGTCGTTGTAGAAAAGCTTTGCGTCCTCGGGAGCATACTTTCTGGCAAATTCAAATGCCTTGCTGATATAATCATCGCCGATAGTCTCGTACCAAAGGCTTTTTCTCATACCGCCTTCGTCAGCAGCAGCTTCGTTCACAACATCCCATGCGCTGATAAGACCGGGATAATTCTCAGTCGTCCATTCCATAACACTCTTGATGTAATTTTCCATTCGCTTGAGCATAAGCTCACGGTCTGCAAGCTCTCCGCCCACCTTGTAATCCTTATAGAATATCCAGTTGGGAGTCTGGGAATGCCAAACAAGGGTGTGTCCTCTGACGGTCATGCCGTTGTCCCTTGCAAAATCAAGCTCTGATTTGAAACGGTCAAACCGAAGAGCGGGACATTCCATATACTTATCGGGGTCGGAAATGGTTTTCTGATGGTCAAAAATTGCTTCGGGCTTCATATTGTTTTCCATTGTAACACTGTTGAACTGAGCCTTGATAAGCTCGGTGTATTCGGGCTTTTCAAGAAGTGCGGGAGAAATAGCGGCACCGATACGGAAATATTCCGAATAGGTGTCTTTTAAGGAAGGATAATCCGAAGTATCGGCAAAACCAAGCTCGGCAGGCTTTGCAAGATAAGTATATTCACCCTTGATCTTAACTTGAAATTCATCTGCGTAAATATCCTCAAGATTATCGCTTTCGATATAAACGAGAATATTTTCCGCACTTGGGGGAATTGTGAAATTACCGTCTCCCGAGGAATATGTGCTGTTATTGGTTTCAACAGTGAAAACCCCATTGTAGCAGGTGTTGCCCATTACTGTGTATTGAACCGAAACTCTGATTGAGGGATTTGAGCTTCTGAATGAACCTGACACTTCGATCTCGTTTCCTCTGAAAAGCTCTGCGGGATATTCGGCGCCGTTCCATGACTCCTGACGTCCGCTGATGAACATTGCCCTGCCGTCGGAAGCTGCTGCATCGTCAACAAGCTGCACAGCGGCGCTGCCACGAGTTCTCGCAGCAGTTTCGTTTCCCGAGAAATTCTCTTTTATTTCGGGAATATCATTTTTGCTTACAGTTTCCGTCAACGCAGAAGAGGTTTCGGCTGCGCTGTCGGGAGTGACTGTATTTCCTGTCGTACCGCAGGCTGAGAGCATCAGCATACAGAGCAGAACGGCAGATATTTTTTTTATGTTCATAAGATCATCTCCAAAATGAATAGAAATATGTTTTTTATATTCTTCGATTATATTATAACATAATAAATCAAATGCTGCAATCAGATTTTTGCTTTTTTCCAAACCAATAATTGTGATGAATTGATCAAATCGCAAGAAATGAACATTCACACAGGATAATCCGCACATTTTTACTTGAATACAACAGCCGCATATGGTAGAATATCTGTAATATAATATAGATTATTTTTGTGCGGAGATGATATTTATGATAAGAATAGCAGATACAGAAAACGGCAAGGTCAGGGGACTGCCTGCTGCTGACCCGAGGGTGACATCATTCAAGGGTATTCCATTTGCTGCGCCGCCGATCGGAGAAAATCGCTGGCGTGCGCCTCAGCCCTGCAAAAACTGGGACGGCATACTTGATGCATATACCTTTGCTCCCATTTCTATGCAAGACGTTCCCGGGCTTGGAACTGACATTTACTGCCGTGAATGGCACGTTGACCCCGAAATCCCTATGAGCGAGGACTGTCTGTATCTTAATGTCTGGACAAATGCAAAGAGTACGGCGGACTCTCTGCCTGTACTTGTGTGGTTTTTCGGCGGCGGTTATCAGTGGGGCTACACCTCCGAAATGGAGTTTGACGGAGAACGTCTCGCAAGACAGGGAGTTGTGGTCGTGACCGTCAATTATCGCCTCGGCGCATTCGGATTTCTTGCTCACCCCGAGCTTTCAGCCGCTCAGCCCGACGCTCCCTGCAATTTCGGCAGCCTTGACCAGCAGGAAGGACTTCGCTGGGTCAAAAGAAATATCGCCTCTTTCGGCGGCGACCCGAATAATATCACCATTGCCGGACAATCCGCAGGGGGCGGAAGTGTTCTTGCTCAGATGGCGTGCAAAGCTAATGAGGGGGATTTCAATAAAGCGGTAATATTCAGCGGAATGTTCCGCAGTCCCTATGAACCTAATCCCTTCTTCATTCCTCGTTCCCTTGAACAGGCAGGAAAGCTTGGCGAAGAATTTTTCAGCTTTATGGGCATTTCTTCCCTTGAGGAGGCAAGAAAGCTGGATGCCCGATTTATCAGAGATAAATATTCCGAGTTCAGAGGCGCAAAAAATGTTATGTTCTGCATTGTACGGGACGGGAAATTCTGCACGGGAGACGCTATGAAGGCATTCTATTCGGGAGAACGCATCAGAGTTCCCGTTATGGCAGGAAATACGGAGGATGAATTTGTGGATGGCATAAGTGCCGAAAATATTGACGACCTCAGAAACAAAGCGAAAAAATATTTCGGCAATAATGCGGATAAATTCCTTTCATTTAACGAAGCGGTGAACAAAACTGCCTGCGGATATGCAGCTGTCAGTCACCCCGAGATAGGCGTAAAATCTGCGTTTATCAGTGAGAGCAGACTTGAATGCCCTCGTGACTGCTATTATTATCGGTTTATGCCCGATATTCCCGGCGATGACCACCCCGGAACATTTCATTCGGTTGATCTCTGGTTCTTTTTTGAGACTCTTGCAAAATGCACACGCCCCTATTCCGGCAGGCATTATGACCTTGCAAGACAGATGAGCAGCTACTGGATAAACTTCATCAAAACGGGAGATCCCAACGGTATGGACAGCAACGGCGAGCCACTCCCTCATTGGGATAATTATACCGACAAAAACAGAGCTGAAATGCTCTTTACATCGGACGGCGCAAAGCCTGCCGAAAACGAAAGCGGATTTGCTTCGTTCCTGATAAACGAAACGATGGTGAGAGAAAATGGAGGTGCCGCAAAATGAGTAAAAAAACTGCTTATAATCCTTATCTGCCAAGCTGGGAGTATATTCCCGACGGAGAGCCGTATGTATTCGGGGACAGAGTTTATGTCTACGGCTCACATGATTTTTATAATGGCTATGTTTTTTGTATGGGTGATTATATGTGCTGGTCTGCACCCGTTGACGATCCTGGAGACTGGCGGTGCGAGGGCGTTATTTACGGACGCTGCGACGACCCTATGAATAAGGAAGGCAAGATGTGTCTCTATGCCCCCGATGTGACCGTCGGACCCGATGGTCGGTACTACCTATACTATGTTCTCGACAAGGTTCACGTTATATCTGTTGCAGTCTGCGACACACCTGCGGGCAGATATGAGTTTTACGGATATGTACATTATCCCGACGGAACAAGGCTTGGCGAACGTGCGGGGGACGAACCGCAGTTCGACCCGGGAGTTATCACAGAGGGAGAGAATACATATCTTTACAGCGGCTTCTGCGGAAAGGGAGACAGTAGCAGAACAGGGTCGAGAGCTGTTATTCTTGACAAGGATATGCTCACCGTCAGGACAGGACCTGTAACCGTTATTCCCGGCTGCGAATACAGCAGCGGAACTTGCTTTGAGGGACACGCCTTTTTTGAGGCTTCGTCAATACGCAAGGTGAATAACAAATATTATCTCATATATTCCTCCGAAGTTATGCACGAGCTTTGCTATGCGGTCAGCGACAGTCCTCTTGAGGGCTTTGAATACGGCGGTGTGCTCATCAGCAACACAGATCTGCACATTGACAGCTACAAGCCTGCCGAGCTTCCGATGGCAGCGGGTGCCAACAATCACGGCAGCATTATAGAGATAAACGATAATTGGTACATTTTCTATCACCGCCACACAAACGGTACATGGTACAGCAGACAGGGCTGTGCGGAAAGACTTGAGCTTAATGCTGACGGGTCATTCACTCAGGCTGAAATGACCTCCTGCGGACTGAATGGCGGTCCTCTTGAGGGCAAGGGCGAATATCCCGCATATCTTGCCTGCAACCTGTTCACCGAAAAGCATTCGCTATACATCGGTGAGGAGGGCGCTCCGAAAATCATGCAGGACGGCAGAGACGGTGACGAGGAAACAGGCTACATCGGCAATATCACAGATGGTGCAACAGCAGGATTCAAATATTTTGACTGCAGAGGTGTGAGCAGGATATCCGTTACCACGAGGGGCTATGTTCAGGGAAAATATGAAGTAAGGACGAAATGGGACGGAGATATCCTTGGGGAGATATGTGTAGAATCCAGCAATATCTGGGAAACAAAGAGTGCTGATATCAGGATTCCCGATGGCGTAAATGCAATTTATCTCACTTTCAGGGGAAGCGGTAATTCTATGTTAAGATCCTTTACTCTTGAGTGAAATGGATCTGTGATCTGATACCCGATCAGTTTATTATCATTATTTTCTTACATGAATGTAAAAAGCCGACACCATGAAGTGCCGGCTTTTTTAATCCCGAAAACCGTAAGAAATCTCGGATCATTTCATAAATACAAACTCTATCAGCTCGAACAGACTTCTGTCCTTGAAATAATCTGCTGTCCAGCCGTGATAATCGGTCGATATCTTAAAATATACCGCATGCCTGCCCGTAACAGCCTTGACAACAGCCTTTACAACTCCGCTGTCATGACCGATATCGCAGACGCCTATCTCCTCATCATCGGCAAAAATATGCATATGACAGTTGCAGCCTGTTCCGTTAACTTTAGCTGCAAATTCCATTGTTTTGCTTGAGAAGTCCTCACCGAAATCATAATATTTGTATCCGATAACATCACCGTCGTGAATGTTCATTATTACCCGTTCAAAGACATTTCTTTCGGTAATGAACGCCCTGCCCTTCAGTACGCAGGCAATATCCGCAGGAGTTATCTCATATGGGTCTAAGCTGTCCGCAAATCCGAGAGATGTGGCTTCAACAGGGGGGATAGTACCGTCGGGAAGTATCTCGATCTTCTCCACACAGCCACGTCTTGACATAATTGTGCCATTGGTCATTCTGTGATAGAAAACATACCACTGACCGTTTATGCAGGCAACAGAGCCGTGGTCGTTGCCGCCGGGATAATCTTCTCCGCTGTCAATGATATATCCCCTGTAGGTGAATGGCCCTGTGGGACTGTCAGAGGTGGCATATGCAAGCCTGCTGCAGTGCTTGGGAGAATATATCATATAATATGTGCCGTTTATTTTTCTGGGTGAGCATGCCTCAAAGAAAAGAGAATCCTCTTCGCTGAAATTGCCTTTTTCGGTAGGCTCACAGGGAATAAAATGCTCTATGCAGGTATTGTCCAGCACTTCGTACATGTTATCACTGTTAAGCTCTGCGAGAAATGACCGCAGATATCCGCAGTATAAAAATGTGCGGCCGTCATCGTCCACAAGCACTCCGGGGTCAATAAAGATACCGCCGCAGCAAATCTCATCGGACATCGTATATTTATACTTTGACACCAGCGTAAAGGGACCTTCGGGTCTTTCGCTTACGGCAACACAGCCCTTTGAATTTGCAATATATGCGTAAAGATAATATTTTCCGTCCTTTCCGAGAACGACATCGGGAGCGAAAAGACGGGATTCTGCTGTACCCCAGTCAATGTCGGAAGGGTGATCTCTGTCGGCAGCGGTGTGGAAAATATCGCCGTGACATACCCATTTGGTCGGGTCGGAAACGGGTGCGCTCCAGCACTTTAATACATAATCGCAGAACTCATCTGCGCCCGCAGAGTCATGGGAGCCGTAAATGTAAATTCTGTCACCGAATACTCTAGGTTCGCCGTCGGGAATGTATTCCCATCTTGGAAGATATGGATTCATGATTTATCGTCCTTTCTGATTATTGTTTCTTAAAAAACTATCCTCCGCAAGCTGCAGCCTCGGAGGATAATTTTGTTGGAGAGGAAAAAGAAATGAAGTGAACGTTGTTAAATAACAGGGTAATATCAGATAACAATAAATATCGTTTATTGAAGATGTTTACTGTAATTATATTATAGCTGATCGAGACAGATATTACCAATCATAAATTGCGTTATGCAGATATATTATTGCGCAATTCAGCTTTATATCACTTGAAGATTACCTGGAAAAGGTCATACAGATGAGGCTTAACGCTTGTATGGTCATGTCCTGTACCATGAAGGACCTTTACAGTATGCTCCACACCATTATCTTCAAGCAGCTTGCAATAGCTTGCGGGAGAATCCGCAACAACACCGTCACTGTCTGAATATGTGATATACACAAGTCTGGGCTCGCTGCCCTCGATAACAGAAAGCTCACTTTCCTCTATCTGTCCCGGGTGCATAGGCGAACCGGGTATCTCAACAAGTCCCGGTGCAGGGCATACAGCACCAACATATGAAAACAGGTCAGGTCTTGTGAAGCCGATAAACAGCGATTCTCTGCCGCCCATGGAAAAGCCTGTGATAGCTGTATTTTCCCTGCCCTTTTTAACGGAATAGTTCTCCTCGATGAAGGGCATAAGGTCAGTGGTAAGATCGTTTATGAAGTTGTCATAGGCAAGGGAATTTTCAAGATCCATACCTGTACATCTGGGCATTTCCTTGCTGGTGAAAATGTATGGCAGAACCACTATCATCTCCTCAGCCTTGCCTTCCGAATAAAGCTCGGTAAGCATACGGGGAATACCTACGATATCTCTTGCCATCCATTCCTCGGTGTCCCAGAAGCCGTGAAGTATGTACAGAACAGGATATTCCTTATCCTTTCTGTAGTCGGGAGGAAGAAGGATATTCACTCCTGTTTCACGTTCAGCCGTATTTGAATAATAGCTCTTGTATTCAAATGTACCGTAAGGCTCAACAGCTGTTTCAGCATATTCTGACTCAGCTATGGTCTTTGACGCCCATTCAAAATAGCTTTTTTCGGAAGAAGATGTTTCTGCATTTGTTTCTGCAGTTGTCTCTGCTTCGGTCTCATTGACCTTTGTTTCGGATGAGGCAGAGGTATCGCTCACAACGGCAGACGTACTTCCGCAGGCTGCAAATCCTGCAATTGCCATTATCATGGATAAAATGATACTTGCTTTTTTCATATTATTTTTTCCTTTTTTATTGTGGTGTGAAGAAACATATTATAAAACATGCTTCTGAACATGAACAGATGACTCTGCTCTACTTACATTTAACCACATATACTTATTTTTTACAAGTTATTTTTTGCGGATATAAATGATACTATTATCAATTTATGCCGAATTGAAATCCAAGCTTCCTGACAGGTTGAAATAATTCATAATGCATTATGCGAAAATCATTCCTTCCCGATAGATATAAGCTTTTCAATAAACTCGGGGTGAAGAAATTTCTTTGCGGGACGCAGATACTCTCCGCCGGGGGTATCCCATAAAATAGGGCACATATGCCTGCTCTATGCTGCCTCCGCAACATCTGTCATCCAGAGCTGTTTAACTTCCTTGGTTTTATTTTTTCAGAAGCAGCCATATTCGCCAATAATAACGGGAATGCCTTTGTCAACGAAGTTTTCCTTCATAATATACATCCACATGTTTATACTAATAACCATTTAACCTATGGACAAAATACGGTGTCTATAATGCGCCCACTCGTCGTCAAGCTCCCTTGCCGCCTTGCAAGGGAGCGCTGCCTTATACGGCGGCAGATGACGAATGTGATTATTTCAGCCGAGAATCCGGCTATAGGTTGATTGAAGATCGGTATTATTATGAAAAACGTTCGGAAGTCTGGAAAGTCCTGTAAAGCTTCTTGTATTCGGAAGGAGTACAGCCGTTGATGTTTTTGAATACTCGGTTGAAGGTCGTGAGGCTGGCAAAGCCTACCTGCATAGCCACATCGGTTATGGAGCTGCCGCTTTCGAGCAGAAGAAGCTCAGCGGCTTTTATCCTGCGGCGGTTCAGGAAGTTGATAAAGGTTGTGCTGCTGTACTTTTTGAATATCCTTGAAAAATGATAAGGGCTGTATCCTGCGATATCGGCAAGCTTTTCAAGAGTGATATCGTTTGCGTAATTCTGCTCAATATATTTGAGAATAAGATTGAATTTGTCAACATATTTTCCGCCGTCATCATACTTTATCTCGCTCAGCTGATACTCCTTTACCCTCGCAAGGAGAGTCACCAGCTTTATGTAGATATACACCTCGGTAATGTCGGTGAAATTAGAATATAAAACATATATCTCCTCAAGAATATGGTTCATGGATTTAAGAAATTCCTTGTCATAATCCGAATTTATCAGCACAGGCTCGGAAAGGACGGAATATAGCTTTGACAGTGCGGGATTAGCCATAAGGGAATTGTTGTCGCACAGGAAGATGAGCCTTCTTCCCGACTGCGCTTTCAGATTGTGAAGGGTACCCCCGGGGATTATCAGGATATCTCTTTCGCTAAGCTTATATTCCTTGCCGCTGCATATAGCTTCCAAACCGTTTGTGAGCGGCATTATTATCTCTATGGCGTTATGCCAATGAAGAGGATATTCCTCATTCTCGATATTGTCGTATAAAAGAACGCTTCGGTTCTGAACATAATCAACTGTTTCAAAATCGCCGTTAAGATTAACGATCATACAAGCCTCACCTTTCTTAAAAATTAAAATCGCATTATTTGATATGTATTTTTTAATTCGATCAACTTTATTATAAGACCGTTTTTGAATTTTTTGTGTTACTATAATAATAGCACGTTCTGCAAAAAACGCAATACTTTTACTTTCTATTTGTAGAGACATACAAAATCAAGGTTATAAAAACAGCACAATATGTGAAATCAAAAACGCAAAAAACGGTTAGTAAATATCATGTGAATGTTATATAATTTATACAAACAATACATCCGATTAACGCCGGAAGAATGATCTTCTTTCTGCCCTGCGTTTCAAGGTAATAAAGAAGGTTGGTAAGTGTTATGAGCGTAAGCGTTTCTAAGAAGCAGTACAAGAATTTCGGAAACTGCATTTTTCTTGACAACGGTCTTATCTCTCTCGGCGTTACCGTTGATGTAGGTCCGAGGATCATCTATTTCTCCCGCAATGGCAGGGAAAATGTTCTTTTTGAGGATGTCGGCAGACGCTTTACCGAGCCTGCCGGTGAATACGGCTGCTGGGTGGCTTACGGCGGTCACAGGATATGGTGCGCTCCCGAGGTAAATCCCGAGACATATTATCCCGATAACGGATGCGTAAGCAGCAGCTTTTCCGAAAACAAGCTTATCCTCACGCCTCCCGCTACGCCCTTCGGCAAGGAATTTTCCATCATTATTGAGATGGACGATGCTGCTCCTGTGGTGAGGCTTACTCACAAGATCAAAAATATTTCCGAAAACGAGGCAGAGTTTGCCCCCTGGTCGGTTACAAGTCTTTCCGACGGCGGAGTATGTATGATCCCCGTTAATACCGCCAAGAGGGGATACCTTCCAAACAGAGTTATGAGCCTGTGGGACTATTCGGACATTTATGACAGCAGATTCAGAATGAGCAATTCCGAAATACGCATAAGGCAGGACTCCTTTATCCGCAAAGCCTTCAAGGCAGGCTTTAATCTTGAGGACGGTTTTGCGATATATGCGGTTAAGGATCAGATATTTGCAAAATGCATTCCCGAATACAAGGACGTTTGCTATCCCGATTATTCCTGCAACTTTGAGGTTTATACCAATGACCTTTTCCTTGAGTGTGAGCTTCTCGGTGAAAAGCGGAAATATGCCAGTGGAGAGGAAGCTGTTCTGTCCGAGCAGTGGTGTCTCCTTGACAACAGCGGAAATGCCGAGCCTTCCAATATGATGGACGACATCCGCACCCGAATAAAGGAACTTATTAATTAAAATAAAATCCGAAAGGAAATAAAAACATGAAAAAATATCTTGACAAATCTCTTTCACCCCTTGAAAGAGCGGAGGCTCTTGTTGATGAAATGACCGTCGAGGAGCAGGCAAGCCAGCTGAGGTATGACGCTCCCTCCGTTCCGAGACTGGGCATTCCTGCCTACAACTGGTGGAACGAGGGACTTCACGGTCTTGCACGTTCGGGCGTTGCAACGATGTTTCCACAGGCAATAGGTATGGCGGCTATGTTTGACACCGAGCTTGTGGAAAAGGCAGGAGACATCACCTCTACCGAGGCGAGAGCAAAATACAATGCCTACACAAAGTACGGTGACAGGGATATTTACAAGGGACTTACTCTCTGGGCACCCAACATCAATATTTTCAGAGATCCCAGATGGGGCAGAGGTCACGAGACCTACGGTGAGGATCCCTTCCTTACTGCCGAAAACGGAAAGGCATATGTGAGGGGACTTCAGGGCGACGGTGAAGTAATGAAAACCGCTGCCTGTGCCAAGCATTTTGCCGTTCACAGCGGTCCCGAGTCTATTCGTCACGAATTTAATGCGGAAGCGACACCTAAGGATATGGAGGAAACATATCTGCCCGCTTTTGAGGCTCTTGTCAAGGATGCAAAGGTCGAAAGCGTAATGGGTGCATACAACAGGGTAAACGGCGAAGGCTCCTGCGCAAGCAAGTTCCTTATGGGCAAGCTCAGGGAATGGGATTTTGACGGTTATTTCGTTTCCGACTGCTGGGCGATCAGAGATTTCCATGAGCATCACGGTCTTACGAAAAATGCTGTTGAGTCTGCTGCTCTTGCACTTACGGCAGGCTGCGATGTGAACTGCGGCTGTACATATGTTAATGTTCTTGCGGCTCTCGACGAGGGACTTGTTACTAAGGGGGACATCAGAACAGCCTGTGTTCATCTTATGAGAACTCGCATAAGGCTGGGTATGTTCGACGAAAAGACCGAGTTTGATAATATTCCTTATAATATCGTTGCCTGTGATGAGCATAAAAAGGTATCACTTGAGTGCGCAGAAAAATCTATGGTGCTTCTTAAAAATAACGGTATCCTGCCGATCAATGAGAGCAGCGTAAAGACAATTGCCGTTATCGGTCCCAACAGCAACAGCAGAATTGCTCTTGAGGGCAATTACAACGGCACTGCTGACAGATACATCACCTTCCTTGAGGGCATTCAGGACAGGTTTGAGGGCAGAGTCATCTATGCCGAGGGCTGTCATCTTTATAAGGATAAATGCTCGGGTCTTGCTCAGGCAGGTGACAGATATGCGGAGGCTATGGCTGCGGCTGAAAATGCCGATGTTGTTATTCTCTGTGTAGGACTAGACTCCACCATCGAGGGCGAGGAGGGCGACACAGGAAATGAATTTTCCTCGGGCGATAAAAATGATATCCGTCTCCCCGAAAGTCAGCGTATTCTTGTTGACAAGATAATGAAAACGGGCAAGCCTGTTATTGTGGTATGCGCTGCGGGAAGTGCTGTCAATACCGAATGTGATCCCGACGCTCTTATCCATGCCTGGTATCCCGGCTCCGAGGGCGGAAAGGCTCTTGCAAATATCATTTTCGGAGATGTCAGCCCCTCAGGAAAGCTGCCTGTTACATTCTACGAAAAATCTGAACTGCTTCCCGAATTCACCGATTACTCAATGAAAAACCGCACCTACCGCTATGCGGAGAATAATGTGCTTTATCCCTTTGGATTTGGTCTGACATATGGTGATATTATTTGCACATCGGTTGAATACAAGGACGGAAATGCCATTGTAACTGCCGAAAACAGAGGAAAGACTGCCACCGAGGATGTTATTGAGCTTTACATCAAGGATCACAGCGAAAATGCTGTTCCCAACGTGAGTCTTTGCGGCTTTAAGCGGATTTGTCTTGATGCGGGAAAGACGATCACAGTTTCCATTCCCGTTCCCGAAAGAGCATTCACCGCTGTTGACGAAAAGGGAGAAAGAAAACGCTTCGGCAGCAGATTTACCCTTTTTGCAGGCGCTCATCAGCCCGATGCTATCAGCGACACTCTGTGCGGCAATAAATGTGCTGTCACTGAAATAAATATTTAATTTTAAATTTGGAGGAATTAACAATGAGCGAATTTTTCAAAGGCATAGGCAAGATCCCCTTCGAGGGCAAGAACAGCACAAACCCCCTTGCATTTAAATACTACAATCCCGATGAGGTAGTGGGCGGCAAGACTATGAGAGAGCAGCTCAGATTTGCCCTTTCCTGGTGGCACACCATGGGCGGCGACGGCACAGATATGTTCGGCTGCGGCACAGCAGACAAGAGCTGGGGCGAGACAGATGCAGAGAAGAGAGCAATCGCAAAGGTAGACGCAGCATTTGAAATCATGGACAAGCTTTCCATTGATTATTACTGCTTCCACGACAGAGATCTCTCACCCGAATATGGCAGCCTTGCAGAGACAAACGCAGAGCTTGATAAGGTAGTAGCATACCTTGAGAAGAAGCAGGCTGAGACAGGCAAGAAGCTTCTCTGGGGCACAGCAAAGTGCTTCGATCATCCCAGATATATGCACGGCGCAGGCACATCTCCCTCCGCAGACGTGTTCGCATATGCAGCAGCACAGATCAAGAAGGCTGTTGAGGCTACCGTAAAGCTTGGCGGTCAGGGCTATGTTTTCTGGGGCGGCAGAGAGGGCTATGAGACTCTCCTCAACACCAACATGGCACTTGAGCAGGACAACATGGCTCGCCTTATGAGAATGACCGTTGACTATGCACGTTCCATCGGCTACACAGGCGATTTCTACATCGAGCCTAAGCCCAAGGAGCCTACAAAGCATCAGTATGATTTCGATACTGCGACCGTTCTGGGCTTCCTCCGCAAGTATGGACTTGACAAGGATTTCAAGATGAACATCGA
>JALFVE010000001.1 GCA_022787085.1 Oscillospiraceae bacterium | reverse complement strand
TATGGCTTCAATTCATAAATGCCGATAGTGAGGAGGAATTAGAGATGATCAGTCAGACAAATGTTCCTATTATGCAGAAAGCGGTAAATGTTATCTATGATATGTCAGAGGACACAAAAATCCGAGAGTATGCCCGTATGCGTGAAAAGGCTTTGCACGATGAAGCATCTGCACTCAAAAATGCTAAGGCTGAGGGCGAAGCCATAGGCGCTAAAAAGACCGAAGAGGCAATTATTTCCAAACTCAAAGCCTATGGAATGACAGATGAACAGATAAAAGCAGCACTTTCATAACACCAACCGCATATTTCAAAAAGCCGTACAGCGTTTGTACGGCTTTTTTCATTTGTTATCCATATCCTCGTGCAGCTGCTCCGCCAAGTCCCTCAAATTCTGTTCCCACTCAATAAGCTGAGCAGAAAAAGCTCTGACCTCAGACACAGGGCTGTCATCGGACAGTCCTATTTTCATTGTAAGAGCCTTTTCCTTCAGCTCATTGAAAAGAAGATTGTACTGCTCAAGAGCTTTGGGAGAACGCTTGAGTTTACGTTTCTGGTTGTTGGTGTTGTTGTAGAACTGAGTGTAAAGGCACTGCACATCGCTTTCGGCATTCTTTATGCGATTTTCCTTTGTCCACTCCCGTTTGTGAACATTTCGACACTCTTGACTGCAAAAGTCAGAATTGTTGGTCTTGTCTTTGATGATGAGCTTACCGCAGATCGTGCAGTTTGAAACAATGCGGTTATCTCTATCGTACATTTAAGGATAATGCTTGCAGGTATGTGTGAGATGCTGACATAATAAAATCATTTCGTATTTCTGAATGCCGACGGTGTGATACCTTCGTATCTTTTGAATAACATACAGAAGTAGCTTTCCGAACAAAAGCCGATTTCAAAGGATATGGCTTCAATGCTTTTCGCCGTTCCAGTCAGCAGTGATTTTGCTTCCTGGATACGCCGCTTGGCTATATATTCCATGGGGCGCATATTCATAATATTTCTGAACAGCAGACAAAGATGCTGTTTTGTTACTCCCGATACTGCGCATAGATCGTTCATTGTAATTTCCGAGGCATAATTGCAGTTAATGTAGTCTATTGCCTTCATAAGCGCGGGCGACGGCGACGCCGACGTTCCCTTTGCCGAAATTATGCGGTATAGCTCAATGAGAAAATCATATAAATATCCTGACGCTCTGTAATTCCCGAAAATGCTGTCCGAGCGTATTGCGTCGTGCATTTTTCTGAAAGTGTTATCCAATATTTTTGTATTGTTCAGATTCAGGACCTGCGGTCTGTCAAGCCCGAACTGCTTTAAAATATCCTCCGCCGCATACCCTGAGGGCACGACCCAATGTATATCCCACACATCCTCCTCGGGATAGTATTCATGAGGATGACCTGCAGGCAGGTAAATAGCGGTGTTTGGCGGTATGGGTATATGCTTTTCGTCAATTATCAGCGTTCCGCTGCCTTTTGTGCAATATAATATCTGGTGATTCGGATACCCCTCGGCACGAATTATATGATCCTGACAATGATGCTGTCCCATATTCAGCAGATACAGCGGCAGATTTTTTTCATTGCGTATTATTGGATAATCGCTGAAATACAAAAAAATCATCTCCGATATTCATATTGTTATAAATTAATAATATCATTTATTGACTTGCCTGTCAATAAGGAGTAAAATAAAGAAAATCGCAGATGCGGTATTTCGCATTTCACGAAATATATCAAAAGGAGAATGAGCATGGAAATTTCAAAAATTTCGGCACAAGGCACTGCAAAAAGCAATATGATCTATCACGAAGCTCCCGACAAGCTTCATATCAATACACTTGACAAGCACTGCTATTTCGTGCCCTTCGGACAGGAGCAGGATCCGTTTGACCCAAGAGAATGTTCGAGCCGCTTTGAGCTTCTGAACGGTGAATGGGATTTCAGATATTACGACAGCATTATTGATATGGAGGATGATTTTGTATCTCTTCCCTATGACAAAAAGATACCCGTGCCCTCCAACTGGCAGCTTCAGGGCTATGACAAGCCTCAGTATACAAACATATGCTATCCCATTCCCTACGATCCCCCGTATGTGCCTGACGATATTCCCACAGGCGTTTACAGCCGCAGCTATTCATATCTTCCCGACGGGCTGGACAGGATACTTGCTTTTGAGGGCGCTGACAGCTGCATTTATCTTTATATCAACGGGAAATTCGCAGGGTATTCACAGGTTTCCCACAGCACTTCGGAGTTTGATATCACGCCCTTTCTCCGTGAGGGTGAAAATAATATCACTGCCGCTGTACTGAAATGGTGCGACGGAACCTATCTTGAAGATCAGGACAAATTCAGGCTGTCGGGAATTTTTCGTGATGTTTACATTTTGTCACGTCCGAAAAAACGCCTTGAAAATTATATTGTCAGGACGGAGCTGTCATCTGACCTTGCTTCTGCACAGCTTTCCTTTTCTCCCTTCGGCTGTGATGTCAGCGCAAGGCTGTCCGACAGAGAGGGAAAAATAATTGCGGAATTTTCCGCAAAGGACGGCAGGACTGCTTCTGTTTCTGTAGCTTCTCCGATTTTATGGTCTGCCGAAAAGCCGTATCTTTATGATCTGACAATTTCCGCAGGGGATGAGCTTATCGGTGAAAGGGTGGGCTTTCGGAAAATTTGCATAGAAAACGGTGTTGTGAAGATAAACGGCAGAGCGGTAAAATTTAACGGCGTGAACCGCCATGACAGCTATCCCGACACAGGCAGCTGCGCTTCTTTGGAGCAGATGAAAAATGATATTATTCTGATGAAAAAGCATAATATCAATGGGGTAAGGACCTCTCATTATCCCAATTCTCCGCTGTTTTACAGGCTTTGCGATGAATACGGTCTGTATGTTATTGATGAGGCGGATATGGAATCCCACGGCTGCGTTGAGGTTTATAACGATCTGAAATGGAGCAAAGGTTATGACGGAATTGCTCTGCTTGCCTCGGATCGGCGCTTTGAAAATGCAATAAAAGACCGTGCCGAATCACTTGTTAAGCGGGATATAAACCGTCCCTGCGTAATATTCTGGTCCCTTGGAAACGAGAGCGGCTTCGGCAGAAATATGCTTGCGGCAGGCGAGCTGGTAAAGTCTCTTGATGATACGAGACTGCTACATTACGAAAGCACCCACAAGCTTGATGATACCCCCGATGATATTCTTGATGTGGTATCGGGGATGTACTGGGACCGCAGTGAAATGTATGGCTTTCTTGAAAAGCAGGAAGAAAAGCGTCCTCTTATCCTCTGTGAATACTGCCATGCTATGGGCAACGGTCCCGGCGATTTAGAGGATTATCACAGCATTTTTTATTCTCACGACCGTTTCTGCGGCGGCTTTGTCTGGGAATGGAGCGATCATGCCTGCCCTCTGGGAATTACGGAGGACGGAAAAATAAAATACGGCTATGGCGGAGATTTCGGCGAAAAGCATAACGATGGAAATTTCTGCATGGACGCTCTTACATATCCCGACAGAACTCCTCACACGGGACTTCTGGAGCTGAAGCAGGTTTACAGACCTGTTCGCATTGAAAAGGGAAAAACGGACGGAAGCTTTATTTTCAACAGCCTGCTTGAATTTGAAAATGCGGGGGATATTCTTGACTGCCGTTATGAAATAACCTTTGACGGCGGTAAATATGCCGAAGGAACTGTTGACTTTGATATTCCGCCAAGGAGCAGCACGGAAATATTTATCCCGCAGGCTGCCAAAGGCTTTGCCGAAGAAGCGTATATCCGCTTTATTTTCACGTCAAAGAGCAGAACGTTATTCTGCGAGAAGGGATATGAAATCTGCTTCGATCAGCTTAAGCTCTGCGATGGTGCAGGCAATAAAGCTGCCCCGAAAAGAGACGCAGCTGTTTATACGGAGGAAACGCCGTTTTTTGTAACCGTCACTGTAGGCGGCGTATCCTATCGCTTTAACAAAAGGCTGTCCGAATTTGATTCTGTAAGGTGCGGCGGCAGAGAGCTTCTTGACAGACCGATGTCCTTTAATTTCTTCCGTGCTCCCGTTGACAACGATGTTATGAAGAATGACTGGTACAGGGCGCATCTTAACGACCATACGGTTAAAAATTACGGAGTGACGGTAAAAGCTGTGCCCTGCGGTGCGGAAATTTCTCTCAGGCAGTCCTTCGGATGGAGTATTCATCAACCCTTTGCCTATATGGATGTTAAATATATTATTTCGGCTGATGGTCTTGAGATTGGGTGCAGGGCGGAATTTTCAAACAAGGTGACATTTCTGCCCCGCTTCGGTATCAGACTGTTTGTGCCGAAGGATTTTGACAGGGTGGATTATTTCGGCTACGGTCCCTATGAAAGCTATATCGACAAGCATCAGGCTGATCATATGGGGAATTTTTCTGCAAAGATCAGCGATATGCACGAGGATTATATCCGCCCTCAGGAAAACGGCTCTCATTTCGGCTGCAGGCATATGACTGTTACCGATGGCAGGATAAGCCTGCGGTTTACCTCCGAGAATGATTTTTCCTTTAATGCTTCCGAATTTACGCAGGAGGAGCTTGCGGATAAACGGCATAATTTCGAGCTGGAAAAATGCGATAGCAATATTATCTGCGTTGACAGTCAGATGGCAGGTGTGGGTTCAAACGCCTGCGGTCCTGCTCTTGCTGAAAAATACCGCCTGCCGCTGCCTGTTATTTCTTTGCAGCTGCATATTGAAATTGATAAGCTGTAAAGAGATTTTATATTATTACATAAAAAGCTGCTGCGTTAAAGTAAAAAAACGCAGCAGCTTATTATTATGCAAAAATCATTCTGACAGCCTGTCAGCCCTGTCCGTAATATGCATTTTTTCCGTGCTTCCTGAGATAATGCTTGTCAAGAAGCTCCTGCTGCATACGTCCTGCGGCGGGATTTATTGACATTGCGTGGTAGTTCATAAAGGCAACCTCTTCAAGCACAACGGAATTGTGCACTGCCTCATGAGGATCCTTTCCCCATGTAAAGGGACCGTGGCTTTTTACAAGCACTGCGGGAATGGACATGGGATCAATGCCCTTGAATGTCTCGATAATGACGGTGCCAGTTTCCTTTTCATATTCGCCTGCGATCTCCTCGGGGGTCATTGCCCTTGTGCATGGGATCTCGCCGTAAAAATAATCGCCCTGGGTAGTTCCCATGGGGATTATGCCCCTGCCTGCCTGTGCAAATGATGTTGCCCAGCGGCTGTGGGTATGAACAACTCCGCCTATCTCGGGGAATGCCCTGTAAAGCTCAAGATGTGTGGGAGTGTCGCTGGAGGGCTTCCATTTTCCTTCTGCAACCTTTCCCGTAGCAAGCTCCACGACCACCATATCATCGACAGTCATGCCCTCATAGGGAACGCCCGAGGGCTTGATGACCATCATTCCGCTTTCTCTGTCGATCCCCGATACATTTCCCCATGTGAAGGTGATAAGACCGTATTTCGGAAGAAGGAGATTTGCCTCCAGCACTTCCTGCTTTAATTTTTCAAGCATTTTGCGTTATTCCTTTCAGCTTATTTTGCGGCGGCATATTCTGCCGCAAGACCCTTTTTATAGTTTTCAATAAATGCGGCAAAGCCTGCTGCGCCCTTTTCGTCAGGCTCTGCGGATATGGATTCCATTGAGGCGAATACCTCCCTTTCGAGAAATTCGGAAAGAGGCGTTCCCTTTCCCAAAGCGGCATATGCGGCAAGTATTGCCATTCCCCATGCGCCGCCTTCGCCTGCGGTTTTCATTACCGATACAGCACTGTTAAGTCCGTCTGCAAGAAGCTGCTGAGCAGCGCCTCTGACCTTGAAAAGTCCGCCGTGACCTGTTATCCTTTGGACCCTGACCTTTTCATTTTCAAAGAGAATATCCATTCCCAGCTTCAGCGCTGCCATTGAGGAATAAAGCTGTGCGCGGAAGAAATTTGCAAGTCCGAATTTTCCGTCGGGAGTTCTGAAATACATGGGTCTGCCGTTTTCGGCGCCTGCAACAGGCTCTCCCGAAAGGAAGTTATATGCCACGGTGCCGCCGCAGTCGGGATCGCCGTTAAGGGCATTTTTATACAGCATCTCGTAAAGCTGTGATCTGTCCATAGGATTTCCGCTTAGAGATGCAAACTCGCCGAATACATTTACCCATGCATCAAGCTCGGAGCAGCAGTTATTGCAGTGGACCATTGCAACGGGAGAGCCGTCTGGAGTGGTAACAACATCTATTTCGGGGTAATAGCCCGAAAGCGGCTTTGAGAGGACCAGCATTGCGAAAATAGACGTGCCTGCGGAAACATTTCCTGTTTCGGGGAGAACGCTGTTGGTGGCGACCATTCCAGTTCCTGCGTCGCCCTCGGGAGGACAGAGCCTTACGCCTGCTCTGAGAGTGCCTGTGGGGTCAAGGAGCCTTGCGCCCTTTTCCGTAAGGACGGCATTTCCCTCCCCTGCGCTGAGTACGGCAGGAAGAATCTCTCTGATATCCTTGCCGAAATCCTTTGACTTTAAAAGAGCGTCAAGCTTATCCAGATATCCGGCATTGTAAGCGCCGTTTTCAATGGGGAAAATTCCCGAAGCTTCTCCCACGCCCACGGCTCTCTCTCCCGTCAGCAGGAAGTGGATATATCCCGCAAGAGTGTTGATATGGGAAAGCCTTGAGATATGTTCCTCCTTGTTGAGGATTGCCTGATACAGATGAGCAATGCTCCATCTCTGGGGAATATTGAACCCGAAAAGCTCGGAAAGCCGGGCTGCCGCCTGCTCGGTAATGGTGTTTCGCCATGTTCTGAAGGGAACGAGAAGCTTATCGTCCTTGTCAAATGCCATATATCCGTGCATCATGCCCGAAATTCCCATTGCTCCGTAGGCTTCGGGAATAATGCCGTAATGCTCCTTTACATCTGCCGCAAGCTTTGCATAGCAGTCCTGCAGTCCGCCGATGATATCCTCAAGGGAATATGTCCAGACGCCGTTTTCATAGCGGTTTTCCCATTCATGGCTGCCTGCCGCAATGGGAGTGAATGTATCGTCGATCAGAACTGCCTTGATTCGGGTGGAACCGAATTCGATACCCAGATAGGTCTTGCTGCTTTTTATCTTTTCCTGTATTGTCATTTTGCTCACCTCTTGAGTTTAGCCATTGCGTCAAGCATGGCAAGCTGCTGCTCGAAGGAATTTAATTCAGTCTTATCATCAATGATAACAAGCTCGGTATCTGTCATTTTTGCAAAAAGACGGATATCGTCCTTTGTGAGGGCTGTTGATACCACCGCATGATGTGCGCCTCCCGCATATATCCATGCTGCTGCGCCTGTGGAAAAATCGGGCTTCAGCTTCCACATAAGTCTTGCAACGGGAAGCTTTGGCATAGGCTCAGGCTGCTTTACGAGAGTGATATCTGCGCATACAAGACGGAAGCGGTCGCCCATATCTATCATAGATACTGCAATGCCCTCGCCCTCTGTTCCGTCAAATACAAGTCTTGCGGGAGGCTCCTTGCCGCCTATTCCCAGGGGATGCACCTGTATCTCGGGCTTTCCTGCGGCAAATACGGGGGATACCTCAAGCATATGAGCTGCCAGCTCAAGCTCCCCACCGCTTGTGAGGTCATATGTATAATCCTCCATAAAGCCTGTTGCGCCGCCTCTGCCCTCTGCCATTTTAAATAAAACTGCGCCGAGAGCGGCGGTTTTGTAGTCGCCCTCGGGTCCGAAGCCGATGCCCTTTGCCATAAGGTTCTGGACTGCCAATCCCGGGAGCTGCTTTAAGCCGTGAAGATCCTGAAAGGTATCGGTAAATGCGCTGATATTTTCCTGCTTTATAAATTTTTCCAGAGCTATCTCATATTTTGCCTGCTCTCTGACGGCAGCTAAATTGTCGGCTGCCATTGTATATTTCTCGTTATATTCTGAAAGCTTTGCGTCTGTTTCGGCATCCGTGACCTTTTCAGCGATGGAGACAACATCTCCTATGCCGTAGTAATTTACATTCCAGCCGAAGCAAATCTCGCTCTCGACCCTGTCGCCGTCGGTAACTGCAACATCACGCATATTGTTTCCGAGCATTGCTACCTTCATAGTTCTGCCGAAATTAACGGCTGCGGCTGCGTGTGCAAAGCGGCGTATCTTTTCAATAACGTCATCATGCTGATAATATCCCACAGCCACCTCACGCTTTATGCCCAGCCTTGTGCAGATAAAGCCGAATTCTCTGTCACCGTGAGCGGATTGGTTCAGATTCATAAAATCCATATCAATGCTGTCATAGGGGAGCTTTTCGTTATACTGGGTGTGAAGATGGAGCATGGGCTTTCTGAGGGCTTTAAGGGCTCTTATCCACATTTTTGCGGGGGAGAAGGTGTGCATCCACATAATAACGCCTATGCAGTCCTTGTCGGCAGACGCCTTCACACAGACTGCCTCAGCCTCTGCCGCTGTTGTTACGACAGGCTCGAAGCACACCTCTGCCATATCACCCAGCTTATCGCATAAAAATGCTGCCATCTCTTTGCTGTGGCTTGCTGCCTGTCTGAGAGTTTCTTCGCCGTAAAGATCCTGACTGCCTGTTATGAAGTAAAGCTTATTCATTTTATTACATTCCTTTCCTGAAGTTTTTCAGATTGGTATTATTTTGCTTGAGGATCGGGCAAAATAAATACAAATTCAAAAAAATAAATACAAATTCTGCGCATTTGCATTGCTCATATTGCTTTATTTTATTCTATCACAAGGCTATAGCGATTGCAATACACAAATTTCACATTATTTCTAAGGTCTGTCTGTTTATATTGCATATATACCCCTGAGAAAAACATTTTTAAATATAATATGCTTGACAAATTGCATTTAAAGTTGTATTATAATTATCAGAGAATTTGTATTATTTTTGAGGTGAACGGGATTGAAGAAATATGAATTTGTGGCAGATTCCCTATCCGACGAGATAGGGGCGGGTCATTACCGCAGTGGAGCTCATCTCCCCACGGAGGAGCAGCTTACGGAAATATTCGGTGTGAGCAGGCAGACTGTGAGAAAAGCCCTGTCGGTACTTGCGGAGAAGGGATTTATCGAAAAAAAGCAGGGCAGCGGTTCTATGGTTAAAATAAGAAATCCCGCTGCCGGCAGCGGGAAGATCTCTGTTATTGCCACATATATTGACGACTATATTTTCCCGGGGCAGCTGAGAGGCGTTGAAGAGGTGCTGTCAAAAAATAAATTCTCAGCCATTCTTTCAGCCACAAAAAACAGCATATGCAGCGAGCGGCAGATACTTGAGGATATTCTAAAAGACCCTGTTGCGGGGATCCTTGTGGAGGGCACAAAAACGGCTCTGCCGAATCCCAATATCTGCCTTTACGAAAAGCTTGCGGAGCGGGGCATACCTATAGTATTCTTCAACAGCTGCTATCCGGGGCTTAAAGGTCCTTTGTATGTATGTGCGGATAACCGCAGGGGCGGGTATGAGCTTGTGACCTATCTTCTGAAAAAGGGTCACAGAAGCATTGCTGCGATATTCAAGGCTGATGATATTCAGGGGCATGAACGTTATTCGGGGTATATTTCTGCAATGTTTGACAATAAGCTTTTCGTTCCCGACAGCAGGACTGTATGGTACACCACGGAAACAAAGGACAGGCTGTTTGACGGGTCGGGAAATATCCTGTCCGCCATTGGGGATTCGACCGCCGTAGTTTGCTATAATGACGAGATAGCATTTATGCTGATAAAATATCTCACATCCTGCGGAAAGAGAGTGCCCGAGGATATTGCGGTGGTAAGCTTTGACAACAGCAGTCTGAGCGAAATGTCCCCTGTGAAGATAACCTCCCTTTCATACGATGATATGAACATCGGCACCATCGCCGCCCGCAAGCTGGCGGATATAATTAACGGCAGAAGGGCAGACTCCGAAACTATCCCATGGAAGCTTATTGAAAAGGAAAGCTCCTGATCCTTCATAATCCCCTCAAAAAAATCAGCTGTTTCACGTTCCCGAAAACAGCTGATTTTTTTCATATGCAGAGCATATCCTTTTTCATGGCAGGGATCAGCAGCTCCTGATATGCCGCTTTTCCCGAGGCTTCCAGCTCGGCGGCTGTTTCCTTCAGTTCATCCGAGCCGATGGTTCGGAGCTTTTTAAGTCTGCTTTCGGAAATATCCTCCGCTTTGCCGATGGAAGCATAGTCCTCCCTGCTCATTCGCCATGTATGCACTTTTTTGTTGTGATATCTTCTAAGCAGCTTATCTGCTATCTGCAGTCCTTCGGGATCAAAATCCCCCGCATACAGTATTTCGCAGCCCGATTCAACAAGCATACCGATCAGCTTTATTCCCGCCGATTTCATCTGTCCCGAGGTGCATAGCAGGCTGAGCTTATACTGTGCGGCGGTGCTGCTCAATGCTGAAAAAACCATCTGATTTTCAACAACGTACACCCTTCCGCTGTCAGAATCCGCATAGCCGATCTCCGAAAGGTTTGCTGATGAAATAAGACATATTTCTCCGCTGTCGGCAAATATTTTATATCCCGGATGCTCGCGTCGGTCATTATTATCGCATTTTTAATGCTCCTCAGCTCCTGATCGGCAGAATAAATATATTCATCCAGCGACTCGGCAGACTCTTCAAGGCTCTGCATCTCCAGGGTACATTCCATTCTGCGCCGCAAATCCGTAAGTATTTCCTGTAAATCATTTGAATAGCTGCTTATATCACGAATAGCCATGGAATAATCCTCCGAGGTCTTGCGATAGGGAAATTCACCGCAGGCAAGCTCTGCTTCCGAGCATTTAGCTTCATATTCCATTTTGCTTCTGTTAAAATTATCCTCTGCCGCCTTTAACTGCTGCTTTGCCGTTTCGGCTCCGATCCTTGCCTGCTCTACCATATCCAGCGCCTGATTGATATCCGCCGTATCGGGCAGATTTTCAAATTCGCTGATAAGCAGCTCAGTCCTCTTTTCGGTTATTTTAAGCTCCTCCTGTGCAGCAGTGTATGCAGCAAGCAGCTCATCACGGATAGCCGTAAGTGCATTTATCTGCTGTTCACGATACCTTCTGCGGCTTTGTGCACCAATAAATCTTGAGGGATATTCGCTTATCGAGTGTCCTTCAAGTATTCCGCTGCGGTAAGCTCCGTTTTTGCCGATACTCACAAGTATCTTATTTTCTCCGAAAATATATTGCAGGATATTTACCGTTTCAGTCTTTAATTCATCTTCGGCTGTTACAATGAAAAATTCATTTTCCGCTTTTTCGGAAACGACTTTATTTTCACTTCCCACAGCTATGATACATTCGGACAGTTTGTTTATCTCACTGACAGCTTTTTCATACATATCCTCCGGGACTACCAGTGCGTCAAGAATCCCCATATCGGTAAGCTCGGCTTCAAGCAATGCCCGCTGCGCTTCATCCGTATTCTCGCAAAAATCAATACACTCATAGAATGGACGGGCGATGATACCCTTTTCCTTTAAGATCCGCCTTGCCTCGGTGCGCATTTCCGATCTTTCGGGAACAGGCCCGGCGGCATTTTTTAATTCGTCCAGCTTCTTTTCGGCGTCATCATATTCCTTTTCGGCGGAATCCGCTTTATTCCTACATTCACAGAGCTGTTTGTTGAGCATTTCGGAAAGATAAACCTTGCGGTCGGTTATGCGCTTCAGAAATTCTGCAGCCGAGCCATGCCCCTCGTAATTGATGATGATCCTTTCGAGATTTTTCAGCATTATATCGTCAATGGAATATTCTTTGTTGTTTTTAGCCGCAATGCAGCAGCTTTCGATCAGGCTGTCCTTCTGATCCGAGAGAATTTTCTCAGCTGTTTTCAGATCATTTTTCTTGTCCGAAAAATTCTTTTCTGCATTGTCAAATGCCTTTGCGCTTTCCTCATAATAACCTCTTGAGCCGTCGCGTTCTCTAATAACAGCAAGGGCATTTCTCAGACGTTCGAGATAACCGCTTATTTCACGGCTGCACTGACTGCTGCAATCAAAATATCTTTCATCCGTCCTGATGCCTCTTATATACTGATTGTGAAGCGGAGGGACAAATTCAACGTATTTTTCAAGCTCTGCAAGCTTCTTTTTTATTTCACTGTCAATGTCTTCCCATTGAATTTTTGTCTCTGTAAATTTTCTGTACTTATTATCTCGGATTTCTGATTTTTCGGAAATAACAGCTTCCTTTTCCTTTGCTTTTTTTTCCTCTTCGCTGAGCAGCTTTTTAGCCTCAACCTTATCCTTCACCATTTTCTCAATATTATCGTAATGCAGCGCTTCCTTTTCACGTTCCAGATCAGCCAGCCTGATATTGGATTCCTGTATTTTTTCATTTTCGGCGATGATCTGTTCATCTGCCTCACGGATATTTTCATTCAGTTCATTCAACTCAGTGTTTGCCTCAGAGACTTCGGCATTTGCCTTAAGATACTGCTCAGCCTTTTTTCGGATCATATATCGGTTATACCTGTCATACTCATCGGAAATTGCCTTTACATCCCTGAGGGATTTCTGCGCGTCCTCAATATGACGATGGGAATCCTCAATTTTGCTCATAGCCTCCGACATAGGACGCAGATCGTCCTCTGAAAGCGTTCTGAGCGATTCGTTCAGAATTAAATAAAGCTGCTCGGGCTTCAGATTTTCCTTTGAAGCAAGCTTTGATTATTTCATTGGTATATTCCATTGCCATGCTGCAAACAGACGGAGAGGATTCGTCTGACACGAACCATTTATATAAAGCGTCCCACTGACCCTTGACTTTATCGGCAATATTCCGTATATCGAGTGCTTCGGTGCTTGTTCGGGGGAGTGCCAGCTCGCTTGCGGCGACCTTATCCAATAATTTTTCCCGGACATCCTTTTCTATCCCAATCAGCGCTTTTTCAATAATGCCCGAATATCTCTGCAATACACGGATAAAGCCTCTGAGATACTCCACAAATTTATCCTTGTGGAGTATAAATTCTACCGAACGTATCAGCTTTTCGCCGTTTACCGAATAAAACGCATGAAGATAATCGGAATAATTCTGAATAAGTCTTTTAAATTCCTCCTGAAGATTTTTCCACCATTCGTTAACCTCGATCAGGTTTTCATTTTCAATTATCCGCCGAACATCGGACAGATAATGATCAAGATTTCTCAGAGAGGCTGTTGACAGAACGTTTCCTTCGGAAAAAAGATTTTCAAGCTCAATGGTCATCCGCTCTATCTTGATCGAATATTCCGTCAGCGAATAGCGATACTGCTTGTTTTTGTATTCTTCGATAGTTGACACTCTTCTGGGATCCTGCATCGGAACAAGATTTCCCCAATCAGTAAGCTGAGTCAGTGCCTGCTTCAGCTCATCTGTGGAAAGCGCAGAGAAGCCGTCACAGATTTTCACCTTCTCAAATATTTCGGTTGTACTGAGCTGAGCATTGAACAATTCCTTTTCATTATACAGCAGCCGCATTATCGTTCTGTACAGCTCTGCTTTATCGGCGGACAGATATGCAGTTTCGGACATTTTGTTCATTCTCTTAATGCTTGCCGGCATTTTATCCCCCCTGTTATGCAATTGACATTGCTTTTGAATATTATATCATGTTATGTCATATCAAAAGGAATTTTAAAACAAATTGTATTATTTTTTTCTTGTAATAATTATAACATATTTGCTGTAACAAAATCCGGACAGCAAAATTTTTTAAAAAAAAATAAAAATGCCCGCCGCAGCAGGCATTTTATTATTTCTGTTCAAAAGCCTTGAGGGAATGTTTCTTCAAGGCTGCCTCCAGCAGCTCGGGCAGCCTTTCGGGAGGACAGGCAAAGCAGGGAATGTCAAGAGCCGCCGCCTTGTCCGCCATGGCAGCGTCATATATAGGCTTTCCGCTGTCGGAAATTGCCAGAAGAATAACAAGATTGACGCCCGATTCCTTCAGCTCCTCCAGCCGGCGGATAAGACCGTTCCGATTGCCGCCCTCACAAAGGTCGGTAACGATAAACATGGTTGTTTTTTCGGGCTGCTCAATAAGCCCTGTGCAGTATGCAACGGATTTTTCGATATCCGTTCCGCCCCCCAGCTGTATTCCGTAAAGAAGCTCCACAGGGTCGGAGCAATGCTCGGTCAGATCGGTAACATTCGTATCAAATGCCACCACATGAGTTTTCAGGGAATTCATGCTTGCAAGTATGCAGCCGATAACAGAGGAATAAATTGCCGATTCGCCCATGGAGCCGCTCTGGTCAATATCAATTATAACAGTCCTTGAAGCCGAGCGGGATGCTCTCTCGAAAAAGTAGAATTTCTCGGGAAGAATGGTTTTTGTGTCGGGGTCGAAATTTTTCAGATTACGCCTTATGGTCAGCCTGCAGTCCAGAGCCGCCGCCGAGGGAATGGGAGAATGATTTCTTTTATTGAGCGCTGATGTAACAGAGCGCTTTATATCATCCGAAAGGCGGCGGTTAATATCCTCAACTATCTTTGCAATATATGCTCTTGCATTGTCCTTGGACTTCTGCGGGATCTGGTCCTTGAGCATCAGAAGAAGGGAGGCTGTGTTAATATCGGGCTCGATGGAATCCAGCATTTCAGGCTCGAAAAGCAGCTGCTTCAAGCCCTTTTTTTCAATGGCGTCATTTTGTATCACCTTTATTTCCATCGGAGAAAAAAGGGTGCGCAGATCGCCCAGCCATTTTGTAAGCTTTGGCGATGACGGTCCTCTTCCCGCAGTTCCCGAAAGCCCCGTTCCGTCATTTCCGTATATCTGCGAAAGGGCGCTGTCCATCAGCATTTCCTCCTCGGAAAGAGCCGCTGCGCCGCCTAAGCTTTCCATCATTTTATCGCTGTCCGCTCCAAGAATGAGCCGCCAGCGTTTGAGAATTTCCTTATTATCCATTATATATCACCAAAATCAAAATCGTCAAGCTCATCTATGGACTGCTGTTCATCGGAGCTTAGCTGCATTGTAACAAATTCCGCAGCCGCTTCCTTTGATATTCCCAGCACCTCACCGATATTTTCTGCAATATCGGATCTTTCCGCAGGAGAAAAGTCGGAAAATGTCCTTCTTAGAGCCACAAGAACGGGCTTGAATCCATCATCATCAAGCTTTGCAACAAAATCGCATAGCTTTTCCCATACGGACAGCCTGCTGATAAGCGAGCGCCTGTTCCGCCTTGCAAGCCCTTCAAACCACATTGCCGCTTCTGCGGGAGGCGTTCCTGCGGAGAGATGTCTGCTGATAAGCTCGGACAGCTTTTCGGAGGATATTTCTCCCCGCTCTGTCAGAATTGCTGTGGAATAGCCCGACAGCAGCGGATTTGCAAAGTTATTGTCCGCAATGTCCGAAAGCAGCGTGATAAATCTGCACGAATCAAGAAAATCATGGGACAGGCAGGCGTCGTTCACAGCCGCTGCGGATATTATCAGCTGCTCTGCGCCGTTTCTGTCGCATACCGCCGCCGAGGGCATACAAAGACAGTATCTCAGATACAGCTTTTCCATCAGCGGATAGATAGGCTCCGATGCTATTCTTCTAATTCCTCCGAAGCGGACAATGGCGGAAAGCGTTCCGATGGTTTTTCCCGTATCCTCTGCGGAGGAGCAGTCTGCCGTCTGCTTCTGTATCGCTGAAATTGCAGAAGAAATACATTCGGTAAGCCCTGCGTCAAAGGCGTCTGACAGTATTATTGCTGCCGCATTTACCGAATCCGCTTCTAAGAGCCTGAAATTCAGCTCATATTCTGCCGCAAGCTTTACGGTATCGCCCTTGAGGGAAGCCTCGACAATTTCAATCTCAGCCTCGGGAGTCCATTGCAGTTTCCAGCGTTCAGCCCATGTGGCATTATCCTGCGCCCTCGGCATTGCTTCCGCAAAGCTAATGCCTAAGATTCTGAGTCTGTGCAGAAAAAAGGAACGGTTAAGGTCGAGAAATGCAGACTTTTCCGATTTCACCCGAAGATTTTCACGCAGATCAAGCTCAATATCCTCGGCTGACGCTTTTCTGTATTTTTCAAGCTTTAATTCCCTGAGCTGTCTTGTAAAATCCTCCTGAACCGATGTGCAGACTGTTCCGTCGGGAAGAGAGCCGATTTTTGTGCCTATCTCAGTATCGGCGCAGGCAAGGGATATTTCACCGAAGGAGCCGTGACCGATGCAGCTGATGGCAGCGTCACGCAGGTCGGTCATATTGGGGAATTTCCCGCCCCTCATTGCGGCAAGCGTGTCTGCAAGCCGCTTTGCCTCAATGACCTCGGCAGTAGATGCGGCATAACCATTCTCACGCTGATATGCGGCTATCATTGAAAGATATCTGTCCGAACTGCTTCCCACAGCATTTTTTAGCCTGCTGTTCCACAGAAGCTCGAAATATGCGGGAGCCCTGCTTCCTGCGCCGTAGCCCGAGCGGGATGAAAGGCGATAATAGGAATAGGGCATGAGAGTAGCCTTTGCCTTGACGGCGGACAGATTTTTCGTAAGCCTTCTGTCATCATCCGAAAAGGGGATATCCTTGATTCCTGCGGTATGAAATGCGCCTGTTATAACGCATATTTTTTTCGAGGGGACATCATTTTCACATTCTGAAATGACCCTTCGCATATAGCTTTCCCGAAGCCTGTTATGTCCGTCATTTTCGGATAATTCCCGAAGGCTTCGTCCGTATTCGGAGACTGCTTCAAGAAAATCATCATAGCTTTCGCACTGTTCAAATGTATATTCCCAGAAGGAATCATTATCCGTTCCCGAGACCTTTTCCATCTCGGTGTAAACGGAAATTCGCTCAGTTTTATCCTCGTCCTGCTTTTCTTCTTCATTCTGACGTGCAAGCAGACAGGTTGAGGGCAGATCGCAGAACATAACCCGTCTGCCATTCCTTACCGCCCATTTCATAGCCTGATATTCGGGTGAAAACTCCGCAAGGGGGAATAATACGGTCTTAACGGGGGAATCCTCGGTGTATGCAAGGATAGCCGCAGGCATTTTCGTTTCATTGCTGCAAAGTGGTTCTATCAGGTGATTCAGATCGGAGGGACCTTCTATCAGAACGATCTCGGGATCGTTTCTGTCAAGAAATTCCCTGACATAATAAGCGCAGGCGGGTGAAAGATGCCGCACGCCGAAAAAAGCCGCCATTACGAATTTCTCTCCCTGCACTCGGCATAAAGCTTAGCGCAGCCGCTTCTTTTGCGCATAACGTTTTCGAGGTATTCTGTCCAGACCGCCTTGTCCTTGTTATCGTCCTTGACCACCGCACCCTGAAGTGCCCCTGCCAGGTCGGAATCGGTTATCACGCCGTTTCCGAAGCTGCCTGCAAGAGCCATGCTGTTTATAAGAAGGGATATTGCTTCTGCGGAGGACAATACTCCCGAGGTAGTCTTGAGCTTGACCTGTCCGTCAAGGGTCTGACCGCTTCTCAGCTCTCTGAATATGGTTACAACTCTTTCAACGGCAGTTCTGTCGGGGAGCTTTGCATTAAGCCCGAAGCTGTCCGCAAGCTGGGCAACTCTTGACAAAACTATTTCAATCTCCGTTTCGATATTTGCAGGTGCTGGAAGCACAACTATATTGAAACGTCTTTTCAGTGCGGAGGACATTTCGTTAACGCCCTTGTCTCTTGTGTTTGCGGTGGCGATTATTGAAAAGCCCTTTTTTGCGGCAATCTCTTCATTAAGCTCGGGAACGGATATGCGTTTTTCGGAAAGAATGGAAATAAGCGCATCCTGCACCTCGGAGGCGCAGCGGGATATTTCCTCGATTCGTGCAATGCTTCCCGTTTCCATAGCGTTATAAACGGGGCTTTTTACAAGAGCCTCGTGAGAGGGACCCTTTGCAAGGAGCATGGCATAATTCCATGAATAGCGTATCTGCTCCTCGGTGGTGCCTGCTGTTCCCTGGATAACTCTCGAGGAATTGCCGTTAATAGCGGCAGTGAGATGCTCGGAGAGCCATGATTTTGCGGTTCCCGGCTCGCCTATGAGAAGAAGCGCACGGTCTGTTACAAGGGTGGCAATGCATATCTCGGCAATGCGCCTGTCGCCCATGTATTTTGGCGTAATGACCGTATTTCCCGATTTGCCGCCCATGATATATGTAAGCACCGACTTGGGCGACATTCTCCAGCCCGTGGGAACGGGATTTTTCTCGTTTGCAATAAGCGCATCAAGCTCGGTTTTGTAAAGCTCCTCAGCAGGAAGTCTTAAAATATCTGACATAGCGGTTTATCCTTTCATAATAGAATCTATTTCATTTCTTATCATTCTCATAAGAGATTCTCTTGTGGCTTCGGTAAAGCTTCCCTTTGCCCTTGCAACACGATTTAAAAGCTCTGTCAGCTCATCTATCTTGTCGGAATAGGATAGGGGCAGACGGTTGATAATAGAACAATCTGAAGTGGTGCAGTGCTCTGTAATAAGCAAATTAAGTATATATTCGGAAACAATACCCTTGCACCTGTCAGCCATGGTTTGAGGACAGTAATCAGCGATAAGGCTGATACAGGAATAGGATGTACCTCCTTTTGACATAGTGAAAGCAGCGTCAAGAACAGCAGAAATTATCCGCTCTCTGTCATGGGGGGCACAGCCGTTTATGAAATTTTGCAGTGAACAATATAATCTTCCATAGAAAGCCTTATTTATTTCCGACGGGTCACGAATAAAATCAAGTATGCTGTCGGGAATGCTTTCAAATAAGCTCACATTTTCCGAATCATCGTTATCTCTTGCGGAAACGGGGTTGTAAACATATTTTGTGTAGTATGCTTTTTTAGCATAGGAATACCTGATATTGCTGAAAAACGATATCGCATTAAGCTGCTGTTTTTTTAGCTTTTCGGAAAAAATATCCACAGCCTTTTCGGGGCTTTCGATAAAATTCATAAAGAAATACGCAGGGAGAAATACGCTTTTCTCTTTTGAATAAACATCTTCTATCAGCCTGCGGAATTTGTCATTTTCCTTGTTTGTCAGGTTGCTTATGAGCATATTATTAAGACTTGCATAGTAATTTGCAGTCTGCTGCTCTCCGCAGCGCCACAGCCTGATTATGTTCAACGCTTCAAGATAACAGTCGGCAATGCCGCTTTTGTTTTTGAAAAGCGAAATTGTATTTTCTATGGGCATAATAAGCTTTGACTTGTCCTTTGAGCGAATTGTCTGTGATGTCTCTGTTATCTGCGCTCTTACGAGATCCTCGGCAGCTCGTGACGGCGATATGCGTACATGATCCGCATACTTATCATAATTGCCCGTTGCCTTTTCAATAAGCTTTGCAAGTATTGCATCAGCCTCGGGCGGGTCAAGCTTTAAAACAGCCATAAGCGCAGCATTTTTTATCTTGCCCTTTTCTGTATTATAAAGCTCAAGCAGAATATCGGAATTTTCGGGTAAATTTTCCATCGCCTTTATCGCAGCTATGCGGATATCCTGAGGAGCTTCCGTATTTTTTGCAAGGGAAATGTAATAATCATTTTCCTTTTCTCCCGTAGCCTTGTAAATATAATCCACCCTTGCTCCCGATGCTTTTTCATCTGTAAGGTCGATTGAATTTTTAAGCATGGGAACCACAGCCTCGCCCCATACTGCGATAACATTTTCGGCAAAATCATCGAGAAATACATTTCCCCTGCCGGCCGCTTTAATAAATGCCGAAAGCACTCTTCCGTCTGAAATAAGCCTTGCTTCCTCAGCAGAAAGCTCGGACAGCTTCGAACTGCATTTTTCGATTTTTTCGCAAAGCTCGGAAAGAGCGGAATAGGTCACGGGAATTATTTTCATTTCCGAATTTATTTTTGAAGGCACTGTTTCGGATGGATCAGAAAAGCCTCCCTGCACAACAGCCAGAGCGTCAGCAAGAGCAATGCAGTCGGCAAGCACGTCCGCAGGGGAGTCCGATGTGAAAAGCTTTTTGCAGTCGGAATAAAGCTTCATAAATGCCTTGTTTGCCTGAGCGAGCGGCTCAAATGCTTCTATTGCACGGCTTAATCTGAAATCCTCATTCACAGCGCCGCAGCCCGATGCGGCAGAGGCATAAAGTCTTTTTCTCAGTTCGTAAAATGTCGTAATATCCATATCAGCATAACCTCATAATGCCCTTTTCGTTTACGATGGAAATGGGGCACATAAATATTCTTTTTTCTTCGGGAATGTAGAAAAGCTCACCAAGCAAAGCTCCGTTTTCGAGAAATTTTCTGCTTGTTACTTTAAGCACATCAACAGCTTCGGGGTAATTCTCATTTGCTTTTAATGCAATGCTTTCTCCGCCGAGCTTCATTACAGGGTGTCCGTCTGATTTTGCAAATTCAATGCTGTCAAACCTTATAAGCATTGCGGCGAAGCTGTCGGAAAGAGTGTTTTTCAGTTCATTTTTGGCATTTTTAACAGCCTCGGAAATGCTGCCCTCGGCTTTGCTTATTATCAGGGGATATGTCTCGGGAGCGGCGTCTGTAATTTCGGCGGCTTCCCATCTTATGCGCCTGTTCATTCCTCCGGGATATCGGTAAAGCTCCTTTATAAAATGAATCCCGAAAACGCTGTCCTGTGCTTTTATGTATTTCTGAGCCTTGAGAGGACGGATATTTTCGGTCTTTGATATCTCGCCCGTTTCAATATCTGCCCAGTAAGCCGTATCAATATCCGCCTTGTGCATATCGTCATGGAGCACTGTAAAGGAAAGCTGGATAATAGCCGCATTTTCCTTGTAAAGACCGATTTCTTTCAGCTGAGAAAGCTTCCAGACATTGCCCATTGCCTCGTAAAGTATGCTGTCCTCGGGAAGGACATCACCGCTCTCAAGCTTTGAGGCAATGTATGCCCTGCTTTTTTTAATGGTAGATGAAAGCTTGACGCATAGTGCGGTCAGCCTGTCTGTTTCGGAGTCGTCGGGAGCGGCTGAAAGCCTTTCGGCGGCAGAAACGATCTCGTTCATAATTGCCTGAGGCTCGGGGAGATAATAATCACCCAGCTGCTTTGCAAGCGACTTGTACTGCTCCGCAGAGACTCTGCTGACAGATGATATCCCTCTTGTGAACATATCCGTAACAAATTTCTCCGCAAGCTCCAGTCCCTCTGCCTGCTTTTTCAGCTTCTTTTCGGCGGCAGACTTGTTCTGCTTGGGAGCTTTTTTCTTCTCAGACGGCATTGCAGCCTTTTCGGCACGTTTAGTTGCTTTCTCACGCTTTTGGGCAAGGTCGTCGGGAATCTCCGAAACGGAGAAGCTCTTTTTTGCCAGCCATTCATACATTAACGCAAGACTGTGCTTGCAGGGAAACTGCCTGCTGGGGCATGAGCAGCGGAAAACGGGAGCGTCCCCCGAAAAATCCGCCGAGGTATGATAGGGATTTTTGCCGCTTCCCATACATTCTCCGAATATAAGTGTATCGTCCTCGGTTTTTGAAAGAGATATGAAATCTCCCGAGGAAGATATTTTTTTGCCGTTTGCAACCGCAGCCGCATTGGGAGCCAGCGTGCGGATAAGCTCATCAGTAATAATATCAGCCGTTGCCATTTTTATTCCTCCCAAATAAATCTCGGGTAAATCCTTGTAATAATTATATCATATTACCTGTGTAAAAAACCGGACAATAAATTTTTTTCTGCCTTGAGCTGTTAAATTTATTATACATCAGCGAAATTTGCGTGTCAATAAAAATTCACATATCCGAATACATTATTTCATAAAGAAATTAAATTAAAAAAAATCGTTTTGGTTGACAAGCGATACTATCGGTGATATAATCAAAATGGATATTTATAGAATAATAAATAAAAGGGGGAAAAATAATGTTTCCTGAACAGTACATAGATTTTTTCTATTCATTCATTACCGAAAAAGGCAATATTGTTGATATGATAAAGAAGCTGCAGGAGAAGAACGGATATTGCTATTCCACCGAGCTTTGGGACGCTTTGATTCAAAGCGGGATCATTCACCCGGGGATTTACGCCGATGGATATGTAACTAATATTAATGGCAGGGAATATACCATTATGCTCACAAGAGATGATGTGAAGGAATATTATGAGCTTGGTTCATCGGGAGACCGCATAAGCTTTTATACCTTTCTTCAGAGAAAATACGATAACCGTATTGCCCTGAAAAACAAGCTGAAAATCGCAGCTGTGGCAGCAGCCTGCATTGTTGCGGTGATGGGAGCTTCTGCTGTTTTCAAGCAGACACCCAAGCCCGATATCGTCTCTGCGGACGTTCCCGCTGTTCAGACCGCAGAAACGCAGGAAACTCAGAATAATAAGGAAACTGAGGCTGCCCCGACCGAAACCAAACGTCAGACAGAAGCGCAGACCGCAAAGACCGAAACCGAAAAGCAGACGGAGATAAAACAAACCGAACAGGCAGCAGCTCCGGAAACCACCGTGCAGCAGACTGAAACCGAGCAGACACAGCCTGCGGAGATACGTTACGGCGAGACGGAGATAGGCTTTTATTTTATTGCCGACGAGCTTGAGGCGCAGCTTATCAATGCCACAGAAAGCCCCTATTGCCTGTATCTTGACGGGACAAAAATCGACGGGGATATTCTTCCCAATGACTACACAAACTTTACAGGAGCAATTGAAGCGGGCGAGCATACCATATATGTAAAGTCAGGCGCAAATTCATCAAAGGAATTTACCATAACGGTAGATCCGGATGAAGAACTTAATTTATTTGAGTTTGAGCTGAGAGCAGGTGTAAGAAAACCTGAGCTGAAAAAAAGATAAGGGGTGAATAAAGATGGCAGATGTAGATTGCAGCACATTATCCATAGAACAAATTGCAGAAATAATTTATCTTTACACCGTCGAAGGAGTAAGCACTCAAAAGATGACAAAATATTACGGAGATGATCAACCGCTGATAGAAGGCATTCAACAAGGAGGTTATCTTGATGTCCTCAGACAATTTGGCTTCAATCCTCTTGTAAACAATATGTCTGTTGACAGAGACGGAAAGATCACTCACAAATTGCAGCAGCATCTGGGTATATTTGACAAAGGTTATGTATCAAAGATAGAGGGAGCAAAGGTCAGGAAATATGAAGTTGACAGGGAGCTTATCCTTGAATATCTGGAAAGCGATTATGCAAGCGATGAGCCATTCAGCTTTGAAAACTATCTGGACGATAAATACCGTGAGGAAATAGAAGAAGAAAAAGAGGAAGCCGAGAGACTCCGTAAAAAGCGTGAGGCAGAGGAGGCGGAAAAAAGGCGTCAGGCAGAGCTTGAAAGGGAAAGAGCCGAGAGAGAAAGAATTGCCCGCATGAAAACAGAGGAATATCAGGCTTTGTGCAGGCAGGGAGAGGCGCTGATAAAAACCGACCCCGAGCAGGCGATAAGCAAATACAGCCGGGCGTGCAAAATTTTTCGTGAAACAAATCTGAAACGCGACATTGCCGCCGAGATGATAGACCGTATCAGAGAGCAGCAAATAAAGGAGAAGGAAGCAAGGCTCAGGGCGCAGGCAAATTCGGAATATGAAAAAGGCGTGGCTGATTATAACAGCGGAAGCTATAAATCGGCTGAGATGCATTTTTTAAATGCGAGAAAATGTGGCTGTGCCGATCCTGATATTTCCATATATATCGCAAGGTCCATAAAGCGTTTTTCGGATAAGGCGGGCGGAATGACAGCGGAAGATGCCAAAATGCTTATTGCCGAGATGTATAAATATATCCGTTATCTTGAAAATAACCGTGGGGTCATTTATACGGATTATTACACCATGCTTGCCGAAGCATATTCGGTGACGGGTCAAAAGAATGAGCAGTGCGATGCGCTGTTTATGGCGGGAGATATTTTTTATGATAATGAAAAATACGATCAGGCGCTGAAGCTGTATGAGAAAGCATACAGCGAAACGAAGATGTGGTCAGTGAAAAGCAATAACGCCCCCTTCAGATTCGGATATGCTGTCATGCAGTGCCGTGATCTTAAAAATTACGAAGTAAAAAGCTCGGCAATATCATGGTTTATGACCGCTGCGAATAATAACATAGCTGTTAATGAATCGGTGCATAACCTTGTGGTCCTTTGCGGAGATGATGATGAAAGCATCATATCTCTGGGCGGCAGCTTCACAAATGCCTTTGATTCGGAATTTCTGCTGAAAAGGCTTTTCAAGGCGCAGACAAATAAAGGGCTGTATGCAGAGGCTGCATACACTGCGGATAAATTTTTTAATTCATTCAAAAGCGGGCTTCCCGTGATCCCCTGCGCTCTTTCATATGCGGCAAGGGGAAGTAAGAATAATCTACTTTTTGATATATGCAGAGCCTGCGATATATTTTTTTCCGAGGGTGACAAGGCATTTGAAAAAAATGATTTTGAAAAAGCGGACAAATATTATACCATGGGATATGAAGAAACAGGCTTATGGAGCCATAAGAGCAAGGATGCACCCTACAGAATGGCATTTGCAAGGATGAAGACAGGCAATTCCCCCGAGGATAATGCATATGCCGCAAGATGGTTCAGAGCCTGCACCGATCTTCTAATAAGAATGGATGAAGCCAATAAGTATCTGAAAGAGCTGAACGGCTGAAAATGAAAAAAATTCCCGTAAATTTCGTTGTAAAAACAACCGACTTGTTTTGTGCGATATATTATAATCATATCAGAAAGACAAGAGCTTTCGCAGAAAACAAGGAGGAATAAAAATGATAAGAAAAATCATTAAAATAGACGAGGAAAAATGTACAGGCTGCGGACTTTGCGCCGAAGCCTGTCATGAGGGAGCCATAGAAATGATCGGCGGCAAAGCAAGGCTCACCCGTGAGGACTACTGTGACGGTCTGGGTGACTGTCTGCCCGCCTGTCCCGCAAACGCAATTTCATTCGTGGAGCGTGAAGCCCCTGCCTATAATGAAGCTGCCGTGCTTGCGGCGAAAAGGAAAAAAGCGGGAGCGGTGCTGCCCTGCGGCTGTCCGGGAACTCATTCAAGAACAATAAAGCATGAAGCGGTAAAAGCATCGGCAGAACCGGTATCAAGCCAGCTTTCCCAATGGCCTGTGCAGATAAAGCTTGTGCCTGTCAATGCGCCGTATTTTGATAATGCCGACCTGCTTATCGCCGCAGACTGCACAGCCTATGCCTACGGAAATTTTCACAATGAATTTATCCGGGGCAGAATAACCCTTATCGGATGTCCCAAGCTTGACGAGGGAGATTATGCGGAGAAGCTCACAGCGATAATTACAAATAACGAAATAAAAAGCGTAACTGTTGCCCGAATGGAGGTGCCCTGCTGCGGCGGAATAGAAAATGCCGTAAAAAGGGCGGTCATGGCAAGCGAAAAAAATATCCCCGTCAGGGTTGTAATTATATCCGCTGATGGAAAAATTCCGGAGGTTTAAAATGAATAATATGTTTTGTTTTCAGTGCGAACAGACAGCAGGCTGCAAGGGCTGCACAGGCGCAGCAGGCGTATGCGGAAAGAAAGCCGATACCGCAGCGCTTCAGGATAAGCTGACGGGAGCGCTGATAGGTCTTGCCCGTGCGGTAAACGGCAATGAGGATATTGTTACGGAAAAAACCTATAAGCTGATTATAGAAGGACTTTTTACCGCTGTCACAAATGTAAATTTCAACAACGATACGATAAACGAGCTTATTGAAAAAATAGCCCTTGAAAAAAACAGGTATGTTTCTCAGTGCGGCAGCTGTGCATCTCCCTGCGGAAGAACCGACGATTATGATATGCAGAAGCTTTGGAATGACAATGAGGATATCCGATCGCTGAAATCACTGATACTGTTTGGAATACGAGGAATGGCGGCATATGCATATCACGCAGGGGTGCTTGGATATTCGGACGAAGATGTGAACAGCTTCTTCTGCAAGGCGCTTTTTGCCATCGGAATGGACGATTACGGAATGGATGAGCTTCTGCCGATCGTGATGGAAACAGGCGAGGTAAATCTGAAATGCATGGCAATGCTTGATAAAGCAAACACGGGAACCTATGGAGATCCCGTTCCCACAGAGGTGACATTGACTGTTGAAAAGGGACCGTTCATTGTGATCTCAGGGCATGATCTTTACGACCTGAAACAGCTTCTGGAGCAGACAAAGGACAAGGGCATAAACGTATACACTCATGGTGAAATGCTTCCCGCCCATGGCTATCCCGAGCTGAAAAAATATTCTCATCTGAAAGGCAATTTCGGAACTGCATGGCAGAATCAGCAGAAGGAATTTGCGGATATTCCTGCGCCTGTGCTTTTTACAACGAACTGCCTTATGCCGCCGAGGGAAAGCTATGCCGACCGTGTGTTCACCACCGAGCTGGTGTCATATCCCGAGCTTGTGCATATAGGAGAGGACAAGGATTTTACTCCTGTAATAGAAAAATCGCTTATTCTTGGCGGTTACTCCGAGGACAGGCATTTTACGGGTATCAACGGCGGAGAAAGGGTAACAACAGGCTTTGGCAGAAACGCTGTTATGTCCGCAGCGGACAAGGTTATCAGCGCCGTAAAATCAGGCGATATCGGTCATATCTTTCTTGTAGGCGGCTGTGACGGCGCAAGAGCGGGACGTAATTATTTCACAGAATTTGTTCGTCAGACTCCTGATGACAGTATTGTGCTGACCCTTGCCTGCGGAAAATACCGTTTCAATGATCTTGAGCTTGGTACAACAGGCGGGCTGCCCCGAATCATGGATATGGGACAGTGCAGTGACGCATATGGTGCGATAAAGACAGCGTCAGCCCTTGCCGAGGCATTTGGCTGCACAGTAAATGAGCTGCCGCTTTCGATGGTGCTTTCGTGGTATGAGCAGAAGGCAGTATGTATCATGCTGACGCTGTTTCATCTCGGAATAAAGAATATTCTTCTCGGACCGACTCTGCCTGCATTTATATCACCGAATGTGCTGGATCATCTTGTTAATGAGTATAATATTGCACCGATAACAACGCCCGAGGAGGACATGAAAAAGCTGCTCTCAAAAAAATAAAAAAAGCTCCCTTGAAATCAGCTTTCAAGGGAGCTTTTTTATGCAGATATCAGTGCTTGTAAACAAACAGCAGACCGAAGGTATCAGCGCCGCAGTTGCTTGAAATGGTGGCGGAGGCTTTGGTGACGATCACCTCGTCAAAACCGCCTATCCTTGCGGCCTCATCCTTCACAGCCGAAATCCTTTTGACACGGCAGCCTGCATGAGTGATAAACAGTCTGTGCCTGTCAATGGAGGAAATATTTCTCAGTTCTTTTCTGATGTAATGCTTTGCAGCTGAATCCATGCTGCCGAATTCAACAGATTTCAGAACGATCTTCCCATCCCGCAGCGTCAGAACGGGATGGATATTCAAAAGATGACACAGCTGATGAACAGGCTTTCCCAGCCTTCCGTTGCGATAAAGATAATCGGTGCTGCGGGAAATAAAGGTGGTGGAAACAAATCTGCGCATGGCAGTAATGCAGTCGATGATCTCATTTGCGCCGCAGCCGTCGTTTCTCATCTGAGTGGCTTTTATTACAATATGCCCCAGACCCGTTGACAGATGCAGGGAATCAACGATATGTATCCTATCGGCGCCGACCTCAAGCATATCACGGGCGGCAAGAGCATTTTTGTAGGATTCGCTTACCCCCGAGCTAATGGATATGTGAATAATTTCATCATGCTTTTCAAGCCCCCGCCTGAAAAAATCCTTGTATTCATTTATGGGAGGAGCCTCGGTCATTATCCTGCTGCCGCCGTTTTCAAAATATTCAATGACATTTTCGGAGGTCATTTCATCCCTGTCTCTGAAACGTCCCCTGTCGGTGAGCATATAGAAATAAACAAGCTCGATATCATTGGCGCTGAGATATTCATCGGGCAGATCGCAGCCGCAGTCTGTAGTTATGCCTATTTTTTTATCAGCCATTTTCATCACCCTAAAAGCTCACCTTCTGCTTTTCTGATTTTTTCCTCCGCCGCCTCGTATTCAAAATCAGCGGCAAGAGCGGAGGCGCTGCCGAAATAATCCTTCAAAGGCTTTTCGCCGAATCGGAATCCCGAAGCTTCATCGGCAATTTTTATCGCCTCATCGCAGTCGAAATTTCCGCAGGCGGAATAAAACTGCTCAATAAGCTCCTTCAGCCTTTGGGCATCGATCTCCGTAAGCTCCTTCTGCTCAGCTTCGCTCTCCGTTTCGGAATTATTTCCGATACCTTTTTCCGAAAGATAGCTGCGGACTGTTTCAAGGACCTCACTGTACATGGAAAGCAGCTTGTCATTTTTCTCAGAAATGATATCTGTATTGCCCGCCTTGCCCGCCGCTTCAAGCTCCTTTGCCAGCAGCGACAAAGGCTCGGCGCCAATGCTCAGAGAGGTGCTTTTCAGCGCATGGACTTCGATGGTATAATTCTTGATATCCTTGTTTTCAAAGAGAGCTTTTATCCTTTGGAGCAGCTCGGTTCCGTTTTTGGCATAAACCGCAAGTATCTCGTTATAAACATCCTCGTCCCCTGCCACATATGAAAGTCCCTTCTGAGGACTGAACATGACGCTGCTGTCAATTTCGGGAGCCTTATTCTGGCTGCGGCGCTCGGGACCCTTGTATTCGGAGGGTGCAGGCATATTATTAATGTGCTTTCTGAGAGCCTTTGGCAGATGCTTTTTCAGTATCCTTTCAAGGAGGCTCACCTCGATGGGCTTTGCAAGAAAATCGTTGAAGCCTGAGCTAAGGAACATATTTTTAGAATCATTGACGGTGTTTGCGGTGAGGGCAACGATGGGCACTTTTTTGAAATATTCGTCGCTTTTTTTCCTGATGATACCCACAGCCTCAACGCCGTCCATCACAGGCATCATGTGATCCATAAATACAATGTCAAAATCACGGCTCTCCTCCAGCATGGCAATAGCCTTGCTGCCGCTGTCCGCAGTAAACACCTGCATCTGATAGGGCTTCATAAGACCCGCAGCGACCTTGAGATTTACAGCGTTATCATCAACAATGAGAATTTTTGCGTCGGGAGCGGTGAATCTGACAGAGGAATTTCTTCGTTCGCTGAGAAACGCTGCAGAGCTGTCATTATTGAGCACCGCCGCCGCCGACATTGTATAAAAGGGCTTGTAAATGCATCTGATGGTATCGGGCAGCTTAACGGCATTGATCCTGCTCTGCACAACAGTCAGGGTAATATTCCGTGAAATGCCGTTCCAGTAATCCTTGTCCCTGAGATAGAAGGTGCGGTCGGTGAAAACGGTATTCAGCCTTCCCTCGGCTATCAGCGTCTTGACCTCATCTGCCGAATCAAAGGTGCGCATATCAATATCAAGCTGCTCTGTCATTTCCTCGGTGATCTTTCTATGCTCTTTTGCGGTTTTCAGATCCATGCCGTCAGTCGAGAAAAGGCAGGCGGCGTGAAGATTTTTGGGGGAGCGCAGGGAAATAAAGGGGCTGTCATCAGAGACCTTCAGCGGGATCGAAACTCTGAATTCCGTTCCTGCGCCGTATTCGCTGGAAACGTTTATAAAGCCGCCCATAATGGTAATGAGCCTTTTTGTGATGGCAAGACCCAGTCCCGTGCCCTCAACAGAGCGGTTGCGCTTAGTGTCCACCTGCTGGAAGCTGGTAAAGAGCTTTTCCATATTTTCTTCCGTAATGCCAATGCCCGAATCCCTGACGGAGATATCGAGATTTATGCCGTAGTCCTGCTTTGTGCAGGATAATTTCAGCGCAACAAAGCCATGATTTGTGTATTTGATGCCGTTGGTCATAAGGTTGACGATGATCTGCTGAATACGCATTTCATCGCCGATAATTCCCACAGGGATATCGGGATCGGCGCTGACAAGAAGCTCCAGCTCCTTTTCGCCGAGTCTTGCAATGGACATATTAACAACGTCATTGATAATGGAGGCGATATTGAATTCGCTTTCGGCGATCTCGATCTTACCCGATTCTATCTTTGAAAAATCCAGAATATCGTTAATAATGGAAATAAGGCTGCGGCTTGCGGCAGAAATATCGAGAGCGTAGCCTGTGATATTCGGGTCGGAGTTTTCCCGCAGTATCATCTCGTTCATTCCGATAACGGCGTTTATGGGGGTGCGGATCTCGTGGGACATATTTGCAAGGAAGGAGCCTTTAGTCTCGTTTGCGGCATTAGCTGCGATAATGGCGTCGCTCAGCTGACGCATTATCCCTCTTGCAGCAAAGAGGGTGCAGAAAATGCCGATAATAAGGCAGATAAACAGCGCCACCGAAATGCTTAAAAGCAGGGATTTAGAAGAGGAATTCACAACGCTTTCGGGTATCGCCGCCACAGTATACCAACCGCAGCAGTCAACTCTGCTGACAAACAGCTCCCGCTTAACGCCGTCATAATCGGTTATTCTGAGAACGTCCCTGCTGCCGTTGATTATCATATTCTCCAGCTCGCTGTATGGGCTGAAGGGAAGCTCGGAAAGCCGTACAGGCTCGTCGTTTATGTAGCCGAAATCCCTGCAGGGATGAGTAGCGGCGCCCATATTTGCGTCAATGAGGAAAATATAGCTGTTTTCGGGGACCTCGGCATTTTCGGCAATTTCAAAAAGGGTGTCCACGAAAATATCCAGAGCCAGCACGCCCATAAGCTCGCCGCTGCTGTCTGTGACAATAGAGGAAATGGTAACAACATATTTATTCAGATTGGTATCCTTATATGGTGCGGAGTAATAGAGCCCGTCTTTTTTAACAGCTTCAGCGTACCATGGACGGGCTGTGAAATCAATGGAGGGATCGGGAATATATCCGCAGCCCGAGGACATGACATTATCGGTGCTGACGAAATACAGGTCATAGATATAGCCCTCGTCATTATAATCCTCCACAATGGAGGTCAGATAATTTGTAAGGCTATCCCATGAAAAATCGCCTGATATCTCAATGGCAGCCTTCTGATTTGCAACTATCTGAGCCTCATTTGAAAACCAGGTAGTGATCTCCTGAGTGGTTTTGTCCGCAAGGAGACGGTAATGGGCAAGAGGCTCGTTCTGAATATGGCTTGCGGCAATATCGGAAGAAAATTTGGCAACAAGAACAAAAAACAGAATGAGAACAGCGCATACGCTGAAGATCAGGTGAAATTGAAGCCCCTTGGTTTTTTTCATGTCAGCTGAAGCATTGTCCAACGGAGAAGCCCCCCCCTTTTAATGATATGAATAAAATATATCCAAAGTAATTATATCATAAAAATTTCAAAATTACAATAAAAATTATAGAGATAATTGATATTTTGTGCATTTAAACAAAATATGAATTTGCAGAGATGCCAAAAATACAAATTATCATTGAAAGCAATGCATTTACAGGGCATAGTCACGAATAAGCACAACATTATAGCAGATGACTGTAGATTTATCATCACCCTTTTGGGTGAAACGGGGGGATGGAAAAAATTCGTAAAGCATAATAAAATCGGGGGGGAATTTGTCCTTAATATTTATGGAACAAACGAATTGAAAAAGCGGTTTTTCTGTGATAAAATAAGGATAATGCAGCAAAAGGAAAAATGCATTATATTTTGTTTTGGGAGAGATTTTATATAGGAATAATCAAGTGCAAATAATGGTAAACGGTGAAGAGACCAATCTCAGGATAACTCACGATTATGTAAACGGCATAGTGGCCATTGACGGAGTATGGGACGGCATTGATGAAAACGGCATGGCGTCAAGGAATATATACGAGCTTCAGCAGGGTGATGCCATAGTACCGCTTTACTATGCCGCAGCGGTTAAAAAGCTGGATGCGGCGAAGCTTCTGAAGCAGGATGTATATATATTCGGAGCGACAGGCTTCGGCAAGACAGGATATATACAGAAAGCTTGGCGCCAAAAACAAGACCGAAGCAGTAATGATGGCAAGAGAGATGAAGCTTATCTGATATTAACCCACAGTAGTGACAAATGTCACTCCGATAATTACAAACGGCATATTGTCCCGCCGCCTTCATAATGGTATAATCGGAATAAAGATCATACAGGAGGCGGTTTTATGGTATATCTGCTTATAATAGCGTGGGTATTGTCGCCATTAGTGCTTATTCCGCTGTCAATAGCGATGTGCAGCAGAAATGCAAAGCTTGAAGGGTTTGTATCGGAGCTTTTCAAAGCGGGCAGGATAAGCAGCATGGAATATTCCGGGCTGAAGGCAAAAAAAGAGGAGAATGATTCTCCAAATGCTGCCGAAGCCCCCGTATTTTCGGACAGCATTGACCGAAATATTTCTCCCGTGGTGCCTGTCTGCCAAAAAGAGCAATATACGGAAACGCCCCCTCGGGAGACTGTAAAGCCGCCCGAAAAGCAGCCTTCCAACCCTGTTTTCAGGGATGAGGAAAATGTAAATACCGTCAGACAGCCTGCTCCCGTCAAATCGGTTTCCCATGAAAAGCGTGCAGGGGCAATGTCCGTACTTATGACCATAGGCATAATTTTTGTAATACTTGCAGGACTGGTTTTCTCCACAGCGGTGTGGGTAAGCATGGGCAATTTCGGCAGGACCTGCGCCATCGGAGCGGTATCCGCCCTGTTTTTCGGCATCAGCGCATTTGTAAAAAGCAAGCTGAAGCTTGAAAGCACCGCCTTTGCATTTTATACTCTCGGCACCTTCTTTTCAGCGATCACACTGATAACCGCAGGCTTTTTCGGACTGCTTGGAAGCTATCTTTCGATCGGCGGCGGAGGAAGCTGCATACTTTTCGCAGCAGCCGCACTTATTATCAGCTTCCTGTCCGCAAAGGGATACAGCATTTACGGTAAGGCTGCCGCAGCATATATATCCGTTTTCGGCGGAGCAATGTCCGCAGTGCTCATGCTCATTCAGCTTACCGATGAATGGGGAATTTTCGCAATTCTCATGTCCCTTCTCACCCTTGCGGTGAATACGGCAGTCTTTACCCTTGAAGCAAATATCTCCGAAAAATGGGAAAAGCCTGTAAAAACAGCGGCCGCAGCCCTTTACGCAGCAGCCGTGCTTTGCGGTATAGCAGCATTATCATGCAGCAGTGCAGCGGCATATATCTGCGCAGGCATATATGTGATACGTTCGGCAGCCGTGGCTGTTATGGGCATTAAGGGACACAGCATATATAATAAGCGCCTTTCGGGAGCGATATCCCTTCTTTCGGGAATATTCTTCACAGCAGCGATAATGTGGAAGCTGTCCGCAGCCCTTGAGATATTCGCTCTTGCCCTTGCTATCTTTTCGCTTCTCTTCATCAGCGGATTCTATACATTCAACGTAAATATCCCCAATGAATGGAACGGTCCCGTAAAGCTTTCCGCAATTCTGCTCTGTGCGTCGGGACTGATCTTCTCACTTGCCGCTCTGGGAAACAGCTTCACCGAATGGAACGGTGTGTGCTTTGCGGTTGCGGGCGTGTATATAGTCCATTCCTTCGCAGTTGGAATAATGGCAGCAAGGGGACATAGATCGTATGAAAACGCCCCCTCCGCCTTTGCCTCCCTGTTTACGGGAATGACATTCTCGCTCATGCTAATAGCCGAGCTTTCAAAAACGGAAGCCGTCTCCGCAGTTATCCTTACAGCGCTTTTCCTTGCGTTTATAAATACGTTCTATTCCGTCTCTCCGAGACTGCCCGAGGGCTGGAAAGCGGCTGTGGATACCACCGCCGTAATTCTGGGACTTATCGGCACTATCTTCTCTGTATTTGTGCTTTGTGATAATTTCGGAGACCGGGACGCCGCCTGCTATGTCATTGCCGCACTTTATATCCTCCAGAGTCTCGCCATCGCCGTAATGGCATTTAAGGGACATAATGTGTATTCAAGAACCTGCTGGGCAGTTTTCTCCCATATTACAGGGCTTTTCTTCACAGTGCTCCTCCTTTCCGAGCTTGCACCAAGTAGTGAATATTTTATCCTTTTCCTTGCAGTTTTTGCAGTATTGTTCACCTCCGTTTCGGATATCACCTTTCTCAGGGCTCCCGAAAAATGGCTCAGCACAGCAAAGGTTTCGGAAATGCTTCTGAATATCGCCGCAGCCCTTGCTTCTGCGGGTATGCTCATAATAAACAGCTCCGACTGGAATTACTGCTGCTTTATTACAGCAGGGATGTATATCCTCTACACAGCATTTCTTGGAATACGCCGTCAAAGCAGCCTGCTTAAAGGAGCGGAATGTATCATAAGTGGCTTTGCGCTGTATAATGTTTACTCTCTTATCAGCGATAAATATGAAAACGCACCCTTCTTTATATTTTTCATAATGCTCCTTGTACTTGCACTCATACATCATTATGCAAAGCCACTCAGAACAGCCTTTTCGGATATTACCATCACCGCCGCCGTAATAATATCCGCACTGTACCCCTCGGGAGATGAGAATATCTATCTGCTTATGAGCTTCCTGCTTACGGGCATTCTCCTGCTGATAAAATCCGCCGAAAAGGACGCACCCATGGCAGGGATATTCAAAGTATTGCTTCCTCTCCCCGTAACGGGAATGGTATTTACCGCAATGGAAATGCTTTCACCCGAGTATGTCCTCTCCTTTGGGGATAAGTCAGCAGTCAGTGCCGCTGTGCTTGCGTCTGTTGCCGCAGCGGTAATGATAATATGGAAAAAGCGCTCGGGCACAGTCTTTTATACCTTTGCAATATCAGCAGCAGTAATGACGCTGCCCGGAATGGAATACGGCAATACAGGAATACAGCTTCTTCTCCTTGCTGTGAGCGTTATGCTGACGGTTCTGTTCGGCAGCTCTGCAAATAACCTCCTCTCGCTTATCACAATGTTTGTTTCGGTGCAGGCAGTGAATGGCCTTGCCGAAATAGCAGAGCCGAACGGCAGCAATTATGTGCATATCCTTGCGGCAGTAATGACCGCAGCAGCCTGCCTGACGGCTTCAAGAATATTCTTCCCCAAAAAGCTCCTTGAAAGGAAGGACGAAAGCTTCAGACTTGACACCTGCTGCACGGGAATACTCTTCTGCATACCAATTCTTTCATATCTCAGCGGAAAAGCAGCGCTGTTCGCAGCCCTCACACTTCTTGCCCTGTTTGCCGCAAATCTTGCAAGAAAAGAGCAGCATGATGATTTCAACAGAGCAGCCATAACAGCAGCCTGCGGACTTTTTACCCTTGCGCTTATAAACAGACCGTTCCTTGTTGTGACCGATACTCTTATTTCGAGCAAGCTAACCCTTGGGCTTATCTGCATATTCGGCTATGCTTTCTCAAAAATCTGGAAAAAATATCCAAAGCTCTCGGAAAATTTCCCTTCCGCAATATACAGCATATCCTTTGTCTGCCTTATAATAGAGGCGCTTTTATACGAAAGCCTGTTTAATACTCTTATCGTTTTGGGAGTATCCCTGACAATACTTCTTTACTCCTTTGTGAGAAAGAAAAAGCGCTGGTTTGCAGTGTCCTCCATAGCGCTCACAGGACTTACCCTCTATATATTCAGAGATTTCTTCCTGATGATAGACTGGTGGATATATCTGCTGGCAGTGGGACTTATCCTTATCGCCGTTTCCTCCGCCAATGAATATTTCATAAAAAAGGGCAGGGAGCTTAAAGAAAAGGCAGGCAGATTCTTCGAGGACTGGACATGGTAAGCTTGATTTTTAGGTGGATATGATATATAATTAGTATTATATTAACGTGCTTCACCCCCGCCGCAGGCAGGGTGAAGCACACAAATACATGAAAGGGGCAAAAAAATGAGCGAGGGAATGCTCGGGATACTCACAGCCATGCTGCTGACAGCAATGGCACTGATATGTGCGTCAATGGTATGGCTGCTCATAAAGGGCAGCCGCAGCAGGGTGACATACAGCTTTGTGGGCTGCCAGTGCTCCCTGCTGCTGTGGATAATATCCCAGCTGATAATAATCTTTTCCGAAAGCGAAAGGCAGCTGCTCATAGGCTATGACATCGGCAATCTGGGAATAAGCTTCATCGGCAGCTGCTGGCTTTTGTTTGCGGTGAGCTATATGGACAGGGAGCTTTCAAAGCCGCTTCTGACAGGCACACTGGGCTTTTCGGCGCTGATATTTCTCGGAGCGGTCACAAATCCGCTTCACAGGCTTTATTATACGGAGCTTTCAATGAATGGCATAGCTCACGGACCGCTTTTCTTTATCAGCCAGATATACATATATCTTGCAATGCTTGGAGGCATCGGGCTGATATGCAGGCAGTGCTTCGAGAACAAGCAGCGTTCAAGGGGGCAGGCAGTGCTTCTGACCCTTGCCACAGGAATACCGCTGTCAATAAATCTTCTGACTCTTGCAAATGTGATAACTCTTGATTTTGCGCTTACCCCGCTGTCTCTTGCCATATCGGGGCTTCTTGTCCTGCTTGCAACCTATCGCTATGGCTTTCTGAATGTAAATGACGTTGCCTTCGAGGACGCATTCAATATCATTGAGGAGGGGGTCATAGTATTCAGCCGCCGAGGCAGGATAACCTATCTCAGCAGCGGTGCAGTGCGGATGCTGGGAATATCCGAAAAAACAAGCCTTGACGAATTTATAGCCTATATATCGGAGCTTTCGGAAAAGCCTCTCACCGAGGATTTCGACTATGCGGAAATAGAAAAGGACGGGCTTCATCTGGGGATAAAGCATTATCATTGCCGTGACGACAAGGGAATAGCCGTAGCCCGTCTGGTGATAGTCTCGGATATAACCAGATATTACCAGCTGATCGAGAAAACAGATGAGCTTGCGGGAGCAAGACAGCGCCTTGCAATTGAGCGTGAGCGAAACCGTATCGCACAGGAGGTCCACGACACCGCAGGACATACCTTCACAATGATAAGCTCACTTGCAAAGCTGTCAAAAGTCAGATTGTCTGAAATGCCCGATTCGCCGCAGCAAAGGGAGCTGAGCGGATTTATGGACGAAACGGAATCACTTGCAAGGGGCGGACTCACACAGCTTCGCTGCTCCATAAACAATCTCCGTGAGGACAGCTTCATGACCACCGTAACAGCCGCAGTAAGAACAGTAACAGACGCTGTAAGGGATATAAAAACGGAGCTTTGCATACAGGGCACTGAGGACGGCAGATATGCCTTCTGCGTGCAGAATATCTACAGCAGCTTTCGTGAAATGATCACCAACAGCGTCAGATACTCGGGTGCAGACAGGATAGACGTGATAATAAAATTTCTTGATACGTCCATAGAGCTGTATGTATTTGACAACGGCAAAGGCTGTGCCGGGATAAACGCCCATAACGGACTCAGAGGGATTAAGGAAAGAACAGAGGAGCTTGGAGGAACAGTCGTTTTCAAATCGGGCGAGGGAATAGGCTTCTCGGTGGTGATAAAAATACCCGTTCCAAAGGAAGAAAAAGGAGAAGAACAATGATAAAGGTGCTTATAGCCGATGATATCGGCATACTGAGGCAGGGGCTTGAAGCCGTCCTGTCAGCGGACAGCGGCATAGAGGTGGTAGGGCAGGCGGCAAACGGCAAGGAAGCCCTTGAAATGTGCATAAAGCGTTCACCCGATGTGGTTCTCATGGATATGCGGATGCCCGAATATGACGGAGAATACGGCACAAGGCAGATAAAGACCCATTTTCCCCATATAAAGGTGCTGGTTCTCACCACCTTTGACGACAGCGAGACTGTGCAGAAGGCAGTTGCCTGCGGAGCGGACGGATATATCTTAAAGGAAATGGAAAATGAGAAGATAATAAACGCCATAAAGACCGTACACAGTGGGATAAATGTATTCGGCGCAGGAGTATTTTCCGCCATCAAGCAGACAATGCCCGTGCCCCAGCCGTCGGCGGCAGGCTTTGAGCTGTCCGAAAGGGACAGGGAGCTGATGACGCTCATCTGCGACGGCTGCGACAATAAGGAAATTGCCTCAAGGCTGTTTCTTGCGGAGGGAACTGTGAGAAACAATATCTCAAGGCTTCTTGAAAAGCTGGGGCTTAAAGACCGCACCCAGCTTGCGGTGTTTGCGGTGAAAAATAATATTGTCTGATATGACAGATTGTCGAAAAAGTGAATAGATGAAAAAATCTGCACAAATTAGGTCACACTAAAAGTTTCGTCCACCTTTTCAAAGGTGGCGGGTTTCCAAAGGGCAGAGCCCTTTGGTCGCCCTCCGCAGAGGGCGAAATCCCCTTTAATACGAGTAAAAACGGAGCAAGGGGTGAGAAATGCGACAGCATTTCGAGGGGAGGCGTACAAAACCGCCTCCCCTTTAAAGGAAATTGTGCAAAATATACCTCAAAAACGTTCCGGTGGAACGTTTTTGACAAAGCAAATTATGTTTTGGTTTGTGCATATTATACAATTGTCATTTCTTTTTCGACAGACTGGTGTAATTCTCCCCGCCTTCGACGGGGAGAATTACATTTATACAGTAATACTAATAACCATTTAACCTATGGACAAAATGCGGCGGCTATAATACGCCCACTCTGCGTCAAGCTCCCTTGCCGGGCGACAGCCCGCCTGCGGTCGCTTTCCTTGATTGGACGTATTCTATCCACCACCTTTATCCATAGAACAAATGGTTATTAGTATAAAAATGTAACTTATGATGAAAACTTTTTTCAAATTGTAATAAATTGTAATCAATGTGTTATGTACATTTTGCCGATTGTATGCTAAAATCATACTAAAGTAAAATATTTCAGGGGGTATTGGAATGAACGGAAATAAAAGGAGAAGAACGCCCCGCCTGCTTGCAGCATTTACGGCACTGCTGATGACAGCGGGGATATTCGGCGGCTGTGCGGGAAAGAGCGAAACGCCCGAGGAGAGCACAGCGCCCGAAATCACCGCAGCGGAAACGAGCCTGACGGAAACAGCACCCGTATCGGAAACGGAAACGGAAGCGGCAGCCGAGACAAAATGGGAAATGCCCGAAACAAACGGGGAGCGGCTTATCACCTCCGTAACGGCGGACAGCATGACAGGACAGCTTATCAGCACAAATTCAACCTTTACCGTCACAGCCTCACAGGATATCCCTGCGGAAAGCTTAAAGGGACTGCTTGCCCTTTCAAACGACAGTGATTTTACCCTTGAAAGAACAGCGCCCTGCTCCTACAAGCTGAAAAGCCTTGAGAGCTTTCCAGAAAACAGCATGGCTGTGCTGTCTCTTGTTGACAGCGAGGGAATGACCGACTATAAATGGGCATTCCAGACCGAGGGAGATGTAAAGGTAACACACACCTACCCCACCGACGGCAGCGAATATGCAGGCGTGGATACCGGCATAGAGATAACCCTTACCGCAAGAGCGGGAACAAAAAATGTTGGGGACTATTTCGAGATAGAGCCGCCTGTCAAGGGAAAATTCACCTCACACAGAAATACCCTTTATTTCATTCCCGACAAGGACCTTTACCCTGCCACATATTATACCGTAAAGCTGAAAAAGGGACTGCCCACAGCAGACGGAGACTCTCTCAGCGAGGATTATTCCTTCCGTTTCAGAACTGAGAGATACAGCGGCGGACAGTATCTTTACGATTCGGGAATGTCCGAGACCTTTATCGAGGGCGACCTTGCAGTGATCGAGCTATATGCTTCGGATGCGCTGAAAGCCCCCGAAACGCAGTACAGCTTAAAGCTTTACAGCTACAAGACCGCCGATGATTATTACAATGCCCTCAAGAGCTATGTTGACAGCAAAATGCACGAAGACAGCTATGAGTTTTCCACAGATGGACTTGACCTGTCATATTCCTCCGAATCGAGCCTTATAGAGGGCAAGGACAGCTGGGGACCCTCATTCCTGCTGCTGCCCGATGATCTGAAAAACGGCTATTACCTTGCAGAGGTAACAGCAGAAGCGGACGGCGTTGAATACAAGGTAATGCGGCATATTCAGGTAAATCCCGTTTCCGTATATTCTGCGGAGCTTGGGGGAGATGCGCAGCTTTTTATAAACGATACCTTTACGGGCAAGGCTGCCGAGGGAGCCGAAGCGGAGCTGTATACCTCAGACGGTGTATTTACAGCCAAAGCCGACAAGGACGGTCTTGCGCTGTTATCCCACAATACCCCCGCAGGCGGCACAGGGCTGCTGAAAATCACATATAACGGCAGTGTCTTTATCGACGCTTACGATTACGGCAAAAAGGCTGAGAAAGACCCGCAGGATATGTATTATACCTATATCTACACCGACAGAGAAGCATATCTCACCACCGATAAGGTGAAGATATGGGGAATCGTCCGTCCCAGAGCCGCAGATGTTCCCATGCCCGAGGAGCTTTATATCCATACCTATAATTATGACAGTGAGATATTTGAGGACGTTCCCGTAACGCTGCGTGAAAACGGCACCTTTACAGCGGAAATTGACTATTCAAAGTCGGATGATTTCTGGTGGGCAAATGTGGCGCTTTACAGCGGCGATACCGAGCTTTGCAGCAAGGGTATAACCGTCCATGACTATGAAAAGCCCAATTATGTATATGACATCACCCTGCCTCTCTACTGGGAATCCCCCCAGAGCGAGCCTGTTCCCACCTCAATAGAGGCAAGCTTTTACGACGGCACACCCGCCGACGGACTTCACTTTAAGCTGAGCAGCTACATGATGAAATCAGCAGAGCCAAACGAGCTTGTCACCGATAAGGACGGCATTGCCTCGGGAGAGTTGCTTTATAAGGACGTTTCTGAAAATGAATATTACTATTCTCCCGAATGGAAGCCTGAAAGCCTTTATGTGGGCTATGAGCTTACGGGAGTTCAGGACGTATATACATACGGCAGCAAATTCTTCTGGGGATTTTTCCGTGACATAATGCTTGAATATGAGTTTGACAAAAAGACAGACAGAATAGATTTCACTCTATCCGAAATAATCACCGACAACATTACCGAGGAGGACAGCGACAGCTATTATCTTCCCAATGACAAGATAAGAGGAAAAGCGGCGGATTCGGAAATAAACGCCGTTCTCAAGCGCCGCTGGTACACAAAGCGTGAAACAGGCTCATATTATGACTATCTGCAAAAAAAGACGGTCAAGAACTATGAATATGACGAGCATACCGAAACAGTAAAGACCTATACTCTCAAAACAAAGAATGGAAAGGCATCCATAGAAAACCTTCCTCTTACCGAAAAGGATTCCACATATTATCTTGAAATAAGCTATAAGGACAGCAAGGGAAGAAAGACCCGTCAGAAAATTTATCTCAGAGGCACCGAGTATGATTATTACAGGGACACTGACCGAAAGCACTACACTCTTTCCTCCGATAAAATTGAATTTAAAGAAAATGAATCCATTCAGTTCACTCTTCTTAACAACGGCATTGAAACGGATATCGAAAAAGGCGGACGTATTCTTTTCCTTGTTCACGGAAATAAGCTCCTGACATCGGAGATCATGACCGAACCCGTTTTCGACCATGTAATGACAGCAAAATATATCCCCAATGTAAATGTGCTTGGCGCATACTTTGACGGCAGACACGTTTATCCCATAAGCGAGGGCTGGGAATATTATTCCTTCGACCCTGCCGATAGAGAGATACTCGTTGATATAAAGCCCGACAAGGAGAAATACGCTCCGGGAGATACCGCAAAGGTCAAGATAACCGCAAAGGATAAAAATAATAAGCCTCTTGATTCGGCAGCCGTGTCCCTGAGCGTAGTGGACGAAGCGGCATTTGCCGTTGCAGATCAGTTTGCAGACCCGCTGGAATATATTTACAGTGATATCCGGCTGCCGTGGGCAGAGGTTTATTACAGCTATGTCCAGCACACTCTTGACGCCGATAATTCAGGAGAAAAGGGCGGCGGCGGAGATGAAGACTATATCCGCAAGGATTTCAAGGACACCGCAGCCTTCTTTAATGTTACCACCGACAGCAATGGCGAAGCTGAGCTTGAATTTAAGCTTCCCGACAATATCACAAGCTGGAGGCTTACCGCACAGGCAATATGGGAAAAGCAGACAGACGCAGTATATGCAGGAGCGTCACGATCCCCGCTCATTGCCACACAGCCCGTATTCATAAGCCCCATCGTAATGGACAGCTATGTTGAGGGCGATGATATATCCGTATCCGCCCGCTGCTACGGCGAAACAGAAGCCGACGAGACTATCACAGTGACCCTCTCGGGCAACGGCATTGAGAAAACCCTCACAGCTCCCTCGGGACGCTCCGCAAACTTCGGCAAGCTGCCCGCAGGAGAATATAAAATACTCTTTACCGCAGAAAATGAAAAGGGCAGAGATGCAGTAGAGCTGCCCGTGACCGTAACCGATTCACTGCTTGAAATGGATATCATAAAAAGCTTTGACCTTGCGGATGGAATTGACATAAAGCCCCTGCGCTATCCCGTAAAGATGACCTTCTATGATAAGGAATATATGCTTTATACGGACACACTTTTCAAGCTTCTGGAGCATACCACCGAAAGGCTTGATACCCGCATTGCCAATGAATTTGCCTATAAGGAGTTCGGCTTTATAACCGAGGAGGAATTTGTCTCGGAATTTAAGGGAATAATGCAGAACGGCGCAGCAAGGCTTCTTCCCGAATCCTATTCGGACGACAGGCTCACAGCTATTATCTGCCTTGCAGCACCCGAGCTTGCTGATAAGCAGGCAGTATTAAGGCACATGACGGAAATCCTTGACGAAAAGGATCAGACAGCAGCAAAAATATCCTCCGCATATCTTGCCCTTGCAGCCCTTGACCAGCCTGTAATGAACGAGATACGGGAAATCCTTGAAAATACTGAGCTGAAGGACGAGGCAGAGACCGAGTGTGATTACCTTTATGAGGATATGCTTATTCTCTGCGCAGCACTGGCAGCTTCGGGAGATTATGACGGTGCAGCGAAATATTATGAAAAGCTGGTATCGTCCGAAGCTGTAATTGACGGCGAAAAGGTATATATCAAGGGCGAGGCATCCCTTGAAAATACGCAGTATGCCCTGCTCACCGCCTCAATGCTCCACAGACCCGAGGCGGATATGATGGCACGCTGGCTGCTTGATGAGGAGCAGATATATGATACCTTCGTGCTTGAGCTTATGGTGTATCTGAATAATTACACCGTAAAGACCGAAAACGGCGCGGAATTTACCTATGTCCGTGACGGAAAGACCGAGACAGTGAAGCCCGCAAGCCATTTCGGAACACGTCTCAGCTTTACGGAAAAGCAGCTTGCCGAGGCTGATTTCAAGGTAACGGCAGGCGAAATATTCACTGTTGTGTTCTACAAGGGACGCATCGAGGAAAATTCCGCCGCACCCACTCTCAAGGTTACAAAGAAGATACGGGCAGAAAAGGGCGGACAGCTTAGAATAGGCGGCGAAGCAAGAGTGGATATTGATGTTGAAGGCGGCGGATATCATGTTATCACCGACGTTATTCCCTCCTGCGGAAGAATGGATTCCTACAGCAATTTCAAGAGTCAGCAGATAAGGCTTTACACCGATAAATATGGTCATGCCTCCTACACATTTAAAATAGCGGCAGACGGCGAATATGTACTTGAAAGTGCGGCAGCCCTCAACCGCAGGAACAAAACATGGGGCATAAGCGAGAGAACTGTCATTAAGGTCAAGGGCTATGAAGCAGCGGTATAAGCAGATAATTATGCTTGCGGCAGCGCTGCTGTTATGCGGCTGCACCCAAAGGAATGATGCTGTATCGTCGGAAATGCCCGCCGAAACAAGCCTGCCGCAGGCAGAAACGGTTTATATAAGAGAGGAAACTCTCGGCTGCAATTACTATAATGAGCGGGATTTCGACCTGTACATTTCAAGAGCAGAACAGTATGAGACGGATGGGGAGGTTTTATGCGGAACGATACCCCATCATCTTACAGCAGGTCATATGGCAGCGGGCTTTTTCAAAACCGCCGCCATGACCCGTCCCGAAACGGAAACGGTGGTCATTATCTCCACCCTCCATTATCCTGCCAAAGCCCCCGTAATAACCTCCCCGCTGGATTGGTCAACGCCCTTTGGGAGACTAAGTGCGGACAGGGATATCATCGACCGCTTTATATCTGAGCTTGGAGCGGCGGAGGACAGCAAAACAGTGGAATACGACCATTCCTCGTCCGCAGTGATCCCCTTTGTGAAGCATTATTTTCCCGAAGCAAAAACCGCCTGCCTGCTTGTGGGCAGCTCGGCGGACAAGGATATTTCAAAGGATATATCAGAGCTGCTTCTTAAAATATCCGAGGAGAAAAAATGCCTGTTCGTATTTTCGGTAGATTTCTCCCATTATCTGGAGCCGAATGAAACCGACAGGCATGATGAGCAGACACGAAATGCCGTCCTTTCGGGAGATCTTGCCTCAATTAACAAAATGACCGATGCAAATGTGGATTCCTACCGATGTCTGGGAGCATTTGTCCGCCTGAGCGAGGGGCTTGGAGCGGAAATACGTGAGCTTGACCACAGCAATTCCATGGAGATAAGCGAAATTCCCTATGATAAAGTGTCCTACAGCGAAGGACTGACCAGCTATTTCATATTTGCGGGAACAAAGGAAAAAAACTAATAAACTCATACAAGGCTGTATCGGAATAACGCTGATGCAGCCTTTTTTGCAAATTTGAAAAAAATGTCGGAAACGTCGACAATTATTTTCTTTTTGCAGTAGCATATCAGCTTGAAAAGTGCTATAATAAAAATGATTATACAAAAATTTCGGAAAAATCAATGAGGATATACAAAAGGAGAGGTCACGATCATGGGAGCGGGAAAAAAATTGCGGCTTTGTCTGTTTGTATTTGGCTGCATACTGATAAATTATCTTGGAAGAAGCTTTGCCGAGCTTCTGGAGCTGCCCGTCTGGCTTGACGCAGTGGGAACGGGTTTTGCTGCCTATTGGCTGGGACCTGTGTGCGGAGCCATAGTGGGAGCGTCGGCAAATATGATCTACAGCTTTCATTCACCTGCGGTCATGTTTTATGCGCTTACGAATATCGCAGTGGGAATAATTGTGGGAATATGCGCAAAAAAGGGATATTTAAAGAGCCTGTTCGGAGTGCTGTCAGCCGCATTTGCAGTAACGCTGCTGTCCGTTACAGTGTCAGCGCCGATTAACTATTTTCTGGCGGGAGGCGCAGTGGGAAATATCTGGGGAGACGGTGTAGTGGGACTTATGCAGGAAATGGGCTTTAATAAGACCCTCAGCAGGATAGCGGGGCAGTTTTATGTGGATTTTCTTGACAAGACCCTGACAATGATGCTTCTGTATCTTGCGGTAAAGCTTCGGGACAGGAAAAAGGATAAAAAAATAAAGCACCAAGGAATAACAGCGGTTCTGATAATAATGCTGTCTCTTTTGGCAGTTATGCCCGAGAGCGGCATAGTTTATGCCGAGGAAAACGTAAGCTCCGCAGCAGCGGAATATGAATTTGACAAGTGTACCAGAACAGCATATGACGGCGAAAACGGGCTCCCCGGCGGAATGGCAAACGATATAGTAAATACAAAGGACGGCGTTCTCTGGATAGGCACCTACGGCGGACTGTACCGCTACTGCGGAAATGAGATAGAGTGGATGAATGAGCTGGGGGCTGTCAAAACGGTGAACTGCCTCTACACGGACGAGGCAGGCAGGCTGTGGATAGGAACAAATGACAACGGCTTATCCATATTCATCAACGACAGGATAGCCAACGTCCTGAATAAGGATGACGGCTTTCCCTCAAATTCGGTGCGCTGCATAACCGAGGCGCCCGGGGGCTATTATTATGCGGGAACCACCGACAGTCTGGTGGTGGTGACTCTTTCGGGGGGCTTGAAGGTTTACGACACCATACCCGGGATAATCTATGCCAGAAGGATATGCGCAGACAATGAGGGAAACGTTGCCGCCGTAACGGACGAGGGAATGTTGTATCTTGTCAGGGGAACGGAAATCATTGCAAGCCGTTGTGTTGAAAAGGAAGGGGAAGCCTATTACAGCTGCGCCTTTGACGATAACGGCATATTATATGCAGGCACCTCGGGAAATACGGTCGAGGCATATGATATATCGGGTTCGGGCTTTAAAAAGGTTTTCACGGCAGAATGTGAAAAGCTCTCGGGACTTAATTCCCTGTATTTTTCGGATGACGGCACACTGTTTGTCTGCGCCGAAAACGGAGCGGGATATATAACCCCCGAAGGAGATTTCCATGCCATTGATTTAGGCGATTTTGACAGCTCCATCGAGCATATGATGATAGATTATCAGGGAAATTACTGGTTTACATCATCGAGACTGGGACTTCTCTGCCTGTGTCCCTCCGTATTTTCGGAAATAGGCAGGGAAGAGGGCTTGTCGGGAAATGTGGTCAATACCGTTATAAAGTGGCAGGGCAAAATGTATGTAGGCACCGACAGAGGACTTGAAGCGGTGGGAGAACGGCTTACACGGTCGGAAAAAGCCCTTCTTGAGAATTTCAGTGAAGTAAGGATACGCTGTCTGAAAGCAGATTCGGACAATAACCTGTGGATATGCACCTCAGGCAAGGGAATAAGCAAGGTCACACCCGACGGGGAAATAATCACATATGACAGCAGCAGCGGAACAGCGGGGGATAAATTCCGTTCTGTAATAGAAATGAAGGACGGCACAATAGCAGCCGCAGGAGATTACGGCATTACCTTTATAAGGGACGGCAGGGTTTATGATACCATCGGCGCAGCGGAGGGGCTTGTGAATCCCAAGGTGCTGTCACTGTGCGAAAGGGAGGACGGAAGCATCTTTGCAGGCACCGACGGAAACGGCATAGCAGTAATAAGAAACGGTGTTATAACGGAGACCTTGAAGCAGGAAAACGGGCTTAGCTCGGAAATTATCCTGCGTATCGTAAAAAGCAGAGCAGGCGGCTATTATGTGGTCACGGGAAACGGGCTTTGCTGTCTCAGCGAGGACAATGAGATACGGATACTGAATAATTTCCCATATTATAACAATTACGATATTGTGGAAGGAAATAACGGAGAATTGTTCGTGCTCAGCTCCGCAGGCATTTTTGTGGTGAACAGTGAAGAGCTGCTTGCGGGGGGAGATGTGAAATATCTTCTGCTCAATTCCAAAAAGGGGCTTCGCAAGGCGCTGACGCCCAATTCATGGAATTACACAGACGAGGATAATATTCTTTATCTATCGGGAGATACGGGGGTAGAGATACTCGATCTGGACAGGTATGACATCAACGTCAGATCATATCGAATGAAGCTCAAGGAAATAAAGGCGGACGGCGAAAGTCTGATTATCGACAAGGAAACGGAAACGGTGATCCCGGGCGGCGCCTCTGAGATAGAGATAACCCCCGAGATAGTAAATTTCTCCATAAATGACCCGGAAGTAAGCATATATATGGAGGGCTATGATGCCGAGCCGAGGACAATGCTCCAGAGCGAAATGACAAGCATAGTCTACACAAATGTGCCCTCGGGCAGATATACCTTCCATCTTGCTATCCTTGACAACCGAACAGGCAGCGTTATAGCGGAAAATACATATAAGATAGTCAAGGAAAAGGAGATATATGAAAACTGGTGGTTCAGGCTGTATGCGGGAATTGTTGCCGTGATAACGATCGCATATCTCACATGGCTCTTTGTGAGAACGCAGATACAAAAGACCTTCCGGATGCAGAAAATGGAGCTGGAGCTTACAAAAAACCAGCTTAAAATGGGCAATGAGACGATCCTCACCATTGCAAAGACCGTTGATGCCAAGGATGAAAATACCAGCCAGCACTCGGTGAGAGTGTCCGAATATTCGGTAATGATAGCGAAGAAGCTGGGCTACAGCGAGGAGGAATGTGAAAACCTCCGCAAGATAGCGATACTTCATGACATCGGCAAGATAGGAATACCCGACAGCGTGCTGAATAAGCCCGCAAGGCTGACTGACGAGGAATACGAGATAATGAAATCCCATGTAGTAAGGGGAGCGGAGATACTCAAAAGCTTCACAGTAATAGATCATGTTGCGGACGGTGCCCTGTATCATCACGAGCGATATGACGGACGGGGCTATGTAAACGGCTTGAAGGGTGAAGAAATACCCCTCAATGCAAGGATAATCGGCATAGCGGATGCTTTTGACGCCATGACGGCAAACCGAGTTTACCGAAAGAAGCTTGATCTGGAATATGTGCTTGAAGAGCTGAGAAAGGGCAGAGGAACGCAGTTTGACCCGAAGCTTGTGGATATCATGCTGGAGCTTATAAAGGACAAAGCCATAGATGTGGAGCAGATATACGGAAAGAAGCTGAGCGAGGTGTATGCAGATGAAAACTGAGGAAAGGCAGAAAATAATTATCACATTGCTGTGCGCTCTGGCAGCGATCGCAGCAGCCTTCGGCATACATTGTCTTGAGATAGGCAGCCGTACCGAAAATAAAATAAAGGTAGGCTTTGTCTATGTGGGAGATATAAGCGACGCATATACGAATAATTTTGTAAGAGCGCAGCGGGAGATAGAAAATCAGTACGGCGATCGGGTGATAACTCTCGCCAGATATAACGTTCCCGAGGATATTGTGGAGCCTGTGCTGGATGAGCTGGCGGAAGCGGGCTGCGGACTGATCTTTACAACGAGCTATGGCTATGGTGAGAAGGCAAAGGAGTTTGCGGAGAAATATCCCGAAATACAGTTCTGCGCCGCAACCTGCACCAATGCCAATGAGGAGCCGAAGCTCAGCAATTATCATACCTTCATGGGAAATATCTATGAAGGCAGATATATCTCGGGAGTAGTGGCGGGAATGAAGCTCAGTGAGCTTATAGACGAGGGAAAGCTGACCCGTGAGCAGGCAAAGATAGGCTATATCGCAGCCTTTCCCATAGCCGAGGTCATCTCGGGCTATACCGCATTTTTCCTTGGAGTCCGCTCGGTGGTGCCCGAAGCGGAAATGACGGTAAAATATGCCGATACATGGTCGAATTATCATCTTGAAAAGAGCATAGCAAAGGAGCTTATTGATGATGGCTGCGTGATAATCTCCCAGCATTCGGATACCGCAGGACCTGCCTCCGCCTGCGAGGAAACGGACAGATCAAAGTCTGTCTATTATGTGAGCTATAACGAAAGCATGAGAGACATAGCCCCCACAACCTATCTCACAGGCTCAAAGATCAACTGGACTCCCTATATGACGGCAGCAGTGGGAGCGGTGCTTTCGGGCAGGGATATCGAGAGCTGCGTCAAGGGAAATGTAAACGGAAGGGATATAGGCTCGGGCTTTGGAAACGACTGGGTAAGAATGCTTGAGATAAATGACTTTGTGGCAGCAGAGGGAACTCAGGAAAGGGTCAGCGAGCTTATAAACGGCTTCCGTCAGAATAAAATAACGGTGTTTAAAGGAGACTATATCGGTGTAGATCCATATGATCCCTCTGATATGATCGACCTGAGAGAGGGCTATATCGAAAATGAAAACAGCTCCGCACCCACATTCCACTATATTCTGAAGGATGTTATCACAGTGGAATGATACCGTAAAAGGAGACTTCGGATGAAAACAGGCTTGGTATTGGAAGGCGGCGCCATGCGTGGAATGTACACCGCAGGCATACTGGATGTGTTTCTGGAGCAGAATATTACCTTTGACAGCATGATCGGTGTGTCCGCAGGAGCATTGTTCGGCGTGAATTTTCTGTCGGGGCAGAAGGGCAGGGTAATAAGGTATAATAAGCGCTTCAACAGCGACAGAAATTATATGGGACTTATCCCCTTAATAAAGGAGGGGAATATATTCAGCACAAAATATGCCTATGAGGACGTGCCTCACAGGCTTGACCCCTTTGACGACGAGACCTATAAGCGCTCGGGAGTGCCCTTCTATGCCGTTGTAACGGATGTGGAAAGCGGAGATCCCGAATACATACAGATACACAGCGTATTTGAGCAGATGGATACCCTCCGAGCCTCAGGCTCCATGCCATTGGTGTCAAGACCTGTGAGGATAGGGAGCAGGGAATATCTGGACGGCGGCATATCTGACAGCATACCCTTCGAGTGGCTGGCAGATCACGGCTGCGAAAAGCTTGTTGTAATACTGACGAGGGATATAGAATACCGCAAAAAGCCCATGTCATCAGCACTTGTAAGGCTCTGCGGCATGAAATATCCGAAAATAGCCGCAAGGCTCAAAGGAAGGCATGAGCTGTATAACCGTTCGGCAGAGCTTCTCAGGCAGTGGGAAAAGGAGGGGAGAGCCTTTGTGCTGCGCCCTTCTGAGCCTATCGGTATCAGCAGGATAGAAAAATCTCCCGAGAAGCTTCAGGCAGTATATGAGCTGGGCGTAAGCGATGGAAATAAGCGCCTTGCGGAGCTGCGGGAATATATAAAAGGCTAATTTTAATCAAAAACCGATTCCCTGTGAATCGGTTTTTACTCTTTTTTTAGCCTGAGCAATGCCGCAAAAATTGGGGAGAGAGATAAAATCAAAATATTTTTCGTAAAATTTTGCCTGAGGTTTTTGTTTGTAATAACAAATAAAATGTGTTAAGTTTGTGAAAGAAATAGATTTTTTATAATTGATAATCAAAATGCGTGCAATTCTGCTTAAAATGTAGTTAAATTATAAACAAGAAAGCAAAGCTAAATAAGCTTGCTTGTAATGACCCAATATGAGGCATTATAATTTTAGAAGGAAGAAAAATATGAAGGCAAAGAAGATCATGTCCATTGCTATGTGCATGGCGCTTGCTTCAAGCGTATTTGCAGCATGCGGCAGCACAGGAAACAGCGGTGCCGATAACGGCGGAGCAGCAGGCGGAGAGGCAGCAGCTGACGGAAAGATACTCAAGTCCATCGCTGACATTGACGCAGAGTCTCTCAAGGGCACAACTGTAACTCTCTACACTCACGGCGGAAACAGAGTTCTCGGTGAGGAAAAGAAGGATGAGAACGGAAATACATACCGTGACGACGGCTGTACGAAAATGCAGGAGATAAGATATATATCTGTCCCCTTTATCCGAAAGGTACTTTTCATCAACATACTTCTCAGCGTATCGGGCTCAATTCAGGTATTTGAGATTCCATATATTATGCTCAACGGCAGCAACGGAACAAGCACACCTGTAATAATGATCCAGCAGAGTATGTCGGAAAACAGAGCGGGCTTTGCAGCGGCGCTGTCGGTTCTGGTATTTGTGATAGTTATCATCGTAGTGGGACTGCAGAAGCTGCTTGTTAAGGAGGAATGACATATGGCAAATGAATCCACTGTTTATAAGGTAGTCAGATATGTATTTCTCGTTCTGGCAAGTATTTTTGTGTTCATACCTCTTATCCCGCTTATCTTCATGGCGTTCAAAACGGGAGCGGAGTATTCCGCCACAAGCGTTCTCGAGGCTCCCAAAAGCTTTCTGAATTTCTATAATTTCTCATATGCTATGCGCGTGGGAAATTTAGGCAAGGCATTTCTGAATACTGCCATTATTCTTACAATTTCCCTTGCCCTGCAGGTAACGGGAACCGCCATGGTAGCCTATGTCCTCAACCGGTTCGATTTCTGCGGAAAAAAGGTGGTAAAGATACTTTTCACCCTGACCATGTTTATCCCCGTAGTTGCAACTCAGAACCTTATTTTCAGAATGATGTACGCAGTGAAGCTTGTAAATACCATGTGGAGCGTTATCATTCTCTATTCGGGTGTCGGAATCGTGGGAATATACATAATGCTCAATCAGCTCGACAGCATATCAAAGGAAATTGACGAGGCTGCGCTTATTGACGGAGCGGGCTTTTTCAGGACCTTCGTGCAGATAGTGTTCCCCCTGATGAAGCCTGCCTGCACCACCCTTATCATCATCAACGGAATAGGACTCTATAACGATTTCTATATCCCGAATCTCTACCTCAACAGAGATGTGCAGACCTTCACCGTAGCGCTTTACAAATTCTTCGGCTCAATGGCAACACCCTTTGAGATCGTCGCAGCAGCAATAATCATCGGAATGATACCCATAATGATCGTATTCATATTCCTCCAGAAGTACATCTACAACGGTCTTGCAGGCTCTGTGAAGATGTGACGGGCTATGAAGAAAAAGCTTGATCTGAGTACCCTGATGGCGGCAATACATCTTGTTGCCGTGCTGAGTGCAGTATGCTTCGGGACAGTATATCTGTCCCTGAGCATACTGACAATACCTGCGCTGACCGCCGCCTTTGTGATCGGCAAGGACGTTATCTATAAGCGGTATGACGTGCATGACGGGCTTGTGAGGAGATTTTTCAAGGAGCTGAAAGCATCCCTTGGAATGATGAAATATTTCCCCCTGCAGCTTCTTATCCTGCTGCAGGCAGCAGGAATGTACGGCGCAGAAAAAACAGGGCTGACCTATCTATCCTATCCCATGCTGGTGTGCATATCCTTTGTCTGTGCGCTTATAGTCTATGTGATCGCCTTTCATGTGTTCTATCAGCCGAAGCCGCCCATCACCACCATTGACATTGACACTCAAAAAATGGCAGATAAGGCGGTCCAGCTTCTTATCGAAAGGATATGCGGCATAAGAAGCGAGCGGGAGATAATAACCATAAGCGGCGAGCTTATCCTCAAAGGCTCTGTGAGAAATATTTCAGAAAAATAAAACAAGCTCCCGACACATTCAAATCGGTGTGTCGGGAGCTTTTATTTATTTCTCCGCCTTTTTGGCAGCTCTTTTAATAACCTTAGCGTCGGAATCATTCTTGATCTTATATTCGGTGCGGGAGTAGAAATTGTCGTTTGTGTCCCAGAGAACGGGAACGAAGCCGCAGTCAGTGAGCTTGTTCAGCACATACTCAAGGCATTCGGAGGAAGAGCGAGTATCGGCATTTCCCGCAAAATTGGAATCGGGATAAATAGAAGTAGTTTCTCCCAGAAAAACAGGGATGTTTTTGGCGGAAAAGGCTCTTTGAAGCTTGCCGCACTGATCGTCAATGTACGCCTTCCAATCGCTTCCGCCAATGAGATTCATCCAGTACATGGAGTTATCAACGTAATGAACGGATACCATCAGCCTGTCCAAAGCGGTGTCCTCGGGCATTTTGAAGGATTCGGAGGCAGTGTTGTCAATGTTGGTCCAGTAGCCCGAAACGATAAGAACTCTGTCGCCGTTATTGCCGCCCGTGCCTCTGACAGCATTCACAAAAGCCTGATTGAGCTTGTTTGTCATAATGTAGGCAATGGGCTTGGAGACCTCTTCAAGCTTGCCGTTTTCGTTAAACTGATTGCCGCCCAGATATTCGTTATAGCCCTCAAAAACCACATTGTAAGGATAATCCTTAAAATAGTCGGCGATCTGAGCCCATAAATGAGTGAATATCTCTTCGCACTCGGGAATGGTGTGCCGCCTGATAATAAATTCATCAAAATGGTGAATGTTTATAACAACGTAAAGGTCGTCCTTCACGCAGTAATCAACGATCTCTCTGACCCTTGCGATGTAATCGGGATCAATATCCCACTTGCCGTCATTTTTCATCATGTTGCCCCAGAAAACGGGGATACGAACAGTGTTGAAGCCAGCCTTTTTGATACCGTCAATGACCTCCTGAGTGGTTTCCTCAGCGCCCCAGCAGGTCTCGTAATCCTTGGGGGTGTTGCTTCCCACAACGGGTATCCATTCATAGGATATTCTTTCGCAGCCCGATGCTTCATAAGCCTCCATGGTGTTTCCGAGATTGATGCCGATCCCCATTCCGTCAGCCACCTCGGCAGCGCTGGGAGAAGCAGCGGAAGCCTCGGCGGGATTGCTTTCGCCCGGCACACACCCACCCGCAGCTACAGACATCATAACGGACAATGCAAAAGCCACCAATTTTTTTAATATCATCAGAAAACAACCTCCGTTAAAATATTTCAAACCCAAGACAGCACACCTGCCGTTTTATATATTTTAACATCTTTTGGCATAAAAGTCAATCATGTGAAATAATAAAGGATAGGCTGTCAAGTAAAAAATCCCGTTTCCTCAAAGGCATATTCAAGTATCCTGAGAATTTCCGCAGAATCCTCCTCCCCGTCGGAATTAAGCAGCTCCTCGTATGCCCTGACAAATGCCTCCCGTTCCTTTTCATCGGCATATAAAAGCTTGAACATAAGCGTCTCAATGGGCGTTACAGTGCCGTCAATGGCATTTCTGACAGTGCTGCGTATCTTGTCATCCGAAAAGCGGGAGAAATAATTGACGGTGGATTTGTTTATCTTAATTTCCTCAAGGGAGAGCAGAGTGCGGCTGCCGTCATCTTCCGTCCTTGTAAAGCAGCCTGTTTTCCGATAATTATCCATAGGGTCGAAGGCTTTTGCCGCAGGACCTGCCGCAGCAGAATGGGAGGGTAACGGCGGCGGGGGAGGAGCAGCCGTTACAGACTTTGCCGCAGCATTTCTGCGGGCAGCAAGCTCGGCGGCAGCCTTCGCACGTTCGGCAGTGATGTCATCAAATTCGCCGTCAAGCCGCTGAACGTAAAATCCCTTGTCCGAAAGAGCAAGCTCGTCAAGCTCAAAAAAGCGTGAAAAAACCTTTCCGTAGGAATATTCCGAGCTGTAAAGCCTCATGTAGCAGGGCTGAAGCTCCTTTCTGTCAATGACAACGGCAGTATGCCCGTGAGCTTCATTCAGCTCGGAGCGCAGCGGGAAATAAATATCCTCGCTCTCAAAAATATCGCAGTCAAAAGCCTCGTCCGCAGAGATAACAAGCCCTGTGTAACCCAAAGCGCTGTAAGCCTGCCGCCTTTCGGACAGCACCGCAGCTGTAATGCGCCTGTCCGCAATGTCAATGGCATAGCGGGCATTTTCAAGGCAAACCGCCACAGGGGTGTAATGCCCCCCGATTATCAAAGCGTCCATCCGAACAGCGCTGCCGTAACGTTTTTTCATGGCAAGAAAAACCATTTCACGAAGCTTCTTGAAAAGCTCGCTGTTTTTCCTTTCCGAGCAGTCATATGGGCATATTTCCGCCGAATTTGCATGAGCAAAGTAAGGTCTTCTCACAGCGCCGTGCTTGTAAATAACAGGCGCATTACACTCGGGATCGCAGCAGACAAGCTCCCTGCAAAACCGTATTTCCTTTTCAAATTCATAGCTTTCCGCAACCTCAAAGGAATAAATAATTTTTCCGTCCAAACAGCACTTTTCCACGAAAATCACCCTTTCGGAAATATTTATACTAAACACCATTAGAATTATGGAGAAGAAATCGCCGCAAAATCTTGCATATATGGATTTTGCGGCGAGAGATTCCCATAATTCAATAGGTGTTTAGTATTATACTCTTTGATTATAGCATATCATCTGTGTAATTTTCGTAACAATAAAAATCGGGGACCCCAAAGGTCCCCGAAAAAAATCATATAGCAGCGCCCGCAGTGCGCCTGTGCTCGGAATCCTCGATCTTCTGCCCGAAAATATGCTCAAGAACGACTGCAAGACTATTCTCCATGTCGCCGATATCCACGAAATAAACACGTCCGAGAATACCGTCCTCGTTTCTGAAGCAAATCTCACGGCGGTCCTCTCTCATTTCACGAGTCAGAGGATAGATGTAGCAGACAGATTGCGATTTGTATTTTTCCAGCAAATTATACAGATCGTAAATATCCGTCTGAAGAATACCCATGTTCTCATCATCGGAGGAAAGCTCCTGCCACTTGGAATCGAAAACCACCCTCATTCCGTCGGCACGGCTTGTCATAACAGCGAGAGCCTGAGCGCTGTCACGGGGCATGGGATGATTTATGCGGGGATAGCGCTTTTTCTGGGGCTCGCTTCTGAATCTCTGATTGTCGAGCATTCTTGCGAGGCAGTACAGTGTGTAATTGTCAAAAAGCTCTCCTGTGGGGAAAATAACGGCATAAGCCACATTTCTGCCGCTTGTAACGGAAACATAGCGGTTCATCAGAAAGATCTCCACCCATCTCAGCGCATTGCCATAGCCTGCCATGCTTCTGTCCAGATTGGAGGCAGCGAAATCCTGCTTGTAATTCTGGGAATACTCAACGCCGTCGAAGTTAGCGATAAGTGAATCCAGTTTATTTCTGCTTCGTGCGGAGGAGGTGATATTTCTCAGATATTTGAGAGTAGATTTGATAAGCCTGTTTTCGGGTCTGTTAATGGTAAAAACGTCATACTGAACGTAGAATTTGTCCTTGTGAGCGAAATTCTTGGTAGCGTGCTTAGCGTAAACGACCTTGCCTTTAAGGAAATTTTCGTTCTCAATAATGGGGCTGTAGATCTGTTTCAGACCGTTCTTAACGATCAGCGAGACCTCGTTTATGAATGCAAGGATAAATGTTTCAAAAACATTCAGATTCTCAGCAGCACGGGTGTTCAGGTTGTAGTTGGTCAGAGGGAGATTTCTCATGGATTTGAGCATATTGAGAAACACCCTTTTGCAGGAAAGCTCCTCGCCCTTGCTTGTTCTTGCGGAAAGCATGGGCAGTATCTCGATCTGAGTGCCGTCCTTGAAAACAAGAGCCCCCACATAACCGCCCGCACGGAGAATGCGGTTATTGCCTTCGCCCTCAGCGTCAAGCATATAGCTGTTGATGCCTCTGGGGTCGGGCATTTTCTTTTCGGAGACAAAGGCTTCAAGCATTTCAAAGATATCCTGTGGGATAGGTGTGCCGCCCTCAATGTCGGACAGACCGTCAATTTTGAAAAATTCGGTTTCACGCAGCTTATAGCGGTCTCTCTTGCCCATACGCCGACCTCCTGTGAATTTTCGTTTAAAATAAGGGGCAGCAGCCCCTTGTTTTAAAATGATATGTACAAATAGTAAAATTACATCAGCTTTCTGTAGGAATTGATATTCCAGAAGGCAGCCTCGTTGATCTCGTAGGTGTCGTCAACATCGAGGAAAAGCTCAACATTTTCGCCGAAGGTTTTCTTGTAATCAATAGCCAAAGCCTTGACGAACTGCTCCTCAGGCTCCTTGTTGTAGTCGCCCAGAACCCAGCGTATCTTCTGATAATCGCCGTAGAAATACTCCTGAAGCAGGGGAACGATGGCATTTTTGAAGATAGAGCCCAGGCGCTGAATGGTGGGGTCTGTCCTGAGGGACATGAAATAAGCGTGTCCGATGGTATGCTCTCTGTCGCAGAGGATCTCGATGCGCTTGTTGATTGTAGTGAGAAGCTCCTGAATACTAACGTCCTCCACGAAGGTGTCGTGGAAAAGCTCGGGCTGAGGGAGCATTTCAACGAAGTCGAATCGACGTCTGATAGCGGTGTCGAGAAGAGCGATGGAGCGGTCAGCAGTGTTCATAGTGCCCACGATGTACACATTAGAGGGAACGCCGAAGGGCTCCTGAGAATAAGCCAGCCTTACCTTGACCTCCTCAAGCTCACCCAGGCGCTTTGAGGGCTCGATAACGGTAATAAGCTCACCGAAGATCTTTGAGATATTGCCTCGGTTGATCTCGTCGATAATGAAAACGAAGCGCTCATCGGGGTGCTCCGAAGCCTTCTGGCAGAACTCCCTGAAGATACCCTTATCAACGACGTAAACCATTTCCTTTTTACGAGTACGCTCGCCTCGTTCGTTCATAGTCTCGAGGAAAACGGGCTTGATACCCTCGATGAATTCCTCGTAGCCCATAGACTGGTGGAAGGTGGTAAATTCGATCTGACCGAAGCTGTTTTTCAGCTCGTTATAGCGGTCGAGCATGGCGTTGTAATCCTTCTTCATAACGGATTCCACAGGTATATTGTAAATAATCGCCAACGCGTAATTAACAGAGTTGTAGGTTTTACCTGTACCGGGAGGGCCGTAAAGGATAATGTTCTTTCCCATTTTCATCCTAACCTTTCAGATAAGTAATAACTATAATAATTATATCATAAATGCAATAAAAAAGCAATATCAAAAGTTGGGGAATTGTATATTCTGCACATTGAATAAAAGGATCGTCACTTTTTTGGTGATTCTTCAAAATGCTAAAAATAAAGCCTTAAAAAAAGACAAAAAAAGAGCAGGGAAAAACCCTGCTGTGAAAGATGAGATCACATAAAATGATATGTGTAGAACAAAAGAAAGGAGACAACAAAACGGATGTTAACATAGAAATATAAGAACTTAACATCATATATATTATAACGCATAAAATAGGATTAGTCAATATCTATAGAACAACTTTTACATTTTTGGAGGATTGCACAATTTCTTGCTTAATCTCTTATACAAAATGTACTGCAAATAAGTTGTTATACAAATTGTAACATTAACCGATTCCTATACATATATATGATGCAGTTCGGGCCGCATCAATTAGTTTGTTGCAATTATGATTATAACACAGCTTGCGAATAATGTCAAGTCGTGTAAACGTTTGAAAAAATAAAATCTTGACAGTTAATTTTGTATATAATTACCACGGTAAAAACAGGAAACAAAAAAGCCATGCCGAAAAACACGGCATGGCTATGTAAAACGATGGTACTCTATTTATTACTTGGAGCTCTTCTTAACAGCGAAAGCAGCGCCTGCAGCAACAGCCATTACAGCAGCGAGAGCAGCAGCGGAGGTGTTGCCTGTAGCGGTGTTAGCAGTGCTGGAGTCGGAAGCGGGAGCAGCAGTCTCCTCAGCGGGAGCTTCAGCAGCCTCAGCGGGAGCCTCAGTCTCCTCAGCGGGAGCTGCAGCAGCGCCGTTGGGATCGGAAATAGTGAAAGTAACCTCGATCTTCTCAGCAGCGGAGAAGGAAGCAGCGTCAATTGCGCCGTAGTGAGGGTCTGCCATATCTCCGGTCTTGCCGTAAGCGTTCTGGATCTCGATTCTGAAGTTGCCCTTCTCCTCGATATCGCCGTAGCAGATCTTCTCGGGGTCGAACTTGACCTCGTTGCCGTCAGCCTTAACGCTGTCAAGAGTAACCTCCATGTCAGCAAGATCAGCATAGCCGCCGATGATATCTACGCAGAAAACGTTAGCGCCGTTGGCAGCGGACATAGCGTTCTCAGCCTGAGTGTTGTCGAGAGAAACGGTGTATGTGCCGGGTCCTGTGATCTTAGCGTCTGTTGCGTTGCCTGCGTCCCAGTTGCCCCAGAGCCAGTCAATATCGGTGAACATAAGGAAAGCGTCATACTCGTAAGCGGAAGCGGTAGCTGCCATTACGGAGAGCGCCATTGTTGAAGCTGCAGCAACAGCTGCGATTCTTCTGAGTTTCATTTTGATCTCCTCCAAATTCTTTTTGTTAAGTACAGCGGAAAATGAGCGCAAAGCCGAATGCAAAGGCACATTTACCAATACTAATATTATACATCATAATTTCAAAAAAATCTATATTAATATCGCTGAAAAAAGCGGGTATCTGCTTGGTGGCTTTTTACATAAAAAGGAAAAAGCCCGTTTTCATTAAAGAAAACGGGCAGCGATGTTCCTTGAAGTCAGATTACTTAGCCTTCTTAGCAACAACAGCAGCAGCAGCGAGAGCTACGGGAATAACAGCCATAGCTACAGGAGAGTTGCCTGTTGCGGGGGAGGGAGCAGTCTCAACGGGAGCAGCCTCGGTAACAGCCTCAGTCTCAACAACCTCAGGCTCAGTATCCTCAACAACCTCAACCTCGGTCTCGTCCTCGATAACCTCAGCCTCGTCCTCAAGACCTGCAGCCATAGCGGAAACGCCCATCATGGAAAGAGCCATTGCAGAAGCTGCGAGAGCAGCAAGAAACTTCTTCATAATAAAATTCCTCCAAACATTTAAATTGGTGATTTTTGCATGGTTTTATTATAGCACAAAATAAAAAGCACTACAATTATTATTATAACAAATTTTTTTGGTTAATTCCTCGACATCTTGCACAATTTTCACAAAAACCGTAAATAGCAGGGAAAAATAATCACAATTTGGTTACAAAAGGGTTTCCTGAGGCAAATTCGGCGAAACTCCAGGTCAACCATGCTTTCACAAAAATATTAAACAAATCATTATATAACCTCTTGATTTTATTTGTATAATATGCTATAATGATTATAATAATAAACCACCGCAGGGAGGCAAAAGCATGGAAAAAACACAGATAATCACCATAGGCAGACGCTGCGGAAGCGGCGGCAGGATAATCGGCAGGACGCTTGCGGAAAAGCTTGGACTGCCCTTTTATGACAAGGAGCTTATCACGGCGGCAGCAAAGCAGAGCGGGCTGTGCGATAAATTTATGGAGAATTTCGAGGAAACGCCCACGGCAAGCCTTTTGTATTCCCTTGTAATGAACGCGCAGCAGGGCGGATTTTACATGGGAAAGCCCATTGAGCTTGTGGCATACGAGGCGCAGATAAACGCAGTCAAAGCGGCAGCGGCAAACGGTCCCTGCGTTATCGTGGGACGGTGCGCAGACTACATTTTAAAGGATGATTATGACGTTGTCAGTGTGTTCATCACCGCATCAAAGGAGTTCAGAGCAAAAAGGGTCATGGAAATGGACGGCATTTCCGAAAAGGATGCCTATGCAAAGCTTGCCCGTGTAGACAAGGCAAGAGCCTCCTATCACAATTATCATGCCGAGACAAAATGGGGCGCCTCGGACAGCTATGAGCTTTGCATATCCTCCGACAGGATACCCTTTGAAGCCTCAGCGGAGCTTATCGAGAGCTATATCAGAGCAAGAAAATAAGCATATCAAAAAACGCTTCTCATCAGGGAAGCGTTTTTTTTATGTAATGTTATTCCGCAGAGTAATACTTATCGTAATTAACAAGCTCGTCCAGAAGCTTGGGGATCTTCTCGTCCATATCCTCATCGGTGAACTGGCAGGTGCCAACCGCCTTGTGACCGCCGCCGCCGTACTTGAGCATAAGGCTGCCCACATTAACATGAGATGTGCGGTTCAGAACGGAATATCCGCAGGCACAGGAGCAGCCCTTGCCGCCTCTGCCGCTTACTATCCAAGCCGAAATATTCTGCTCGGGATAAAGGCTGTAAATGAGGAAGCGGTTGCCGCTGTAAATGGGGTCAACGCCTCTCAGATCGGAGATGATAACGTCCTTTTCAACTCTGGTGTGAGCCTTGACCATTTCAATGAACTTCTCATTCTGCTCGAAATAGACCTCTATCCTCTCCTTGACATCGGGGAGAGCGAGGATCTCCTCGGTAGTCATGGTGCGGCAGCAGTCAATGAGCTTTTCCATGAGCTGATAATTGGAGATGGTGAAATTTCTCCATCTTCCCAGACCTGTTCTGGGGTCCATGAGGAAGCCCACAAGTATCCAGCCCTCGGGGTGAAGTATCTCTTCTCTGGTGAGATTTCCCGAGTCCACCTTGTCAACAGCTTCCATCATATCGTCGTAATGGGCAAAGCGCTCCTTGCCGCCGTAGTAATCATAAATGATTCTTGCGCAGGAGGGAGTAATGCGGCTTTCGCCCTTGTACTTGCCCTCAAGCTGATTTCTCTCATGCTCGCTGGAATGGTGATCGAACCAAAGACCGCAGCCTTCAACGAAAGGAACGTTGGCGAGACAGTCATTTTCGGTGATCTCCACAAGACCGTCCTGAAGGTCCTTGGGGTGGGCGAATTTCCATGAATCTATAATACCTGCGTCCTTGAGCAAAGCTCCGCAGGCAAGACCGTCAAAATCCGAACGTGTAACAAGACGCATTATCAACAGCTCCTTAATTTATTATATAACATTTACATTTATTATAACATATAACGAAAAGGTTTTCAATAGCAAATCAGTATTTTTACATTTTTCATATAAAATCTGAGCCTGTTTTTTACATATTGATGAAAAAGAAAAAGGGACGACAAAAATCCCGCCCATCCGTAAAGGGAATGAGCGGGAGAAATTCATTGATTTACTTGCCCGAATTTTCCAGAGAAGCCCTGATAAAATCGGCAAAAAGCTTGTGGGGCTTGTTGGGACGGGATTTAAATTCGGGATGGAACTGAACTCCCACGAACCAGGGATGATCGGGTACCTCCACGATCTCCACAAGTCTCTCGTCGGGAGAGATTCCTGCGATCCTGAGACCGTTTTCGGTGAGCTGGGAGCGGAAAGCATTGTTAAATTCCCAGCGGTGGCGGTGACGCTCGTAAATAAGCTCGTCCTTGTAAACCTTGCGGCAGATGCTTCCGTCGGCAAGCTTGCAGGGGTAAAGACCGAGACGCATTGTGCCGCCCTTTTCGGTAACGTTTTTCTGGTCCTCCATAATGTCGATGACCGGATATGGAGTCTCGCCGAACTCGGTGGAGTTTGCGCCCGAAAGACCCAGAACGTTTCTTGCATATTCGATAACGGACATCTGCATACCGAGGCAGATTCCGAACATGGGCTTTTTGTTAACTCTCGCATAGCGGATAGCCTCGATCATGCCCTCGATACCTCTGTCTCCGAAGCCACCGGGAACGATGATTCCGTCACATTCGGAAAGCATATCCGAAGCGTTTTCCTCGGTGATCTCCTCGGAATTTATCCAGCGGATATCAACCTCTGCGTCGTTAACGATACCGCCGTGACGGAGCGCCTCCGCAACGGAAAGATAAGCGTCGTGGAGCATAACGTATTTGCCCACCAGACCGATAACGACCTTTCTGTGAGCCGCCTTGGTGCGGTCGACCATCTGAGTCCATTCGGAAAGGTCGGGAGCCTTGTTTTCCAGTCCCAGATGATAGCATACGGAATTTGCCAGACCCTCATTCTCCAGCCAGAGGGGGACCTCGTAAAGGGAGGGAGCGGTAAGATTCTGGATAACATCCTGAGGACGGACGTTGCAGAACATAGCCATTTTGCGGCGCATATCATCGGGCAGCTCCTTTTCGCTGCGGCAGACGATGATGTTGGGCTGGATGCCGACGGAAAGCAGCTCCTTGGTGGAGTGCTGAGTGGGCTTTGATTTAAGCTCCTCGGAGCCTGCGATATAGGGAACGAGAGTTACATGGATATAAATGGCATTTTCCCTGCCGACCTCAGCGCCGACCTGCCTGATAGCCTCAAGGAAGGGGGTGGACTCGATATCGCCCACAGTACCGCCTATCTCGGTGATGACGATGTCGGTGTTGGATTCCTTGCCGACTCTGTAGACCTTGTCCTTTATTTCGTTGGTGATGTGAGGGATTACCTGAACTGTGCCGCCCAGATAATCGCCCCGTCTTTCCTTGTTGAGAACGGTCCAGTAAACCTTTCCTGTGGTGATATTTGAATTGACGGTAAGATTCTCGTCAACGAATCTCTCATAATGACCAAGGTCCAGATCGGTCTCTGTGCCGTCATCGGTAACAAAGACCTCGCCGTGCTGATAGGGGGACATGGTGCCGGGGTCAACATTGATGTAGGGGTCGAATTTCTGAAGAGTGACCTTGTAACCTCTCTGCTTTAAAAGGCGTCCGAGGGAAGCGGCGGTGATACCCTTGCCGAGACCCGAAACAACGCCGCCTGTGACGAAGATGTATTTTGCAGGCATTATATAACTCCTCCCATAAATAAAAATAGTCAAATAAACATATCGTTTTTAATTATACCATCTATCTTTTGAAAAAGCAAGATGTTTTGATTAACTTTGTTGTTATTTTTAGATGAACGGGAGGGAATGCGGGAGAAATGAGCAGAACGGGAGAATGATATGTAAATAATGAACAATAGAGTGATATAAAAATATGTCTTGTTATGTAGAAAATTAACAAATCGAATTTTTTTTGAAAAAACCTATTGACTTTTTCTGCGAAAAGGTGTAGAATAAACAAGTCGGTTGAGGACAGCGGTTCAAACGAAAGCGGTTCAAGACCCACAAAGCAAGCCCTGAAATATCGGGTGAATGGGAGCATAGCTCAGCTGGGAGAGCATCTGCCTTACAAGCAGAGGGTCATAGGTTCGAGCCCTATTGTTCCCACCAAATTGAGCGGAGCCGATTTGGCTCCGCCAAAAATTCGGCCTGGTAGTTCAGCTGGTTAGAACGCCGCCCTGTCACGGCGGAGGTCGTGGGTTCGAGTCCCATCCAGGTCGCCATTTAAAACTTCAAAGAAGTTTTATGCCTCTGTAGCTCAGTCGGTAGAGCAGGGGACTGAAAATCCCCGTGTCGATGGTTCGATTCCGTCCGGAGGCACCATAAATATGCGGATTTAGCTCATCTGGTAGAGCGCCACCTTGCCAAGGTGGAGGTAGCGAGTTCGAGCCTCGTAATCCGCTCCA
>JALFVE010000055.1 GCA_022787085.1 Oscillospiraceae bacterium | reverse complement strand
GTATGAAAACCGAAGCAGGCAAAAACAGATGCGTTCCGATACATTCCAGAATACGTCCATTGGTGGAGAAATGGTACGATCCCGACAGAAAACAGCTGTTTTACGATGATAACGGAAAGAACGGCTCGGAAATGGACTATGGAATGTACTATACCAGATTCAAGGAGATAATGGAACGCCTGAATATGGATCACATTCCCCACGAAGTACGTCACACATTCATTACACGGGCAAAGGAAGCAGATCTGAACGAGTATTGCCTGAAACTCATTATCGGTCACAACGTCAATGATGTTACCGAGCGTGTTTATACCCACAGAACGATAGAAAATCTCCGTACAGAGATTGAAAAAATCAAGTAACAAAAAATGCAAGTCTGACAGAGAATGTTCTCTGCCAAGACTTGCATTTGTGTATTACGAGTGTGTATTACCTGTGTATTACTTGTGTATTACAAGGTAAAAATCAGCCGTTTCAGTAAGTTCAGAAATAGCGTAAAAGCACGTAAATACGTTGCTATTAAGCCTTCATAGCCTCTTCAACCGCAACAGCACAAGCAACAGTAGCACCAACCATAGGATTGTTGCCCATACCGATAAGACCCATCATCTCAACGTGAGCGGGAACGGAAGAAGAGCCTGCGAACTGAGCGTCGGAGTGCATTCTGCCCATTGTATCGGTCATACCGTAGGAAGCAGGTCCTGCAGCCATGTTATCGGGGTGGAGAGTACGTCCTGTTCCGCCGCCGGATGCAACGGAGAAGTACTTCTTGCCCTTTTCAACACATTCCTTCTTGTATGTGCCTGCAACGGGATGCTGGAAACGAGTGGGGTTGGTGGAGTTACCTGTGATGGAAACGTCAACGCCTTCCTTCCACATGATAGCAACGCCCTCTGTTACATCGTTTGCGCCATAGCAGTTAACCTTAGCTCTGAGGCCGTCGGAGTATGCCTTGCGGAATACTTCCTTAACCTCGCCGGTGTAGTAATCCATCTCAGTCTCTACATATGTAAAGCCGTTGATACGAGCAATGATCTGAGCAGCGTCCTTGCCGAGACCGTTAAGGATAACTCTGAGGGGTTCCTTACGAACACGGTTTGCCTTCTCAGCGATTCCGATTGCGCCCTCAGCAGCAGCAAAGGACTCGTGACCTGCGAGGAATGCAAAGCACTTTGTCTCCTCCTCAAGGAGCATCTTGCCGAGATTGCCGTGACCGAGACCAACCTTTCTCTGGTCTGCAACAGAACCGGGAATACAGAATGCCTGGAGTCCTTCACCGATAGCAGCGGCAGCGTCGGCAGCTCTTGTGCAGCCCTTCTTGATCGCAATAGCGCAGCCTACAGTGTAAGCCCACTTTGCATTCTCGAAGCAGATGGGCTGGATTCCCTCAACGAGCTTGTAGATATCAAGACCCTTTGCCTTTGTAACCTCGGCAGCCTCCTCGATGGTGCTGATGCCGTACTGATTGAGAACAGCAAGGATCTGCTTTTCACGTCTTTCATATGATTCAAACAAAGCCATTGTAGATTTACCTCCTTATAAAATTAACGGAAATTACTGCTTTCTGGGATCGATGATCTTAACAGCGTCAGCTACTCTGCCGTACTGTCCCTTTGCCTTTTCAAAAGCGGTGTTAGCGTCGTCTCCGCCCTTGATGAAGTCCATCATCTTGCCGAAGTTTACAAACTGATAGCCGATGATCTCATCGTCCGCATTAAGTGCAATGCCTGTAACATAGCCGTCTGTCATTTCAAGGTAGCGAGGTCCCTTTGCAAGAGTACCGTACATTGTGCCGACCTGGGAACGGAGGCCCTTGCCGAGGTCCTCAAGTCCTGCGCCGACAACAAGTCCGTTCTCAGAGAATGCGGACTGAGAACGTCCGTAAACGATCTGGAGGAAAAGCTCTCTCATTGCTGTGTTGATAGCGTCGCAAACAAGGTCTGTATTAAGAGCCTCGAGAATGGTTCTGCCGGGAAGGATCTCAGCTGCCATTGCAGCAGAATGGGTCATTCCTGAACATCCGATAGTCTCAACGAGAGCCTCCTGGATTACGCCCTCCTTAACATTCAGGGTAAGCTTGCAGGTACCCTGCTGAGGTGCACACCAGCCCACACCGTGAGTGAAACCGGAAATGTCCTTGATTTCCTTTGCCTTTACCCATTTAGCTTCTTCGGGGATTGGAGCGGCACCGTGCGCAACGCCCTGTGCAACGGGGCACATTGTTTCAACCTCATGAGAATAAATCATAGTAGTTACAAACTCCTTTCAAATTTTCGCCGATGCAGGAAAGACTCCGAGCACCGCATAAAGTAATTATACATTATTTCCCGCCAAAAATCAAGTATATTTTTTATATTTTAACTAAGTAATTCATATTTGGGCATAATTTTATAACAATAGCTTTGTATATTGTCGTAATATGTTGTTTTTCCGATGTTTATCACCAGAATTGACAATTATAATAAAATTTACAGTATTTACTATTGATATATACCCCGTGGGGGTATATAATGTAATTACAGTAAGAAGGAAAGGTGATGATCGTATGGAGGAATGCTGCCGCTGCCATGATGCAAAGCAGCGCTCCGAAGATGAAAAAAAGCGGCTTATCAATAGGCTCAGCCGCATTGAAGGTCAGATACGAGGTATCAAGGGTATGGTCGAAAAAGACGCCTACTGCCCCGATATCATGGTGCAGGCTGCCGCTGTGACTGCTGCTGTTAATTCATTCAATAAAGAGCTGCTTGGCACTCATATCCGCACCTGCGTTGCAAATAATATCAGAGAGGGTAATGATGAGGTTATAGACGAGCTTCTCGACACCCTCCAAAGGCTGATGAAATGAAAGGAAATCAAGATTGAAGCAATTTAATGTCACAGGTATGAGCTGCGCCGCCTGCAGCTCAAGGGTTGAAAAGGCGGTATCCGAGGTTTCGGGTGTTACATCCTGCTCGGTAAATCTTCTCACTAATTCCATGGGCGTGGAGGGAAGCGCCTCCGAAGCCGATATCATTGCGGCGGTGATGGCGGCGGGCTATGGAGCTTCTCCAAAAAATTCCGACAATAGTACCCGCTCCGCCGATAAATATGCAAGTGAGCTTGAAAACAAGGACTATCCCCTGCTGAAAAGCAGGCTGATTTGGTCTGTGGGATTTCTTATTATCCTCATGTATGTTTCCATGGGGCATATGATGTGGGGCTTCCCGCTTCCTGCTTTTTTCGATGGAAATCACATTGCAATGGGTATTGTTCAGCTCCTGTTAACCGTTATTATAATGGTCATAAATCAGAAATTCTTCATCAGCGGCTTCAAAAACCTGCTTCACAAGGCTCCCAACATGGACGCACTGGTGGCGATAGGTTCATCTGCGGCATTTATTTACAGCGTTTATGCGCTCTTTGCAATGACTGATGCACAGGCAAGGGGCGACAGCGAAGCCGTTATGAGCTTCATGAATGAATTTTACTTTGAATCGGCTGCAATGATACTTACGCTTATCACCGTAGGAAAAATGCTGGAAGCCCGCTCCAAGGGAAAGACAACAGACGCACTGAAAGGGCTTATAAGTCTTGCTCCGAAAACCGCTTCTGTCCTCAGAAACGGAAACGAAGAAATCATTCCCGCAGAGCAGATCAATAAGGGCGATATTTTCCTTGTCAGACCGGGAGAAACAATACCCGCCGACGGTATTGTCCTTGAGGGAGAGAGCGCTGTTGACGAATCAGCTCTCACGGGAGAATCCATTCCTGTGGATAAGGCTTCGGGAGACCGCATTTCTGCGGCGGCTATCAATCAGTCGGGATTCTTAAAATGCGAGGCTGTCAGAGTTGGAGAGGACACCTCATTATCTCAGATCATTAAGATGGTAAGCGACGCAGCAGCCTCCAAGGCTCCAATTTCCAAAGCCGCTGACAGGGTATCGGGAGTATTCGTTCCTGTTGTGATGGCTATTGCCGCTGTAACGGCGGTGATATGGCTTATATCGGGTCAGAGCGCCGGATTTGCCCTTGCAAGGGGAATTTCGGTTCTTGTCATAAGCTGTCCCTGCGCATTGGGACTTGCAACTCCCGTTGCGGTTATGGTCGGAAGCGGCGTGGGTGCCAAAAACGGTATTCTTTTCAAAACGGCAGCTGCTCTTGAAGCGGCAGGCGGGATCGAAACAGTCGCTCTTGACAAAACGGGTACTATCACACAAGGTCAGCCGAAGGTTACTGATATGATCCCATGCGAGGGAATATCAGCCGATGAGCTGCTTCTTACCGCATATTCTGCGGAAATGAAAAGCGAGCATCCCCTTGCAAAGGCAATTGTTAATGCCGCTGAGGAAAAGGGGTTATCCCCTTTTGATGTTACGGATTTTAAAGCATTTGCGGGAAATGGTCTTTCCGCAAGGCATGAGGGCAGAGAGATATTCGGCGGAAATTACAATTTCATAAGCTTACATTCATCTATTTCCGAGGAAATCATGAAAAAGGCTCAGTCGCTTTCCGAGGACGGCAAGACTCCTCTGTTTTTCTCCGAAAACGGCGAATTACTGGGAATTATTGCAGTTGCGGATGTTATCAAGGAGGACAGCCCCCGAGCCGTCAGAGAGCTTCAGAAAATGGGCATCAGAGTCGTAATGCTCACGGGAGACAATGAACGCACTGCGGCGGCTGTGGGAAGGCAGGCAGGAGTTGACGAGGTAATTGCGGGAGTTCTGCCCGACGGCAAGGAGAAGGTCATAAGGCGGCTTTCTGCCGAAGGGAGAACGGCTATGGTGGGTGACGGAATCAATGATGCCCCCGCTCTCACCCGTGCAGATGTGGGTATCGCCATCGGAGCGGGTACGGATGTTGCCATTGACGCTGCGGATGTTGTGCTGATGAAAAGCAGGCTTTCGGATGTGCCTGCGGCAATACGGCTGAGCCGTGCTTCCCTCAGGAATATCCATCAGAATCTGTTCTGGGCTTTCATTTATAATGTTATCGGGATACCAATTGCGGCGGGTGCGCTTATTCCCCTGTTCGGGATAGGGCTTGACCCAATGTTTGCCGCAGCGGCTATGAGCCTGTCCAGCTTCTGCGTTGTCACCAACGCTCTCAGACTGAATTTTATCGACATTCACAATGCCGATAAGGATAAAAAAATCAAACACAAACACATAAAGGAGAAAAAGACTATGACTAAAACTTTAAAAATCGAAGGCATGATGTGCGGTCACTGCGAGGCTGCGGTGAAAAAGGCTCTGGAGGCTCTGGACGGCGTGATTTCCGCAGAGGTGAGCCATGAATCGGGTATTGCAGTTGTTACTCTCGCCTCCCCCGTTGATGACGCAGCTCTCAAAAAAGCTGTTGAGGACAAGGATTACACCGTTTCGGGAATAGAATAACATCCGATACCGAAAAAAATCAGCCCGTGAAGGCATTTCTTCACGGGCTGAGCTTATTTAACAGGAAAGCTTATTCGGCAATATATACCTTTTTCATCTTCTGCTCCTTAACAGGTCTGTCGCCGTAATCGGTCTCGCAGTCTGCAATCTCGTCAACAACATCCATTCCCTCGACAACCTTGCCGAATGCGGCATATTCGCCGTCAAGGTGAGGTGCGTCCTGATGCATGATAAAGAACTGGGAGCCTGCGCTGTCCTTCATCATTGAACGAGCCATGGAGATAACGCCTCTGGTGTGCTTTAAGTCATTCTTAACGCCGTTGGAGGCAAATTCACCCTTGATATGCCAGCCGGGACCGCCCATGCCTGTTCCGTCGGGACAGCCGCCCTGGATCATAAAGCCGCTGATGACTCTGTGAAAAATCAGTCCGTCATAAAAGCCCTGCTTTACAAGCTTTTCAAAATTCTCAACGGTAATGGGCGCTTTGTCGGGATAAAGCTCAAGCTTTATCTGCTTGCCGTTTTCCATTTCGATAATAACCATTTCTATTATCCTCCAAAATTATGATTTATTCAGATTATAGCATATCTGCCGAATATTGTCAAGCACCGACGGCGGAAATAAATTCCTTCAAAACTATTGAAGATTTTTTTGTTATATGTTATAATAATAACAGGTTATCGGAAAGCGAAGCTTTTATTGAAGGGAGCGATATCATGCCAATTTATGAATCGGGAGAGGATTATCTCGAAACTATTCTTCTGCTTCACAAAAAAACAGGCTTTGTCCGCTCGGTCGATATTGCAGGCGAGCTTAATTATTCAAAGCCAAGCATCAGCCGAGCAGTTAATATTCTCAAGGAAAGCGGTTATATTACCGTCAATGCGGGCGGTCAGATACTTCTTACTGAGCTTGGCCGGGAAAAAGCCGAGGCGATCTACGACAGGCACGTTAATATCACTCGTTTTTTTGAAGACGTGCTGAAGGTCAGCCACGAAAATGCCGAGCACGACGCCTGCAAGATCGAACACATTATCAGCGAGGAAAGCTATGAAAAATTAAAGCAGTTTACCTCGGAATACACTTCATGAAAGGATCAATAACAATGAATAACAGGTTCTTAAATATGATACTCTCTGTTTCAATTCTTCTGTCTGCCACTGCCTGCGGAGAAGCAAAGCCTTCGGAAGATGCTCAGAATGTTACGGAGCAGACTGCGGATTCCTCTGTCTCCGATTCATCTGCCGATTACGATAAAAAAAGGGTCACTGTTGACGGCACCTCCTTCAAGGTTGACGGCAAAGAGCTTTGGATCAACGGCGTTAATACACCTTGGCAGAACTGGAACGATTTCGGCGGAAATTTCGAGGAAAGCTTCTGGGACAATCATTTTGCTGAGCTTCACGAAGCGGGAGTTAACGCCACGAGAATTTGGGTCAACTGCAACGGCATGAGCATTGTCCGCCTGAAATCGGACGGAACTGTTCAGGCTGTGGATGAACAGCACTGGACCGATCTGGACAAGCTTTTCGAGCTTGCAGAAAAGCATGATATTTACATAATGGCGACCCTCCTTTCCTTTGACCATTTCAAGGACGGAAACTCGGGCTGCGATAAATTCAGGACCATGATCTCCGATGATACCGCAACACAGTCCTATATCGACAGCTATGTTATCCCATTTGTGGAGCGATACGGAAAAAGCCCCAGCTTATGGAGCATTGACCTTATGAACGAGCCTGACTGGGTGCATGAGAACGCCGAGTGCGGCAAAATGGACTGGGAATATCTTTCAAAATTCTTTGCAAAATGCTCCGCTGCTATCCACGAAAACTCCGACGAGCTTGTTACGGTTGGTCTCGGAATGATAAAGTATAATTCCGACAAATTTGACGGAAATTACGTTTCCGATGAATTTCTGAAATCTCTGGGCGGAGATAATGCTTATCTGGATTTCTATTCAACTCACTATTATTTCTGGCAGAATGCATATATGGGATATCCCTTTGAGCAGTCCCCCGTTTCCTTCGGGCTTGACGGCACAAAGCCCTGCGTTATCGGTGAAGCGGCTGTTATCAGCGAAAGCGGCAGAACTCCCGAGCAGGATTACGAAAATGCCTATAACAACGGATGGAACGGCGTTATGGCATGGACCTCAAACGGCGTTGACAACTGCGGAAGCCTTACGGAGCTTATGCCTGCGGTCACAAAAATGCGGGATTTGATCATAGAGAAGATTTTCCCGTTAGAATAAAACCGGACCGAAATCATCAATAAAACGGGAACAGCCATTCTAAGCGGCTGTTCCCGTTTTTTCATGCAGATTTATCAGACTTCTTTTTCCCGAAATAGGTTGGACGGAACCATTTTATATAAACGTCACGAATCAGCCGTATGGTGTAATCGTAAAGCAGGAAAACAAGGTTTATAAACACCATTACTCCCACAACGGCGTATTTTCCGAGGAAGGAGAAATCTCCGAAAAAATCATATACTCCCATGAGTAATGTGATAAGCTTGTACCAGATAACCATGGCGGCATTGAATATTCCGAATTTACACAGCGTTCGGACAAGAGGCAGCTTTATTTTTTCAAGCTTTGGGGATATTATGGGATAATAGCCGAAAAACATTATAAATAGGGTTGACGCTTCCTTGTCGGGGGTGAGAAACATTGACAGCAGAGCTACTGCGAAAAATGCGGCAAATGCCCAGCTTGTGCTGACCTCGGTTGCTACTATTATCATCAGCGCTCCTGCATAGATGGGTATCGCCATGCTGAGTATGGGGAAAACTCCCGTCAGAAACATGAGCGTCAGACACAGGGCGGAGACCACGCCGCCCAAGGCTACCTTATAGCTTGTTTTTCTGCTGTTATGCATTGCGGCATTGCTCCTTTCCATTGGTTATTATAATGATAACACATCTGACGGCAAATGTCAAATTATCCGTAATTTCGGCGGTCAGCCCTTTTCCCGCTCCTTTTTCAGATAATCAAAGGCTTGGCGGATATTGGATACGGCAATTATTCCGATATTGTATTTTTTCGGGTCGATCTGTCTCAGGGACATTTTAGGAATAATGCATTTTTCAAAGCCAAGTCTCTGTGCTTCGGTTATTCGCTGGGATATATTGGAAATGCTGCGAATTTCTCCGCCCAGTCCTATTTCTCCGAATGACACAAGCTTTTCGTTTATAGGCATATCCATCAGGCTGCTGTATAATGCCAGAGCGGCGGGAAGGTCTGCGGCAGGCTCGTCAAGACGGAAGCCGCCTACGATATTTACATAAATATCCAGACTTCCGTAAAACAGACCTGCTCTTTTCTCAAGGACGGCTATTATTATTGCAAGACGGCTGAAATCAAATCCTGTGGACGTTCTTCTGGGAGCAGAATAGCTGCTTTTGGTTACAAGCGCCTGAACCTCTGCAAGAATAGGTCGTGTGCCCTCCATTACGCAGCCCACGCAGCTTCCCGACACCCCCGTCGGTCTTCCCGAAAGGAACATCTGAGAAGGATTTTCCACCTGCTGAAGTCCGCTGTCCAGCATTTCGAACACACCTATCTCATTTGTTGAGCCAAATCGGTTTTTTACTGCTCTGAGCAGACGATAGCTCTGATGACGGTCGCCCTCGAAAAACAGGACGGTATCAACTATATGCTCCATTACCTTCGGACCTGCGATGGCTCCGTCCTTGTTGACGTGTCCCACAAGGAAAATTGGGATCTCCATATCCTTGGCAAGATGCATGAACAGGTTTGTACATTCCCTGACCTGTGTTATGCTGCCCGAGCTGGAGCTTATTCCTCTGATATTCATGGTTTGTATGGAATCAATTATGACGATCTCCGGGCGGGAGGACATTATTGTGCTGCAAACCGATTCTGCGTCGGTCATGCTGAGGAGATAGAGATTGGGCGTGGTTACTCCCAGACGGTCGGCACGGAGCTTGACCTGACGGACGCTTTCCTCTCCCGAAACATAGAGAATTTTATGCTCCTTGCCCAGATAGCTGCATATCTGGAGCAGAAGTGTGGATTTTCCGATTCCGGGCTCACCGCCGAGAAGCACCAGCGAGCCTTTGACAAGCCCTCCTCCGAGGACTCTGTCAAGCTCCCCTGCTCCTGTTGAATAGCGTATCTCTTCGTCTGTGTCTATCTGTGACAGGGTGCGTATCTTGTCAGAGCAGTCTGTTCCGCTTGAAGCGGAAGGACCAGATTTTAAAGATGTTTTTTTCGGGGATTCCTCTATTATATCCTCCTCGAAGGTGTTCCACTCGCCGCAGGATGGACATTTGCCGTTCCATTTGGGTGATTCGTATCCGCAGGAGCTGCATATATATACCGATTTTAGCTTGGCTGGCATTTGTATTTTCCTTTCAGATTTTTATGCAATGATTTGATTCAGGATCTATATTCTGTTTATAAAGTTAAAAAAGAAATATATGTTTTGCATAATTTTTTATTAAAATGTTTGTTCTGTTTGCTGATTGACAAACAAGAACAGTTGTGCTATAATATTATTATTCTGAGGCAGAACGGGATATGCAGAAAATTTGCAGCCTTTAAAAAAACCGGTATGAAGCTGTGCCCCATACCGGTTGTAAAGCTTACTCTTTAAGATCAGAATCCAAGGATCTTTGCAAAATCAGCAGAAATAGTCTTTTCAAGAGCAGCAGCTTCTTCTCTTGTTGCGCCTGTGGTAGTGTAGTATGCCTTAATCTTAGGCTCTGTTCCCGAGGGACGGATTATTACGCTTGCGCCGTCGGTGAGCTTGAAGGTCAGTACATCGGACTTGGGCAGGGTAAGCATGGTCTTTGCACCTGTTTCGGTATCAACAGAAGTGCTTGCCGCATAGTCCTCAAAGCGTGTTACCTTGAGACCGCCGATCTCCTTGGGAGTATTGGTGCGCAGTCCCGACATGATCTCCTTCATTCTTTCCATACCTGTTGCGCCCTCGCATACAAAGGAGGACTGAGTATGAACATATACGCCGTATTTCTTATACATATTCTCTCTTGCCTGAATGAGAGAAATGCCCTTTGTACGATAGAATGCAGCCATTTCGCAGATAAGCATGGATGCAACAACAGCGTCCTTGTCTCTTACATATGAGCCTGCAAGATAGCCATAGCTCTCCTCAAAGCCGAATATATATCTATCCTCTTCGCCCTTGTCCTCAAGGAAGCCGATCTGCTCGCCGATAAACTTGAAGCCTGTGAGAACCTCAATGAGCTTGACATTGTACTCCTTACAGATCTTTGCGGCGATATCGGTGGTAACAATTGTCTTTACTGCAACGGGATTCTCGGGCATTGTTCCCAGCTTTGTTCTCTCGGAACAGATGTATTCGAGAAGCATTGCGCCGACCTCATTGCCTGTGAAAAGCTCATAGCCGTTATCGGAGGGAACTGCGATTCCCACACGGTCAGCGTCGGGGTCGGTTGCAAGAAGAAGGTCGGGCTTTACGGTCTCGCAAAGCTTGAGTCCGAGTGACAGAGCCTCCTTGATCTCGGGATTGGGGAAGGGGCAGGTGGTGAAATTGCCGTTGGGATATTCCTGCTCGGGTACCACGGTAACGTCCTCAATGCCTATCTTCTTGAGAATTGCTCTGACGGGCTTGTTTCCCGTGCCGTTAAGAGGTGTGTAGACAACCTTGAGTCCGCTGGACTTTACAAGGTCGGTATGGATCCCCTGCTTGGAAACCTCGTCAAGATAATTGTCGATAACTGTCTGAGAAATGTAGTTTATCATTCCGTCGGAAACAGCCTTTTCATAATCGGTGGTCTTTGCGCCGCCGAACATGGGAACGTTATTGATATTTTTAAGAACGATCTCAGCTGCGCCCAGAGTGAGCTGGCAGCCGTCTGCGCCGTAAACCTTATAACCGTTATATTTTGCGGGGTTATGGGAGGCGGTTATCATGATACCTGCATTGCACTTATGGGCTCTTACCGCATAGGAGAGCATGGGAGTGGGCATAAGCTCGGTATAGATATAAACCTTGATGCCGTTTGCTGCCAGAACGGAAGCTGCTTCCTTTGCAAATACATCGGACTTGATTCGGCTGTCATAGGAAATTGCCACTGAAGGGCTCTTGAATGCCTCGTTTACATAATCTGCAAGGCCCTGTGTCGCACGTCTTACAGTGTAAACGTTCATTCTGTATGCGCCTGCGCCGATCACGCCTCTGAGACCGCCTGTTCCAAATTCAAGATCACGGTAGAATCTGTCCTTGATTGCCTCGTCGTCGCCTTCAATGGATTTAAGCTCCGTCTGAAGATCGGGGTCGTCAACAGCCTTTTCACACCAAAGAGAGTAAAGCTCCTTCTCATTCATGTTTTATCACCTCATAATAAAATTTTTTCAGATAGTCTGAAATTCATCAGGTTTTATTATACCATATATTTCCCGATTTGCCAATAGGGAAATATAGGATTTTTCATATTTTTCACATTTCTTTTTTATATCCTGCTGTAACGATTATTACACAGACGTTATGCTATAATATAATCACAAGATCACGAAAGGATTTGATCGGAATGAAGAAAATTATCAAAATTATCGGAAAATATCCTCCCGCAGCGCTCCTGCTCATTATCGCAGATATCTGCATTACAGAAAAATATGCGGAAATTGCTGCTCTGACCGAGCCCTTGCCCGTTAAGTATTACATCGTTCTCTACGGCTTTCTTGTGGCGCTCCTTCTTTTTATCGCAGGCTGGCTTACTGCGGCGGAGACTGTGAACAGAAAAGAAGCGGAACGGCGCAGAAGGATCCGAAGAAGGGCTGTTTATTCAAGCTATTCCCGTGAATTTTACGGCATTACCGATAAGCTGTGAATCAGAACATATTGTTTCTGATCTCCTTTGCGGCGTATCTGCCCTCAAGAGTCTGTCCGGGAACGTCGGGGTGAAGTCCGTCACGGAGATATTTTCCCGTTCCGCCGATAACCTCGAATTTTTCGCAGATACCGCTGTTATGGTAGCAGTCGATGATCTGCGCGGACATTCCGCCTGCAACTTTTTTCAGTACCTCAATGGTCTTTTCAACCTTGCGGTTATGCTCGGGAGTTGCGGTCTGGATTGGTGTCAGAACAAACACACGGCAAAGGGGATATTCCTCCATTATCCGCTGGATACACCATCTTGCGGCGCCTGCCTCGGTGAAAAGGTCGATATTGCCGTTATCTTCGAGAGATTTTCCCTCAAGAGCCTTTTCAGGGTCTCCAAGGCACTCAAGCAAGTCGTTTGTGCCCATTGCGAAGGCAAATATGTCGGGAACGGGATATTTTCCGCTCTTTACCTCCTCGATAAACCGCTGGGTATGTACAACAGCGCAGTTATTGGCTCTCTTCTGAAGCTCAAGGACATCATCGGTCTCCTCCCAGCCGTCGCTGATCCCTGCAAAATCGGGATCGGAATAATCCTGGGTGGTAACACTGCCCGAGGAGCAGGTCAGGGTTCTTTTATACCAGACGGAGCTTCCTACGGCTACATTATGATGTGAAGCCATTCCCAGCTCCTTGAACACATGATACGACCACTGCTCCCCTGCGCTTATGCTGTCGCCGTCCACGCCGAAATTAAGCTTTGAAAAATCCATATATATCACCCTTCATGATAATTTGTTGAAAGCTGCGGTGATCATCTCAAGGCAGCTCACTTATTTAATTGTCGTTATTTCTGATATAGGCAAAGCCTGCGTCAAACAATGCTATTGTATCGTTCCAGCGGACTGCTGCGCTTTCGCTTCCGAGACATACTATTATTAACTCATGCCCGAAGCGCTCGGCTGTTGCGACCACGCAGTGCCCCGAATAATCGGTCATTCCCGTTTTTAAGCCTGTGGCATAGGTATAGAAATAATCGTTGTCGGGCTGGATTAGCTTATTGGAATTATTCCAGTAAATGTATTCGCCTGACAGAAATTCCAGCTCACGATAGGTTTTCTTGCCCGATGCGGCGATCTCGGGGAAATTCTGTGAATACAGCGTCATCCGAAGCAGATCCATTGCAGTGGTGTAATGATTATCGTCATGGAAGCCGTCGGGACAGGTGAAATTGGTATTTTTGCAGCCGATCTCCTTGATCTTATCATTCATTGTGTTTATGAACACATTTACCGCTTCCTTGGCGGGCAGATCCTCATTTTCGGCGATTATTCTTCCCGAAACGGCTGCGGCGCAGTATGAGGCGTCATTGCCCGAGGGAAGCATAATGGCATCAAGTATCATTTCCCTGTCAAGCTCGCTGCCCACATTAAGATATGCAAGGCTTGATCCCGGCTGTACCAGCGACTGCTCCTCCCCTGCCTTGAAAACGGTATCGGGTGAGGAATGTTCCATCATCACAGCGGCGGTCATTATCTTTGTTGTACTTGCGGGATACGCCTTTTCCTCGGCGTTCTTGGAATAAAGCACCCGCCTGCCCTGAACATCATACATTACGCAGATGGGGGTCTGGATTATCATATCAATGGGATAGCTGTCCTTCTGCTCAAAGATCTCATTCTCTATCTTCAGCTCCTCAAGGCGCTTTTCCTCCTCAAGCTCGCTCTGCGTCGGAAGTGCCGCAAGGACTGTGTAGCCCGAAGCGTCCACCGTCAGCTCGGTGACTGTTTTTATCTGAGACAGGGCGGAGGCAAGCAGCCATATCCCGCCGCATATCAGTATCACCAGAAGCAGCAGGGTCACTCGTGCCTTGAATATCCGCCTTTTTCTGGCAGCGGCTCTGTCAGGGCTGCTTTGCTTTGAATTGTACATCAAGTCATTTCCTTTCAAAAAATGCCGTAAAAATTATATATCTGTAAATATATGATAACATAATCGCCGCCCATACGCAATAGGCATTTTTCACTAATTTTTACAAATGAATCATACATTACTGTTATGATGAAAAAAAGCCGCCATGCCCAGGTATTTTCGGTCATGACGGCTTTGCTTTTCACTTATGAGAGTGAAGCAATGTATTCGGTTATGGATGCCTCGGCGGAAGCTGCGTTCTCACCGATTATGAAATATGCATAATTTCCGTCAGTTCCCACAATGGATGCGGCTGCAAGCTCCTGATCCTTGGGATACCATGCGTCCTGCTCGATCGCCTTGGTCTTTCTTGCCTCAAGATCTGCCTCGGCGGAGGATACGTCCTCAGCATTTATGATAATGATCTCGCTCATTACCGCACTGATAGGACACTGCATTACGATCATTTCCTTGTAGTTCTCATTTGCGGGATCGAGAAGGAAGAACTCCTTGAGAATGGTCTCGTCCGTAACCTCCATCAGTGAGGGCCACTCGCTCTCGGCAAGCGCTTTTTCCACTGCGGGGAAAAGAGGATTGTCAGACACTGCCTCTTCGGGTACAACAGGCTCTGCACCTTCATCCTCGGAGACCTCCTCATCCCCCGGAAGCACCTCAAGAGGCTCGCTTTCATCGGGAATGATATCCTCCTCGGCTTCGGTTGCTTCCTCCGAAACCGGTTCCGAAAGAGTGGTCTCGGCTGTTGTCTCGGCAGCGGTGGTCTCAGCCTCGCTTGCGGACTTATTTCCTCCGCAGGCTGCAAATGTCATTCCTACAGCAAGAAGTGCTGTGAGTATTGCGATCTTCTTTTTCATAATAATTTCCTTTCTGATTTGATCTATATAAATGCGCCTTTCCGACGTCATATAGATTATATCAGATTATCGGAAATAATCAAGCCCATTTCTGCAAAATTGATTCTTTAGTCATAATTTGTAACCGGGCTGTTATTATTACGGAAATTATAGGATAAATCAAAGCTCTATGTATTTTCCCTCTGCCTTTCCGTTTGCCACATAGTAGGCTCTGCGCTCGCTCACATTGATGTAGACCTCGATGCTTGTGAGCTTTTCCTCGGGATAAGCGGCGGAAAATGCTGCCTTGCACTTGGATACTACCTCGCCGCTCTCATAATTTGCGCTTGGAAATTCGATAACAAGCTTCTCTGCTGCTGCAGGAGCTGCTTCTGCGGGCTTGTACTCTGCCTTTTTGGGAGCAGCCTTTGCGGGAGCCTTGGTAGCAGTCTCTGCCTTGGGCTTGCTCTGTGTTTCCTCTGCCTTTACGGGTTCAGCCTGAACTGCGGGAACCTTTTCCTCGGTCTTTGCAGCCGCTTCGGCTGCTGCCTGAACGGGAGCTTCCTTTACCTCTTTTGCAGCTGTATCGACTGCTGCGAATTTATTTGTCTTTTTATTAGCCATGATAGCTTACCTCCTATAAATTGTTTATTTACTGAATTATAACACATATATAAGGCTTTGTCAACGAATTATTTCAAATTTCCCGAAATTTTGATTTTTTATATTCTCACGGCGATTGACATCAGGCTTTAAATAAAGTATAATTAAAAACAGGCTAATAATTTTCTTTTCGCTTATTATATCGGAGGCAAGCGATGACTAAATACAAACGATCTGCAAAACATATTAAAATAATAATTATTTCGCTGATATCCCTTTTTCTGATACTTAGCACTCTCAGCTTTCCGCTCAGAACGGTGATCTATTCCATTCGGACGGGAAAGGTCACAAAGCCTGTGAGGATTGCTCAGGTTTCGGATCTCCACAGCGACTATTACGGTAAGAATATGAAAAATCTTTTGAACGCTATTGACGAGCAGTCGCCCGACCTGATCGTTCTCACGGGTGATATTTTCGATGAGGAATCGGATAACGAAAACACCCGAATTTTTCTGAAAGATATTTCGCAGAAATATCCCTGCTTCTATGTTTCGGGCAACCATGAGCATCGGAAGAACGGCTGGAATACTTACAAAAATGAGGCACTGAAAATGGGCATAACCGTTCTTGAGGGCGATACTTCCGAAATAATGGGTATAACAATTTGCGGAGCCTCATCTTCGGGCAGAGGAAATCAGAATTTCGGTACAAGCGTCAGTCATTGCGCCGAAAAGGCAGGAGACAACTTCAATGTTCTTCTTGCGCACTATCCCGAACAAATTGATTTCTACCGTTCCTTCGGAAAGTTCGACCTTATCCTTTCGGGTCACGCTCACGGCGGACAGTGGCGCATACCCTTTCTCGTAAACGGGCTTTATGCTCCCGAACAGGGCTTGTTCCCCAAATATGCGGGAGGACGATATGATTTTGAAAACGAAACTATGATAGTCAGCAGAGGTCTTTCAAGGACAAAAACCAAGATACCCCGCATTTTCAATAACCCCGAGCTTGTTATCATTGATATTTTTCCCGAAAGCGAGGAACAAAGTTGAACATCGACCCTGTTAAAATTGCAAAGATCACTGCAGGTGCGGTTATCTCTGCCGCAATTGCCTATGCTCTTGAGCTGGAGTTTGCCGTTTCTGCGGGGGTGATCTGCCTGCTTACCATTCAGGACACAAGAAAGGAAACGGTTAAGATCACTCTGAAAAGGCTTATCTCATTCTGCATGGTCACTGCTCTCTGCACTGTGATATTCGGAGTTTTCGGCTTCGGATTTATAAGTCTCGGAGCGGTGCTTGGGCTGTTTCTCATTTTCTGCGGCGTTTTCGATATGGGCGAGGCTCTGGCTATGAACAGCGTTATCGCCACTCATTATTTTGCCTCGGGCGATGTTTCCGCACACATGATGATAAATGAGCTTGCGCTTCTGACGGCGGGTGCGGGCATCGGAGTTATTCTGAATATTTTCATGCCCTCGGGAATAAGACGTATCAGGCGCATCCAGACGGAAACCGACGAAAGGATAAGGACCATATTAAAAAGAATGTCCGTTTATATCCTGAGGGAGGACAAGCTTGATTATACAGGAAGCTGCTTTGAGGATACCGATCGTCTCCTTTCCGCTCTCAGAAAGGTCGCTGTCAGATACATCGGCAATTCCTTTGTCAGCGAGAAGGATTATTTTTATAAATATGTGAACATGAGAATGGAGCAGTGCATTATTCTGAAAAGAATATTCACTGATATTAAGCGGCTTGACGGCGTTTATAAATATGCTCAGCCCATTTCGGATTTCCTTCTGAAAATGAGCGGGGAATTTTCCGAGATAAATGACGCTGTAAGTCTCCTTGACGCTCTCGATGAGCTTTTTTCACATTATTCCGAGGAAGAGCTTCCCCGCAGCAGAGAGGAATTTGAAAACAGGGCACTGCTTTTTCACATTCTTTGCGACCTGAAGCTTTTCGTATCCCTCAAGGCGGATTTTGCCGAAAGGCTTAATGACAAAGAAAAAGATAGATACTGGAAAAAAATTCAAAAATCGTATTGACTATTATAGACTTTTGCGGTATAATTAGAATATAGATAAAATTACACAAAATAATTTCATCATTCGATCGGAGGGACAGGAATATGAAAAGAATTATCGTTACAGATGATGAACCTATGAACCTTAAAATGACAGAATTTATTTTGAAGAAAAACGGATATGAGGTCATCACGGCAGCTTCGGGTTCCGAATGTCTTAATGCTGTTAAGGAAAATAAGGCTGATCTTATCCTGCTTGATCTCCTTATGCCCGAAATGAACGGCTTTGAGACCTTTGAAGAGCTGAGAGCCTGCGAGGAGGGCAGGGATATCCCCGTCATTCTTCTCACTGCCGCCGAGGATATTGAAACTCTTGAAAAGGCTGATGCTATGGGCATTTTTGCCTGCGTCAGAAAACCCTTCAAGCAGCCTGACCTGTTGAGCAAGATCAAGCTTGCTTTGAATGAAGAATGATCGTGCGTATTTGAAAATTTTTAAAGCGGGGGCATTTTATGCAGACGGAGGAAATCAGAAAAGCGCTGTTTGATAACAGGGACGAGAAATTTCGGGAGTTTCAGGCAAAGCTGATCCCGAATATCCCTCCCGAGAGCATTATCGGAGTTAAAACTCCCGTTCTGAGAGCCTTGGCGAAACAAATTTATTCAGAGGGCGCAGAGGATTTTCTGTCCCGTCTCCCCCATGCTTATTTTGAGGAAAATCAGCTTCATTTCTTTATCCTTGCTCATATTAAGGACTATGAGCTGTGCATTGGAAGAGTTGAAGAATTTCTCCCATATGTTGACAACTGGGCAACCTGCGATCAGGCTTCATTCAAGCTTTTTTCAAAGCACAAGACGGAGCTGATGGTGAAGATAAGAGAATGGATTTCCTCCGAGCATACCTATTCCGTCCGCTTCGCATTAAGGCTGCTGATGCAGTTTTTCTTAGACGAGGATTTCAGCGATGAGTATCCCGAAATGGCTGCAAATGCGGTCAATGAGGATTATTATGTCCGAATGATGGTCGCATGGTACTTTGCCACCGCTCTTGCAAAGCAGTATGACAGAATTATCCCATATTTTGAAAAGCGCAGGCTGGAGCCGTGGACTCACAGAAAAGCTATTCAGAAGGCTGTGGAAAGCTATCGGATATCAGGCGAACAAAAAGCCTATCTCAGATCATTAAAATAAGCAGCGCCGTTTCGGTAATTATCCGAAACGGCGCTGTTATTTTTATTTCAGCCTTGGAAAATCGTTATCTTAAACACATCAATCGGCACACCTGTGCTGCGTATCGCAATAATGTCGATATCATCGGCGGTAAAGCCTGCTTCCTCTGCCGCAGCCTTCATTGCCTCATACTCGAAAATCACTATGCCCTCGGAGCTGGAGGCGGCACTGACTTCAACAGAGCTGTCCCCTATCCTGATGACCATGGCAGCGGGGGTGATGTTTTCGGGGGCAGTCGCCTGTGAGGTGTATTCCGCAAGGAAAAGGACGCCGTTACCGAGAATGGCATTGTCGATTTTCTCGGCGGAAAGGGATATCTCTGCGGATACTCCGTTTCCCATTGCCATCGAATGTTCGGGCTCGATCACTATTCCCTCGGCAAGCTCATCTGCCGAATGTATTTCCTCTCCCACCGATTCGCTCACTTCCGATTCGGATATTTCAGAAATTTCGGTATCTGTATCTGTTTCGGATTCAGAAACCTCCGCTGATGTCTCGGAATCGGTATCAGCTTCGGTTATTTCGGAGGATATTTCGGAAGATATCACTGCATCGGACGATATTTCGGTCTCTGTATCAGCTTCCGAAGCTGTCTCCGAAACGGTTTCTTCGGTTATTTCCGTTGTCATTTCAGCAATAGTTTCGGTCTGCTCAACGCTGATAACAGGCTCATTCTGCTGTCTCATGAAGAAAACAGCTCCGCCTGCGGCTGCGACTGCCAAAACAGCGATCACAGCGATAAGCCCGCTCTTTGACTTCTTTTTGGGCACTTCCGCAACACTTACCGTCTCGACAGGTATCTCAGGCTGCTTTTCTTCCTTCGGAGCATTGACATTCTCATGCTTTTCGGGTACTGATTTTTCAATTGGTTCGGAAGCCTTCTTCTCGGGAGCCTCATCCTTATGTATTTCCTTTTCTTCGGAAAAGGATCCGGCTTGTTCATCAGACTGTTCTGTTTCGGCGGAAATATCATCAAGCTTTTTGATAAACGGGATATCCTCGAGAACCTTTTCCGCTGCCATCTCAAGAACGGCTGCCTGCTCCTCCGGAGTAAGCTCGGCGGTTGTTACATCGGGGAGCCCTTCTTCGGAGGCTTCCGTATTTACATCGCTTTCATATTCCTTTATCTTCGCTCCATTGGCATTAGAGGATATCTCAAGCACAGGAGTTCCGCAATGGGGACAGAATTTGCTGGTTTCAAAAAGCTCTCCGCCGCAGTTAATACATTTTGCCATTGATATGCACCTTTCCATAACGCTCCCGAAAATTTCCCGGGATAAAATAAAACTGCTGTATAATCACACACATATTTAAATTATACAGCAGAATTTATTAATATATCAATTACAGCGAATTATCCCATTGTAAAAAATCTTTGAGCTGCAGAATAAGTCTCTCCCGGAGCAAGCTCCTCATAGCCGCTCAGCTCAGCAGGCATATCAAGATTTGGAGCATTTACCTGTGCGGTCATTGGCTCGGGACAGAAATAATTCATAAAGCCGTTATGATTCCAGATTATCCAGAATTTGTATTTTTCATCAACCTCGTTGCAGATCTTCTTGCCGCTGTCGGTATCGGTCATTACGGTTCCGTGGAAGGGCTTGCCGTCCAGCATCAGCGTTCCGCCCGAATACATATCGTTGCAGATATCCTTCAAAACGGGACAGGTTCCGGAAATGTACTGCTTATCATATTCGGAAAGCTTTGCTCTCTTTCCTGTGGGGAGCCACTTGGATTTATTGAAAAGAATATGCTCCTCAGCAGGCACCTGAAGCCTGATATTTTCCTGAAGTCCGCCGTCAACAAATGGTGCATTGATGGTGGTATGTGTTGCAATTGAAACGGGCATCATCTTATCCGACTGATTTATAAGTGTAACAGTATGAGCAAGTCCCTTATCGGAAAGCTCTATCCTTATCTGAACCGTGAATTTCACAGGGAAACAGCTGTAGAAAAAGTCCTTTTCATCGTAAACATACTCATTTACAACATATGCGGTCTTGCCCTTGACAGCCATATCCTTGACTGTGTAGGCTCTTTTCTGAATAAATCCATGCAGATGATTTCCGAAACGCTCCTCATTTACGGGGAAACGGTAAAGTGCGTCGGATGTGCGCAGAAGTCCGCTTTCAAAGCGGTTGGGAAGATAGAGAGTGGGCAGTCCCCATATTTCGGGTGCGTTCATTATCTCGCCCATTGAAACGCTGCCGTTATAACGGAATATCTCCATTCCCCTTTTATTGTCTCTGAAACGAAGGACGTTTGAACCGAGTCCGTGAGCAACGATTGCGTAATATCCGCCCGCTGCCAGCTCAACAACCTCTGCGCCCTTATGAATCGCTTTTCTTGCATAAAGCTCCATGTTAAAAACTCCTTTAAATTAAGTATCGTATTTGCGTATTCTTAGGGGAATACCCATTTTTTCGGAGATCTCCCTGCTCTCGTTTATTTCCCTTTCGGAAATAACGTCAACAACTGTGAACATCACCTTGGGAACGTACTTTTTGCAATTCTCGGCAAAGCTCAGCATTGCTTCAAAGCTGTCCTCCCATTTCGGACGTGTGACCTTGTTGTAATCCTCACGATTTCCCGAATTAAGACTTATCGAAACGATATCCACAGCACCTTCAAGCAGCTCTGCGGTGGGTCTGCCGTTTATCTTGTCACCAAGACCGTTGGTATTAAGTCTGATTGGTATCCCGTGGTATCTCTTTTTCAGTTCCCTGCCGATATATGAGACATCATCGGCTCTTTCCATGGGCTCTCCGTAGCCGCAGAAAACTATTTCACCTATCTTTGTCATATCAAACCTTTCAAATCCGGCAAGGACTTCCTCACAGGTCGGCACCCTTTCAAGCCACAGGCTGTCGCTGCCGTATGCTCCGTCTCCGTTTTGGCGGATACAGAAAGTGCAGCTGCATGGACAGCGGTTTGTGAGATTGATGTATATATTGCCATGAACGGCATAGACAAATGTCAGACTTTTCAAATTTATTCTTCTTTCTTTATTTTCTGATTTTCAGCGAAATATCAAACGCCTTTACCGAATGGGTTATTGCGCCAACTGAAATAATATCAACGCCCGTTTTTGCAACAGCGGCAACGGTGTCGATGCTGATATTTCCCGAAGCCTCAAGAACTGCCTTTCCGTCTGCAATTTTAACGCACTCGGTCATTTCCTCGGGAGTCATATTATCAAGCATGATAACGTCAACATTGCAGCCGAGAGCCTCTCTAAGCTCCTCCTTGTTTCTGACCTCAACCTCGATCTTTGCCATATGACCGATCTTCTGCTTGAGAGCGGAAACTGCACCTGTAATTGAGCCGTATGCGTCAATATGATTATCCTTCAGCATTGCGGCATCGGAAAGATTATAGCGGTGATTTCTTCCTCCGCCTGCGGTAACTGCGTATTTTTCAAGAGCACGAAGCCCGGGAAGAGTCTTTCTTGTGTCAACGATAGATGCCTTTGTGCCTGCGCAGGCTTCCACAAGCTTATTGGTGGCGGTGGCAACACCCGACATATGCTGCAGGATATTGAGAGATGTCCTCTCAGCCTTGAGTATTGAACGAGTCTTTCCCTCAACTCTTGCGATAACATCGCCCTTTTTCACCTTTTCACCGTCGTGAATAAATATCTCGCATTTTACGGCGCTGTCAATAAATGTAAATGTCCTGAGGGCGCAGTCAATTCCTGCAAGCACGCCCTCCGCCTTTGATACAAATTCGGCGGTGGATATCTCCTCCTCGGGGATAAGCAGATCGGTTGCCAGGTCTATGTAATTTATATCCTCCGACAATGCTCTTTTTATAACATCATCAACATAAAATTCGGGTAACAGCATATAAAATCTTTCCTTTCAAATTTGCTCATTTTACGCAGTAATCAAGAGTTTCGCCGATGCTTTCCGAAATGAGAAGATCGGCTCTGCTGTCATACTGAGTTTCGCTTTTATTGATAAGCACAAGCTTGTCTCCGTGATAATACTCGATAAGTCCGCTGGCGGGATAAACCGACAGAGATGTTCCTCCGATAATAAGGATATCGCAGTTTTCGATAGCCTCGATAGCGGCATTTACCGTTTTCTGGTCAAGCCCTTCCTGATACAGCACCACATCGGGCTTTAATAGCCCCTCGCACTCTGAGCACTGGGGAATATAGGGCGAATCCTTAATATACTGTGCGTCATGGAGCGCTCCGCAGCGGACGCAGTAATTCCTGTGGACAGAACCGTGAAGCTCATAGACCGTTTTGCTGCCCGCTGCCTGATGAAGCCCGTCGATATTCTGAGTGACAACAGCTCTGAGCTTTCCCCTGCGCTCAAGCTCGGCAAGAGCAAGATGAGCCTTGTTGGGCTTTGCGTCCAGATACAGCATCTTATCCTTATAAAATTCGTAAAACTCGCTTATATGATTACAAAAAAATGTGTGACTGAGGATAGTCTCGGGAGGGTACTTATATTTCATGTTATAAAGACCGTCCACGCTTCGGAAATCAGGTATGCCGCTTTCGGTGGAAACGCCTGCTCCTCCGAAAAATACGATGTTATCAGAGCTGTCTATCCATTCCTTGAGACGAATGGTGCTTTCCGTAACTGCCATTTTAATCAATCCTTTCTGCGCGCGGAGCTGTATATAGCAAGCTATATACATTCATTATATCACATCCTTTCGGAAATTTCTACTGTTTTTTGAAATTTTCTTAAAAAAATTCTTCGGAAATGAATTATTAAAAATGCGAAGAAGCCGACATGTTAATCAGCTTCTTCGCTTCATCAGTTTTTATTTTTGAGAAGCACTATCGCCGCTCCCGACAGGATTACTGCCGCCCCGGACAGACACAGGGGCAGGATATAGTTGCTTCTTCTGCCGCTGTTTATCGCTTCCACAGCCGCATTGTATGCCGCCTCGGTATCCTCATCGCTTATAAGCTGTCCCGAGACTGCCGTACCGTTTTCGGAGGATATGTCAGTACCTTTTATACCGAGAATAACGTCTGTTTCGGGAGCGGGAAGATATATCCAGCAATCGTCGCATCTGCCGCCGCCCTGCCAGATGAATCTGCAGCAGTATATCCACACATTGCCGTTTTCATCTGTCCAGCATTTGTCTCCCACGTCATATTTCTCATATGGATAGGTTTCCTTTGTGTACCATTTATCTGCATCACAAGCATTATAATTTTCGCCGAAAGGATATTCCCACAATATCACTCTGTCTGTGGGAATATAATCGTCAAGCTCGCCGTTATAGTCTCTCATTTCCGACTCATGCTCGTCAATAAATGTGAAAACGTTGTATATCTCTTCAAGCTTGTCCATCTGCACCCAGCCGTCTTTTCTGCCGTCTGCTTCAACATAATTAAAGAATGAGCAGCAGCCCCATTCAACGCCCTTTTCATCGGTATAGGTAAATCCCACCTGAACGGTCTCACCCGTTTTTACGATTCCGTTTGATGTGCTGCCAAGGGGGCTTTCCAGCAGTTCGCTGTCCTCCTTGACCTCAAAGGGTCTCCAGCTATTGAAATCACACTCCGAGGGGTTATCCCAATAAAACTCATTAGACGGCTCCGCTATTGCGTCGGCACTTACCATTGCCCCCGATGCAGCCAGCATGGATATCGCTGCAATCATTATGCATAAAAGTTTCTTCATGTCATCACCCTCACATAAGAATATTCAGAATTATTCCGCAAAGAAAGGAAAATCCGTTTGCGCACAATGAAAATAAAATAGGCTTTTTTATATCCGTCCTGCTTTTGTAAACAAATCCCTCAGCTGTTACAGCGCCCGCTTCAAGAAAAAATGTTATCAGAAGCATGATAATTCTGCCAAATCTCAGCTCATAGGCGCAGAAGCTGTGAATGACATTCACAAGAGGATTTGTCAGTACATTTGCAAGGAGCATTATAAGATAATCTCTGCCTCCCCTGACGCCCCATATCACTCCGAACAAGCCCTCAAGCAGGATAGTCAGAAGCAGCGCCGTTCCCATTGCTGTCAGGATTTCAGCCGTCATCGGAGCATTTCACCCGCCTTTGAAGCATAAAGCCCCCAAGAAGCATTGCCGCCGAAGCAATGCATAACACGCACATTATCTCTTTTCCCACTTGCAATCTGCCCCTTTCGGCAAAGCTCGGCACATATCCGATAAACAGAGCAAAGGTCAGCAGTCCGAAGGAAAATCCCCTGCCGCCTTTAAATATATCCGCCGCCGCTCTGAGGGTAATGGGCATTGACATATTAAATAGAAGAATTGCCCCGAGCCCGCATATGATATTATCCGAGAAAAGGTAAAGAAGCGCCGCTATGAGCATGGTTAATGCCGCTGTTCTTTCCTTTCCCATTTGGTCGGAAACGAATCCCCCGAGAGCCTTTCCTCCCGCTGTACACAGCACAGCCGCTAATGCCGCTGCTGCATTTATCTTCCATGGAAAAGACAGTGCAAATCCGCCGAAGCTTCTTATTACGACCACCAAGAAAAACAATGCAGCAGCTCCGAAGACATATTTTGAAGCCGTGACAGACATAAAATCAGCTGCCGCTTCTCCCCTTTTGTCGGGGCATATGAATATGTATGGCGCCGCCAATATAAACAGCGCAATAGCAAGCATTATGAGCATGGGAAATATGCATGAAGCATTGTTTCCGCTTCCCCATACCGTTCCGAGATAAAGCCCTATTGCTCCTGGAGAAACGAACACCCCCAAGGCTCCCAAGGTATCAAAGCTGTCAAGTACATACACCCCTCCGCCTGCATGAAACAGGGCATTTCCAAGACCCGAAATTACGGCGGCAGGCAGATACATTCCCGCAAATGCCGCAAAATACGATGCAAATATCAGTCCGCAGCCCGCAGAAGCCGCCCTGTGACCTCCGCCGAACCTGTCAAGGATTATCCCGATGGGCATCTGGAGTGCAAAAGCGCAGAAATTATACAGCAGGATATTTTCTCCCTGTCCTGCATATGCATATCTCAGCATTAGAAATGCACAGGACATATCCACAAAAAAATGTGCTGCCGAATAAACCGCAGTCATGGCTTTTCGTTCCGTTTTTTTCACATCCTCTCAAGGGCTTTGTATATAAAACAATCCAAGGCTTTATATTGTTTCATTGGCAGGAAGAATTTGGAGATTTTAATAAATATTGTGGGAATTACTGTGCAAAATGCCACATAGGACCATTCCCGTGACCTATATCAAGCCCTGCGGATATTATCCTTGTAATGTATTTTTTCGCTTCATCGACGGCTTCGGGCAGGCTATGTCCCTCCGCAAGACCGCAGGCAATGGCTGACGAAAGGGTACAGCCCGTTCCGTGGGTATTTGGATTATCTATCCTTGGTGAGCTGAAATAATAGAGACTTCCGTTGTCAAAAAGGATATCAAGAGCCTCCCCCATCAGATGACCTCCCTTTATCAGCACTCCGCCCCTGGTATTTCCCGAAAGAAGCCTTGCCGCCTTTTCCATATCCCGGGGGGAATTTATCTTCATTCCGCAGAGTCTTTCAGCCTCGGGGATATTGGGCGTTATCACATCTGCAATGGGCATGAGCTTTTTAATAAATATCTCAAGTCCCTCGTCGTCAAGCAGCTGTCTCCCGCTTGTGGACATTATCACCGTATCGCAGACTATATTTTTCGCATTATAATGCTCCAGTCTATCGGCAATGATATCCACATTTTTCCCGTTCATAAGCATACCAATTTTCACCGAATCGGGAAATATATCCGAAAAAACCGAATCAAGCTGTGATTTCATCATTTCGGGTGAAACTGCTTCTGTCATGCTCACTCCCATGGTATTCTGGGCTGTCACGGCAGTTATTGCAGACATGGCAAAGTGACCGAATGAGGAAATGGTCTTTATATCCGCCTGAATACCCGCTCCGCCGCAGGGGTCCGAGCCTGCGCAGGTCAGGATCTTTTTAATATCATTCATTGATAATATCCTCCGCTGCCGCCCTGAGCTTTTTTGAGGCGGCTGTTATCCCCTCCGTTGTCTCGCTTGAAAATATTGCAGACACAACGGCAATGCCCTTTATTCCGCTCCCTCTGAGCATTAAGGCATTATCCTCGTTTATCCCGCCGATGGCGCAGACAGGGATATTTACAGCTTGGCATATTTCCGAAAGCTCTGCCATGGAAAGTGCCTTTGCATCAGGCTTTGTGGGTGATACGAACATTGCTCCGCTGCCCAGATAATCCGCTCCCTTCGCCTCGGCTTCCCTTGCCTGACCGACAGTTTTTGCAGTCACGCCGATAATGGCATTATCCCCGAGTATCCGCCTTGCTTCTGCGGGGCCGCAGTCGGTCTGTCCCAGATGAACACCGTCTGCGCCCGATTTCAGCGCCACATTCACATTGTCGTTTATAATCAGCGGAACGCCGTATTTCCTTGTTACTGTCAGCAGCTCTTTCGCCCTTTGGATATATTCATCATCGGAAATATTCTTCTCACGAAGCTGGATCATTGAAGCGCCGCCCATAATTGCCGCCTCTGCCTGCTCACTGAGTGACAGCCTCTTATATGAACTGTCGGTGATCGCATATAATATCAGGTCGAATTTCATAAATCAAGTCTCCTTTACCTTGAAAAAAGACCTTGCAGAATATCTGCAAAGCCTTTTTTAATTATTTATCCGCTGCTTTTTCGGAAATTTCCTCCAGCCTTGTGCAGAGATAACGGTAAAATTCACAGGCTGCCGAGGATTCGATATTGTTGCAGATAACCGTGATCTCTCTGCGGCAGTCGGGATAGGAAATGGGCAGAAGTACCACATTGTCGGAATTTATGCTTCCCCATGTATAGGCAGGCCAGAAGCCTACTCCCATTCCCGCACCGATAAGTCCCCTTACCGTTGAGGGTGAATCGCTCTCGAAAACCACATCGGGAGTAAAGCCTACCATTCTGCAAAGAGTTTCACAGATGGTGTGAAAGGGCTTTGAACCCGAAAGGCTTATAAATCCCTTATCCTTTGTATCCGAAAGGGAAATTGAGGAAAGCTCCGAATACTCTGAATCCGCAGGGACAGCCAGCTTTATTTCCTCGGAAAAGCTTTTCATTTCGCTGCTTTTTGATACTGAGGGCAGATTTCCGGGGAGATTTGCGGAGATGGTGCAGTCGCAGTTATCGGCGTCTTCGCTCTGATGGAGGAAAAATTTTATATCGGGATGAAGCCGCTTGTACTCGATAATTAGCTCGGTTATCAGCAGCGATGCGGCAAGAATATTCACCCTGATGGTTTTTTCCTCAAGCTCAGCAATTTTCAAAAGCTCGCAGGGCACCCTGTCAAGCGTTTTCAGAACGCCGCCAAGCTGCTTGTAAAGATATTCGCCGCAGCGGCTCAGTGCAATGCTTCTTCCTCTCCTCACGAAAAGCTTCACCCCAAGCTCATTTTCAAGCCTGCGTATCGACTGAGTGAGGGCAGGCTGAGCAATGTGAAGCTTTTCCGCCGCCTTTGTGATATGGCCACATTCTGCTGCGGCGTAGAAATATTTCAGCTGTGTTAATTCCATTCATAAAACCGTCTTTCAATGTTGAATAAGGCTTTATATCATTTAGCCTTTTACGGGAAAATTATACCATATCGGATTACAATTGTCAAGTTATTCCAATTTCTCGGCTGACATTTTTCGCAGATATTTATGCAACGTGACAGCCTGTTATGGTAACTGCGGCGCATTTTATGCCCTTGTCATCATATACATCAACGGTATAATAGCAGGTGGTTCTGCCGTCCTTCACGCAGCGTGCCTCGGCATAAAGGATATCTCCCTTGACTCCGCTCAGAAACGTTATATTGCTGCTGACGGACACAACTCCCATATGCTGACCGTTTGATGCCACCGCAAAGGCGAAATCCGCCAGCATGAAGTGAACGCCGCCCATTACGCCGCCCATTGCATTTCTGTGTCTGTCCGTAAGCTTAACCGAGCATTTTGCATATTTTTCCTCCGCTTCCTCGATAACTGCGAAATTTTCCGTTGCGAATCTGTCATTTTTAAAAATTTCTCTTATTTCATCAAGAGTTTTCATTTGTATTACCGTCTTTCTTTATAAAAATATTCGGAGCAGTTTTTTCTCCGCTTTACTATTATAACACATTACCGTCAAAAAAACAACAGTGATTTATTGAACCTCATTTAATTTTTCAGCATATTATTATGTAAGGGCAGCAGCTCCTGCCTTCACATTATTTGAAGAAGGGATAGCATTTATGAATGAACAATATATTGTTGCAGGCGGGGATATGCGTTTTTCTGCCCTTGCAGAACAGCTTGCGGAGACTAAGCGGGTATGCACACTGGGCTTCGACAAAAATCTGTTCACATCAAAGGGAATAATCACCGCAGAAAATGTTATGTCCATTCCTGACAGAGCGGACTGCCTGATCCTCCCCATTCCCGTTTCATCGGACGGGACAACGCTCAACGCTCCCTATTACAGCGGGACCATCTCCCTGTCCGAGCTGCCCTCCTGCGTAAAGGAAAACGGCATTGTGTTCGGAGGAAAAATATCCCCTGCCGCCGCAGGACTGTTCACATCAAAGGGAATTGAGGTCATTGACTACTTCGAGCGGGAGGAGCTGGCAGTCCTCAACGCCCTTGCCACCGCAGAGGGAGCATTGCAGATCGCCCTTGAGGAGCAGCCTGTGCTGATATCTGGCTGCAGAGTGCTGATACTCGGCATGGGACGGATCGCAAAATCCCTTGTGCAGATACTGAAAGGCTTCAGCACCGAAACGGCAATTTCTGCAAGGAAATATTCCGATCTTGCATGGGCAGAGGTTTTCGGCTGTCAGGCAGCAGCAATTTCCGAGCTTGAAAATTCGGAGCTTCTGTCCGAAGCGGATATTATCTTCAATACCGTTCCCCACACGATCCTGAACGAGCAGCTTCTGAAAAAATGCAAAAAAAGCTGCCTCATTATAGACCTTGCTTCAAAGCCGGGAGGCATGGACATGGACGCTGCGGGCAGACTTGGGCTGAGAGCAATATGGGCACTGTCTCTCCCAGGAAAGACCGCTCCCGTAAGCTCGGGCAGAATTATCGGCAAAACCATCGAAAACATACTCCGTGAACGGAAAAATCCATAAATCACCCTGTTCGAAAGGCGGTGATACCCAAATGAGTGAAGCTCTATCGCTGAAGGATAAAAAGCTCGGAATTGCAATTTGCGGCTCCTTCTGCACCTTTTCAAAGACCTTTGAGCAGATGATAAAGCTGAAAGCGGCAGGTGCGGAGCTGACCCCAATTATGTCCTATCATGCCTCCTCCCTTGATACCCGCTTCGGAACCGCAGAGGAAAACATTATGACAGCAGAGACCATCTGCGGCAGGGGCGTGATAAACACCATCCCCCTTGCGGAGCCTGTGGGCCCCAAGAAAATGTTTGATCTTCTCATAGTGGCGCCCTGTACGGGAAACACACTGGCAAAACTTGCCGCAGGAATAACCGACACGCCTGTAACAATGGCGGTGAAATCCCATCTGAGAAACGGCAGACCTGTTCTCATAGCCGTTTCCACCAATGACGCATTATCCGCCGCCGCTAAGAATATCGGAAGCCTGCTCAATATCAAGAACATATACTTCGTCCCCTTCAGGCAGGACGATTTTATTAAAAAGCCCACCTCGGCAGTGGCAGATTTTTCGCAGATACCCGCCGCAGCCATTGCAGCGCTGGAGGGCAGACAGCTTCAGCCCATACTTTGTTAGCCTGCCCGAAAGGAAAACAGCCTGCCGCACGGGATATGCGGCAGGCTGAAAATAATTATTCCTGCTTGACAGGCTCGCTTTCCGCCATTCGGTAGCCCACGCCCACCTCGGTAAAAATATACTGAGGCTCGGCAGGCTTTTTTTCGATCTTCCGACGGATATTCGCCATATTTACTCTGAGTATCTGATTATCGGTCTTGGCATGAGGTCCCCAGAGCTGCTTGATTATGTAATCATAGGTAAGCACCCTGCCTGCATTTTTTCCCAGCAGCGATACTATTTTAAATTCATTCTGAGTGAGATTAACGTCTCTTCCGTCCACATAGACCCTGTATTTATCATAATCGATCGTCAGACCTCCCGTTTGGAAAACGCCGCCTACGGAAATGCTGTCGTCCGCAGAGGCTGTCCTTGTGTGCCTGAGAGCCGTCCTTATCCTTGCAAGCAGCTCCTGAGTTCCGAAAGGCTTGGTGATATAGTCATCGGCGCCAAGCTCAAGTGCAGCCACCTTGTCGATCTCGGTATTTCTGGCAGACACAACTATAATTGGCATTGACGACCATTTTCTTACCGATTCAATGACCTCTTTTCCGTCAATATCGGGAAGTCCCAGATCAAGTATCACCAGATCGGGACAATGGGAATTGATAACGGCACGTCCGTATTCACCCGTTCCTGCCATAAGCACCTCGTAATTATTTGCCGTCAGAACAGCTCCCAGAAAATTGCAGATATGCCTTTCATCCTCAATTATCAGGATCTTGTTTTTGTATTCCATAAGTCCTCTCCACCTTCATCCGCAATGAGATCGGTATCCATAAAATAATTCTTGTCCTGCTCCATGGGAAGCGTGAAAACGAATTCAGCACCGCCGCCCGGTCTGTTTCTGGCGGTAAGCTCGCCGCCGTGTACCGAAATTATGGTTCTGCAGGCAGACAAGCCGATGCCCATATTCATTTTTGTATCTCCCGAGCTTTCATCTGCATGAATGAAATAGCCCTCAAAAAGCTTCTTTTTGACCTTGTCGGAAATCCCCTTTCCGTTGTCGGATATCTTAAAAACTGCATTATCCCCCTGCTGCTCCAAAGAAAGTGAGATCATGGTCGCTTTGCCGTGAATAACGCTGTTTTCCATAATATTCACAAGTACCTGCTCGATAAGAGTCGGGTCCATGGGAATGAGCATCAGGTCTCCGGGAATATCTATCTCCACAGGCACGCTTCTTGTTTTGCGGAATTTTCTCACTGCCTCACCAATTATCTCCTCGGCAGCCTCAAGCGATTTGCAGATCGTGCCCGTTTTTTCGCCGATCTTTGTAACAGTAAGGATATTTTCCACCATGTGAATGAGCCTGTTCGCTTCGTCCTTAATGTCGCAGACAAGGGACATTATCTGCTCCTCGTCCAGACTGCTTCCGTTGTCGATAATTGCCGAGGCGGCGCCTGTGATGGAGGTGAGCGGCGTGCGTATATCATGGGAAACGGCTCTCAGAAGATTTCCGCTTATCTTCTCCCGCTCGATATCAGCCTGAAACAAATTCTTAGCCTTGAGCCTTGTGGTGAGCATACCGATTATCAGCGACACGGAAAGCATTACCGCAAAGGTAACGGGATATCCCGCAAGGCTGAAATTAAATTCATAGTATGGGTATGTAAACAGGAAATTTACCGCCAGCATTCCCACAACGGAGGAAATAAAGCCGCAGACATAGCCCTTTGTAAATCTTGCCACAAGAACAACGCACAGGAAATATATCATCCGACTGTTGCAGCCGTCGTCAAATCTTCTCAGCAGCAGCCCTATTCCCACTCCGAAGATAAGCACTGCCGCAGTAAAAATATAATCCCTGAAATCAGGCATAACAGTCAGATATTTTTTCAGCCCCGACATACGCCATTCCTCCTCAGAAATAATATACCATAAATAAGCGTTAAGTTCACGTTAAGAATATATTCATTATATCATATTTTTCCGAATTTTTCCATCAGAAAATGATACAAATCTTTTAAAGAATGGAAGTTCTCTTTCGCAGTCCGCAGAATTATACGGCAAAATGGTGCAAAATGCTGAAAACTTTTTCGTCATATGCACAAGCATTTCCGTCAATTCGGCAAAATTCGCTGAGCCGGGGCGGTAAAATCAGAATTGTAACGAACATAAGAAAGGACTGCTGCAAAATGGGAGTAAGAATAGAAAAAGCCGAAAGCACGGTCAGAGCCTTTTTAAACGGTGAGATAGATCATCACTGCGCCCCGGCGATACGAAACGAGATCGACCTCGCCGTGGACGAGAACCATCCCGAAAATCTGATAATGGATTTCGGTGAGGTCACCTTCATGGACAGCTCGGGGATAGGGCTTGTAATGGGACGGTATCAGACCATGAAAAGCATCGGAGGGAGAGTTACCCTTGAAAACACCCCCTCCCACATTAAAAAGGTCATGCGGCTTGCGGGTCTGGACAGATTTGCTAATATTTTATAATACGAAAGGAACGTTAATATGTCTCAGATAAAAAACGAAATGCGGGTGATACTTGCTCCGAAAAGCTGCAATGAATCGGTTGCAAGAAGCGTGGTAACAGCGTTTGTAATGCAGATGGACCCCTCTGTAAATGAGCTTGCGGACATCAAGACCGCCGTATCCGAAGCTGTGACCAACTCCATTGTCCACGGCTACAGAAGCTGCAAGGGAAATATCGAGCTTGTTTGCAGGATACTTGAAGGAGACGTGCTTTACATAAAGGTCAGAGACAAGGGCTGCGGAATCGCCGATGTTAAGCAGGCAATGGAGCCGCTTTTCACCACAGCCCCCGAGGAAGAACGTGCAGGACTGGGCTTTGCGGTGATGGAAAGCTTTATGGACAGCGTAAGCGTTAAAAGCACCCCCGGCAAGGGCACAACTGTGATTATGAAAAAGCGGATATTATCCATCAGTCTTGTGAGAACGGGAGCTACGGAAAATGAATGCAGCTGACATTGCGGTAAAGGAAAACAGGGACAGGCTTGTGACGGATAATTTAGGTCTTGTCCATCTCTGCGCCAACCGTTTCCGAAACAGAGGAGTGGAATACGAGGAGCTTTACAGCTCAGGCTGCATCGGGCTTGTGAAGGCAGCAGGCTCATTTGATGAAAACCGAGGGGTAAAGTTCTCCACCTATGCCGTTCCCGTAATTCTCGGGGAGATAAAGCGGATCTTCCGTGACGGAGGTACAGTAAAAGTCAGCCGAAGCCTTAAAGAGCTTTCCATGAGGGCGGTAAGGGAAAAAAACGACTTCATCGCAAAAAACGGCAGAGAGCCGGGAATATCCGAGCTTGCGGAAATAATGGGCTGCGAACCTGCCGAAACAGCAGAGGCGCTGTCTGCGGCTCAGCCCTGCATCTCCCTTACAAGATACGGCGAAAATGACGAAAATGAGGAGCAGGATATTCCATCTCCCTTCAAAGAAGCGGATATCTACGAAAGCATTGCTCTCAGACAGGCGATGGACAGGCTTGATGCGGAGGACAGAAAGCTTATATTTCTGCGATATTTCCGTTCCTACACCCAGAGCAGGGCAGCCGCCGTTCTTGGAATGACTCAGGTTCAGGTATCAAGGCGGGAAAAGAAAATTCTTTCGGAGCTGAGAAAGGAGCTGTTATAGAAAAGCAAGCGGCTTCGGTATTAAATACCGAAGCCGCTATTTTTTTAAGATCACATACCAATTATATCGTTGAAATCCTTGCCGTCCTCGACCTGCTTTGCAAGATCGTCGGAGAATACCATTGTCATAACGAGCGAATCGTTGTAGAAAATTCCGCCGTACTGATCGCCCTTTGAGTAAACAGAGGAAACAGCGCCGCTTTCCTTGGTTGAAATCTCAAATTTCCAGCCGTCGTCCTTAAAATATTTCTTGAAGGTGCTGACGCTGCCTGAGTCCTCGGAAACATATCCTACGCAGCAAAGCTTGTCGTCCTTGTCAAAAAGATAATATTTAAATGGTGTGGAATCGGTGACCATAATCATAGAGTCCACATTAACATACTTGTTGAAATTGCCCTTTTCCAGCACCTGATCCTGAGTCATGCCCCACTTGAAGCCATTCAGAGGAGCAAGCACCTTTGAAGAGCTTGCAGAGGAAGATGAATCGCTCTTTAAAACGCCGTCATTGCCGAAATCATAGACCTTTCCATTAATTTTCAGCTTGCCGGTCCTCATTTTGCCGTCGGTGCCGAAGTAATAGGTCTTGCCGCTGAGCTTGACAAAGCCTGTTCTCATCTTGCCGTCCTTGCCGAAATAATATCTGCTGTCGCCGATCTTGTTCCAGCCTGTGAGCATTTTGCCCTTCTTGGAGCCATTGAAATAATATTTGTTCTCGCCGATGGTTTTCCAGCCTGTAACAGCAATGCCATTCTTGTTGAAATAATACTTATTTTCGTCAATAGTCTGCCAGCCGGTAAGCTTTTTGCCTGTGGAATCATCCTTGTAGCTGTAGCCGCTGCTTAATTTTACCCACTCTGCCGAAGCCGAAGCGGACATTGCGGTAACTGCGGACATGGAAATTACTGCTGCCAGTGCAATGGATGCGATCCTGCGCTTTATCATAATTATGCTCTCCTTTTATGAAAATAATATTCTGGATAATATTGTATCACTTTTAATAAATGATGTCAATAGAATTTAGATTTTTTAATGTTATTCTAACTTGTTATATATCAAGCATAATAATTTAAAATTTTTGGCAGATGAATTTGTTTAAAATTACAAACATAATTATGACCTATTGACAAATATATCACGCCGTGATATACTCAAGCCATGATATATATCACACCGTGACATATCAAGCTGCGATATGTCACGCCGAAGCATAATACGAAAGGACAGCGATATCAATGAACGGAGGAACATATTCATTATTCTTTCTCTTCATCATAATAATCGTTCTCGCAATGTCCGCAAGAAGGCGGCGGACAGCAGCGGCTGTTCACATGAGGCTTAAAAGAAAAAAGGGAGGAAAAATCCAAATGACAGAGCTTGTAAAAAATTTCATCGGCAAGGAAGTTATCATCTACACAATGAATTCCTCGGCTGAGCAGATCTCGGGAACCATCGGAGAGATATCGGGCGACTGGATAACGTTGGAAAATATGAACGGCGGACAGGAAATAATTAATCTTGAGTACGTCACCCGTATCAGGGAATATCCCCGTAATAAAAACGGTAAGAAAAAGTCCATCATAACCGACTGAATGGAGGAAAATGCGAGGAATGGATAAGGAAAAGCTTTTCAGATCTTATCTTCCTATGACAGAAACAGCCTTTTACATTCTGCTTTCATTAAGCGAGCCCCGGCACGGCTACGGCATAGCGAAATTCGTTTCCGAGCTGACCCATGACAGGATAAAGCTCGGCTCGGGAACCATCTACGGTACCCTCACAAAAATGCAGCGTGACGGGATAATTGCCGTCTATGACGACAGCGAAAAACGAATCATCTACGAGATAACCGAGCTTGGGAAGGAGCTTTTGCGGGCGGAAATGGAGCGTATCAGAAAGGTTTTTGAAGATATGCAGACAATGGAGCATTATTTCAGGGAGGTCGATCAGGCATGATAAAATTCATACCCTTCTGGTCATGGGACGTGACTATCACCGAAAAGAAGCTTGCAGAGCTTGAGGGTTCGGGATATCATCTGACCTCATTTTCACCCTTTCCGGGAATATTCAAATTTGAAGAGGGCGAAAAAAGAGAGGTCATATACCGTATATGCAGGCTGAAAAACTGCTGCGGAACGGCTCCCAAGGGCGTTGCGGCAAACGGATGGGAATCGGTCTGCGGCAGCAGAAATATCTACATAGCAAGAAACAGCGATATCCACACCAAGAATATCCCCTCCTACAAATTCTGGCAGACTGCTAACAGGATAACGATTCTTGTGCTTGTTTTTACCTTCTGCTATTTTCTGGGATTTTTATTTGGCTTCGGAAGCTCTTCAGCGGAAAAGGACGTTTTTGTCCTTGAGAACGGCAGATTTATCTCCTCTGCCGTTGTGGACATCATACTCCTGATACTCATTCTGTTTGCATGTAAAACAAACAAGAATCTCTCAAAAACCAATGCTGATCTGAGGCTGTCGGGCTTTGCCAAAACCATTCCCAAGGAAAATTTCACATACTCCAAGGAAGAGGAAAAGCGTATGCTAAAAAGCGGCGAAATGATAAAGCGCTCCCCTCTCGGCTGGTTTTACGCTCCCGACAAGACAGAAAAAATGGTTGAGGACATGGCTCTTTCGGGCTGGAAATTCTACCGCTTTGACGAAATGGGAACGACCTTCTATTTTATTAAATCCGAGCCGTGCCGATTAAAATTCGTGGTGGATTTTCAGAGCGAGGCTTCGGACGAATATTATCTTCAGGGCAGAGACGACGGCTGGAAGCTTCAGTTTACATCCATGATGAGGACGATGTGCTTTGTGGTATGGTCAAGGGAATATTCGGAAAACGAGGATTGTCCCGAGTTTTACACCGATAATGCGACCATTCTGAAAAGGGCACAGAGAATGGCATTTACACTGGGATTTCCCATGCTGTTCTTTGCAGCATTTGTTGTATGGTTTGTAATTGCATTTATCGCAACAATTACAGAATATATATGGATACTTCCGCTTTTCATTCTTATCACAGCTGAATATTCCGTATTCGGCATAAAAGCCATCGGCTTCTATTTACGCATGAGAAAAAAGCATAAACAAAATAATTCATAAAAGGAGAATCATCATGAGTGAGATTAGTGAACACAACAACATCAGACCCGAGGACGCAGTTCCTCAGTATGTATGGGGAAAACCCGAACCGTCCGAGGATGGCGAAAGCCCCGTAATGATTCGCAGGAAAATAAAAAACGGCTATAACTGGGCAGGCTCGATTATTCTTTGGCAGCAGCTTTTTGCTTTTATCATAATGATGATAATTACCGGAATAATGTCCGCAAAGCTTACCACGCAGCTTCTCGCTGAGAATCCCGATATGGATATGAACGAACTGACACTTACAATCACACAGCAGGTCATGCAGAGCGACAGCATGATACTTGTTAATGCCGTTACAATGGTGGCTGCGAATATCATCTCTTTAGCCATTGTCTGCGGAGCAAAAAAGCAGTTTAAGCTCAAAAGTGTTTTCGGCAAAAGCAGTCTTGCCGGCTCATCTGTCCTCATCGCCATAATCGGAGCGATAGGTATTCAGGCAGCTTCGGTGCTTATCCAGACCCTTGTCACCTATATAACAGGCATATCGGGGGTAGGAAATTCCTTAAACAACTCCCTCGGTTTCAAGGACAGCTTTGCATTGAATATCGTTCTGTTTTTGTATATGGTCATAGCAGGACCAATACTTGAGGAGCTATTGTTCAGAGGAGCGGCACTTAATCTCCTCGCTCCCGTTGACAGAAAATTCGCCCTTATCGCTTCGTCCCTTCTCTTCGGACTTATGCACTGCAACTTCAATCAGATATTTAACGGATTCCTTCTCGGTCTTATTCTTGGATATATCGCTCTCAAGAGCGGCTCAATAATCCCCTCGATCATCATGCATATGCTGCTCAATCTCAATGTCTTCATCATCGGATTTATATTTGAGCACAAGCTTGCAGAGACAATCGGAATTGAAGCCGCAGCAAAGGCAGAGCTCATCGCCTTTGGAGTTGAAGCAGTTATCGGCATTATTGCTCTTGTGATACTGCTCAAAAAGCACGGCAGAATAACAGAAAACGATATTATTATACCTGAATACAGCTATGTTTTAGAGGATTCGGAAGAGAAAAAGCTTACATGGCAAGCATTTATAAAATCACCTTCCATTATTATTTCCATAATTTTCTGCGTATTTACTGCCTGCACACTTGTAACAGTGGGTGTCGGAATCTTAAACAAATAAAAAAACATCCCCGTAAAATGCGTGAATATATGCATTTTACGGGGATATCGTTTTTTCAGCGGTTATTTTCCCGAAGCGATATCGGAGATCACCTTGTTGATAAGCTTGCCGTCAGCCTTGCCTTTAAGCTCCGCCATAACAGCCTTCATGTATGCGCCCTTGTTTCCCGAAGCGATAAGCTCGCCGAATTTCTCCTTGATAAGAGGATAAAGCTCCTCTTCGGATAGCTGCGCGGGAGCAAAGCTCTTGATGATATCATACTTGAGTCTGTATTCCTCAAGCTGGGCTGTACATTCGGGAGGACAGGTATCCACCTGCTCCTTTGCGACCTTCAGCTCCTTGAGGATAACTCCGTCCACCAGCTCGGGGGAGATATTGTCCCTCGTTCCCCCGTCGATGGCAGCCTTTTTAACAGCCGCAATAAGAGTCTGAACAGCCTCCTTCTTCATAGTATCCTTTGCCTTCATAGCGTCCTTGAGAGCGCTTTGAAGCTCTGTAAATTCCATAAAAAACACCTCTTTGATTTGACTTACGCCTTGAATTTGAATCTGTTAATATGCCTGTTAAGGTTATCAAACTGGTCGGAAAGCTCCTTGGATACCTCCGCATTCTTCTCGGCGGTAACGGAATTATCCCTAATACTGCCGTTGATAGCCTCCATGCCGCTGTTTATCCTTGCAACGGATTCAGCCTGCTCTCCTGCGGAAACGGCGATCCTGTCAACAATATCCGAAACGGATGAAACCATTTCAACAACATTCTCAAGAGACTTTGCGGCTGCGTCTGCAAGAGCGGTGCCGTTGTTAACGGAATCAATGGAGTTTCTGATAAGCTGACCTGTCTGAGCGGCAGCCTCAGCGGATTTATTGGCAAGATTCCTTACCTCGTCCGCAACCACCGCAAAGCCCTTGCCTGCGTCGCCCGCACGGGCAGCCTCGACAGCGGCATTGAGAGCAAGGATATTGGTCTGGAAAGCAATATCGTCAATAACATTGATAATTTTTTCGATCTCGGAAGCGGATGTCTCAATCTCCTTGATGGCTTCGATCATTGCCCTCATATTTCCGCTGCCTTCCTCGGCAGCCTTATCGGCGGAAACGGTGAGATCACGGGCATTTTCAGCCTCATGAGCATTTTCCTTTATCTTCTCATTGATACGGGCAATGGATGCGGTAAGCTCCTGCATAGTGCCCGCCTCGGCGGAGGAATTGCGGCAGAGAGCCTCGGTGCCGTCCGAAACATGAACGGAGCACTCCTTAACGGAAAGCGCCGCCCTGTGCACCTCGCTGAATGTGCCGTTGAGAGATGAACATATCCTGTCAAGAGCGTGCCTGATAGCTTCAAAATCACCCGTATAGACGGTTCCCGAGCTTACAAGAAGATTGCCGTCCGCCACGGCGGAAAGAACGCTTCTTATGTCGGTTATGTATGCGTTAAGGGATTTTATAGTCTCATTGAGAGAGTCAAGAAGTATCAGTGTCTCATCGTTTCTGTCCGTAACGGGAGAGGGAGACTCAAGGTCGCCCTTTGAAAGAGCGGTAAGTCGATCGATCGCATCGGTGATGGGCTTTGTTATCTTCTTTGCAGCATTTACGGAAACACATATAGAAACCGCTATGAATATTACCGCAGCGGAAAGCGCTATCACAGCCGAAACCGTAAAGGGCTTCATAATGTTCTTATAGGGCAGCAGAATAAAGGTGTAGCAGGTATCGAAATTCTCGATATTAGCCCAGCCGATAAGATATTTTTCGCCGCACAGAGAAACTATGCTCTGCCCCTGTTTCACGATATTTTCATAATCAAAATTATTTCTGTTGAGGGTATTTACAAGGGCGGCAAGCTCACTGTATCCCGAATCCTCCGCAGCCTTGTCGGAAAGGGTGTCTCCTTTTTTTATTACCTCAACAGAGGTCTCGGAAATGATACTGCCCGTTTCGGTAGAAACAAAGCCGAAGCCGCCGTAGGTATTCACCTTGTCAAAATCGGTAAAGATATCATTGAGATAGTTCTTGTTTTTGGTAATATCAGCGTTGGAGATCGCCGAGGAATAGGAAATGGTAAGCATCTCTATCTCGCTCTTTGAAGAGGAGGAAACGCTTGTGTACATCATAAAAAGATAAAAAACGGTAAGCGTTACGATCGCCGCAAGTATCCCGACCACCGAGAGCCTTACGATACGGGCACGGATAGTAGTTTTTCTGTGCTTTGCAACTGACGTATTTATTTCATTTTTCTTGATCGAAGCAGCCATAATTCTAACCCATCTTTCACGGAAATAATTACACAAATCTCAGAGTGATCTGTCACGAAGCGACATATCATCAATATATATATAATAACATATTTTGGCACTCAATTTGTTAATTTTTATTCCAAAATATATTTCCGTATTATAATTATTTTTAAGTATTAACATTATTATTCTGATGATGACCCTGATGATATGTGCAAAACGACCAAGTTGATGTCGATAATGTATTATTTTCAATTTTACTATGGAATTTTGCCGAAAAATATAGTATAATAAAATAAGCCTACCTACATACAAACAGAAAGGATGATATCATGCCTGCATATCTTGACAACGCCGCAACCACAAAGCCCTGCGAGGAAGCAGTAAAAGCCTGCACTGCGGCAATGACGGAGAATTACGGCAATCCGTCCTCTTTACATAAAATCGGTCTGAACGCAGAGCTCGCCGTTACCGACGCCCGCAAGGCGCTCGCAGCCGCACTTGTCTGCCAGCCCGAATGCATAACCTTCACCTCGGGAGCCACCGAGGCAAACAACACCCTTATTCTCGGTGCCGCCGAAAATTACGGCAAAAGAAGAAAAAAGATCGTAGTCTCCGCAGTGGAGCACCCCTCGGTGGAGGAAACTATGAAACTGCTTGAAAAAAACGGCTTTGAGGTTGTCCGTATAAAGCCCCAGCGTGACGGCTCGGTGGACGCAGATGAATTTATCAGTGCAGTTGATTATAACACCTGCCTTGCTTCCTGTATGTACGTCAATAACGAAACAGGCGCCATCATGCCCGTAAAGCGGATATTCAGCCAGATCAAAAAGAAATGCCCCGAATGTATCACTCACTGCGACGCAGTTCAGGCATTTATGAAGATACCTATTAAAACAGCCGATCTGAACGCCGATCTTATCACCGTCAGCGGTCATAAGGTCCACGCTCCCAAGGGAGTGGGCGCCATGTACATTCGCAAGGGTATCCGTATCGCTCCCCGTATGATCGGCGGAGGTCAGGAAAAGGGGCTTCGCTCGGGAACCGAATCAGTCCCCCTGATAAGCGCCTTCGGAGCGGCAGTCCGCACCCAGCTTCCCACCATCGGCACCGCCAATTCCAATGCCGAAGAGCTTTGCGGAAGGCTCAGAAAAAAGCTGTCCGCACTTGATTACATCACCATAAATTCAAACGCCGAGGAGCAGTGCCCCTTTATTCTCAATTTCTCCGTTAGCGGCATACGCTCGGAAATAATGCTCCATTTCCTTGAAAGCAGGAATATCTATGTATCCAGCGGCTCAGCCTGCTCCAAGGGTGGTCACAGCAGCGTGCTCACCGCCATGGGGATTCCCGACAAGACAGCCGATTCCGCTATAAGAGTATCATTCTCCAGAATGTCCTCCTGCGGAGAGGTGGAGGCTCTGGTGACAGCCATTCAGGAGGGATATCTCTCCCTTGCAAAAAGATGATAAAGGATTGAAATAATATGTCAGTATTTCTTGTTGATTATGAAAACGTGACCTCCGCAGGTCTTGCGGGAATTGAAAGGCTCACAGAAGCCGACTCGGTCTATATTTTCTACACTCCAAACGCCGCAAGCCTGAGCTTTGACGCTCACAGGGCGATAATGTCGGCAAAGCCCAAGATAAACTATATCAGTGTGTCTGCGGGAGTAAAAAATGCCCTCGATTTCCAGCTGGATTCATTTCTCGGCTATCTTACGGCAGTAAGCGAGGACAGAAGCTTTTATATCGTAAGCTCGGACAACGGCTATTCGGCGGTAAAATCCTTCTGGGAAAAGACCATGGGAATTACCAATGCGCATATACAGATAATTCCTTGTATCCGCTTCATTTTCCGTCAGAATATTATAGAAAGCTCTGCTCTGCCCGCAAAAGATACCGCACTTATCAGGCAGAACACCGCACCTGCCGCAGAAGCGGACATACCCGAGACATCTGTTTCGGATAATCATATACTGCCCGAGCCTGACACATTCGTTCAGCCCGCAAAAGAGAGCAAGCCCTCCCCTGCGGCTAAAAAGGCGGAAAATGCTGCCTCCAACGAAGCTCCGTCCGAAAAAAAGCCTGCTCTTTCTCCCGAAACAGAAAGACTGCTTGTGATATTCAAAGCCGAGGGCATCTCCAACGACGCAAGGAGATCAATCATTGACCTTGCGAAAAGCTCATCGGACAAGCAGCATTTCTATACAAGCATGACGAAGAAATTCGGCATGGAGGAGGGACTGCGCTTTTACAAGGCGCTTCGTCCCGAATATGCAAATATCAGGAAGCTTTCACCCAAATACATAACCGATTTGAAAGGATAACAAATTCAGATGAAGGAAATAATTCTGCTCAAGGAGGGCGAAATTGCCCTCAAGGGACTTAACAAAAGAAATTTCGAGGAGGCATTCATCAAGAATCTCCGCCATCGTCTCAAGCCTCTTGGAAAATTCATCTACACCCGTTCCCAGTCCATGATATACTGCGAGCCCGCTGACGAAAGCATTGATATGGACGAGGCTGTGCTGCGTGCATCGAGAGTATTCGGCGCAGCGGCGATATGCCGTGCCATGATAACCGAAAAGGATTTTGAGACCATCTGCCGTGATGTTCTCGTTTACTGCGGCGAGGAGCTTTCCTGCGCCCGAACCTTCAAGGTTCAGGCAAAGCGCTCCGACAAACGCTTTCCCATGCGTTCCCCCGAGATATGCGCAGAGCTGGGAGGACGTATACTTGACAGATTCCCCCGCCTTGAGGTGGATGTCAAAAACCCCGACGTTACGGTAAACGTCGAGATAAGAGATACCAACGCCTATATCCATACAGGAAACAGACCTGCTGCGGGAGGTATCCCCGTGGGTACCTCCGGCAGAGCCATGCTCCTGCTTTCGGGCGGCATCGACAGCCCCGTTGCGGGATATATGATGGCGAAGCGGGGCATTGACATCTCTGCGATACACTATGTATCTCCTCCATACACCTCGGACAGAGCAAGGCTCAAGGTGGAAAGGCTCTGCGAGAAGATAACACCATGGTGCGGAGATACTACATTTTACTGCGTTCCCTTCACCGAGATACAGGAGGCGCTGAGGGATAACTGCCCCGAGGAGCTTTTCACGATCATCATGCGCCGCCTTATGATGGAGATAGCCCAGCGGATATGCGAGAAAAACGATATCACTGCCCTTATTACGGGTGAAAGCGTGGGACAGGTGGCAAGCCAGACAATGGGTGCCATCGTATGCACCGACAATGCCTGCCGTATGCCAGTTTTCCGTCCCGTAATCGGTATGGATAAAAGCGAGATTATCGAGATCGCAAGGAAGCTCGACACATTTGATATTTCCATTGAGCCATATGAGGACTGCTGCACTGTTTTCACCCCCAAGCATCCCAAAACACGTCCCATTCTTGAGGATGTCATTGCAGCACAAAATTCCTTCGACTTTGAACCGCTTATCCAAAAGGCTGTTGAAAACACCGAGGTCAAGCGCTTCACCATCGGATAATCTGACGGTCTTGTGAAAAAAGAGTGAAATATCACCTCTGAGCGTACAAAAGGACAGGCAGTATTTGATATATATCACAAACTTTTCGCCGTTTTCTTGACAATGAGCCGAAAAAAGTGTATTATAGAATTATATAGACGTCTTTTCATACTAATCTCTAATCGTTCTATAGACAAAGCCGACAGATAGAATAAGACCAGTCTAGGAAAGCAACCGAAGGCAGGCTTGCCGCTGCCAAGGGAGCTTGACGACGAATGGGCTTATTCTATCCGAGGATTTGTCTATAGGTTGTTAGAGATTAGTATTAGGGGTAAATCTTCATAAGGCGTCATGCCCGCCCAGAAGCAGGCAGGGAGATTTTTTAAAATGTCTATGTCAAAAAGCGCCAAAAAGGCTTACAAGAAAGCCCTCAAGGCAAAGAAAAAAGCAAAACGAGGTCATTGGCTTCTTATACAAAAGGGCGACAGCGTTAAGGAAATTATTTCAAAGCTCTTCACACAGTTTGCAGTTCTGGTGCTGATAGGCTGCGGTGTGATACTTGCAAATGAGTTCAGGCTTTCTTTTTCGGCAAAGCAGCTGAACGATTCGCTGAAAAGTCTTTATCAGTCGGTGATTACCCATGGCTCCGACGGTCAGATCCTTGCCGGTGCAGAGCAGATGCTTAAAATTAATCCCGATACTGTGGGATATATCTGCATAGAAGGCACCGAGGTGGATTTCCCCGTTGTCCAGACGGGAAATAACGAGGATTATCTGAAAACCGCCTTTGACGGCAGCAGCAATAAGGCAGGAACGGTATTTCTCGATTACCGCAATACCCTTACCGCCAAAAAGCGTTCGGACAATCTCGTCCTCTACGGTCACAACCAGAAGGACAGGACAATGTTCGGAAGCCTCAAGGATTACAAAAAGAATCTGAATCATTACATGAATCACCCGACGATAACCTTCAACTCAAATTACGAATCCGACGTTTACAAGATATTCGCTTATTTTGTAACGGAGGTCAAGCCCGAGCAGACATCGGACGGCAAGGTTTTTGATTATCACAATTATCTTGATCTTTCCGACAAGGCTGTTTATAACGACTTTATGGCAAATATCATGGAACGCTCTCAGATAGTTACCTCGGTGGATGTTAAATACGGAGATGAATTTCTCACCCTTTCCACCTGCAGCAATGAATTTGAGCCGTCCCGCTTTGTGATATTTGCAAGAAAAACACGAAAGGGCGAGGACCCTTCCGTTGATACATCTTCGGCATATCTGAACCCCAATGCCAAAGAGCCTGATTGGACTGTTATTTTCAGATAACGCTCCGCCTAAAAATTTAATTCAGAGGTTTAACGCATGAACAGCAAAGAAAAAAAATCAAGAACCATAATCATAATCGTTGCTTCCGTAATTTTAGTAATATCCTTGGGATATCTTGCATATTATCTGATTCAGGAGAAGCGTGCGGAGGATGTGAACGATGAGCTTGCAGACCGTCACACCGACACCGTTATGATTACTCAGGAGACCACCACAGCTCCCGAGACAACTGTGCCCGAAACAACTACAACAACCGAGGCTACAACCGTTCTCGAGCCTCTCGTCGAACTTGACTCCATGAAGGGCTTCATTGAGGACAACCCCGATACCGCAGGCTGGATAACTGTCGGCGGCACCTCTATCGACAACGTGGTTGTTCAGTGCGGAGACAATGATTTTTATCTGAATCACGATTTCTACGGCAGAAGCTCCCAGCCGGGAACTGTATTTGCCGATTTCCGTTGCGTTGTAAACGACTACGGCTTCAGACAGAGCGACAACATTATTCTCTACGGTCATAATCAGGCTAACGGAACCATGTTCGGCACTCTCCAGAAGTACAAGATCACCAAGCAGAATACAAAGAAATTCGATTTTTATCTCCAGCACCCAACCTTCACCTTCTCAAACCTTTATGAGGAATATACATACAAGATCATCGCCCTTTTCGTCTGCGAGGTCGATCCCAAGCATACAAGAGACGGCGTGATATTCGATTATCAGAATTATATCCGCTTCGGCTCCAAGGAATACACCTATGAGCAGTTTATGAAAAATGTGACCGAGCGCTCCGAGATCATCACAGGAGTAGATGTCCGGGAGGGAGATCAGTTCATGACCCTTTCCACCTGCAGCAACGAATTTGAGCCGTCAAGATTCATCGTTATCGGCAGAAAAGTGCGGGACGGCGAAAGCCCCGAGGTGGACACATCTCTCGCAAAGCTGAATCCCGACGCCAAGGAGCCCGACTGGAATTTCATTTACGGCGGCTGAGCCCTATACCTATAATTATAACAGAGGTAATGATATTATGTCAGAAGAAAAGAAGGCGTCCGAAAACGAAGCAGCCGTTTCGGGCTATTTCGACAGTCTTATCGAGGATTTTATCCCCGATGATATCGAAGCAAATCCCGAGCCTGATGTAAATATAGACAAGGACAATCCTCCGAAGGATATCAGGGATTTCTCCAAGTTCTTTGAAGATGCCGCCGCATTCGGAAGCGGCTTTCAGAGCACTATTGATAAAGCTCCCGAGGAGCTGTCCGACGGCACAGAGGAAAGCGTAAGCTTTTCCGAAAAGCCCTCTGAACCCGATAACAGGGAAATTATAACAGAGCCTGTTACGGACGAGGATGGAATGATAGTGATCTTTGACGAGGAAGCAGGTATTGATGCGACCTCCGCACAGCTTCCTGCAGAAGCACAGATTCCCGAAGAACCACCTTCCGAGTCATATGAAGAGGAGAACGGCTCCCCTGACCCTCTTCCCGAGAATAATTTCGATGCGGACAGCAACATTTCCGAAGCCGCCGAGGAAGCCCCTCTGCCCGATACGGAAAATTTTCCCGAAGCAGACGATATTCCCGAGGATATCCCCGAGGCTAAGCCCGAGAAGCGTTCCTTTATACAGGGAATAATTCCATGGAAGGGCGACAGCATTGCAGAAATAATCCGAAAACTTGTGTTTATCGCTTCAACAGGCGTATTTATTGCCGCAGGAATAATGCTCATAAGCACTTTGATTCAGTCGGAGGAAATGCAGGAGGAGGCGGAGAGCATTGCAGAAATGGTAACTACCACCGTTGCAACTACTGTTAACGAGCTGGGCGAAACGGTAACTGTCCCCCCCACCACAGAGGAGCGTATCCAGCATAACGAAAGCGTTATGAACAGCTTTATAGAGCTTTCGGGAAATGTTAAGGGCTTTATTGAGCTTGAGGGCTGCAATATCTATCTGCCCGTTGTTCAGGGAACGGATAATACCTATTATCTCACCCACACATATGATGACAGAAAAAACAAGGCGGGCGCCATTTTCATGGATTACCGCTGCACTTTGAGCGAGGATTACACCTCCCCGAACATCGTCCTCTACGGTCACAATCAGGAGGACGGCACCATGTTCGGCAATCTCAAATATTATAAAAACAATGTGGATTTTTACAAAAAGAATCCCATTGTGGTGTTTAACAGCGAATACGGCATCGGTGATTATATCATATTCGGCTATTTCGTGACAAACGCCTATGAAAGTCAGGATTCCAACGGAGAGGTTTTCCATTATCACGATTATATCGAGACTCTGAACAATGAAAGCACCTTCAATTGGTACATGGGTCAGGTAAACGAGCGCAATCAGATAATCCCTCCCATTGATGTTGTTTACGGTGATAAGCTTCTTGTGCTTTCCACCTGCAGCAATGAATTTTCCGATTCCCGATTCGTGGTATTTGCCAGAAAGGTGCGGGAGGGCGAGGATATCTCTGCCATCAACTTCTCCTCCGCAAGGCTAAATCCCAATGCCAAGCAGATCGACTGGAGCGCAATTCTTTCTATAACCGAAGAAACCACCTCCGAAGAAACCACCACCACAACGGAAGAGACCACAACCACCACACAGGAAACCACCACCACTTCCGAAACCACAACAGTCACAACCACAACTCCCCGTGTAACGACAGAGGATTATGAGCTTATGTCCCGACTGGGACTTGCTCCCAAGGTGGAAAACGGCACCACAGCTTCGATCTACACCACCGCACCCTCCGAGGCTTCCGAGACCTCTCCCGAGGAAACGGAGCCAACCACTTCAAAATCGGGTCTTGCTCCCGATATCAAAAACTTCACCACCGCACCCGTAACAGAGCAGACAACAGCTCCCGTTTCATCTGATGATGCGTCCTCAGACAACGGGGAGAATACCGAAACTGCAGCTGCAGTTTCATAACTGCTGATGCAGTTTCATAAGCCGAAATATATTTTCAAGAGGTTATTTTCATATGTCCATGAGCGATGAAGCAAGAGGATCGTCAAGCAGAAGATCCCCTAAGCCCAAGGTAAAAAAAAGCATTAAGGAATCCTTTTTCCCTCAGAAGGGAGACAGCTCCTCCGAGATAATCAGCAAGCTTATCGTACTTTTCTCCATACTGGTACTTATTGTCTGCGCAGTTATACTGGGTAATTATTTCTATCAGATGTATGAGGCAAAACAGAATCATAACACCCTGAAGGTAATATACCAGAAGGCGCAGCAGACAGTCATAACCCCCTCTGCCTCCCCCTCAGAAACAGATCTCCCCTCCGAAAATAATGAGCCTGTTCCCGAAGAGCGTCCCCCGCTGACGATACTTCCTGCGGCGCAGGAGCTTATTGCCATCAATAAAGATACTGTGGGATATGTCCGTATTCCTGGCTGTGTTGACGAGCCTGTGGTAAAGGGCACGGACAATGATTATTATCTCAATCACAATTTCTATGACAACCAGCGTCAGTGCGGCACCTGCTTTGCGGATTTCCGAAACGAGGTAGGCGGCTATGAGCGCTCGGATAATATCATTCTTTACGCTCACAACCAGAAGGACGGCACCATGTTCGGAAATCTTGACTACTACCGCTGGGACCCCGCATACTGGCTCAAGAATCCCTTTATTTATTTCAATACAAACTATTCCGAGGATACATACGTCATCATTTCCTCATTTGTAATAAATACAAAGCCCGAGCATGACGACAACAGACCTCTTTTCGATTATCAGAACTATATCAATTTCGATGAATCTCACACCTATGAGATATTTATGAGCGAGATAACCAAGCGAAGCACCATCATAACAGGCGTTGACTGCAATGAAGATGATGCCTACCTCACTCTCTCCACCTGCTCAACCGAATGGGACGACTCCCGTCACATTCTTGTGGCAAGAAAGCTCAGAGACGGTGAATCAGCCGAGAACTTTGACACAACGAAATTCTCTAAGAATCCCAACCCGAAATGGCCCGCCATCTACTATAAATATAACGGCGGTACATATATTGACGATCCAGCATAAAAATCGTCACAGGATATCTGCACTTGTTCCTGAAAAAAGAAAAAAAAACAAAGACGAGAAAGGACATTTTTATGAAACTGCGAGCTATACTCAACGGAATAGCGGCATTGTGCGCAATAGGCGTTTTCTACACCTTTACATTCTGCATGGTGGACGATGTTGACGATGCCGAGATCTCAAAGGAATATTACTATAACACCGCCACCGAGACAGAGCCTACAGAAACAGAGCCCACCGAGACAAAGCCTGCAAAAACTGAGCTTATCAAAGCGGAAATCCCTCAGAATAACTCAGTCCGTACTGTCAATAATATTGAATGGCTCCCGAACAGCCTTGAGGATCAGCAGGTAAACAGCCGTTTTGAAGCTCCTGCCGATTATCAGGCATCCCCCGCTTCGGAGGATACTTACGACGAGGCTGAATACAGCGGCGCAACTCCCATTCATACCGCAGCGGAGGTCACAACAGCTGTTCCCGAGGACACAGAGGAATTTTCTGCAACAGAAAGCGCAGGTGCCGACAATACCCCTTCCGAGACTGCCGCGCCGGCTGACAATTTCAATTACGAAGCAGTTCCCGAGGAATCGGACGAGGATATGATCTTCTCGGAAAATTATCTCAGTGAGGCAGTTGTGGATAATAACAGCGCCTATGCATACGAAACAGGCTCAGATCCCGATCTTCTGTCCGAGCTTGACAGACAGCAGACCGAGGAGGATATCATTCAGAAGCTGAATGAAATGCAGGCGGAATATGATACAACTCCCGCTCCTGTCGATACCACGACCTTCTGGAGCAGCTACTATCCCAATGAAACAACGCCTATCAGCTCTATGGGAACATATTTTGAGACCGTTCCCACCTTCACCGACACCGAGCCCGTTCAGACTGAGCTTACAACCATCGCTCCCAACGGTGCGGAAATGTTCACCGCAAAATTTGACGGCAGCGTTCAGGAGATAAATGCTTACGATCTTGTATGCATGATCGTTTCCACAGAAATGTCCCCCTCCTTCAGCCCCGAAGCACTCAAGGCACAGGCTGTTGCAGCGTATTCATATGTTAAATATCACAATGTAAACGGACTTGTTCCCTCCGTTCTCGTTAAGCATACCATTCCCGACGAGGTCAGAAACGCTGTTGACGCAGTATTCGGAAAATGCTGCTACTATAACGGCGAGGTGGCTCAGACGGTTTATACAGCGTCCTCCGCAGGAAGAAGCGCCTCCTCCGAAAATGTATGGGGCGGAAAAGTCCCCTATCTTGTAAGCGTTGAAGCACCCTTTGACGCAGTATCCGACCCGAATTACGGAGTTATCACCACATTTACCGAAAATGATATGAGACAGGCTCTCGAAGGCTATCTCGGAATAACCCTTTCCGATGACCCCTCAAACTGGCTCACTGTTACGGAAAGAGTTGACGGCAATTATGTCAGCTCCGTAAATGTGGACGGACAGACCTACATCTCGGGAAGAAAGCTTCGTGAAAATGTTCTTAAATTCTCGTTAAAGAGCTGGAGCTTTGATGTCAGCTACGCAGACGGAATATTCACCTTTGTTACATACGGCTACGGCCACGGCGTAGGAATGAGCCAGAACGGCGCAAATATCCTTGCAAAGCAGGGCTATACCTATGATCAGATCCTCAGGTATTATTTCACAGGGATCACCGTAAGCTGATAAATTGATAATAAGGACAGATCGCTATGACTGCTTATGACATTATAATGAAAAAGCGCCGCGGAGGCGAGCTTTCCGATGAAGAGATACGCTTCATGACCGAGGGCTTTGTCAAGGACAATATCCCCGATTATCAGATGTCCGCCCTTCTCATGGCAATATGCTTCAACGGAATGTCCCCATCCGAGACTGCCGCTCTGACCGCTGCAATGATAGACTCAGGAGATACCTATTCCCCCTCCGAGGAGCTTGGCAGAATGTGCGTTGACAAGCACAGCACGGGAGGCATCGGTGATAAAACCACCCTTATTGCCGTTCCCATCTGCGCAGCCTGCGGCGTTTATGCTCCGAAAATGTCGGGCAGAGGTCTTGGGCATACGGGTGGGACAATTGACAAGCTTGAGTCAATTCCCGGGCTAAGAACATCTCTGACCCACAGCGAGTTTATTTCGGTGGTCAAGGAAGCAGGCTTTGCAGTTTCGGGTCAGACAGGCACTCTCGTTCCTGCAGACAAGAAAATATATGCCCTGAGAAATGCCACTGCCACCGTTGACAGTATTCCTTTGATATGCTCGAGCATAATGAGCAAAAAGCTCGCCACAGGCGCAGAGGGTATTGTCATTGATGTTAAGGTCGGCGACGGCGCATTTATGAAAAATTATGATGATGCTCTCCGTCTTTCAGAGTCGATGATACAGGTCGCAAAGCTTTCGGGCAGAAAATGCTCGGCTGTCCTCACCGATATGGAAAAGCCTCTTGGCATGGCTGTAGGAAACGCAGTTGAGGTTATTGAAGCGGCAGAAGCTCTCAAGGGAAATTCCCCTTCGGATCTTTATGAAATATCCATTGCAATTTCCGCAGAAATGCTCTTTCTTGCAGGAAAAGGCACCCCCGAAGAATGTGCGGAGCTTGCAAAGGAAGCGCTGTCCTCGGGCAGAGCGCTTGCAGCTCTCGAAAAAATGGTTGAGCTTCAAGGCGGAGACCCGAAAGCTCTTCACGATTATTCTCTTTTGGGCACCCCCTCACAGGTAAGAGAGGTAATTGCCGAAAAGGATGGCTATATCACAGGAATCTCCTGCGAAAAAACAGGGCTTATCACCCTTGGTCTGGGTGCGGGACGGCAGTTCAAAAACGGAGATATCGACCCCACGGCGGGAATTATTTTCAACAAAACAGTGGGAAGCTATGTTCATAAAGGTGAGGCATTAGGAAAGCTCCTTACCTCCTCCAAGTGTGATATGGACGCAGCGGAGGATGATTTTCGGAAATTATTCCGTATAAGCGAAAAAGCCCCCGAAAAGCGTTCAACAGTATTAAAAATTATCAGAGGCTGAAAAAATTAACGCTCCGAGATCGGAGCGTTTTCATTGTAAAGGATGTGGCTGATAAAATGACATTTCAAGGCAATTTTTCCCCTCCCGACAGAGAGGAAAACAGGCTGCTCCGAAGGTATTATTTCCGCTTGGCATGGATAATGATAGCCCTTATTCTGGTTTTCAGCGGAGCAACCACACTGGTTATGAAGCTCTGTTCAGGACTTGCAGGCGGCGGCTTCACCCCGGAGCAGCTGCAAGAAGGAAAAGCCATTATTAAATCCTCGCCTGTAATATCTGCGGTCTATTCCTACGGCTTCCCCATCGCAGCGGATATTACTGCAATTGGAGTAGGGATACTGCTCACAGGAATTGACCTGAAGTCAAGGCTCCGTTCACCGAAATTAAGCAAAAAGGGCTTTCTGAGCGCAGCTTCAATATCCTTCAGTGTGTCAACTGCAGCAACATTTGCAACTCTCATTCTCATATTTGTATTACTCGCCGCAACGGGCAGGCTTTCGGGAATCGACCCGGCAAAGACAGTCTCCTCGAGCATCGTGTCAAAAGAAAATCCACTGTGGCTGGATATTCTGATACAATTTTACATCTGCCTCTTGGGACCCTTTCTTGAGGAACTGATATTCAGAGGAGTGCTCCTTGAAGGACTGAGAAAATACGGAAATCTATTCGGAATAATCATGTCATCGGTTTTGTTCGGGCTTATGCATCAGAATATCATTCAGTTTATCCCCAGCGCCTGCGTGGGAATTGTATGGGGATATATCGCAGTAAAAAGCGGCTCGCTGATCCCCTCTATCCTTATCCATATGCTGAATAATACCATGGCATCCCTCCTCCTTGCGTCGGTCCCTAAGATAGACAGCCTGACCGATTTCACAGCCTTGCTCAATATGTCCATCCCCATGCTGCTCATCTCGGGACTGACTACTCTTTTCCGATTTGCCTGCATAATCGCTTCCATAGTGATCGTTATAAAATACTGCTCGGTAGCCCATGGAAAACTTGTGGATACAAATGAATATACAAGCTCCCGCACCTGGAAATATTTCTTCACATCGGTTCCGTGGCTTTTAACAATAGCATTTCTTTTATTCACAACCGTAACATCAATAACACGATTGGCATAAAATAAAAAGGGGCATAGTTCACGCCGTTCCCCCGCTGTCCGGTGTGATATGCTCCTGTTTTTTTATGAAAAATTTCTCGCTCCATGATTATTTTTCTTCCAAACGGTAAAAATATAAACAGACAAAAGAAAATCTCCTACAAATCAAGGAAAGGATGATACTAAAATGTCTGTAAAAAGAGGAGAAATATATTATGCGGATCTCAGCCCCGTGGTTGGCTCGGAGCAGGGCGGAATCCGACCCGTTCTTATCGTTCAGAATGACGTGGGAAACAGGCACAGTCCCACAGTGATCGCCGCTGCAATTACCAGCCAGCGGGAAAAGGCAAAGCTGCCCACTCACATTGAACTGAACGCCGATAAATGCGGACTTTCAAAGGACAGCGTGGTGCTTCTGGAGCAGATCCGTACAATAGACAAAAAAAGGCTCAAGGAACGAATGGGAGAGCTTGATACACCCTCAATGGATCAGGTCAACAACGCTCTTTCCATAAGTTTCGGTCTTGGCACAGGCGGAGCTACATAAGGTTCCGCAAAAAACAGCCGCATTTTCAAAACTGAAAATGCGGCTTTTCTTATATAGTATTAAACTCTTACAATAGAAGGCTTGAGGATACGACCGTTTCTGAGGTTCTTGAAGCCGTGGAGAACGACCTCCTTGACAGGACCTTCCACAACGGCACCCTTCTTCTTGTTGTCGAAGAATGCTGCCTTTCTTTCTTCTCTTGTCATGATCTTGGTGTGCTGTTCCTCATCAAAAGCATCACCGGGCTTGGTATCAAGAAGCTCGTAAAGAGGAGTGGGATAGCTGCTGTTATGGAAATCAAGGAAGTAAACGAAAATCTCATTGAGAGTTTCAATATCCGAGAAGTCCTCATTATTGATCTTCTGCTGAGCATACTCCCAGAGAGCCTGGATATGACCCCACTGAGCGCCGCTGGACAGGAAGCTTCTGACATTCAGATTCTCATTGAATACATCTGCAAGACCATTCTTTGTAGCTGGAGTGAGATTCTGATACTTCTGGAATACCTTTGTAAGATCGCCGAAGGTAAGATTATAAGCATTCATTTCATCCTTCAGCTGAGCGATCTCATCAGACTTAGCGGAAAGCTCGGAATTTCTCTCGCTGACCTGATTTGTAAGATCCTCTGCATGAGCCTTGAGGGACTCTGCATATTTTCCGATCTCTTCGATCTGGGAATTTTTGGTATTGATAGCCTCGCCATACTGCTCAAGCTTTGCGTTAAGTTCGCCCTCTCTGCCTTCGATCTCTGCAATGCGTGCATTGAGAGAATTGATGGTGTTATCTCTCTCAGCAAGGATATTTCTTGCATTTTCTACCTCTTCGGCATAAGCGTTTGCAGTCTCGGCATATTCATTTATCTTCTGCCTCAGGATAAGCATACCCTGGAGCTGAGTATTGATCTGAGCAATAGTGCTGTCCTTGCGCTCAAGGTCAGCCTGAGCGGCAGCCACCTTTTCCTCAGCCTCGGAAGCCTTTGCTGCAGCGGATTCTGCGGCAGATTTATATGTATCCACCTCTGCATTGAGCTTTTCGTATCTGCCCTTAAGCTCAGCCATCTCTTTTTCAAGAGCGTCCTTTTCGGAAGCAAGTGAAGCGGAGCGGGATTCTGCGGAATTTTTCAGCTCGTCAATAAGCTTGCCGTTCTGAACAGCCTCAGCCTTGAGCTTATCTATCTCGGAAACATAACCCACAATCTTAACGTCCATATCGGCAATGGTCTTCTGAAGCTCCTCAGCCTTTGCGGAGGAAGCGGCAACCATAGCAGCAGCCTGAGAGGAAGCGTCGGAAATCTTTGCCTCAAGCTCAGCCTTTTCTTTTCTGAGCGTCTCAAGCTGAGCGCTCTTTGCCTTTTCGGACTCAAGCTCTGCGGTGAGCGAAGTAACCTTTTCGGTAAGGCGGGCGATCTCGGAAGCCTTTTCGGAGCCTGAGGATTCAAGCTGCTTCTTCATATCGTCCGAAGCTGCAGCAAGGGACTGGACCTGAGCCTTGAGAGCACTCTCCGAAGCAGTAAGCTCGGAAACCTTTGCTTCCTTTTCGGAAACAGAGGCTTTAAGCTCCGTAACCTCAGCTGTAAGGCGGGCAATGCGGTCTGCTGAGATCTTTTCAGCGTCGCTGCCGCCTGATTTCAGCTTTTCAATGGCATCATTCAGCTCGGCGATCTTCTTATCCTTGCTCTCGGCATCAAGCTTGACTGCGGCAGAAGTGCCCGACAGATCGTTATAATCGGAAAGAAGAGCTTTATATTTTTCCTCAGCAGCCTTGCAGGATTCCTCAAGTGCCTTGATCTTGTCCTCATATGCCTTGAGCTGCTCGGAAACGTTATCATCGCTCAGGAGCTGTAAAAGCTGAGATTTGATATCATTATCCTTTAGACTTTCGATAAGCAAACTGCGAAACTCAATCACGTCCATCAATACACAACCACCGTTTCTCTAAAAATATTTATGATTTCGTTAACACGAAAATTCTATATAGATATTATAACACAAAAAATTACATTTGTCAAATAATTCTTTGTAGAATTTGTGAAGTCTTTTTTGTGATATAATACATATTATTAACAAAAAATGCAGAGACGGTAAATTATGACAATTTCGCAGCATAGAAGCAATTTAAAAAATCAACAATTATTCAATTACTCCTCCATAGGTCTGCCTGCAATGATAAAGCTGTCAAAAAGCTCGTTATATCGGATATTTCCGCTTTCGGGGATCACAACAAAGCCCGCCCGCATGGACACCTGAAATTCGTTATCCCCCGATTTAACCATGCCGCCGTTTTGCTCAAGCACTCTCTGTGCCGTCCTTTCGGCGTCTTCCTTATCCGAATGATCGGTTATCAGAACGAACTCATCTCCGCCCACTCTGATAAGAAGCATATCCTCGCCTGCCGCCTTATCGATACGCCGCAGACATTCGGCAATAGCAGCGTCTCCCGCCGCTCTTCCGAAAGTATCGTTGATATACATCAGATGGTGCATATCAAAGCACACAGCGTATTTTCCGCGCCGCTCGCTGATAAAATCATAAAGGTGCGAAACGTCAAATCTTATCTTACTGCTCATGATCTCATTTCCTTTCCCGTCAAAAAGACGATCGTTCCTTCCGAGCTTCGGATAAATATCGGAAAAGCCGCTGCTTTTGCGGAAAGCTGCAGGTGTAACGCCCCAGAGCCTCGTAAATGCACGGGTAAAAACCTCATGGGAATTGTAGCCGTATTTCACAGCAATGTCAAGCACGGTTCTGTCAGTCTCAATAAGCTCCCTTGCCGCCATGGTTATCCGCCTGCGGGAAATGTAATCGCTTATGCCTATATTAAAGGTGCAGCGGAACATTTTCTGCATATTTGAAAGGCTGTAGCAGCATTTAGCGGCACATTCCTCAGGGGTCACTCCCCTGCCGAGATTTTCCTCGATATAGTCCAGCGCTTCGGACAGGATCTCAAATTTTTCCATATTTATCACCGGTCATAAATTTTTGTGATACTAAACACCATTAGAATTATGGAGAAGAAATCGCCGCAAAATCTTGCATATATGGATTTTGCGGCAAGAGATTCCCATAATTCAATAGGTGTTTAGTATGAGAAGCACGTCTGCTCCCTCTGATTATATGATAACATATTCGGAAAAGGATTTCTTGATGTTTTGAGTAAAAAAGGAGGCTGCACCATTTTCTTCTGAGATAAATGATACAGCCCCCGGATATTATTCAGTCTTAGGCGGCAATGCGGTCACAAGCATCTTTTCTCCGTCGCTGTCCACTCTGATTGTCGTGTCAGGCTCTAAGTCCTCGGCTATCATCGTGCGGGCGATAAGAGTTTCAAGTCTGCTCTGGATATATCTCTTGAGAGGTCTTGCTCCGTAAACGGGATCATAGCCCTCCTTGACAATAAGCTCCTTTGCATTTTCGGTGACTTCAAGCTCAAGCTGCTTGTCCGAAAGCCGCTGTCTGAGCTTTTCCAGCATAAGGTCGATAATGGGATAAATTTCCTTCTTTGAAAGAGGCTTGTAGAAAACTATCTCGTCGAGACGATTAAGGAACTCGGGACGGAAATGGGACTTGAGCAGCTTATCCACCTGCGCCCTTGCCTCAGGTCTGATCTCGTTGTTTTCATCAATTCCTTCAAGAATGAAATCCGAGCCGAGATTTGATGTGAGAATAATAATGGTATTCTTGAAATCCACCGTCCGTCCCTGAGAATCGGTTATACGGCCGTCGTCAAGGACCTGCAGCAGAATGTTGAATACATCTGGATGAGCCTTCTCAACCTCATCAAACAGCACAACAGCATAAGGCTTGCGGCGCACAGCCTCGGTGAGCTGACCGCCCTCCTCATAACCCACATAGCCCGGAGGCGCTCCGATAAGACGGCTCACAGAGTGCTTCTCCATATACTCGGTCATGTCGATTCGGACGATATTCTTCTCGTCGTCAAAAAGCGCCTGAGCAAGTGCCTTGGCAAGCTCGGTCTTTCCAACGCCCGTAGGTCCCATGAACATAAATGAGCCAAGCGGACGGTTGGGGTCCTGAATACCCGCTCTGGAGCGAAGGATAGCCTCGCTGACCTTTTCCACAGCCTCGTCCTGACCGATAACTCTCTTGTGAAGGATATCCTCAAGGCGAAGAAGCTTTTCCCTCTCGCCCTCCATGAGCTTTGAAACGGGTATTCCCGTCCATCTGCCCACGATCTTTGCGATTTCCTCATCTGTCACCTTGTCACGGAGAAGAGTGTTCTTTTCATAATCATCAGCTGCCTGCTCGGCTTCCTCAAGCTCTTTTTTCAGAGAGGGCAGCTTGCCGTATTTCAGCTCGGCAGCCTTGTTAAGATCATAGCTTCTCTCAGCCTCGGCAATATCCGCATTGGTCTTATCAATATCCTCACGAAGCTTCTGGAGACGGGAAATGGAATTTTTCTCGTTTTCCCATCTGGTTTTCATGGAATTGAACTCGTCACGCAGCTCGGAAAGCTCCTTCTGAACCTCTTCAAGCTGTTCCTTTGAAAGCTTGTCATCCTCCTTTTTAAGAGCGGTCTCGGCAATTTCCTTCTGCATTATCTTTCTGGCAATGTCATCAAGCTCGGTGGGCATTGAATTCATCTCTGTCCTGATAAGCGCGCAGGCTTCATCAACAAGGTCTATCGCCTTATCGGGAAGGAATCTGTCGGAAATATAGCGGTTTGAAAGCACAGCAGCGGTTATAAGCGCACTGTCCTGAATCTTAACGCCGTGGAATACCTCATATCTGTCCTTGAGACCTCTCAGAATGGAAATCGTATCCTCAACGGTAGGCTCATCAACATGAACAGGCTGGAAACGTCTCGCAAGAGCGGGATCCTTTTCGATGTACTGCCTGTACTCGTTCAGAGTGGTGGCACCGATGCAGTGCAGCTCGCCTCTTGCAAGCATGGGCTTTAAAAGGTTGCCTGCGTCCATAGCGCCGTCGGTCTTTCCTGCGCCCACAATGGTGTGAAGCTCGTCAATAAAAAGAATTATCTTACCGTCGGATTTTTTAACCTCGTTGAGAACAGCCTTTAAGCGTTCCTCAAACTCTCCTCTGAACTTTGCACCGGAAATAAGCGAACCCATATCCAGGGAGAAAATCTTCCTGTCCTTGAGATTATCGGGAACATCTCCCCTGACGATACGCTGTGCAAGTCCCTCGGCAATGGCAGTTTTACCAACGCCCGGTTCACCGATAAGAACGGGATTATTCTTGCTCTTTCTGGAAAGGATACGGATAGAATTACGGATCTCGCTGTCTCTGCCGATAACGGGATCAAGCTTGTTCTGACGGGCAAGCTCCACAAGGTCCTGACCGTATTTTTTCAGCACATCATAGGTGTCCTCGGGGGAATCGGTGGTGACACGCTGATTGCCTCTTACCTCCTGCAATGCTTTCAGGAAGCCGTCCTTGTCAAGGGCGAAATCGGTGAACAGCTGCTTGATATCCTTGTCCGCATTGTCGAAATAGGACAGCATGATATGCTCCACGGAAACATACTCGTCGCCCATGCTCTTGGCAATTGCCTCGGTTGCATTAAGGAGCCTGTCAAGGGACTGGGAGATATAAACGGTATTCATATCCCTGCCGCTTCCCGAGACCTTGGGAATCTTTCCGATAATGCGTTCAACACTGCCCGCAACCACGCTGGGGTCTTTTCCCAGCTTCTTCACAAGCTGAGGGATAAGCCCGTTTTCCTGCATAAGCAGGGCATAGAGCAGATGGGGCTGGTCAACATTCTGGTTGCCGTAATTCATTGCGGTATCCTGAGCCGCCTGAATCGCTTCGATGGTTTTTTTGGTAAGCTTCTGCATATTCATAATATCATCTTCCTTTCAGATGGATTTTTATAGTCACGAATTTGTCGGAATCTGCGAAAAAAATTAAAGCTAAACCTCTTGACAATTCCCTGCGGATATGTTATATTATTTGTTGCAGCATTTGTATGGAAAGGACGTGTTAACATGCCTGCGGAAAAAAGCGGTTTAAAGACCATTGCCGAGAACCGGAAGGCAAGGCACGATTATTTCATACTTGAAAGCTACGAAGCAGGGATTGAGCTGGTGGGAACTGAGGTCAAGGCTATCCGTCAGGGCGGCGTGAATCTCAAGGATTCATGGTGCACCATCGAGGACGGCGAGCTTTGGGTGAAGGGTATGCACATTTCTCCCTATGACCACGGAAATATTTTCAACCGTGATCCTATGAGGGTAAGGCGGCTTCTGCTTCACAAAAAGGAGATAAACAAGCTTTTTGGTACCATTAAGCAGGAGGGGCTGACTCTTATCCCCATATCTCTTTATTTCAAAGGCTCAAGAGTCAAGGTCCAGGTTGGGCTGTGCAAGGGCAAGAAGCTTCACGACAAGCGTGACGCAATGGCTGCCGAGGCTGCTAAGCGTGACATTGACAGAGCCATCAAGGAAAAGAACAGGTAAATATCCGCTTCAAATCACGGGGATGTAAAGGTTTCGACGGGGACTTTGAAGCATGATAAGCGAGCAGAGGATTGTGCTGATCTCTTTAACCCGCACACGTTTTAAAATTAGACGACAACGATAATTTTGAATTAGCAGCTGCTTAATTGCTGCTCGTCTGTCTGAGAAGTACCGCGGTCTCGGAACAGGCGCCGATCAGCGGTGAACGTCATGCAGAAGTGCCTGCGTCTGCATGATGTATTGCAGGCTACTGAGCATAAGCGCGTGTCTGTTTGCGCTTATGTGAGGGAATGTTAATAACAGACTATGCTCGTAGAAAGTCGTGTGGATCGGTTTTCGGACACGGGTTCGATTCCCGTCATCTCCACCAATCGGTAACACGTAAACGGAAAGTTTGCGTAAAGGCCTTAGATAAGGGATTTCCCTTATCTGGGGCTTTTTCCTTTTTTCCTGTTACGTGTATTTTTACGAGCAGCACTCCCCCATTTCAGGGTCATCATCTTCCACACTTCCTTGCTATGACACGTAATGAAAATTCTTCCGTGTCACATCGAGGAATCGTTCAAAGCCAAATATGTCCAAAATGTAAACACGTGTCAAATTCTGAGAAAATGGCTTAGACACGTGGTTGACAATTGGGCTCCTATATAATACACGTACTTTTAGCTGCACGTGTTTCATCTAGGATTCCCTTTACATCCACTATAATATCCTTGTAATGTGATAGAATGATGATAGAACAGTGAGCGTTGGGAGAAATTTAGCACTCTATGCACAAGAGTGCTAAATCAACATTCCTTACCAAAGGACTGAGTACACTTCACTGCATCACTCTAATAGTATATCACAAAAAAGTCAGGATGTAAACAAATTTTACGTTAGAAATAGATTAAAAAGTTGAAATAGAGGTATATAAAAAATGCCATAATTACTAATGCTTGAATCTTACAGCTGCTTTTCTTCTCATTCTGTAACTCTAGCAATTACTCCTGTATATTTCTTACTGGCAATAATCCCCTATTAGGGTTATAATCCATATTATGCTTAAATTTGCTCAAAGTATCAGACGGATCTATATACCCAAACCGTATTTTTGAAAGAGTATTTCTATCAAAAACGACAGACACCACAGTATTTCCATTCAATGTTGCATGAACAATAGTAGTTCCTATTGGTAGCAAAGCAAACATATCTCTTGCAATTCGAATGCAAGTGCTGCAAACATAATCCTGCAACAAATCGTTATACTCCACATTATTCATTTGACTTCTTGCATCAGATAATGCCGCTACGTTAATGACAAACTCTACCTCAATCTTTTGAGGATCATCTGTGCCAAAATTGAAGTTGCTTCCATACATTAACAAATCATCTAATGGATTCACTTCATAAATCAACTGCAAGTAAGCATCAATATCCCCGGCTAATATTTTAGGTGCCATTTCGTGGTAATACTCCCACATATTGGCATTATAACTTTCGTCCGGCGCAGTAGATGATACCAATACCTCAGTCCAATCAATTGAATCATCACTTGTTTTATGTATTGATATTAACGAGTTAGTATCCAGCTGTTCAACCCGTTCAGAAACACTTATTGCGTTATCGTGAGATGCAGACGATCTGGATTCAGAATAATTATTATTAGGATTTTCCTGAATATAATTTACACCTCCGAAATCACTTGGTAATGCTTGCTGCCGAGTGGTTCGTCTTTGACTAAGATGATCGTGTATTCCGTCAGATGTGATAACAAACGAATAAGGTATTGAATCCATACTTGTAACTGAAATTTTGAAAAGATTTGCCGATCCCCCACCAAAACAAGCGGTAATCTCCGATTTGCGTTCAAAATTATCTACTTCATTCGGCAACAATTTTCCTGTTGAAAGCAAATAATTGATTGTTGTGTCGTCCTTGGTCAGCTGCTTAAGGTATTTACCGCCTTGAAGCAAGTACACTCGTGAATTGCCAATGTTGAATAAAGTGGCATTTTCATCTGAAATCATTATTCCGGCAAGAGTTGTTGCCATACCCGAGTATTCGGGTTTCTCATCTGATAACGATAACAGCTCGTTATTAATGCTACACAAAGTATCTGCATCAATTTTCTTAAGACAACAAATTTTATCAGCAACAAACCTTGAAGCAACATATCATTCTTATCCATTAATAGATCAATCTCAATAAGTTGTGTTTATACAGACATATCTACATAATAGGTATTTCTACTTATTGAAGCTTCTCCAGTATGGAATGCCCAATAGTACTCCTCTATATAACACGTATTATTAGAAAATATTCAGCACGTGTTGTTCGATACGAGCTTACCGAATGGTACGCATTTCACATTTTATTAAAAAAGCAACCTTGTAGAAACTGCTTAAATACATGCTTTCTACAAGGTTGCTTGTTACGTGTATTATCAATGCTACTGACATCATCTCATCGGTAATTAACTGAAAAAAATATTATGTTTACGAGTCATATCTATAGGCAGCTTCATCTCCACCAATTGTGAGTCTGTTGGCTATGCCATACAGGCTCTTTTCTTTTTCCACAACTAATAGTATATACGGCATATATGATTATCTCGTGATAATATTGTGACTAAATAGTAAATTTTAGCACTCGCAGGTTGGGAGTGCTAAAATTTAATCTGATTTTAACTTTTCTAATAAAATAAATTATCAGAACCTTACCTGATCGGCAGTATCAAGCGTTTCAAAGGAATAGCCCTCTCCCCTGATATAGTCGATAACGTCCTGAAGATATTCGGGAGTAAGCTCAAGAGAATCATGCATTAAAACAACCTCATGATCGGCGTTTATGCTGTCACGGATATTCTCAAGGCAGCTGTCATATGTAGCGGAGGTCGAAGCGTCGGCAGTGGCGGCATTCCAGTCATAGAAGGCAAAGCCCCGCTTATCCATTTCCGCAATGATATCATCTGCGGTGTCACGATTGAAATTGTTGTAGCTGCCGCCCGGAAATCGGAAGCACCATGGCTTCTGCCCCGTAACCGCATAGACCTTGCGGTAAACTCTGGCAAAATCCTCCAGCCATTCATCGGTCGAAGAATATATCTTCTCATAGTCGTGGGACCAGCTGTGAAGACCAACGGTATGCCCCTCCTCGGCAACCTTACGAAGGATGGTCTCCTTACCCTCGGTGCACCAGCCTGTTATGAAAAAGGTAGCCTTAATGTCATTTTCCCTGAGTATCTCAAGAATTTGCGGAGTGTATTTTGAAGGTCCGTCATCAAAGGTAAGATATGCAACCTTTCCCTCTGTAACGGTATAATCCGCCCTCTCTGCCTCAAGTCCGTCATAGCTGTTTCCGCTTTCAGTCATGTCATTATAGAAGCGGTCAGTCTCCATATATCTCAGAAGCTCGTTCCATCCTTCGGGAGACACTCCCCCGTCGGCATCGGCGTATTTTTCGTACAGAACGCCGTTTTCCCCGCAGACATAGGAAATATCGGTATAAATAAAATACTTGTCGGGACTTGAGCGCACCCACATATGCAGTGAATCGTTATATTCGGAAACATCCCCCGTCGGGGCGCTGTCCTCGGAAAACGGCAGAACACTTGCAGGCAGAACCATGCTTTCGGGGCAAAGCTCCCTTAGCTCCTCTCCCAGAGCAAACAGCATCTCGCCGTATTTTTCGGCTGAAAGGCTGTTTAAAAGCTCTCTTTCCGAAAACATGAGATAAATGTAATGCTTGTCCGAAGACTTTACCATGTCTCTGATCTTTTTTCCGCCAATTTCCCTGTCCAGAATATCCTCGGGAGAGGCTCCCTCTGCGGAGATAACGCTCTCCTCGGTCAGCAGCCCGCAGGAAACTGCTTTGCCGCATACTCCGTCCCCAAGAATGAGAACGTCCGAAAGATAGCTGTTCCCGTCCTCACCCGTCAGCGGGGAAAATGTGATGGGAAGAGTGGTCTCTGATGATAATTCAGTCTCGGGAGCAGAAGTGATCTCCTGATAAACTGCGATATAGCTCTCCTTTTCAGGCTCAGACTCCTTTCCGCAGGCGGTAAGTGCCATGCATAAAGCGGTCAGGAGCATAATTTTTTTTTCCAACAAATACACCTCAATGAAAAATTTCTAATTTAAAATCAGTGTCATTCCTCGATCAGGATTTCCCCGTAAAATGCGGTGGTATTGGTGCAGGTATAATCATAGGTGGAAATATCGAAGGTCTGCGACGCTGCGATCTTTTTCTTGCTGTTATCAAATATTGCCACGTTCAGACCCTTAAGATTCGGAGTATAATTCATATTATCCACAAATACCTGTCCCGCCTGCCTCTCAGCTAGAGAGCCTCCGCTGACAACGGTAATAAATACCGAATTGTCGCAGATGGCAAGCTTTTCCTCAATGACATCCTCCGAGATGAACTCATAAATTGCCTTGCCGCCGCTGACAACGCCCACATAGCTTTTTCCCTCAAGCTTATTGAGATTTGTCTTAAATCCCAGCTGCCTCAGGATCATTCGTGAAGAAAGATCGAGCTTGCTGCCCGGATCGCCGTTTACAGCGATCACTGTTGTAAAATCGCCTCTTCTGACCATTGTGAAATATTCCTGAAGTTTTCTGGACGGAAATACTCTTCGATATTCATTCTGAATTTCCTCGTCGGAAAACTCGGAAGCGGCATTGAAGATGGATTTATAGGGAAAAACCCCGTGAACACCCTGACTGATGCAGAAATCATTGTATGTGACGGTCACTGTCAGCACCGCCGCTGTCAGAACGCCGAAAAGATATTTTCCGTTTTTAAGCGCATATTTCAGAAATCTTTTCACCGGGTTCTCCGATCGGTTCTTGAAATGAGCGCCTTTGTCCGAGCCGTTCATTCTGAAATTCCTGTAATGCATAAGGGCATCGGGAATGCTCAGAAGAATGAAAATATAAATGGGCAGTGTGAATCTCTCGATTATAAAATGCTTTGTGATGAAGAGCCAGATAAGACTGCTGAAAAATGAGAAATTCAGAAGCAGCCCCGCTTCGGAAGATTCATCTCTCCAGCCTGTGTAATACGCTGCAAAAAGGAAGGCGGTGATAGCGAAGGGAACAATAAGAAATCCCCACGAAAATCCGACCTTGATAAAAACAGAATCAAGATAAACCGAATATGAAGGAAGAAATTTTGTAATTACAAATTCAATGATCCTGTCCGAAAAAATATACAGCACAGCTGCCACTCCCCCGAAAGCCGCATAAAGCTTCGGGGATGGCTTTATCAGAGAGAGAAAATAGACGGGAAGCACCAGCAGCACCGACATATGGAACAGCGACCCTGCCAGTATCATAAGAACTACAGCCCAATGCTTCTTTTCCTTAATAAATCCATAGCTCAGAAGAACTGTCGCAGCCGCAAGAGACTGTCGGGTGAAATTCAGGGAATTGTAAAAAAATGTCACCGTAAGATACAGCCAGCAGGACAGCCACGGCATTTTGCTGTATTTCACGGTCACAAATGCAGTGGGCAAAAGGATAAGCACTGCCATGAGCAGATTCAGGATAAGGTAATCCCCTCCCAGCAGCTTTGCGATCTGCATAATAAATGTATAGCCTATCTCAAAATTCCTGTTGGTGAACCTGTCAAGAAGGCTGTCGGGGTTTTCGGCAAAATAGTAAAATACACTGCGATAATTAAAAAAATCATTGCCGATGCCGTATCGGAAAACGGACATCAGAAGCATATATCCGAAAATTATGCTTACATAAATTATATTTTTTTTATCCGAAGGCTTTCTGATACAAAGAGGATACGCAAGCCCGATTATCAGCGCCATCAGTATATAATAAACTCCCATCCGAAGCGTCCTTTCGGTGTAAATATATTTGAAATGTTCAGAAATATTATACCATATTATGATTATCACGTCAATACAGATAATTTTTCTTGGCAAAATATACAATTACTGCACAGCAAAATGTACAGCTGAAAACGTTGACACAGAAGCGGATTTATGGTATAATAACTAAAACTGTTATTATCGGATATGTTTATCTGTTTTCAGAAAGGATGTTAGTCAATGAAGAAGCTTACCCGCATTATTGCAGGCATTACCGCTCTTTCACTTACCGCTTCATTTGCAGGCTGCTCGGGAGGCTCCGAGGAGGCACAGTCCGAAACCACTATGGAGACCACCACCGCCCTCACCGTTGAGATCAACACCGAAACTCTGGCTGAGGAAGAACAGGCTACAATGGACGACGTTTCTGAACTTCTTCCCGATGTTCAGCTTGAAAACACCAATATCAAGTGGTTCTCCTTCTACGATCCCTTCAATGCTTCCACCTCGGGCAATACCAAGTCCCTTTCCCTTGAGCTTTTCGAGAGAAAGTACGGCGGCACCATTGAATATATTCCCACCACATGGGCTCAGAGATTTACCGATCTTTCCACCAATATCCTCGGCGGCACAGGCATAGACTTTATCGCAGGCGGCGACCTTGACTCCTATCCCAAGGGCGTTCCCAACGGTCAGTTCGAAGCCTACGATCAGTATGTGGATTTCGATTCCGAGCTGTGGAGCTCCGTTAAGGATCTGAACGATCAGTTTGAGCTCAAGGGCAAGCATTACCTTATCGCTACTCAGGCAACCGCAGGCGAGGTCGTTATTTACAACAAGCAGACCATTGAGGCAAACGGCTTTGACGATCCTGCAGAGCTTCTCGAAAAAGGCGAATGGAACTGGACTGCCTTCAAGGATATGCTCCTTTCCTATGTTGACCCCGACAACGAGCAGTATGGTCTGGACGGCTGGTTCAACGAAAAGCCCCTTATGCTTTCAGGCGGCGTTGCTCCCGTTGAGCTGAGAGACGGAAAGCTTGTTGACAACCTTTTCGACCCACGCCTTGAAAAGACCATGAACTTTATGTATGAGCTCAATCAGAACGGTCTTGTTCTCGACAAGAACCTTTTTAACTGGAATGTTCACCCCGAATTTATCGGCGAGGGCAAGGAGCTTTTCTACATAAGCGGTATTTACGCTCTTGAGGGCGCTCCCGACATCTGGACGGTTTCCTTCGGCGATCCCGAGGATGTTATGTTCGTTCCCATCCCCAGGGCTGACGATTCCGACAAGTATTATCTCCCCGCAGGAATGGACGCTTATATGCTCTGCAAGGGCGCTCAGAATCCCGAGGGCGTGGCAAGATTTATGGAATGTATCATTGCCGCTAATTACGACCAGAATGCTGTTGCTATTGCCGACCAGAAGCTCAAGGACGTTTACGGCTGGACTGACGAGATGGTTGAGATGAGGCACAAGGTAAATGAGCTTACCGCCGAGAATCCCATGTACTCCATCCACACAGGCTGTCCCACCGATCTTTACAACATTCTCGACAGCGGCGAATATGGCATCAGAGCTCCCTTCTACGGTCTTGACTGGCCTTCTGTAAGAGAATCTCTGGCTGACGCTGCAAAAATGCTCATCGACGAGTTCAATACTTCAATGGATAACTTTGAATAATCATTTTTGATGATTTTCAGGCTGCCGCATTTTATAGTGCGGCAGCCTTTTTTACATATGTGCGATTTTCTCCACATAGGATCTCATTTCGCTTTTTGACCTTATCTGATGGGTGCCGCTGATTATCTCCCTGCGCTGAGACTCGGTCATTGCGGAAAATCGGGTCATTGCCTCGCTGTTCTGAGCAAGCGCCATTCCGAAGCCCATGGGAATATCCTCTCCATTTACGAAATTCATAGTTTGCCATTCCTTTTATTACAGATTTTTAATTGTTCATTTCATTTTTTTTATTGACCGATTAGGTATGATATGCTATACTGTTTTCGGATAATGAGTTATCCGAAGCATTACTTATGTTGACCATCATTTTTCATTTTATGCAGAAAGGAAAAATTATCATGAGCAAAAAAATTCTTGACTGGGATAAATACATCGAAAAATCTGCGGAGACTATTTCCGAGGGAATAGTTATGCTCAAAAATGACAACGGCGCTCTCCCTCTGAGGGCTGATGAGGAGGTCGCTGTTTTCGGACGTATCCAGCTTCATTACTACAAAAGCGGCACAGGCTCGGGCGGTCTTGTTAATGTGAGCAGGGTCATCGGCGTTACTGACGGGCTTATTGAGAAGGGCGTCAGAGTCAATAATGAGCTTCTTGATATTTACAAAAAATGGGACGAAGAAAATCCCTTCGATATCGGTGCGGGCTGGGGAAATGAACCTTGGTCTCAGAAGGAAATGCCCGTTGAGGACAGCCTTGCCGCAAGGATAGCCGAAAAATGCTCTGCCGCAATTGTTATAATTGGAAGAACTGCGGGCGAGGAGCAGGATAACAAGAATATCAAGGGCGCATATCTTCTCAGCGACGGCGAGGAGCAGATGCTGGCTGCGGTAAGAAAGAATTTCAAAAGGGTCATTGTGCTTCTCAACGTGGGAAATATCATTGATATGAGCTTTGTGGAGAAATATTCCCCCGACGCTGTGCTTTATATCTGGCAGGGCGGAATGGTGGGCGGTCTCGGCACTGCCGATGTGCTTACAGGCAAGGTCTCTCCCTCGGGAAAGCTCCCAGACACCATTGCACGCTCCGTTTCCGATCACCCCTCGGACAAGTATTTCGGTGACAATAACAGGAATTTCTATGCCGAGGATATTTATGTGGGATACAGATATTTCGAGACCTTTGCTCCCGAAAAGGTATTGTACCCCTTCGGCTTCGGTCTTTCATACACCAAGTTTGAAATCAAGCCTCTTTCCTCACGAATTACTGAAGATAAAGCTGAGCTGACAGTCGCCGTTAAAAACATGGGTGACAGAAGCGGCAAGGAGGTTGTTCAGCTTTATTGCAGCGCTCCCCAGGGTATGCTGGGAAAGCCTGCCAAGATTCTCTGCGGTTATGAAAAGACACGGCTTCTTACTCCCTCGGAAAGTCAGGAAATTACCTTTAAGATTAATTTCTCAGAGCTTGCTTCCTATGACGATTCGGGTGCTTCGGGTCATCGCTTCTGCTATGTGCTGGAAAAGGGCGAATACAAGCTTTTCTGCGGAACCGATGTGAGAAGCTGCACAGAATTTCTTTCCTTTGATATTCCCGAAACAAAGATTGTCAAGCAGCTGAAACAGGCTATGGCTCCCGTTACCCCATTCAAGCGCATGAAGCCTGTTTCCGAGAACGTAAAGCTGTGCGTTTCATTTGAGGATGTTCCTCTTTCGGAAATTAACGAGCCCCGGCGTCGTTTGAATGATCTTCCCAAGGAAATTCCCTTTACGGGTGACAAGGGGATTAAGCTTTCTGATGTTAGAAGCGGCAAAAATACTCTTGAAGATTTTATCGCTCAGCTTTCGGATCATGATCTGTCCTGCATTATCCGAGGAGAGGGCATGGGAAGTCCCAAGGTAACTGCGGGTACTGCGGCGGCATTCGGCGGTGTTTCGGACGGGCTTGCCGATCTGGGCATCCCCTGCGGCTGCTGCTCTGACGGTCCCTCGGGAATGAGGCTGGACTGCGGCACCAAGGCTTTCAGTCTCCCAAACGGCACTCTTATTGCATCTACCTTTAACAGATCTCTTGTTTCCGAGCTTTTTGAATTTATGGGCAGAGAAATGTCCGCTAACAGAGTTGACTGCCTTTTGGGTCCGGGTATGAACATTCACCGCCACCCCTTAAACGGCAGAAATTTTGAGTATTTCTCCGAGGATCCCTTCCTGACAGGTACGATCGCCGCTGCCGAGCTTAAAGGTCTTCACTCCGAGGGCGTTACGGGCACGATCAAGCATTTCTGCGGAAATAATCAGGAGACAAACAGACATTATCTGGACTCCGCTGTTTCTGAGAGAGCTTTGAGGGAAATTTATCTCAAGGGCTTTGAGATAGCTGTTTCAGAGGGCGGCGCTGATTCTATCATGACAAGCTACAATTCGGTAAACGGATTATGGTCTGCGGGAAATTACGATCTCTGCACAACTATTCTTCGTGATGAATGGGACTTCAAGGGCTTTGTAATGACCGACTGGTGGGCTAATATCAATGAGCGGGGCATGGATGTTGACAAGTCAGATTTTGCCGCTATGGCAAGAGCTCAAAATGATGTTTACATGGTTTGCGCTGACGGCGGAAATAACAATGACAACACTCTTTCTTCCCTTGAAAACGGTTCTCTTACCCGTGCCGAGCTTCAGAGAAATGCCATGAACATCTGCTCCTTCCTCCTTTCAACTCATGCTATGGACAGGCTCTGCGGCACTGCCGATGAGGTTGAGATCGTTAACCGTCCCGATGAAAACGGCTCTGACGGCTCGGATAATGTCACCTTCTACAAGATAGACGGAAGTCTTGTTATTGACGGAAAGGATATCTGCACCGACAGAGGCTGCGACTTCATTTTCGCTCTTGATGTTGCAGATCTGGGACTTTACCGCTTCACTCTTACGGGCAGCTCGGAGCTGAGCGAGCTGGCTCAGATCCCCGTTACTGTTTTCAGCATGGGCACTCCCTTCGTCACCTTTACATGGAACGGAACGGGCGGTCTCCCCGTTTCCTTTGATGGCACCACAAACTGCTTCTCCCGCTTTACCACGATTCGTGTTTATTTCGCTCAAAGCGGTCTGAAGCTTCACAGCATTAAGATCGAAAAGGCTGACTAATACTAATAATCCCCCGTACTTTGATAAATTTACAAGGTACGGGGGATTATTTTGTTTATTATGTGCATTGACTAATTAGAACAGATGTGCTATAATTTTAGGGATATCAATCGTTCAGATTGATAAGCTTCATTGTTTCCATATCAAGCTCACGATAATAGCAATTATTAGGAACGCCGTTATGGCTTGTATGGCATATCCCGCCCTTGTCGGGGGTGGCTATGAATACAAGAGAATTTTGCTCGCAGTTTACAAGGATACGATGGAGGGTGAAGGTATTTCCCGACTCCTGTCCCTTGAACCAGAGCTTATTTCTGGAGGTGCTCCACAATACCACCTTCCTGAGCTTTATGGATTCCTCAAGCGCCTGCTTATTCACATAGGCGATAAGTATGACTTCTTTGGTGTTCATATTCTGCACCGCTACGGGGATAACGTGATTCTCCGCCGAGATGCCGTTTATCTTTTCCCAGTCGAGCATAAGCTCGCTTGTTTCTTCTATCAGTCCCATTTTTACACCATCCTGACGGGGATATTATGCTTTTTAAGCTCCGATTTTACCTGTCCCACGGTCAGTTCCTTGTAATGGAACAATGACGCTGCAAGGGCTGCTGCTGCTCCCGTTTTTTTAAACACATCGGTAAAATGCTCAAGTGCGCCGCAGCCGCCGCTGGCAATAACGGGTATTTTTACTGCGCTGCATACGGCATTTAACATTTCAAGGTCAAAGCCGCCCTTTACACCGTCTGTATCCATGGAGGTGAGAAGAATTTCACCCGCTCCGAGACTTTCAGCCTTTTTCGCCCATTCAACTGCATCAATGCCCATATCTATCCTGCCGCCGTTTATCACAACGGTGTAATGCCCGTCGGGGCATTTCTTTGCGTCTATGGCAACCACCACGCACTGACAGCCGAATATATCCGCCGCTTCTCTGATAAGCTGAGGGTTCTTTACCGCTGCGGAATTTACCGAGACCTTATCCGCTCCCGCTCTGAGGGTATCCCTGAAATCGTCTATTGTTCGGATTCCCCCGCCAACGGTAAGAGGTACAAAAACCTTCTGAGCGGTTCTTCGCACTACATCAAGCATGGTTCCCCGTCCTTCATGAGATGCGGTGATATCAAGAAATACAATTTCATCGGCTCCCTGTGCGTCATACTCTGCGGCACACTCAACAGGATCGCCCACTTCCTTTATTCCTACAAAATTTATTCCCTTTACGACCTTTCCCTCACGGACATCAAGGCAGGGGATTATTCTTTTAGCAAGCATTCTTCGGACTCCTCCTTTACTTGATAAGCTCTGCGAAATTGCGGAGAATTTTAAGTCCGGTTTTTCCGCTCTTCTCGGGGTGGAACTGTGCGCCGTAAACTGTACCTCTGTTTACAAGCGCTGTGACCTTATTTCCGTATTCGCAGTATGCGGCTACGTCCTCATCGGAACACTTTGCTGCATAAGAATGTACGAAATAAACATATTCATCGTCACCAAGACCGTTCAGAAGAGGACATTCCCTGTTGATATCAAGCTTGTTCCAGCCGATATGGGGTATGGAGAGATTTTCGGGAGTCATAAGCTTAACTTCGCCGTCTATCAGTCCAAGTCCGCTTGTTTCCTCAAATTCATAGCCCTTTGAGAATATCAGCTGCATTCCGAGACATATTCCGAGGAAGGGCTTTATTACCGCTTCCTCCTTTATGACATCCACAAGTCCCGACTGCGTGAGCATATTCATTGCCCATGGAAATGCACCTACCCCCGGCAGGATTATCCCGTCGGCGTTTCTGATATCCTCGGGCTTTGCGGTAAGCTCTGCGGGCAGTCCTAAGTAATCCATGGCGTTTTTTACGGAAAAGATATTTCCTGCACCGTAATCAACTATTGCGATCATTATAACACCCCTTTGGTGGAAAGTATCTCTCCCCCGTTTATTTTCACTGCGTCCTTTAATGCGTGGGCAAGAGCTTTAAACATGGCTTCATTCTTATGATGGTCGTTGCTGCCGTAGGGACATTTCAGATGGAGAGTTATGCCTGCGTTATAGGCAAAGGCCCTCATGAATTCTTCGGTGAGGCAGTTATCATAGGTTCCCGTTCTCGGGTCGGAGAAGGAACATTCATAGACAAGGAAGGGTCTGTTGCTGATATCCAGACAGCAGAAGCCAAGGCTTTCGTCCATGGGAATAAAGCTTGTGCCATAGCGGGCTATTCCCTTCATATCCCCCAAGGCTGCCTTGAACGCCTGTCCCAAAACAATTCCTGTGTCCTCAACCGAATGATGTCCGTCAACGTACAGGTCGCCGTCGGTATGTATTTCCATATCAAATCCGCCATGCACGCAGAGTGCTGTCAGCATATGGTCGAAAAAACCTATTCCCGTACTGATATCATGCTTGCCCTGTCCGTCAAGATCTAAGGTTATGCTTATCTTGGTTTCCTTGGTGTTTCGTGATATTTCGGCTGTCCGCATTTTCATGCTCCTTTCTCAAATCAGGGAGAGTATCTCTTTAAATTCACTCAGGAATATGCTGTTTTCACGCTCCGTGCCTGCGGTCACTCGAATATATGAGCCCATATATCTGACGGAAATTCCCTTCTCCAGAAGCCTTTCGCTTATTTCCTTCGCTTTGGGCGTTTTTATGAATATGAAATTGGTTACGGAATCGTATACCTTTTCGATTACAAAATATCGCTCCGCAAGCTCCAAAACTGCCGACTGGAGCATTTTCCTGCTGTGGACTATCTCCGCTGTGTACTCCATTATCATGGGCTTATGCCGGAGGACTGCCGCTGCTGCCGCCTGAGTTACCGCATTAACATTATAGGGAGATTTGGCACCTCTCAGTGCGGAGGTAATAGTCTCTCCCGCTACGGCAAAGCCAAGTCTCAGGGCTGCCATTCCCATATTCTTCGAGCAGGTTTTCAGCACTATGAGATTATCAAGCTCCTCGGTCATATCTATAACGCTCTCGCCCCAGAAATCCATATACGCTTCGTCCACTATCACGAGGCAGAATACATTCTTCACAAGCCTGATTATATCCTGTCTGCGGACTCCGAGAGAGGTTGGATTGCAGGGGTTTGAAAAGATTATCGCTTTGACATCGTTATTATTGCAGAACTCTGCCACCTTGCCCACGTCTATTTTCAGGTCGTCCTCCTTGGGCATATTCTTAATTTTCAGCTCGTTTATGAAGCCGTAAAAGGCATACATTGAAAAATCGGGGGAAAGTGTTACGATGGTATCCCCTTTATCAAGAAATGAGCTGAGGATAAGGGAAATAAGCTCGTCTGAGCCGTTTCCTGCGGTGCAGTGCTCCGCATTTATTCCGTAATATGCTGCAAAGACTTCTGTTACCTCCTGTGCGGCGGGGTCAGGATAGCGGTTAAATTCAACCTTTTTTACCGCTTCGCTAATCACTTCTCCCAGCTTATCGGCTATATTATAGCAGGATTCGTTTGCGTCAAGCCTTATGGGATAATTTCCTGTTCCGGGGTCATAGGGCTCTATGCTTTTAAGCTTCTTATTAAGCTCGTATGCCATTTTATGCTCCGCCTTTCAAGTTATATTATTTCTCAAATCTGATCTTTACTGCGTGAGCATGGGCGGTGAGACCTTCCTTTTCCGCAATGCAGACGATATCGTTCTTTGCATCAAGGAGAGCCTGCTCGGTATAGTATATAAACTGAGAACGCTTTACAAAGCTGTTTACGGAGAGAGGCGAGAAAAATCTGGCTGTTCCGCTGGTTGGAAGGACGTGGTTGGGTCCTGCAAAATAATCTCCAAGAGGCTCGGGGCTGTACTGTCCCATGAATACGGAGCCTACGTTATTAAGCTTTCCGAGATAGCTCATGGGGTCATTAACCTGAATCTCAAGATGCTCGGGTGCAAGGGAATTTGCAAGCTCTATGGCTCTGTCCATTGAATCGGTCACGATCACGGCGCCGTAATTGTCGATTGATGAACGGATTATCTCGTTTCTGGAAAGTGATGCCATCTGCTTCTCAAGCTCTGCGGAGGTCTCATCGGCAATTTTTTCGCTGGTGGTGATAAGTATCGCAGAGGCAAGCTTATCATGCTCAGCCTGACTCATAAGGTCGGCGGCAAGATATGCAGGGTCTGCAGAATCATCGGCTACGATAAGTATTTCGCTGGGTCCTGCGATCATGTCGATATCTACCTTGCCGTAAAGAAGCTTCTTGGCTGTGGCTACAAATATATTTCCGGGACCTACTATCTTATCAACTCTGGGTATCTGCTCGGTACCGTATGCAAGGGCTGCTATTGCCTGCGCTCCTCCGCACATGAACACTCTGTCAACTCCCACGATCGCTGCTGCGGTAAGGATATCGGGATTGGGCTTGCCGTCCTTGCCGGGAGGCGTTACCATGATTATTTCCTTTACTCCCGCTATTTTTGCGGGTACGGCGTTCATAAGAACAGATGAGGGATATGCGGCGGTTCCTCCGGGTACATAGAGTCCCACTCTGTCAAGTCCCCTGACACGCTGTCCTAAAATACAGCCGTTTTCCTTGGCGTCGATAAAGCTCTGCTCCTTCTGCCTGTTGTGGAACTCGGTGATATTTTCCATGGCATTTAAAAGAGCATTTACAAAGGCTTCGTCCGCATTGCTCATTGCCTCGTGGATTACGTCCAGAGGCACCTCGTAATATTCGGGGAGCTTTCCGTCAAATTTTTCGGTGTATTCATTTACTGCTTTATCGCCGTTTTCTCTTACATTGTCGATTATTTCGGATACTATGGCGGAGATTTTTTTGTCGGTCTCTCCGTTGCGCTTCTCGACTTCCTTTAAAAACTGCACCTCGGCTGTGCCGTCGGCTATTATTTTTCTTATCATTTTCTGAGCTTCCCTTCTATTCAGATATTTGCTTCAATGGCGGATATGAGCTTTTCGATCTCCTCCTTGCGGAGCTTTAAGCTTACCATATTTGCAATAAGTCTTGCGGATATGGGGCATATATATTCGTAAACCTCAAGTCCGTTTTCCTTGAGTGTGGTTCCCGTTTCCACAATATCTACTATGGCGTGGGAAAGTCCCAGAAGCGGAGCAAGCTCTACGCTTCCCTCGATCTTTACGATATCCACGTCCATATTCTTCTTCTCGAAAAATGTGCGGGCTACGTTGGGATATTTTGTGGCGATGGTTCTTACATGGATACCCTCATAAAAATCCTCGCCCTTTTTGCCTGCCAGGGCAAACCTACATTTTCCGAAGCCAAGGTCCGACAGCTCGAAAAATTTTCCCTGCATTTCAATAATGGTATCCTTGCCCACTACGCCCAGATCGCATACTCCGTTTTCAACGTAGGTTATTACGTCCGCTGCCTTGGCAAGCACAACCTCAATGCTATCCCCAACTGGAAGAATAAGCTTCCTGCCCTTTTCATGGACGGCAGTGCAGTCATAGCCGATCTTCTCAAGCAGGGCAACGGTGTCCTTTTCAAGTCTGCCCTTGGTCAGGGCTATTCTGAGGGGTCTTGATGTATTGTTATTCATATGTATTTCTCCAATCAAAGATTTTCGGAGGTGATGTTTTCCGATACTATATCTATGCGTTTTATCCCCTTTTGGGCGGCGTAGCTTCTTACCTCGTCAATGGTTTCAAATACTGCTGTTTCTGCGGTCAGTCCTTCGGATATGAGCCTTCTGCTATGGGCTACCGCTGCGGCTTCAAAGCCGGTCTCGCCATATACAAGCACATCTGCGGGAGCGGGAGTGAAATCCTTTCGTTTCAGCTGCGCCCTTGCCACTGCGTCCACGTTTACCGCAAAGCCCGTTGCAGGGACGTCATAGCCGAACTCGGAAAGAAGCTTATCATATCTTCCGCCCGATAATACTGCGTCTCCGCAGCCCTCGATATAGCCCTTTATTACCGTTCCAGTATAGTAATCCATTCGGTTTACAAGTCCCAGATCAATGGTTATCTTGCCACTGTAGCCAAGGGATACCGCTCTTTCATAAGTATCTCTCAGCTCTGCAAGAACTGCGTCCGCTTCGGGGTCACTGTACAAGGCTGCTGCCTCCGCAAATACCTCCTCGCCGCCGAAAAGTCGGGGAAGCTGCTTTAATGCTCGGGTTACTTCATTATCTCCGATGCTCTCAAGGAGATCGTTCAGGGCGGGATAGTTCTTAACCTCAATTAGACCTCTGATATTTTCGGCTGTGTCGTTGTCGCAGCCAAGCTTTTTTAAAAGCGCCTTGAAAAAACCGATATGACCGATCTCAAGCCGATATCCCTCGGTCTCAAAGGAAGAAAGCACCTCAAGCGCATTGGCAAGCACCTCAAGCTCCGCACGGGCGGAGGCTGAGCCGATAAGCTCGATTCCTGTCTGGCGAATTTCGTCGCTTCTTCCTCTCATGCTGGGCTTATTGCGATATACGCTCTGGCTGTAGCAGAGCCTCAATGGCAGGGTCTGCTCCCTGAGACGGGTGGCGGTCATTCGGGCGATGGGCATGGTTGAATCGGGGCGGACTACCATCAGCCTTGCCTTATTATCCACAAGCTTGTACATTGTTTCCTGCGGAAAATATCTGGATTTCATATTGAATACATCGTAAAACTCAAGCCCCGGGGTTATTACCTCCGAATAGCCCTTTGATCTGAACACCTTCTGGAGACGCTCTTCAACCGTTCTGACGGCGGCGCACTCCTCAAAAAGCAGATCTCTCGTTCCCTCGGGGGTTATTAAATCGAAACGTTTCATATGGTCAAATCTCCCTGTAATTTATCATAGTAAAGCGGTATCATAGTAACATAATACCATAATAACGCAATATTGTCAAGTCCTTACGGATAATTTAGGCAATATAGCCTTTGATTTTCCAAAAATCCTCATTAAGCTTGTCTATATCCACCGAACCGTCGGGCAATACCGAGGTTGCTTCAACGGTAAGATCTCCCTCATATTTCATCTGTCGGGCAAATCTGAAGAAATTTTCAAAATCCACATGGCCCTCTCCTATATGGAGAGTCCGCAGTGCGCTCCAGTCCATCACAGCTCCGCCCAGATCGTTGATATGAAGATGTCTGATATGATTCTGCCACAACTCCTCATCATATATCTCAGCAAGCTCGCCGTGAAATTCTGCCATTTTTGTATCAAAGGTAAAGCTTATTTCGGGATACGCTGCTTTCAGTTCCCTGAGCCTTTTCATGGGCGTGGACACATTGCACACTACATTTTCTGCCGTAAGCAGCAGCCCATGCTTCTGCGCTGTTTCGTTAAGGCGCTCATATGCTTTGAGATTTTCAGAAAAATTGCTGTCGGATACAAGCCCGTTCCAAAGATGAAGCACCAGAAGCCCTGCGCCCACCCTTTCCGCCGCCTTGCAGTCGGCTTCAAAGCGGGCAAATGCTTCGGGATTGCCTGCGGCAATAAGCTCGCCGATCTCCTTTTCGCAATGGACTGTGGGGATATCAAGCCCCATTCGTGCTATATCATCAGCAACAGAAACGAGATCATCGTTCCAGCTCTGATAGAGCATAAGCTCAAAGCCGTCAAAATCAAGCCTTTCTGCAAACTCGGGCAGAAGCTTGTGGTTCCTGCCGTTTCTGCGTGTGATAAGCGCCCCTGTGGAGCATAAAATTCTGTTCATATGTCACTTCCTTAAAACAGGCTGATCTGGTCGGATTTGGGAAGATCTCCCATTGCTCCCAGCGCCTCAAGCTTTTCTATTACGGAATTTGTCACGCCGCTTTTCTCCTGAAGCTCGTCTATTGAAATGAAATCACCGGCATGAACGGCGTCATACAGTGCCTTGGCGGCATTGTCGCCTATTCCGCCAGCCGAGGAGAAGGGCAGGCGTATCTTTCCGTCCTCGACGGTGTATTTGGTGGCGTGGGATTTATAGATATCAATGGGAAGAAATTCAAAGCCTCTTGCCATCATTTCATTTGTGAGCAGAAGCATATCATAGGTGCCCGAATCCTTGGCGGTCTTGTCATTGCCCTTTGCCTTGATCTCGTTCATCCTGAGCTTTACTGCCTCTCTGCCGAGTATCGCTGTTTCGGCATCGAAATCCTCTCCTCGGACGGTGAATATGGTTGCATAAAATTCAAGAGGATAATACACCTTGAACCATGCCAGCTTATTTGCAGCGATTACATATGCGGCGGCGTGGGCTTTTGGGAACATATACTTGATCTTGAGGCAGCTCTCGATATACCACTCGGGAACGCCGTGATCTCTCATGGTCTGCTTCATTTCCTCGGTCAGCAGCTTGGGCGCTTTTCCCTTTCGGGTTATCTCCATTATTTTAAAGGAAAGGTTCGGGTCTACCCCATGATAGATCAGATAGGTCATGATTCCGTCTCGACAGCCGATAACCTCCGAAATGGTGCAGATGCCGTTTTTGATAAGATCCTGCGCATTTCCAAGCCATACGTCCGTTCCGTGGGAAAGTCCCGATATCTGTAAAAGGTCGGAGAATTTTGTGGGCTTTGCGTCAAGAAGCATCTGCATTGCAAAGCCTGTGCCCATTTCGGGAATTGCAAGAGTTCCAGTCTGCCAGCCGATATCCTCGGCGGTAACGCCCAGCGCTTCGGGTGAAGCATAGAGGCTCATTACCTTTTCATCGGCGGGGAAAATATCCTTTGTGGACACTCCCGTCATATCCTCAAGGTGCTTGTAAAGGGTAGGCACATCGTGTCCCAGCTCGTCAAGCTTCAGAATGGTATCATGGAGAGAATGGAAATCGAAATGGGTGGTTATGAAGCTGGATTTGGGATCCTCGGCGGGATGCTGTACGGCGGTAAAGTCATACACCTCATAATCCGAGGGAATAACGACCATTCCTCCCGGGTGCTGTCCTGTTGTTCGCTTGACGCCTGTGCAGCCCAGAGTAAGGCGGTTTTCCTCTGCCTTGGACACTTTTTTGCCCACTGCGTCAAGATAATGCTTAACATAGCCGTATGCGGTCTTTTCTGCCACCGAGCCTGTGGTTCCCGCTTTGAACACATTTTCCGTGCCGAACAGAGTCTCGGTGTATTTATGAGCTGAGGTCTGATATTCGCCCGAGAAGTTAAGGTCGATATCGGGTGCCTTGTCGCCGTTGAAGCCAAGGAAGGTCTCGAAGGGGATGTCATGTCCCTCACGGATATAATCCGTTCCGCACTTGGGGCATTTCTTCGGGGGAAGGTCATAGCCCGAGCCTACCGAGCCGTCGGTTATAAATTCGCTGTTTTTGCAGTTTGGGCAGATATAATGGGGCGGGAGGGAATTTACCTCGGATATTCCCGACATATTTGCCACAAAGGACGAGCCTACAGAGCCTCGGGAGCCCACCTGATAGCCATGCTCATTGGAATTTGCTACAAGCTTCTGTGCGATCATATAAAGAACTGCGAAACCATTCTTGATAATGGAATTAAGCTCCTTGTCAAGCCGCTTCTGGACTATTTCGGGAAGCGGATCGCCGTACATTTCCTTTGCTCTCTGCCATGTGATACGGGGAAGCTCCTCCTCCGCATTGTCCATGCTGGGGGTAAAGGTTCCCGGAGGTATGGGACGGATATCGGGGTCTATCATATCCGCAATTTTGTTGGTATTCGTTACAACGACCTCGTATGCCTTTTCCTTGCCAAGATATGAAAATTCTTCAAGCATTTCATCTGTGGTGCGAAGATACAGGGGGGGCTGATACTCTGCGTCGGCGAATTTTTCAAACATGAGTATCTTTCTGAATACCGAGTCCCCGGGGTCCATAAAATGTACGTCGCAGGTGGCTACTACGGGAATATTCAGCGCATCGCCCAGCTTTACAATGGTTTTGTTAAATTCCTGAAGATCCTCGACGGTTTTGATATTATCAAAATCCTCGTCTCTGATAAGAAACTGGTTATTCATGCAGGGCTGTATCTCAAGATAATCATAGAATGAGGCGATATCGCAGAGAACATCCCATGGTCTGCCGTCACGCACCGCTGTGAAAAGCTCTCCCGATTCGCAGGCGCTGCCCACGATAAGTCCCTCACGATGGGCTATAAGCTCGGACATGGGTATTCTGGGGCGGCGATGATAATATTTGATATGTCCGAAGGATACAAGCTTATATAGATTTTTCAGTCCTGCGTTGTTTTTCGCAAGAAGTATCTGATGATAGGCTCTCAGGCTTTTGGGGTCAACATTTTTTGTAACTCGGTTAATTTCGCTGATATTCGTGCAGCCTTCCTCATCAATGAGCCTCTGGGCAAGCTTTATAAATATTCTGCCCAGCATTTTTGCGTCCTCAAAGGCACGGTGGTGGTCAAATTCGCCCAGTCCCAGATGCTTCGCAACGATATTCAGCTTGTGCTTTTTCAGCTCGGGAAGCATACTGCGGCACATTACTACCGTATCAACAATGGAGAAATCGAACTTTATTCCCTGACGGACACACTCTGCCTTGATGAACGATGTATCAAAGCCTGCGTTATGGGCGATAAGGACAGGCGCCTCGCCGCAGAATTCAATGAATTTCTCAAGAGCTTCCTTTTGTGACGGAGCGTCCTTCACCATTTCATCCGTTATCCCCGTAAGCTTTGTTATTCTCTCGGGAATGGGCTTTTCGGGGTCGGCAAAGCATGAAAATGTATCGCAAAGTTCAAGATCACGAAGCCTTACTGCGCCGTACTCGATTATCCTTTCGCCTGTGGCTGAAAAGCCCGTTGTTTCAAGATCAAATACGATAAGCTCGCCCTTTATCGGCACGTCCTTGAATACTCTTACGGCTTCCACGATATCGTCAACGGAATACGCCTCGCAGCCGTAGATTATCTTGAAATCCCCGCCGCCCTTTCTGATATCGTCACAGGCAGCCACCGCTTCGGGAAACGCCTGAACTCCGCCGTGGTCGGTGATAGCGATAGCCTTGTGTCCCCATGAAAAGGCACGCTTGATTAGCTTGTCCGCAGGTGTAATGGCGTCCATCTGGGACATATTGGTATGCATATGCAACTCGACGCGCTTTTCCTCACAGGTATCCGTTCTTTCCTTCTTTTTCACAAGCATGATATCATTGGCACGGAGGACAAATTCATTGTCAAAGGTATCGAAATCCACCCTGCCCCGAATAATTGCGGTCATTCCTTTTTTGAGCGCCGAGAGGACGTTCTCGCTGTCCTTGTCAGCAAAATCCTTTATGGATATTGAGCCTGTATAATCCGTAAGGCTCACGGTAGTTATCCGCTTTTCCTCTCCCTTTTTGTTTCTGATCTCCTTCTCGGAATAATCGAAAATATCTCCCCAGATAACAATTCCGTTCTGAGCCTCGTAGATATCCCCGATATTGGTCACACTGTCTGCAAATATCCGCTTGCCCTTGATTATCTGCGCTCCCTCGCTCATTACGGGAATGGTCTTGAAATCTACGGAGACGATCTCCTCCTTCGGAGCGGAGAAAACAGGCTTTTTCGGCGCTTCGGGGTCGGGAACGGGTATTGCGCTCTCATACGCCTGCCTGAGCTGCTCCTCATAGCTGTCCTGCGCAGTCTGCTTTTCTATGAGCTTAACGCTTATTTTTACAGAAAATTCGTCATTTATAAGCTTTTCAAGGGCTGCCTCGAAGCCTGCTCTCGAAAGCAGCTCCGCTCCGCCCCGTTTCAGCTCAACATGGAGAATGTTATCGTCTATGTAATAAAATGCACCGCTTAAATGTCCGTTTATCACTGCCATATCCTGCTTCAGGCGCAGCACTGCCTCGGAGGCGTATTTTGCGTCAAGCATATCCGGAGTATATCGGCAGTTTACACGCAGGATATCAAGTCCCACAGCTTTGGCGGCGGCTCTTTCAAATTCGTCCAGATTCTCAAATCTTTGAAGCTGGGCGAATTTGGCAAAAAGATACATTTTTTTGCCGTCCTTGCTTTTGGTTATGCGGATAAGCTCTCCCCTGCCGACGGGATTGGGTATTTTATCGGTATATTCCGAAAAAAGCTCTTTTATAAGCAATTTTTATCTTCCCTCCGAAGTTTGTCTATCTCGCTGAGAAGCTCCCCGAGAACTTCCTCTTCCCTGACCTTCCTAAGAAGCTCTCCCTTTCTGAAAATAACTGCACAGCCGTCTCCGCCCGCTATTCCTATGTCTGCTTCCCTTGCTTCTCCGGGACCGTTTACTGCGCAGCCCATGACTGCCACGGTTATGTCAAGAGGAATGTCCCTGACAGCATTCTCCACCTGTGCCGCAAGCCTTACAAGGTCGATTTTTGTCCGTCCGCAGGTTGGGCAGGATACAAATCTCACTCCATGACCCTTGCCCACTGCCATAAGGATATCCTTTGCGGCGGCAATTTCTCTGACGGGGTCCTCGGTGAGAGATACACGAATAGTCTCGCCTATTCCGTCGCAGAGAAGCGAGCCTATTCCCACGGCGGATTTGATTATCCCCATTCGCTCGGTTCCCGCTTCCGTAACACCCAGATGGAGAGGATATTCCGTTCTCTCGGCGGCAAGACGGTAAGCTTCTATCATGGTTTTTACATCGGAGGATTTTATGGATATTACGATATCCTCAAAATCACATTTCTCAAGAAGCGAGGCATGGTTCAATGCACTTTCAACAAGCGCTTCGGCGCAGGGATGGCCGTATTTTGCAAGCAGCTCCTTTTCGAGAGAGCCGGAATTTACGCCAATCCTGATAGGGATATTTTTCGCCCTGCAGCAGTCCGCCACAGCCTTTACCCTGTCAATTCCGCCGATATTTCCGGGATTTATCCGAATTTTATCGACCCCCGCTGCGGCACATTCAAGGGCTACCTTGTAATCAAAATGGATATCCGCCACAAGGGGTATCGAGATCCTGTTCTTTATTGCGGGAATAAGCCTTACCGCATCCATATCGGGAATTGATGCCCTGATTATTTCACAGCCCGCTTTTTCAAGGCATACCGCCTGTCTGATGCTGCCCTCAATATCCTCGGCGGGGACATTCAGCATTGACTGGATATATATTTTTCTTCCGTCAAGGGTCAGATTCCCAACCTTTACGGGGTGAAGCTTTCTCATATTTTTATCATTCCTTTATTCAGACAAAGATATTTTTCACATCATTGAAGGTGACGACAACCATCAGGAGCATAAGCAGGGCAAAACCCGCAAAATGGATCATTCCCTCTGTTTCTGCCTTCATGGGCTTGCGGCGGAAGGCTTCAATTATCAGAAAAACAAGCCGTCCTCCGTCCAATGCGGGCAGGGGCAGGAGATTGAATATGCCCACGTTTACGGTTATGAGCATGGCGATATCCAGAAGATAGCCGATATCAAAGCCTGATTTTTCCGCAGTTTCCGAAATAACCGTGACTATTCCCACAGGTCCCTGAAGATTATTCAGTCCGTATTTTCCCGAAACAAGGTCACGAAGGGACATGAGAATGAGCCTTGAGTAATACATGAATTTATTTGCCGCCGCAGGGAGCAGGTCAGCAGGCTCAATATCCTTCTGAAACACCTTGAAATCGTAATTTAACACACGCTCTCCTGTGTTTTCGTTGATTACAAGGCTGAATTTGATGCCGTCAAAACAGAGCTTTTCGCCGTTTCGCTCTATGACAAAATCAATGATTCCGTCCTCGTCATTTCTGAGCTGATAGATAATATCATTGGCGGTGAAAACATGAACGCCGTTCACATCTGTCACCTTGTCGCCCCTCGTCATTCCTGCGGCTTCGCAGCCCGAGCCGGGAGTGACCTCTGCGATAACTGTGGTGGTGAGCCTGCCCGACACAAGAAATATTACTATTGCAAGGATAAATCCCAATATCAGATTCATCACCGCTCCTGCGGCAATAACAGCAATACGCTTTCCTACAGGCTTTCTGCGGAAGCTGTCAGGGTCATCGGATTCGTCGTCCTCGCCCATAGAGCAGAAGCCTCCGAGAGGCAGCAAGCGAATTGTAAACAGGGTATTCTTTCCCTGCTTTTTGAAAATAACAGGACCCATTCCAATTGCAAATTCCTGCACGTCGATACCGCATTTTCTTGCAACTATGAAATGACCGAACTCATGGACGATTACTATAACGCAGAATATCAGGACTGCGCTGAGAATGGAAATAACTGTATTCATGTATTCCTCCGAAAAGTATTATCAGCAAAATTTCCTGTCTATAAATTCCCTTGCCTCGGCGTCCGCAGAAAGAACGTCCTCAAGGGAAGCTGCGGGTCTGACGGCAATTTCCGAGAGAGCCTCGCTCACTCCCCTGCCGATGTCGCAAAAACCGATCCTTCCGTCTAAAAACAGCTCCACTGCTCTTTCATTTGCGCCGTTAACAATGCTTCCCGCAGTGCCGCCAAGCTCTGCTGCCTTTATGGCCGCTTTCAGGCATATAAAGGTCTCGAGATCGGGCATATCGAAGGTAAGAGTGCCGTAATCGGTGAGGGAAAGCTCTCCCGACAGGGAGGGACATCTCTCGGGATAGGTGAGAGCAAGCTGAATGGGTATTTTCATATCGGGTACCCCCAGCTGAGCGATAACCGCATTATCCGAAAGCACCACCGCCGAATGGATAACGCTCTGCCTGTGAACCACGATATCCACCTGTGAGGGCTTGACGCCGAAAAGGTGACACGCCTCCATAAGCTCAAGTCCTTTGTTCATCAGCGTGGCGCTGTCAACGGTTATCTTTCGTCCCATTGACCAGTTTGGGTGGCAGAGAGCCTGCTCTATGGTGACATTTTCAAGCTCTGAGGCAGTTTTGCCGAAAAAGGGACCTCCCGAAGCGGTGAGTATTATTCCCTTGAGCTGCTTTGCGGTGTCTCCTTTTACACCCATCAGGCACTGAAATATTGCACTGTGCTCGCTGTCGATTGGGAGAATTGTTATCCCCTTTTCGGAAGCAAGCCTCATTACAATATCTCCCCCCGCCACAAGCGTTTCCTTATTGGCAAGGGCAAGGGACATTCCGTTTTCAAGGGCTGCTATTGTCGGCTTCAGTCCCACCATTCCCACAACAGAATTTACGGTCATATCGGCAGATTTGTCAGCGGCAAGCTCGCAAAGTCCGTCTATGCCCGCAAGTATCTCCGTTTTACATCCAGAAAGCTCTTCTTTCAGGGGTTTGTAATATTTTTCATCAAAAATGCAGACTCTTCTGATATTAAACTCTCTTGCCTGATCCGCAAGCTTTTTGTAATTGCTTCTGACGGCGGCTGAATGTATCTCGATTCCGTGACGGCGGCAGACATCGGCGGTCTGTGTTCCGATGGAGCCTGACGAGCCTATAAGATTTATCTTCATTGCAATTCTCCGAAAAAATCAAGGTGCTGCTCTGCCCCGAATTTACCCGAGCCGAAACAGCACCGATATATTTTTTTATCAGCTTACGGAAAAGACAAATATTTTCTCACCGAAAGCGTTGAAAACAAGCATCATGTACGGAAGTACAAAATAAACGCTGTCAAATCTGTCCACAACGCCGCCGTGCCCGGGAAGAAGCTTTCCGTAATCCTTGATATTGTACTCTCTTTTCAGCAGGGACGCCGAAAGATCTCCGATCATGCTTATCACTGCCGCAATGAGCATTGTCACAGCCAGGGCGATGTAATTCACATCAAAATCTATTCCCATGAAGGTGTGCATGAAATATTTATAGCCCATTCCGAAAAGCACGAACACAATCGCTGTTACCACAAATCCGCCTATAGCGCCCTCGACGGTTTTCTTCGGTGAAATATCGGGGCAAAGCTTATGCTTTCCGCAGGCTGTTCCCACGAAATAGGCTCCTGCGTCCGGTATCCACGCAGCCATCAGTGCCATCACTACATAGCATATGCCGTGGATGCTGCTCATATTCTTGAGAGATACGATGCAGGTCACAGAAAGTGTGATAAGGCAGGTAACGGTCACCATAACCGAAAGCTTGTCGAAGGGAAGCTTTTTGTGATCCGCCACATATCCCGCAAACATGAAGAACACTATCAGCGACGCCGCAAAAAACCTCCATATCATCCCGATCTGCGGGAACCATGTAAGCATGGGGATTATGGCTGCAAACAGCATACACATCCCGAAATGAACGGGATATTTTTTGCAGCCGCAGACGTTCAGTATCTCATAAACCGAAGCCATTGCGATAAGTACCACAAAAATCGGGAAAATAATAGTATTGTTCAGGCATAAAACGGCTATTCCGACAGAAATGCCTACAATTGCGGTCAATATTCTCTGTTTCACCGTCAAACACCTCCGAATCGTCGGCTGCGGGCTGCAAATGAATCCAGAGCTTTTCTCAGCTCCTTTTCATCAAAATCGGGCCACAGCGTATCTGTGAAATAAAATTCTGCATATGCGGACTGCCAGAGAAGAAAGTTTGAAAGCCGCTGCTCTCCGCTGGATCTCACGATAAGATCGGCATCGGGAGCGGAGCCTGTGTATAACATTCCCGAAAAGGTCTTTTCATCAATATCCTCGGGACGGATATCTCCGTCGGCGGTCAATCGTGCAAGGCGCTTTGCGGCATATACGATATCGTCCCTGCCGCCGTAATTCATAGCGAGCATGATAGTCATTGAGGTGTACTGTGCCGATTCCTTTTCCAGAGCGGTCATGCGGCTGCGAAGCTCCGCAGGAAAGGGAGCTTTGTCTCCAAGGAATATTATCCTTGCCTTTTTGCCCGCAAAGCTATCCGCCTCATCAAGATACTCCTTGAATAGCTTCATCAGAGCGTCCACCTCTTCAGGGGGGCGCTTCCAGTTTTCGGTGGAAAAGGCATAGAATGTCACATATTGAATCCCCAGCCTTCGGCAGGAATCAATCACTCTTCTGAGCGCCTCTGCCCCTGCCTTGTGACCTAAGCTTCTGGGCAGACCTCTCTTTGCGGCCCATCTTCCGTTGCCGTCCATAATAAATCCGATGTGACGGGGAAGAACGGAAAGCCCGCCTTTATCTGCAGCAGTTCCTATAACTACACGTCCTCTCTATGGAGATATGATATGCTCAGACTGTCATGATCTCCTTTTCCTTTGCAGCAGCAGCAGCGTCAACGTCGTCGATCGCCTTGTCTGTTACCTTCTGAAGATCCTTTTCAAAGTCCTTGAGATCGTCCTCGGTGATCTCAGAATTTTTCTTCATAGCCTTGAGCTTGTCAAGAGCATCTCTTCTTGCGTTTCTGATAGTTACCTTTGCTTCCTCGCCTGTTGCCTTTACCTGCTTAACAAGCTCTCTTCTGCGCTCCTCGGTAGGCTGAGGGAAGGAAAGACGGAGAACCTTGCCGTCATTGGTAGGAGTGATTCCGATATCGGATGCAAGGATAGCCTTTTCGATATTCTTGAGGGCAGATACGTCCCAGGGCTGGATAACAAGCACTCTTGCCTCGTATACGCTGATGGCAGCCATTGCATTTACAGCGGTGGGAGTTCCGTAATAATCCACCTGAACCTTGTCAAGAATAGCGGGATTTGCTCTGCCTGCTCTGATGGTGGAATATTCTCTTTCGAGAGCTGCGAGGCACTTGTTCATTTTCTCCTGAGCTGTTTTGATCTGTTCGTTCATTTTAATTTTTCCTTTCGATGTAAATTTTATTATGATAAATCACTGTAAACCATTCCGATATCACTCGGGAACTACTAAGGTTCCCACGGGCTTGCCCATGCAGGCGTCATAAATATTTTCGGGATCGCTGAGGTCAAAAACAAGAATGGGAAGATTGTTGTCCTTACACATTGAAGCGGCGGTGCTGTCCATAACGGCAAGGCTCTTCACAAGTATCTCATTGAAGGTGAGCTTGTCGTATTTAACTGCGTCGTCGTATTTATTGGGGTCCTTATCATAAACTCCGTCAACCATTGTTGCCTTGAGAACGATGTCAGCCTCGATCTCAGCGGCTCTCAGGGTCGAGGCGGTATCTGTGGAAAAGAAGGGATTTCCCGTTCCGCAGCCGAATATTACCACACGTCCCTTTTCAAAATGGCGGACAGCCTTGTTCCTTATGTAAGGCTCTGCCACCTGAGGCATGGAAATAGCTGTCTGGACACGGACATCAAGCCCCATTGACTCAAGCACGTCTGCCACTGCAAGGGCGTTCATGGTGGTGGCAAGCATACCGATATGGTCGGCTCTTGTTCTGTCCATAGCGCCGCTGGAACGGCCTCTCCAGAAATTTCCTCCGCCGACTACGATACCCATTTCCACACCTGCGTCAACGCATTTTTTGATGCTGCGGCAGATGGGTGTGATAACTCCGTAATCAAGTCCTGTTTTCTTATCGCCCGCAAGAGCCTCTCCCGAGAGCTTCAGAAGGACACGCTTATATTTGATCTGATCGGACATTTGTGATTATCTTCCTTTCACACTGCAATTTTCATTATCATTTTACACTATTTTAGCCGAGATGTAAAGCGTATTTTGTAAAAATTTATCATCAGGGCAAATTATTTCACATATTCATCAAAAATGCTTTCGCACACTGAATTGTCGCAGGTCACGGCATACATGAAATAGCCGTCCTTTTCCTTTGTGAAATAATCATTCAGCTTGTCCACCTCATCAGGATTATAGCCCTCAAAATCCTTGATCCTGGACTCGATTCTCTTCTCGGCAGCGGACTTCACCGCCTCAATATCCATATCGGCGGCATTGATAACAAACACCTCGTCCGCAAAGCCTCCCGAGCCGCATATGTACATGGAAAAATCGCAGCCCTCGGGGACTTCAAGGTCTAAGTACATTGCCACACGGTCAGCGCCTACCTCTGCCATTGAGGGAAGCTCAACGGAGGATATGACCGCAGCGGCGATATCCGCACAGGAAACAGCGGATTTCTCGGCTTCGGCTTCGGTCTCGCTTTCGGCAGCCGAGGCTTCTGTTTCGGCATCGGAAGCAGGCTCTTCGGAGACAGATATCTCCGTGTAGACTCCGCTTGTTTCGGGAGCAGGCTCATTTCCGCCCGAGCAGGCGGTCAATGAAACGGCACATAATGCCGCAGCGGCGGCAGCTATGATCTTGTTCATTTTAATTTGTCATCCTTTCACGGGAGTGATTTATTCCGAAAATAACACGCATTTCCCGTTTTTATCTGTATTTTTCATCGCCGCAGGAAGATCCTCCGGCAGTGTTTTCATGCCTTATCCCTTGTGAACATGGGAAAGAAGATAATCGAGCATTATCCGATATGTGGATTTTTTGAAATGAATACCGTCTGCCTCGGCATATTCCTCGGAAAATCTTCCATCGCTGCCCTTTAATGCGGTATTCAGATCCACAAAATAAACACAGCGGTTATTTGCAAATTTCAGAAGATCGGAATTAAAGCTGTCAATATCCGAATTGAGAATGGGATTATCCTCATTGGTTTCACGAGCCCCGGTAACGGGAGGCACGGAAATAATGTAAATATTGGTTTTCTCCCGGTCAATGCTGTCAATAAAATCACCATAGGCGGCAAGGAGCTGCTCGTCTGTATAGGAGCCAAGGAGATTCAGCCCTAAAAGAATGTAGAGATTCTCGGGAGCCCTTTCGTTTATCTTATCGGCAGCAAGTATCTCGCTTCCGTCGGGATTTTTCAGCGGGGTATTATTAATACTCATAACGCTCATTCCGATGTTTGCGGCAATATTTTCCTCGGGGATTATTCCATAGGAGCCGAGCCCCACTATCAGTGAATCCCCCGCAAACATACAGCTGTCAAAGTAGCTCTCGTCCATAGGAGCGCTTTCTGCGATGGGGTTGATATCCGCAGTGGAGGTGCGTTCTTCGTTATCGGAGGAAATATCCTCGGTGATGGCAACGACCTCTCCGTCATGGTTCTGCGGCAGCTCTCCGCTTCTCATATATAAAGCAAAGCAGGCAAGAAAGCTTGAAAATACGAAGAGAAGCACAAAAGAAATCCGAAATTTCATTCCCTTTTTTTTCTTTCGTTCGTAGTAGGACGACAATTTTTCTTCCCTCTTTCCTCAGATTCAGCAGAGCTAAGATAATTATACTACATACTCTGTCAAAAATCAACATTATAACATATTAAAATTTTATTAACGAGCGTGAACAGCCCCACGCCGTTATGTATATGCATATAAAAAGCCCGTTTTCCCCCAAAAACGGGCTTTTTTCATTGTCACTGCCCCGACGCATCCATGGAACATTCAAGCATAGTATCCGCAAATATGCCGTAGCCTCTTGTAGGATCCCTGACAAACACATGAGTGACCGCTCCCACAAGCTTGCCGTTCTGGATAATGGGACTGCCGCTCATTCCCTGAACAATGCCTCCCGCCTTGTCCAGCAGCCGCTCATCGGTAATGTGAACGACCATATTTCTGCACCCATCCTCAGCTTTCAGGTCTATCTTCTCGATCTCCACCGAGTATTCCTCAGCAGAGGAGCCGTTTACAGTGGCATATATCACCGCAGGACCTGTTTTTATCTCCTGCCTCATAGCCACAGGAACAGCGCTGCTCATAACAGGGCATTTGTCCATATAGCCGTAAATACCGCTTTCCGTATTCATTATCAGGCTGCCGCAGGACTTGTCTGAGGCAAACATTCCGATAAGCTCACCGGGAGCGCCCGCAGAGCTTTTCTTGATTCCGCTGATATATACATCCGCCGCCTCTCCGCTGGACATTGTGAGGATATCCCCCGTGTCCGAATCGCAGACGGGATGACCGAGACCCGCAAACATTTTTGTGGAAGGGTCATAAAATGTGACAGTGCCGATCCCCGCAGAGCTGTCACGGACCCACATTCCCGCATGATAGGTGTCATCCGCAGCCGATTTGTCGGGCTTCAGGAAAACCACTCTGCTCTCCCCGTCTCTCATAAGCTCAACCCCCAGCGTCCTGCCGCCGCTTTCGCCGATTATACGGCTCACATCCTTGTTCGACGAAACTGCCTTTCCCGAAATGCTGATGATCACGTCGCCCTCGTTTATCCCTGCCTGCCTTGCGGGGGATGTGACCCCATTGCCGTTTTCAAATCCTGTCAGCTCCACCACAAGAACACCCTTTGTAAGGAGCTTTATTCCGAAGGGCGTTCCGCAGGGAATCACAACAGGCTCATTCACCTCGGTAACATTTACATTTTTAATGGGGAATATCCCGAAAAGCCGCAGCTGCTCAGTCCTTTCCCCCACCGCTCCCATCATAGCCGAAGCGTTTGAGATAAGCTCGTCCGAAACAGTGATATCATATGTCTCGGGCAGGATAGTATCCGATGTCACCTCAATATGATCGCTTATCTCAAGACTGCTGCCCCTTGCAACACAGTAATTGTCGGGCAGGGCGCAGTTATAGTATATTATACTCCCCGTCAGTGCTGCCAGCGCCGTACACGCCGCACCGCGGAACAGCTTAATTGCAAGGTTCATTTTGATTTCCTCTCCGCAGCGTCCGCCGCATTTGGTTGTAAAGCATATGCCTCACAGGATTAATATTTGCTCTGCGGGACAAAATATAAGAGTTTTATATTCTGTAATTTTACCCCCATTCTTTAAAAAAAGAAGTCGTTTTTAGCAAGCTGATATAATCTTCGCAATTATCACTTCAATTTTTTCTGCAAAATGAAAAAAATTGTTGCACTTCAAGCCATTTTATGTTATAATAAATTTTATAGCCGATATTTAGTAACCATCGGCATTTTGTGAGATCAAAAGGAATGAAAATCATTTATGGATATTCTCAGGAAGGCTTCTCTGGGGCTTGGCTGCGCAGCTTTTGCAGTGTGCTGCCTGTTTCTCGATCTTTTGGGCGGAATTGCCATTTATACCAATAATTACCAAAATGCAGGATTCTGCCTGATACTGTCTGTTGTCATGCTCCTTACCGCTCTTGTTACAGCCTTTTTCCGAAAGGGCTTATTCAATATTATGTCGCTGTGCTTTAATATCGCCGGAACTCTGCTGTATATTTATCCCATCGCAGTTTTAAACGGGATCCCAAATTCCGTTGTTCCCCGCTCAAGCATTGAAATTTTTACCTCCCGCATTTATCCCACGATCATTGTAACAGTTCTGCTTCTTACAGCAGTGTTTGCGGATTTCTTTTCCTATGACCGCATGGTCCTGCGTGAGAAGAAAAAAAGCGAAAGGGACAAGGAACGCCGCCGCTCGCTTACTGATGATGAAAAGATCATTTAACATATATTTTTGAAAGGACGGTTATGCTTATGAGCGTTACCATCAAGGACGTTGCCAAAGCGGCAGGAGTATCTGTCGCAACCGTATCCCGTGTCCTGAACAACAGCGCAGCAGTTTCGGAGGAAACAGCCTCCGCAGTCAACAACGTTATAAAGGAAATGGGCTACAGTCCCAATTTTCTCGGCAGAAATCTCCGCAAATGCGAGACAAATAATATTCTCGCCATTCTCCCCTCAGCCGAGCATACGGTCTATAACGATATAATCAAGGGAATGCAGGACGCTGCCCATCCCAATTATGACGTTCTCCTCAGCACCAGCAACAGCTATCTGGGAACAGAAATGCGCCTTCTGGAAATGCTTTTCAACCGCACCGTTGATGCCGCCGTTCTTCTGGGAACTCAGCTTGATGCACAAAAGCTAAATGAGCTGAACAAGCAGTATAATATCGCTCTGTGCTGCGAAAGAGTTTCCGAGGCAAAGGTCCTGACCGTCTCTATTAATAATGAAGCAGCTGCATACGACGCTGTAAAAATGTTTCTTGGGCGGGGAATAAAAAGGATAGGCCTCGTCACAACGGGCGGAAATACCGACGCATTATCCTCAGCCGACCGTGAAAAGGGATATATCAGAGCTCTTTCCGAATATGGAATCGGCTTTGAGGAAAAATACATTTACAGATGCTCCTACGATTTTTCTGACGGATGCAGGGCGCTGAAATATTTCATGTCCCTGGATATGCCTCCTCAGGCAGTATTCTGCATTTCCGACCTTCTTGCCGCAGGAGTTATAAAGCAGGCATTTATAGAAGGTATCGCCGTAGGAACAGAGCTTGAGGTCTGCGGCTTTGATAATATCAGTCTCAGCGAAATGTACACTCCGGGTATCACCACCGTTTCCCAGCCGGGCTACGAAATGGGAAAAACCGTTATTAACAAGCTCCTTGAAAATATGCGTGGAACAGAAAAAAACAACGATATGATACTTCTCCCCCACAAGCTTATCATCAGAGGCTCCACCCGCAGCTGAGCCTGATAACTTTTCCGAAAGGACGTAACTGTAAAAAATGATATATACCGTCACCTTTAATCCCGCTGTGGATTATGTCCTCCGCCTGAGCACCCTGTCTCAGGGAGGAGTCAACCGAACATCCTCCGAGGAGATCTGCTGGGGAGGAAAGGGCATCAACGTTTCAAGCGTTCTGAAAACGCTGGATACAAAAAGTGTTGCCCTTGGATTTACCGCAGGCTTTACGGGTCAGGCTCTCGAGGACGCTGTTAAAAGTATGGGCATTGACTGCGATTTTATTCGTCTTGAAAAGGGCTTCACAAGAATATGCGTCAAGCTGTTTGAAACGGACAGCTCCGCTGAGACAGAGATAAATCCCGGCGGTCCCGATATCGACGGAAAAGCCGTTGATATGCTCCTTGAAAGGATAGGCAGACTGACCGACGGAGACATTCTTGTTCTTGCAGGCAGCGTTCCCCGCTCGGTTCAGAGCGATATTTACGAAATAATCTGCAAAAGACTGGAAAATAGCGGAGTTCTGATCTCAGCAGACGCCTCGGGAGAGCTTCTCACAAGGCTTTTGAAATACAAGCCATTTCTTGTTAAGCCGAACCACCATGAGGTGGGTGAGATATTCGGCAGTCAGATATTCACTGCAGATCAGGCAGAGGCGTGCGCTCTGCAACTCAGGGTCATGGGCGCAAAAAATGTTATAGTCTCCATGGCGGAAATGGGTGCCGTCCTTGCCGCTGAGGATTCAAATGTTTACAGAATATCCTCTCCCAAGGGCACTGCCGTAAATTCCGTTGGTGCGGGTGATTCCATGTTAGCAGGATTTTTGGCAGGATACCTCCGCACAAATGATTACTCCGCCGCCCTGAAATGGGGAACGGCTGCAGGCAGCGCAACAGCATTTTCCAAAGGTCTTGCAGACAGAGAGACCTTTGACAGGTTATTAAAGGAGATTTCGCAATGAACAGGATAGCTCATTTTGAAAAGGTTTCCCTCGGTCAGTTCACCGCTGATGCAAAAAAATGCTTTTCAAAGCTCACCGACGAGGACTGCAGGGAATTGTACGACAATATCAGGCTTCCCATTAGGGCTACCTCGGGCTCGGCGGGTTATGACTTCTTCATTCCCCTGACAGTATCACTGGAGCCGAATGAGACTGTTACCATTCCCACAGGCATCAGGGCGGCAATTGATGAAGGCTTGTTTCTCATGTGCTGTCCAAGAAGCGGTCTGGGATTTAAATACAGGCTGAGACTCAATAACACTGTGGGCATCATCGACAGCGATTATTATTTTGCCGATAACGAAGGGCACATCCACATTAAGCTCACTAACGAATCCAATGAGGAAAAAATTATTCATATGGATGCAGGCAGCGCTTTTGCTCAGGGCATTTTTATTCCCTTCGGGATAACAACAGATGACTGCGCCAAAGCAGAAAGAACAGGCGGCTTCGGCAGCACCTCAAAGTAACTGACCATATATTTCGGGCTGATGAGTTTTTTACCCATCAGCCCGATTTTTTCTATTTCGGTTATTTATTTGTCAAACTCGGGATTGAATGCATAGAAGTTTTTCGAATTGAGGTTATCCTGAGTTATGCGGAGAGCTTCGCCGAACCTCTGAAAATGCACGATCTCCCTCTGCCTGAGGAACTTAATTGGATCTCTGACATCAGGATCGTCTGCAAAGCGAAGGATATTGTCATAAGTAGTCCTTGCCTTTTGCTCGGCAGCCATATCCTCATGCAGATCGGTAACAGTATCACCCTTAGACTGGAAATAAGCCGCCGTAAATGGCATGCCCGCAGCAGACTGAGGATAGATGCCCAATGTATGATCCACAAAATAAGCGTCCAGCCCTCCCGCTTTTATCTGTTCGGGAGTCAGCCCCTTAGTAAGCTGATAAACGATTGCGGAGATCATTTCTACATGAGCAAGCTCTTCCGTTCCCACATCCGTCAAAATTCCCTGCACCTGAGCATAAGGCGCAGAGTATCTCTGACTCAGATATCTCTGAGAAGCACTAAGCTCGCCGTCAGGACCGCCAAGCTGAGTAATAATGATCTTAGCCAGCGCAGGGTTAGGATTTTTGATATTAACAGGATATTGAAGGCGTTTTTCGTAAACCCACATAATCAGTTAGCCTCCTTTTCCCAGGGCCAAGGACCCTTGACCCAGTCAAAAACGTTGTCGCAGCCGGACTGCATGGGAGAGATGGGACCGAACAGATCCGAATAAGCGGACGCCGCGCGGTCTCTCAGCTCCTTGTATTTTCTGAAAGCATGAAGGGCATTGGGACAGGTGGGATGGGTGTCCAGATAGAGCTGAAGCTCGTAGAGATAGAAATCGTACATCTGAACGGCGTAAAGCAGCTGTCTCTTTTTATTTTCCATACCTCTGCACCCCTTCCCTGCCGTAAAACGGAAGATCGAGCTTTGGGAAAATGGTGCCCTTGGCAAGAGCGACATTTTCAGCATAGGGCTCCTCCCAGCTCTGATAAGGAACATAAGCCATGGCCAAAGGAGTATTTTCGGGGAAGCGACCCTTTGGGATAGTCAGACCCTCAGCAGAGCATCTTGAATAAAAATTATCGTTCATGATCTGCTCCTTTCGTGAATAAAGGACTATGAGCATCACAGCTCATTATTCATTATATTCCCGAAAATCCTACTTGTCACAGACAGAAAAAAATCGAAAAAAACATTATCCCCTTGACAAATCGGTTTAATCATGTTAAACTATATTAAGCAGTTTAATAAAATTAAACCAAATAACAGAAAAGAGGAATAATAATGTCGGAAATCAAGCTTGGAGAAATGGAAGGAAAATTTGCAGAGCTGATCTGGGAAAATGAGGATATCTCGTCGGGAGCGCTTGTAAAGCTCTGCGAAAAGGAGCTGAACTGGAAAAAATCCACAACATATACAATGCTCCGCCGACTCTGCGAGAAAGGAATATTCAAAAACGAAAATGGTCGTGTCAGAGCATTAATAACAAAGGAGGAGCTTGCCGCCAAAAGAGGCGAGGAGCTTATAAAGGAAAGCTACGGCGGATCGCTGCCCCGATTTATCGCCGCCTTTGCGGAGAGAAAAGCAATAAGCGAAAAAGAGCTTGACGAGATCCGAAAAATGATCGACGAATACCGAAAGGAGAGCTGACATGACAGAGCTATTTCTGAAAATACTTGGAATGAGCGTCACAGCCAGTCTTGCAGCAGCAATAGTGCTTGTCCTGCGGCTTATCCTGAAGCCCGCCCCGAGAATATTTTCGTATGTGCTCTGGGCGGCAGTATATATAAGACTGCTCATTCCCTTTTCCCTGCCGCTGCCCGCAGCGGAAATAAGCCCCATAACACCGCTCGATATCCGCACCGAGCCTTATACATACGAAAAAAACATAAACAATGGCGTCCCGCTTTCCGCAGACATCTCCGAAAGCATGGAAATATCAATATACACAAACGATAAAATCCCCGAATATAAAGCCCGAAAAACATCACTTGAAATAATCTCCGCAATATGGCTCGCAGGCGTTCTGATAATGGCAGCCCGCTGGATAATATCATCCCTCAGACTAAAAAACCGTCTAAAAAGCTCCCGTCCCCTCGAAGAAAATATTTCCATCTCGGAAAACATCCCGACCCCATTCATATTCGGAATAATAAATCCAAAAATATACCTTCCCGAAACGCTCACCGAAAGCCGCCAAAGACTAATAATCCAACATGAAAAATATCACATCAAGCGCCTTGACCATATCACAAAAATAATAATGTACGCCGCCCTCTGCATACATTGGTTCAATCCCGCAGTATGGCTCTGCTTTAAGCTATGTGAAAATGATATGGAAATGTCCTGCGACGAAGCGGTAACAGAAAAAATGAGCAGAGCGGAAAAAGCGGATTATTCGGAAGCTCTCCTTGAAGCAGCCCCGAAAAAAGCAGCCATGTTCACCGCAGGCTTTTCGGAAAGCGGAACAGGAAAACGAATAAAAAATGTCCTGAAATTCCAAAAGCCAACCCTTTGGATAACGATTCTCTGCGCCATCGCAGCAGGTATATCCGTTATCGCCCTCTCGTCGGACAGATCTCCCGAAAACGCACCGCCAAATGAATCAGAATTTACTGTCACCGAAGGAACCACCTCTCAGAATCCCTTGAATGAGATCGCCGCCAACCCGCAGACAGCCATATCTCTGATTGAAAGCAGCGGACAGCAGTACCCCTTTACCGGCGAAAACAACGCCGCCGCTCTGAAAATAATATCCGAAACCAAATTTGCACCCACCGAGCTTTATGAATATGTCCCCTCGGAATTTGAGCTGAGAATTAACCCGAAGGACCGCCCCCATGCCTTCGGAGAATATGCCTTTGCCACAGCAGAGAATGCAGCCGGAGAACCTATCTTTGCCGTAACCATTCTGTCCGCCAATACCGAATATACCTATTCAATTCCCGAGGAAAGCTATAAGGCCCTCAAGGAGCTTGCCGATCTCACCTATAATAATGCCGTGACCGAGCTTGAAAATATTCCCCTAAAAATCCCAGTAATACCCGCCTCCCCCGTATTTCTCCAAAGCGTGTATTTTGGCTCCGAGCTTCCCCGCCTTTTGTATGCAAATGAATATAATACGGTATTTACCGACGGAATGAGCGGCTTGTATCTCTGCAATGACCACAGCGTGCTCTGGGCAGCGGATATCGGTTCAAGCTTTGCGACATATAAGGACAAATTTCCATTTGAGATAGGCGCACCGGGCTGGAACGGCATATCCATGGGCGCATTCATCGATGAAAACGGGCAGCTCCGCCTCTGGTGCAGCATAAACGCCGCAGGATCAAATCACAGCATAAAATATATCATCGACCTTGAAACAAACACCCTCTCCTATATTGAGGAAATTCCCGAGGACAGCCGAAATATCAAGCCATTTCTATACTATGATTTTTCGGAAAGTGCCCCGAAGCCCCTTGATAATAACATAATTTACTATAGTGACACTCACAATGAATTTGTCAGTCTGGCAGAAAATGAGCCTGTCAATACCCCCTATCGCCTGTCAATGATAAAGCTTGACCGCCATACCCACGAAGGCGTGACCGAATTTGTCCCCTTCCCCGAAAGCAGCCCCGCCATAAATCCCGAAGCCTGCCAAAAGCTTCATTTCGGGACCTATCGCCTGTCGGGAAACGAGGACGCCGCAGCCCTGAACAGCGTCACCATCACCCCGCTTGGCAGCGTGTCAATAATGTTCTCACCCCTCTCAAGCTTTATGTGTATCGGAACAGCCGAGCTGAATAACGATCTCACCAAGCTTATCGTCAATGCCTCCGACGGCGGGCGATATGTATTTGAAATAAGCGGAGACAGCCTGATCTACCGTCAGAGCGAAAGCATTGAGGGAATATCAGCCTCCCCTAAGGAAATGGGCGGCGCATATGAGGGAGCTGTCTACACATATTCGGAAGAATAAAAGCTTGCAAGGAATTTTTTGAAGGCAAATTTATTATAGCACATTTGAGCTGTTTTGTCAATGCATTTTCAAAACAAATGTTTATTTTTGTATTACCGCACAAAAACAAAACATATTTTCCATTAATATTCACAAAAAATCCCCCGATACGCTCCGAAATCACGGAAGCATATCGGGGAAAATATTATCATTCATCAAGGCACTTGTCAAGGCTGTCGCAGATAGCCTGCTTGTCCATCTTCTGACCGATGAAAACGAGCTTGATCTCCCTGTCGCCGTACTTCTCGTCCCAATCAGCAGCAATATCGGGATACTGCGCAAGAAGTCTCTTTCTCTCCTTTTCGGGAGCGGCAGCAAACCACTTGCCTGAGCCCGTAGCAGTTATCTGAACGCCGGCCTGCTCGAAAACAAAGGCATTTTCGGGATCATCGGAAAACCACAGCATACCCTTGCAGCGGATAACGCTCTTAGGCCAATTGCCCACCCAGTCCTGAAGCCTGTCCTTGTTAAAGGGACGGCGGCGGCGGTAAACGAAGGTGCCGATGCCGTATTCCTCAGCCTCGCCCTCCTCGTCATTGTGGCAGTGACCGCAGTGGCAGTGTTCACCGTGCTCATGGTGATGTTCATGCTCGTCATCATGGTGATGGTGCTCGTGTTCATCATGCTCATGGTGATGGTGCTCATGCTCATCCTCATCATGCTCCTTGCCCGCTTCCTCAAAAGCCTTAGCCCATCCCGCAGAGGTAACAGCCTCCTCAAAATCATAAGCGCCCGTGTCAAGGATATCGGAAACGCTGACCTTGCCAAAGCTTGCCTCAATAATGCGAGCCTTAGGCTGCAAAACCTTTATCATAGCCTTAACTCTTCCAAGCTGGTCGGAATCGACCTTGTCCACCTTGTTGAGAATGATGGTGGAGCAGAATTCGATCTGCTGTATAAGAAGATTTTCAATATCCTCCTCGTCAATATTATCTTTCAGGAGATTATCGCCGCAGCCGAACTCAGTAGCCATTCTGAGAGCGTCCACAACAGTAACGATGTTGTCAAGGCGGCAGATGGGAGGATATTTCCTGTCAGCCTTGCCCTCAAGAACGGAAATAGACTGAGCAATGGGCAAAGGCTCGCAGATACCGCTTGCCTCAATGAGAATGTAATCAAACTTGCCCGTATTAATAAGCTCGGTGATCTGATTCATAAGATCGACCTTCAGGGTGCAGCAGATGCAGCCGTTAGAGAGAGGCACAAGATTATCATCCTTCTGAGTAACAGTGCCGCCCTTCTGAATAAGCTCGGCGTCAATGTTCACCTCACCGATATCATTAACGATAACAGCGCATTTATAGCCCTCCTGATTGTTGAGAACATGATTGATAAGAGTAGTTTTGCCCGCACCCAGATAGCCTGTGAGCAAAGTAATTGGAATAAGCTTTTTTGAAGCAGCCATAATAACAGTCCTTTCTATAATATCTGCGTTTTACGCAGAACCTTTTCCTGTAAAATATAATTATACCACTTTCCAAAAACAATTTCAATACATTTTTTTAGAATATTTAAAAAAGTGCGGACATGAGAAAAAACTCATATCCGCAAAAAATTATTTATCCTTTTTATCGCAGTAAGCGATACCCAGACCAACGGTAGAAATGTAGCAGCGGCCGTAAACATTCATATCACCCGAAATAAATTCGCCGTTGCCCGTTCCGCCGAACTGATGGAGATCGTCATTGACTCTTACCCATGAAGCGCCGTTGTCCTCAGTCATGTAATAGCCCTTGACATCGTTATCCTTGAGGGTGCCGCTGATGTAGATAACGTAAGGATTGCCCTCCTTCTTAGGAGCGCCGAGACCAACCGCATCGCAGGTCTTGACCCCGTCAATGAGGGAGAAACTCTCGCCGTGATCCTCTGTAACCAGCAATCCTCCCGCACCGCCGGGAACGAAGAATTTGCCTTCAATTCCGGGAGCCACCGCAAGCCTCTTGTATTTCATCATCGTGTCATATTTTCTCTTAAAGGACTTGCCGCCGTCATCGCTCACATAAACAATGCTGTTGCAGCAGCCGTAAACATAATCCTTGTTCACAGGGTCGCCGATAAGATAAACGCTCTGACTGCCCACAATGCCTTCAACCTTTTCCCATGTCTTGCCCCAGTCCTCAGTGCGATAGGCGTAGGTGCCGTTTGAGGGACTCCAGATAAGAGCGGAGCCGTCAGCAGTAAGAGCGACCTTGCCCTTGTAAAGCACCTTGCCCGCCTCGGGAGAATTGGTGATATCGCTCCATGTCTTTCCGCCGTCAGTGGAATAGGTCAGGAGCATATTTGAATCATCACCGCCGACCTTGACCCAGATATCATGGTTAAGAGCAGCAATTGCAATGCTTGTGCAGGAGCCTATCTGCCTTGAATGGCGCTCAGCGGATTCAAAAATATCGTGATGGATAAAACCGTCATAATCACCGATAGCCGAAACAAGCGGATAATCCTTATATGTAACGATATCCTCGGGAACCACCTCTTCAATGCCCTTTGCCTCGAAATAGAACTCGGGAGCGTCATCCCAGATATTATCGCAGGCGAAAACACCGTTGCCCGAATTAACGAGTATCCTGTTGCTGTCGCCGCTGTCCATGGCAAGGGAGCTGCACCAGTGGATAGCCGCATTGGATATCCAGTCCATGCCATTAGAGGAAAGGGAGTATAGCCCGTCCAGATCCTCCCATGTCTTGCCGCCGTCAGTGGTGCGGAAGAACTTGTCACCGAAAGCGCCGTTTGGCTGCTCCTTCCATACCTGGGAGCTGACAAGGACCATCCTGTTGTCGTCATTGGGGTCGATAACAATATCGCCCACAGTCCAGCTTATGACCTTAATTTCCTCAGCGCCGGCTCCGTCGGGAGAATACTTGTACAGCGCACCCTGAACGGAATTCCATGGGCCCTCCTTGTTTCCGTAGGAAACGAAAAGATTTCCCTCCGAGTCAAGATCAAAGCGCTGGGGCATAAGCCTCTCAGACGCCTCAGAGGAAGCGGAAAGAACATTCCAGCTCTCTCCCCCGTCATCGGAAAAATAAATATTATCATCCTTTGAACGAGAAACGCCCGCATAAATTCTTGAGGTTTTGCCGTCAGCTGACCTGCTCTTGTCAAACAGGATAATGTTAATGCCGTTATCATTGCCCGTAGCTTCAACAGGGAAGCTCTCAACCTTCTGCCATGTCTCGCCGCCGTCAGTGCTTCGTATCATGCCGCCCTTTCTGCCGCCGCAGTAAATGATATCGCTGTTGTTGGGGTCAACGGCAATTCTCTCACCGTTTCCTCTGCCCATGCCATTGCCGTGGAGCTTGATAAGGTCGGTCACATCCACCTGCCTGAAATGCTCGCCGTAATCATTTGAAATAAGTATGCAGGTCTTGCCGCCGCTGAAATATTCGGTGCCCGCAGCAAGATAAACATTAGCCGCATTGTTTGGGTCAACAGCAATTCCGTCAATGCCCAGCAGACCCCTGTCATCTTCGGAAATGTCGTAATTAAGCGCTTTCCAGCTCTGAGAGTCATTATCCCATCTGTAAGCGCCGCCCACGTCTGTCCTTGCATAGAAAAGCCCCGCCTCGCAGGTATTCACAATACCCGTAACGAAGCCGCCGCCGCCGATAGCCACCTGACCATAGGTCCAGTCGGGATTTTCGTAAATATCGGCAAGAAGCTCGGAAGCAGCCTGCTCTGTCTCAGCGGACTGAGGGGACTGAGGCTCCTGCTCGGAAGCGTTGTTCTTTGAGCAGCCTGCAAGCATGGAAAAGCACATTGCCGCAGCAGTAAAAATTCCTGCGGCATTTAAATATGATCTCATTTTTTAAACTTCATCCTTTCAGAAAATCAGTGCCGAATAAATATACCATAATTATAACACAGCCGCATATAAATGTCAATCGTTTACACAAAAGCCGAGGAAAAAGCCACGGAGAATTTATCCAAAAAATACAAGTAATAAAATTCTCTCACACGGAATATATTGTGGGGAGGACAAATCGTATTTGCCGAAAAAGGCTTAGGAAAGGATGGTTCATATGGAGCTGAAGGTCAACAAAGAACCCGTAAGATCGGGGGAAAGGATATGCAGCAGTACCCAGGAGCAGTCTGTGGAGCTTGATTATGTACTCCCCGATTACTACCCCGAGATATTCAGGATAATCAGATGCAGCGCAGAGCCTGAGATCACCGCCGTCGCCGTAAACGGCAGCAGAGTGACCTATGAGCTGACGGTGCGGCTCAGAGTGATCTACTGTTCGGAGGAAAACGGCTCTCCCGAAGCGGTGGAGCAGAAGCTTGTCTACAGCAGAACCGTGGATACCGACCGCATGGCAGAAAACCCCAGGGTATATGTAAACGCCGTAACCGACCATGTAAACTGTCGGGCGGTAAACAGGCGCAGGATCGACGTAAGAGGCGCCATAACGGTAAATATCTGCGTAATAGGGGTAACAGAGACTGAGATCGTCAGCGAAGCCTTCGGAAGCAATATCCAGCTGCGTAAGAAGAGCTGCACCTGCCCCGCACGAATAATAACCTCACAGAAAAGGGTGACGGTGTCCGACGATCTCACCGTATCGGAGACCGCCCCCCCCGTAGGAAATATCCTCCGTACATCAGCAGAGCTTATCTCCTCGGACAAGAAAATGATCGCAGGAAAAGCGGCAGCCAAGGGCGAGCTGAGGATATCGGCAGTCTATACCTCTCCCGGATCGGACAGTGAAGCGCCCGTGACCACAATGCAGTTCTCGCTCCCCTTTTCCCAGCTTGTGGAGCTTGAAGGGCTTGACGATGATTATGAGTGTATGATAAATACCTCGGTGATATCCTGCGAGCTGAGACCCGCCTCCGAGGGAGACGGCAATTCAAGGCAGCTTGAATGTGAGGTTTTGCTTCTGATAGACTGCCTTGCAGTAAAAATGGCAGCCTATGAAATAGCCTGCGATGAATATTCGACCTCTCATGCGTCATCCCATACAACAGTGCCCGTCAGAATAGAAAGCAGCCCCGTTCCAATTGACAGCAGCATATCCGTAAAGGGCATATGCGAAAATAAGGACAGCCCCCTCTCTGAGATATATGCCGCATGGTGTAACGTCTCGGGAGTAAAAATAGCCGCAGCGGAGAACGGACTGACAGCCTCGGGCAAAGCAGTTCTCACCGTAATGGGGCAGGCGGAAAACGGAGATTTCGTGATCTGTGAAACAGATATCCCCGTTGAGGAAACGCTCCCCGCCCCCATATCGAAAATAACATCGGCAGCGGAAATAAAAGCCGCCCTGTCAGTAACATCATGCAGCTATACCATCACCTCGGACAATACCGCCGAGGTCAGAGCAGAAATAGCGGTACGGGGCTATTTCACCGATTTCACCGAAATAGAAGCCATCACCGATATAACCGTAGACGAAACATCACCGAGAGAGCAAAAGGAGGATTATGCCCTCAGGCTGTACTTTGCCGAAAGCGGCGAGGAGCTGTGGGATATAGCCAAGCGCTACGGAGCCTCCATGCTTCGGATAATCGAGGAAAACGAGCTTGACGGGGACGCACTTTCGGAAGCGAAAATGCTCCTTATCCCCGCCTGATAATGCAGAAAGGAAACTACCGTTATGGTTAAAAATGACATTTACACCGATATCGCCAGACGGACCGACGGCGACATATACATAGGCGTCGTAGGACCCGTCCGCACAGGAAAATCCACATTTATAAAGCGTTTCATGGAGCAGCTTGTAATACCCAATATCGAAAGCGATTTCAGACGGGAAAGAGCAGTAGATGAGCTGCCCCAGTCAGCAGCGGGCAAAACCATAATGACCACCGAGCCTAAATTCATACCCGAGGAAGCGGTAGAGATAGCCGTGGGAGAGAATGCCCGCTTCAATGTCCGCCTGATAGACTGCGTGGGCTATATCGTACCCAGCTCCATCGGATATATCGAGAATGAAGCTCCCCGAATGGTCATGACCCCATGGTTTTCCGAGGAAGTGCCCTTCAATATGGCAGCGGAGGTAGGCACAAGGAAGGTAATAACCGAGCACAGCACCATCGGACTTGTGATAACCACAGACGGCAGCATCTCCGATATCCCGAGGCATGAATATGAGGAATCCGAGCAGCGTGTAATAAACGAGCTGAAAGGTATAAATAAGCCATTTGTGGTGCTGCTTAACTGCACCGATCCGAAAAGCGGAAAAGCAATTGAAATGAGCAGCGAGCTTGAGAAAAAATACGGCGCACCTGTGCTGCCCGTAAACTGCCTTGAGCTGAGCGGCGATGATATTGACAATATTCTGAAACAGGTCTTGTTCAGCTTCCCCGTCAAAGAAATAAATATTTCAATGCCCCGCTGGATAACAGGGCTTGCCAAAGGACACTGGCTCAGAACGGAAATATTCGATGCCGTAAGAGAAGCAGCCAAGGATGTAAAAACCGTCCGTGACGCACAGAACGTGGTAAACAGGCTCAGAGAATGTGAGGACATCACCTATTCTGATATCCGGACCATAGATCTTGGCAAGGGCAGCGCAGATATATCCGTGACCTTAAAAAGCGAGCTGTTTTATCGTATACTTGGCGAGACAACGGGAATCGAAATAAGCAGCGAAAGCGATCTTCTCCCCCTGCTCAAGAATCTAACCGATATCAGAAAGAAGTTCGAGAAGATTGAGAATGCCCTCAAGGAGGTGGAGGCAACAGGCTATGGCATAGTAATGCCCACCATCGAGGAGCTGACACTTGAGGAACCCGAGATAGTCCGTCAGGGCGGAAAATACGGCGTAAAGCTCAGAGCCTCCGCCCCGTCTATACACATGATGAAAGCGGATATCATAACCGAGGTAAGCCCCATCGTGGGCAGCGAAAAGCAGTCTGAGGAGCTTGTCATGTATCTGCTTCGTGACTTCGAGGAAAACCCCGGCAAAATATGGGAATCAAACATCTTCGGAAAATCCCTTCACGAACTTGTAAACGAGGGACTTCACAACAAGCTCTATCGAATGCCCGTTGACGCCCGCCTGAAGCTTCAGGAGACTCTCGAAAGGATAATAAACGAGGGCTGCGGAGGGCTTATCTGCTTCATTCTGTAATTTTTTAATAATCAGTCCGAGAGAATTTTTTCGGGCTGATTTTTTGTTTTACAAATAACAGTTGCAGAAATACATAAAATGTGCTATAATTAAAGTCAGATAGATTCGAAAAAGAAAGGCGGCGGTCTGACTGAAATATGTTGTAATGTGTACAGCGCTGGGCATAGCCCTTGCAGTCAGCGCCGCTTCATACATATATGTGACAAGGGACGGCGAATACAAAAACGAGGTCAATGAACAGCTTGTGTATGCAGAGCTTAACGAGGATATCCACCGAAAATTCGGCGGATATGACATTGACGAGCTGTGCGAGGGCTATGACCCACCCAAGTCCTTTCTGGGACAGACGGAAATACCCATGGAGGTAGTGAATCAGTATCCCGAGCTGCCCGTTGGCTGCGAGATAACCTGTGCAGCGGCAATGCTGAATTTCTTCGGCTATGACGTGGATAAATGCTACCTTGCGGACAACTTCCTCCCCGTCAGCAGCGAATTTACGGAAAAGGACGGAAAGCTTTACGGACCCGACCCGAGGAAGGTGTTCGTGGGAGACCCCTACGGACGGGGCTATGGCTGCTATGAGGACGTAATAGCAGCGGTGCTTAATGATTATTTTTCCTCACATGGCTCCGAAAACAGAGCCGTTATCTTGGAGGATGCAAATTCCGCAGATTTAGAGCGGCTGCTTGACAGAGGAGTGCCTGTTATCGTTTGGGCGTCCATAGATATGAAGCCCTATAAATACAATAACGTGTCCGAATGGCAGACCGAGGACGGAGACACGATAATGTGGCTCAGCAATTCCCATACGCTTATCCTCACAGGCTATGACGGGGCATATTATTTCTTCATGGACTGCTCCGACAAAACCGAGATCCAGCGCTATCCCAAGGATACCTTTCTTTCAAGATGGAAGGAAAACGGAAGTCAGAGCATTGCGGTAAAGATAAATAACTGATACAAAAAACTCCGCCGAACAGAAATTATCCACTCTGTCCGGCGGAGATATTATTTTTATACAATAATCATCTTACAATAAGAGATTTTCCTGTCATTTCGGGAGGCTGAGGAAGCTCCATGATCTCAAGGAGAGTGGGAGCGATATCAGCAAGGCAGCCGCCCTCTCTGAGCTTAACGCCCTCGTCATAATTCACGAGAATGAAAGGAACGGGATTAGTGGTGTGAGCAGTGTGAGGATTGCCCGTCTCGTAATCTATCATCTTCTCAGCATTGCCGTGGTCGGCGCAAATGAAGAGAACGCCGCCTGTTTCACGAACTGCATCAACAGCATTTCCAACAAGCTCATCTATCCTCTCAACAGCGGCAACAGCAGCGGAAATAACGCCTGTGTGACCAACCATGTCAGGGTTAGCAAAGTTAATGATGATAACATCATACTTGTCGGACTTGATAGCCTCAACAAGATCAACACCAACCTCGGGAGCGCTCATCTCGGGCTGAAGATCATAGGTCGCAACCTTGGGAGAATTAACGAGAATACGAGCCTCGTCCACATTGGGAGTCTCGATTCCGCCGTTAAAGAAGAAGGTAACATGAGCATACTTCTCTGTCTCGGCAAGACGAAGCTGCTTTTTGCCGTTCTTAGCGAGATATTCACCCAGAGTGTTTGTGATCTCTTCCTTCTTGAATGCAACAAGCTTGTTAGGAATAGACTCGTCATAATCCTTGAAGCAAACATATGTGAGAGGAATAAAACCGCCCTTTCTCTCAAAGCCTGTGAATTTGTCATCGCAGAAAGCACGGGTTATCTCTCTTGCTCTATCAGGACGGAAGTTGAAGAAGATAACGGAATCGCCCTGCTTAACAACCGAAAGAGGCTTGCCGTTTTCGGTAATAACCGTGGGAAGAACGAATTCATCGGTAACGCCGTTTGCATAGGAATCCTCCATAGCCTTCACAGCATTATCAGCCATAACACCCTCGCCGGTCACAAGAGAATCATATGCCTTCTGAACTCTATCCCAGTTGTTGTCACGGTCCATAGCATAGTAACGTCCGCTGAGAGAAGCGATCTTGCCGACGCCGATCTCAGCCATTTTCTCCTCAAGAGCGGCAACATAATCCCTGCCCGAAGCGGGAGGAGTATCTCTGCCATCAAGGAACGCATGAACGTAAACCTTGGATAAGCCCTCACGCTTAGCCATTTCAAGAAGTCCGTAAAGGTGAGTGTTGTGGCTGTGAACGCCGCCGTCGGAGAGAAGGCCCCAGAGATGGAGGTCGGAATCATTCTTTTTGCAGTTCTCCATAGCCTCAAGGAGAACCTCATTCTTGAAGAAAGTGCCGTCGTCAATATCCTTGGTAATTCTTGTAAGATCCTGATAAATAATTCTTCCTGCGCCGATATTCATGTGACCGACCTCGGAATTACCCATCTGACCGTCGGGGAGACCGACAGCAAGACCCGAAGCATTGCCCTTAACAAAGGGACATTCCTTCATAAGCCTGTCCATAACGGGGGTGTTAGCCATAGCAATGGCATTGCCCTCGGTCTTTTCGTTAAGACCGTAGCCGTCAAGAACCATTAAAACAACAGGTTTTCTGCTCATATTTTTACTATCCTTTCATAGATCATTTTCCGTTTCACGAAAAGCTGCGGCAGAACATAAAGTTCCGTCGCAGCGAAGAGGCAAAGAGAATAATCAGCCGTTAACAGCAGCCTGAACAATGGTGTTGAAGTCCTCAGCCTTGAGGGAAGCGCCGCCGATAAGACCGCCGTCAACGTTGGGCTTAGCGAGAAGCTCAGCGCAGTTCTTAGCGTTCATGGAGCCGCCGTACTGAATGGTAACAGCGTCAGCGGTAGCAGCGTCATAAAGCTTAGCGAGAACGCCTCTGATAAAGCCGCAAACCTCCTCAGCCTGATCTGCAGTAGCAGTCTTTCCTGTGCCGATAGCCCAGACAGGCTCATAAGCGATAACAGCCTTCTTAACGTCCTCAGCGGAAACATCATAAAGATCGAGCTTGATCTGACGGGCAATTACCTCTTCGGTAATGCCGCACTCACGCTCCCAGAGAAGCTCGCCAACGCAAACGATGGGCTTGAGACCTGCAGCAAGAGCAGCCTTGGTTCTCTTGTTAACGGTCTCATCGGTCTCGCCGAAATACTGACGTCTCTCGGAATGACCGATAACAACGTACTCAACGCCCAGTTCAGTGAGCATATCAGCAGAGATCTCGCCTGTGAAAGCGCCGCTCTTTTCAAAGTGAACGTTCTCTGCGCCGACCTTAACGTTGGAGCCTGCAGTGGTGTTCACAGCGGTCTCAAGGTTTGTGAAAGGAACGCAGGCAATGACCTCGACCTTGCCCTCCGCATTGGCAACGAGGGGCTTGATAGCCTCGAGAAGCTCCTTAGCCTCGGGGCGGGTCTTGTTCATTTTCCAGTTTCCTGCAATAATAGCTTTTCTGAGATTCTTGTTCATGGTTTAAAACTCCTTAAATTTATTTTTAGTATATATAAACAATACCAAACCACTATTATTTTACCACATGATTACAGCTTTGTCAATAAAGAACTTGAATATTTTCAAACAAAGATAATCTGACAATATCAGATAAAAGCATTGACAATAAAATATTTTACTGGTATAATGTAGAATGGGGTGACAAAAAATGTCCTTTTCTGAGATAATGGCAGGAAGTCTGGATGAAAACTTTTATATTATCATCAACGCAGCGGTTGCGGCAGTAACGCTGGTTTTTTCAGTAATATTTGCAAAGCAGGTTGAAAAAGTATTTTTTTCATCAGAGGGTGCATTAAAGAAAGGCGTTTATTATTGGCTGGATAACACCTACACACTTTTTTTAACACTGATCTCCATTTTTCCCCTTCTGGGAATGTTCGGAACGGTCAAGGCACTGCTTGAGCTGGATATGTCTCAGGATTTATCAGTTCTTCAGCAGAATTTTTTCTCTGCCCTGACCTCAACAGCATGGGGAATAATTTTTTCGGTAATATTTAAAATTGTAAATTCATTTTTCCAGCCTTTCATAGAAAATCAGATTTCAAACGCAAAAGCCGACCTTCAGAAAAGAAGCAGCGGACAAGCAAAAAGGAAATCAATATGAATAGGCGTGAAATCATTCTTGACTTTACATCATTATTGGACGTAATAATGATAATATTGTTTTTCTTTATATTGTTTGCCCGTCTTGAAACCATTGAAGAAAAAGCTGCTATGGAAGAGAAGCAGGCGGATACCCTGTCCGAAATGAAGGCGGAATATGACAAGCTTAACAAAGAAGCTCAGGATAAAATTAAAGCCGCAGATGAAGAAAAGAAGAAAGCTAAATCAGCATTAGAAGAAGCGGAAAAATATCTGAACGATCTGAAAAATTCAAGTGAACGAGCCGCATCAAACATTGCGGGAATCCATGAATTTGACAGAGGAATGAATCTGAAAATCCATCTGAAAATGAATGATAATAATTGGAAGCTTGAGTTATTCACAGGAGATGAGAAAATCAGCGATATTCCCAGGGCTTCCCTTGATGAAATGAAAAGCGCAATTGCGGCAGCACTCACAGAAAAGGGCTGCTCGGAAAAAGATACCATTCTGTGTGATTTCATTTATAATGCACGAGAGGACGGCACCGCTTCGGCATATAAAGAAGTCAGAGCATTATTTGACTCGATAAAATTTTCATATGAAAATTTATATATCTCGGAAACCGACACTTCAATATTTGAGGAGAAATGAATATGAAAAAAACTCAAAAGGGATCAGCAAGTCACGTTATATTAGTAATCATACTTATCCTGATAATTGCCGCAATAATTTTTTTCTGTCTTAACGGCTTTGGCTTAGGCTTTGGCTCTGGAAACGGTTCGGGAAATAATGACAGCGCCGTTCCCGCAAATGTACAGATAAATGAGACTGTGGCAACGGAATCCGAATCTGTCACTACAACCATTGAAACAGAAACAATAGAGTATTGGGAAATAACCATTTCGGGTAATAATTACATATTCAATAATCATCAGACTGAATTGGAAGCTCTGATTGAGACAATAACCTCATCAGATGTCAAGCATACGGTCAGGCTTACCGATGAAAATGCATCTCAGAAAGCATACAGTGATCTGACCAAAGCCTTGAAAGAAAATGATATTCAATATATCGAAGAAGAATAAAGCAAGCTCCGCATTTACCTTGCCAAAGGCAAATGCGGAGTTTTTTATGAAAACCTATCGCCCGAAGCAATCTCAAATCCCCCATGCTCGGAAATAAATCTCCTGCAAATCTCAAGCGTCTCCTCGTCCGCACCCATGTCCGCAATAACGCACCTGCAAGGCAGATATGACCGCTCCATCATATCCTCCGCCTGCCTGAGAATAAATTCGGCGTCCTCCGTTTTTTCCGAAACGGGGATAAAAATAACCAGCCGCTCCCCTTCCCCCTTAAGAGCCGCCCGAATACAGGCAAAACCGCAGATACATTCAACCAGAGCCGCCAAACCAAAAACCGCCGTTATGAGAACAAGAGTCATTTCCATAAAAAAATCCCTCCGCTGCATAATATGCATTCCGGAGGGATTTTGCTATGCTTTTTTTCTGATGATCGAGCGGGGAGGAAAATCAATACCGACACTGTTTGGCATTGAAAATTTCATCGCCGCATGGCAGGTGTTTTCCACCGATTCACCTTCCTCATTCAGGATTTCCGTAACAGTGTATTTAACAGGCTTCCGTGACGGAGCAAGAATTTCCAGCTCGTCGCCCAGAAGAAATTTGTTTCTCTGCTCAGCATAAATACGTCCGTTCTCGCATTTGTCCACCACAGCGCAGACATCGTATGCCCTGATGTAACCGCTGTCCTCATAATACTGCCGACATTCGGAAGGATGCCCGAAGAAAAAGCCCGTGCAGTAATCCCTGTGGCTCACCTTGAAAACCTCTTCCCGAACATACTCGGGGAGAATGTAATTATCGGGGTCATTTTTCAGAATATCCGCCGCCATTCGGTAAGCGTTGGTAATGACCGAAACGTAGTATGCGGATTTTGCACGTCCCTCGATCTTGAGGCTCGTAACCCCCGCCTTTGCAAGATTGTCAAGGTGGTCTATCATGCACATATCCTTGGAATTGAGGATATAAGTTCCCTTCTCGTCCTCAAAAACGGGAAAGAACTGCCCGTCCCGCTTTTCCTCCATGAGATGATAGCCCCATCTGCAGGGCTGAGCGCACTGTCCCCTGTTTGCGTCACGGTTCACAAGATATGAGGAAAGCAGGCATCTTCCGGAAAAGGAAACGCACATTGCCCCATGAACGAAAACCTCGATATCAAGATCAGCAGGTGTTTTTGCACGGATCTCTGCGACCTCCTCAAGGCTAAGCTCCCTTGCGAGAACCACACGCTTTGCACCCATATTATAAAGCTCGTTTGCCGTTACATAATTCACGATACCCGTCTGAGTTGACATATGGATCTCCAGATCGGGCGTGAATTTTTTTATAAGCGACATAAGCCCCAGATCGGCAGCAATGGCAGCGTCGATCCCGCAGTCAGCAGCATATTTAATAAATTCCTCAAAATAAGGTATCTCATTGTTTCGGGGAAGAGTGTTGCAGGTGAGATACACCTTTACTCCCCTCTCATGGGATTTTTCAACCGCCAATCTAAGAGCTTCGCTGTCGAAATTTTTAGGCCCTGCCCTCATGCCAAAGGAGGTACCGCCCAGATAAACAGCGTCAGCACCGAAATCCAGTGCAGCGTCAAGCCGTTCCATGTCTCCCGCAGGAGCCAGCACCTCAAGATTTTCATAAGCCATTGGATAAATGATTCCTTTCAAAACTTATACAAGATTAGCCAGAACGAGATTAGCCTCATGCTCCTCAAGGGTCTCGGCGTAGAAAAATTCGCCTGTTTCAAGATCGGAGCAGAAATAATAATAGTTTGTCTCTCTTGGGTAAAGCACCGCTTCAATTGCGTCAATGCCGGGATTGCAGATAGGTCCGGGAGGAAGTCCGCCGCCTCGGTATGTATCATACGCCTCGCACATGGATTCGGAGTAGACCTCGAGATTGGGGATAACGACCTCCTTAACATAATTGGAGGTTGGGTCTGACTGTAACAAAGGATATTCATCGGGATTATTCAGCCTGTTATGGAAAACGGATGCAACCATTTTCATATTATAGGTATCTCCCGCCTCCCGCTGAACAATGGAAGCAAGGGTCAGAGTTTCCTCAAGGGTCATACCCATGTCGTCCATACGTCCGTAAAGGTCGGGCGTGATCTTGTACTCAAAATTCTTGCAGACCTTTTTCGCAACGTTTGCGGGGTCCTCCTCAAGATAGAACTGATAGGTGTCGGGGAAGAAATATCCCTCCATCTTAAAGAGCTTCTTGGGACTGACAAGGACCTTCTTTTCAAAATCAAAGCCGAAGGTGGCAGAATTGAACTCTCTGATAAACTCCTGAGCGCCGCAAACATTTGCCTCCTCAAGAAGCTTTGCCGCCTCAGTAAGGCGTATTCCCTCGGGGAATGTGATGGTAACAAATTCTCTGGGATTGATAGCCTCCTCCTGAAGGACCTCGATAATATCGCTGTAGGTCATGTTGGGGCTCAGCTTGTGGCTTCCCGCAATGTATGTACCGTCAGCGCCTTTAAGCTTGGACACTATCCTGAAAAGAGTGGCATTTCCGATGATGCCCTCCTGCTCGAGAATATCCGCAATAGCCTCTGTGCCGGAATTAACGGGTATCTCAACGGAAAATTCCGAATCCGAGCGGTCAAGCCCCAATATCTCCGAGCCTACCTTTATAAATCCCAGCGCACCCAACACCGCCACAGAAATAACCAGCGTGACCATGATAAGCGCAAAGGCAAGTCTGCCGTGAGTGCTTTTTTTCCGTTTTTTGTTTTTGCGTTTTTCCTTTATTCGGAGCCTTTCCTGTTTCCTCTGTTCCTCAAGCTCCTCATCGGAAGGCTCTTCCTCGTCAGCCTCCTCGGATGGCTCATTATCCTCGTCCTCTTCTTCAAAAATAACTATCTCCTCGTTATCCGAAGGGGGCTCGTCTGTATCCTCAATTTTCTCCTCGGCTGACTCAACTATGCCGTCAGCACTGCTGTCATCAAAGCTCACAGGAGAGATGATCTCAGCTTCTTCGGAATCGGGAGTATCCTCCTTTTTATCGGAGAACTCATTCAGAAGCGAATCAAGCTCCTTATCATCCATCTCAGTTTCTCCTTTCCTTGGTTATCCTGCGAAGATATTTCTCCGTTACAAGAAAATCTGCGCCGATGTCATATCTTCCGTGGATAAGCTCATTGCAGGTGCATGAGCAGTAGCATATCCCCATTTTGATAAGCCTCGGGTGAGCGGACAAAAACCTGTCATAATAGCCCTTGCCGTAGCCCAGCCTGTAGCCCTGCATATCAAAAGCAAGCCCCGGGATAATGCACAGCGCCGTCTCAAAGGCATATGCCTTCACGCATTTTGAAGGGACAGGCTCCAGCACGCCGAAGGAGCCCTTTTCAAGGTCGTCCATGCTCTTTATAAAGTAAAAATCCATATCTCTCGTCCCGTCAATGCATCTGGGAACGGCAACACGCTTTTTGTCCTCCAAAGCCTTGTTGATAAGCTTTATCGTATCCACCTCGATGTCGGTGGATACATAGGTAAGTATAATGGAAGCCGCTGCGTAAGCACCGCACGAGGTTATCCTTGCGAAAATGCTCTCGTCCCTGGAAGCCTTCATATCGGGCGGCATACCGCTCCGAACAGCCTTGCACTGCGCCCTGAGATCCTTTTTATATTCTCTGATATCCGTAACCTTTTCCGAAGGAATGGGAGTTATTTTTTCCATACGATATTTCCCGCCAGCTTCTCCGCAGTATTTTCATCAATGAGAGCGCTTATGAGCTCATAGGAAAATTCCGGAGCAGCACCTGCGCCTCTTGCGGTAATAAAATTGCCGTCTCTCACAGCAGGGACAAAAAGCACCTCCGCGCCCTTTAAAGCGTCCTCAAAGCCCGGATAGCAAACAGCCTTCCTGCCGTTCAGCAGACCCATTTCACCGAGGATGGAAGGTGCGGCGCAGATGGCACCGATAAGGATATCATTCTTTGCGCAGTGCTTGATTATCTCTGATACACGAGGGCTTGCTGCGAGATTTTTGGTACCCGGCATACCTCCGGGAAGAACGATCATCTCAAGCCCCTCGGTCTTTGTTTCGGAAAGCGTAATATCGCAGGTTACGGGAATATTGTGAGAGCCTGTAACGACCTTGCCCGTAACACCGACAGTTACGACCTCCTTGCCGCAGCGGCGGAGCATATCAATGGGTGTAATGGCTTCGGTCTCCTCAAAGCCCTCTGCAAGAAAAACGTAGATCATATTAATCGTCCTTTCATTTTATTTGAATCTCACGGTGTGCTTTTCGATCATAAAAGCGGGATGATATGAGCGCTTCGCCTTCCGAAGCCCCTCTATGCCTAGATCCTCCTCACGGTTGATGTAGGCAAAGTCCTTTCCTGCAGAGGCGGCAAACATCTGATTTACAGCGGGATATGCCCCGTCAACGGAAGCCTCCGCCTTTTCGATATGAACGCCTAAGGTGTCGCTGTTTATCCTCTCGCCGATGGTAAATGCGGCGATCCTGCCTTCCACCCTGAGCACGCCTCCCATGAGCCCCAGAGCATGGAAATTCTCAAAATAAGTGTTGATTGCAAACTGCTCGCAAACCTTTGATTTGTCGTCATAAGCGCTGTCACGATTATAAACATTAACCGCAAATGAGATGCAGTCGTCGAAATCCTTTTCGGTAAGCGGCTCATAGGAATAATCCATAGCAAGGAGCTTTTTCAGATGATTCCGCTTGCCGTGATATTTCTTGCCTTTAAGCTCCGCAAGGTCGGAAGCGCTGTAAACATAATCCCAGCCGTCCTCGTCAGCCTCCAGAACATAACTGTCCTTCGGAAAAAGCTCCTCGAAAAGTGGAAATTTATCGGGAGTAACAGAGCCGATAACGAGAGGATATCCCCTTGCCTCGGAATATTTTTTCATCTCCCCGAAAACCTCACTGTAATCCCCTCCCCCCGCAGGAAAGGTAAAATAAGGGCTGCCCTGCTCGGAAAGAGATATATAAAAATCCTTGTATCGTGTAATTTTTGTGTCGTACATTCTGCGCCATGCCATGTTATTGGCAAAGCAGTATTCGCAGCCGCGGAAATCGGAAATTCGCAGAAGCTTTTCGACCCACGGCTTGTCGGAAAGCTCAATGACCTTAAAATCAAGCATTAAAAGACCTCGCTAAGCTCAGAAAGAAGAATATCGGTGATCTCATCGGGAGTGTATTCCCTGCCATCCTCGGAGCACACGCTCACCACGCTCCAGCCCTGCCTTCCGGCGGCGTAAAGGGCGCATTTGCGGCACATCTCCATATAAGGGATATTACCCTCATGGATATCCTTTTGGCTCTCGTCACCATTATAACGAATGGACAGCCTTTTCTGAGAAAGGCTCACGGGAATGTCAAGGATTATCGTCTTGTCGGGACGGGGCAGGCAAAGCTTATCATACTCGTAATCCGCAAGCCATAGGAGAAAATCGTCCCACCGGCTCTCGGGAAGCTTTGACATCTGGTGGATGGCATTTGAGCAGACATACCTGCTTGCCAAAATAATATCACCTCTATTATATGCCTGTTCCCAGTAAAGCTTGAAGCTTGCGTATCTGTCTGCAGCGTAAAAGGTTGATGCCGCATAGGCGTTTACATCGGCTGCATTACTTGAAAATTCGCCGTTCAGATACATTTTGACAAGAGTGGCTGAGGGCTTGTCATATTCGGGAAAGCTGATTCCCGTGACGCTGTGCTTTTCGGAAAGAATGGCTTTGAGCCTTTCAAACTGAGTTGATTTGCCGCTGCCGTCCAGCCCGTCGATAACCACAAGCCTTCCCTTTGATGAATCATTCATTGAAAAATTTCCTTTACTGATAAAATTCTGCCCGAGATTCCGAGCAGTATTACTCAACATATATTATAACACATTTTTTTATTCAGTACAACAGTTTTTGCGTTTTTTGTATAATTTTCAGGAAAATAAAAATGCCCTCGTCCCGCAAAAGGACGAAGGCATTGAAAATCCGTTTCAGATCAGTCGGAAACGTAAGGAAGAAGAGCGATATGTCTTGCTCTCTTGATAGCAACAGTAAGCTCTCTCTGGTGATATGCACAGGTTCCTGTAACTCTTCTGGGAAGAATCTTGGAACGCTCTGTCATGCACTTTCTGAGTCTTGCAGTATCCTTGTAATCTATCTTCTCCACTCTGTCAGCGCAGAACATGCAAACCTTCTTGCGGGTTCTCTTTGCGCCGCGGGGAGCTCTTTCTCTATCCTTTTCCATGATGAAACCTCCTTATTTTAGAATAATGGTAACAGACCTGCCCGTCAGAACGGCAGATCGTTGTCGCTGATGACCTCTTCAAAATCGCTCAGATCTCCCACGGATACCGAAGGAGCGGGTGCAGACTGCTGATATGCAGGCTGCTGGTTCTGAGCATTGCCGTAATTGTTCTGCTGATTGTAATTGTTGTTGTAACCGCCCTGCTGATATCCGCCGCCCTGTCCGCCTGATGAGGACTTAGTTTCACCGAAAGAAACATTGTCCGCATACACCTCAGTAACGTAATGACGAATTTCAGGATAACGCTTATCATCATAAGTTCTTGTTCTCAGCTCACCCTCAACAAGAATAAGTCTGCCCTTGGTGAAATAACGGCACACAAACTCAGCCGTCTGTCTCCATGCAACAACGTTGATGAAATCCGACTGACGCTCGCCATTAGCACCCTGATAGCTCCTTGTTACAGCAACAGTGAACTGACAGGTTGAAACGCCGCTGGGGGTCTGGCGAAGCTCGGGATCGGCAGTAAGACGACCCATGAGAATAACCTTATTGATAGAACAAGCGCCTAACATAACAACTCAACCTCCTGAGAAGAATTACTTAACAGTGATCAGTGAACGCATAACGCCCTCTGTGATCTTGAGCACACGGTCAAGCTCAGCAGGGAAATCGGGAGCAGAAGTGAAGCTGTAGAGAACGTAATAGCCCTCTGTCTGGTCGTCGATCTCGTAAGCAAGCTTCTTCTTGCCCCACTCGTCAACGGACTCCACAGTACCTGCCTCTGCCATCATGCCCTTGAACTTCTCAACAAGAGCCTTGATGCCGTCCTCACCCTGTTTCAGGCTGAAAACTACCATTGCTTCATAGGTTTCGTTAACTTTTGCCATTAATAAGCACCTCCTCTTGGATTACGCCCGCACTTCCAATGTGTGGACGAGGATAACAGAATTTATTATACCACCCGCACTGCCGTTTGTCAAGAGATTATTCTCAGATGTGTGAGAATCAAAATGTAAATTTTTTGTAAACGAGTTTGATATAATTCTCTTTTATCCAATTTTTTCCGACTCCCCTCACCATTGACAAGAATATGGAAAATGAGTTATAATATAGTCATACGAAACCGCATACCCCGAAAGGATAGATTTATGAAATATACCTTATTAAAAAAGGGACTTGTCCTGTTGCTTGCCCTATCTCTTGCCTGCGGCTGCACTGCTGTAACGGACGAGCTCCCCGATAATTACACCGAGACGGACCTTATCACCGAAACAGAACCGCTCTCCACCGAAACCGCAGCATCGCAGACAACTCCCCCGCCAACCGAGTCTGCCTCCGAAACCATTTCCTCGGAAGAAACAGCCCTGTCCGAAGAAACGTCACTGACAGAAGAAACCACATCAATAACCGCAGCTGCCGAGCAGACCTCTCTGCCCCCCCCTCAGACTTCGGCAGAGACAGTATCCGAAACCTCCTCCGAAACAGTGACCGAGACCCTTTTCGTCCCCGGAACACTGCCCACCGAAGCATCTCAGACCATTGCAACAGCGCCTTCTATAACCATTGTCACCATTCCCACCCTCCCCTCCGACACCGAAGCCGCTCCCGCTTCAACAGCGGCAGTATCCGAAACCGAAGCATATTATCCCCAAAGCAGCTATTATCCGCTGAATTTCGACCGTCAGAAGGCTGTGTGGATCTCCTATCTGGAATTTGATCGGATAATGCGTGATGCGGACGAGGCTTCCTTCACCGAGGCTCTAAATGCCTGCTTTGACAATATATCCTCGCTGGGCTGCAATACCGTTTATTTTCAGGTACGGGTCTACGGCGACGCATATTATGAATCCTCGCTTTTCCCCAAGGGAGACAGGCTCACGGGCGATTACGATCCTCTTGAGATCGCCGTAAAATCTGCCCACGACAGAGGTCTTTCAATTCACGCATGGATAAATCCCATGCGACTGATGACCGATTCCCAGATGAAAAGCTATCCTGAGAGCTGTAAGATCGGTGAATGGTATAATGACTCATCCTTAAACGGCAAATATATTGTAAATTCCTCGGGAAGATGGTACATAAATCCCGCATACGCCGAAACAGTTTCACTTATCTGCGACGGTATCAGCGAGATAGTCACCGCCTATGACGTTGACGGCATCCAGATCGACGATTATTTCTATCCCACCACCGATGAAGCCTTTGACAGCGCTGCATATAAAGCCTCGGGCACATCAATGAGCCTTGCCGACTGGCGCAGGGACAACGTTACCAAAATGGTCCGCAAAATGTATGAGACTGTCCATTCCGCAAATCCCAAGGTGCTTTTCGGCATTTCCCCTCAGGGCAATACCGATAATAATTTCAACGATCTTTATGCGGATATCTATACCTGGTGCAGCACATCGGGCTGCTGCGACTATATCTGTCCGCAGATTTACTTCGGGTTTGAAAATTCGGCTCAGCCCTATGCGGAAACTGTTGATAAGTGGGATAAGCTTGTCACAAGCCCCGATGTTAAGCTGGTGATCGGTCTTGCCGCATACAAATCGGGAACCGAGGACAAATATGCAGGGGACGGCAGCCGTGAATGGATAAATTCAAACGACATCCTCACCCGTCAGCGTGACCTTACGGATATATATAATGCAGGCTATGCATTTTTCAGATATGATTCCCTGTTTTTGCCTTCCCCCTCCGCTGCGGCAAGTGTAAGCGCAGAGCTGAATAATCTCAGGGCACAGCAGTAAGCTGATTGATATAATCCCCTTAGAGTAGACACTCGAAAAAACAAAAATTCGAGACTACACTAAGGGGGTTAATTTATGCCAAAAAGAATACATAAGAAATATTCTGTAGAACTGAAATTAAAAGCAGTGAACGACTATTTGTC
>JALFVE010000054.1 GCA_022787085.1 Oscillospiraceae bacterium | reverse complement strand
TCAAGCTTAAGCTTGATGGTCTATCTCCTGTTGAATACAGAAAAGTTGCATAACAAAAGCGACCAAAATCGCTTCTGGTCGCTTTGTATAATTTTTCTTCTAAAACTTTGTCTAACTTTTTGGGGTCAGTTCACATTGGGAACGGAAGATTTTTTATTTATTGATATGGAAATTATGCAAGATCGCCATGAGAAAGGGCAGTGAGATAGGCATTTATAAAGCCGTCAAGGTCGCCGTCCATTACCGCATTGATATTGCCGTTTTCAAAGCCTGTTCTGGTATCCTTGGCGAGGGTGTAGGGCATGAAAACATAGGAACGGATCTGCGCACCCCATGCAATTTCCTTCTTTACGCCCTTGATATCCTCGATCTTGTCGAGATGCTCTCTCTCCTTGATCTCCGCAAGCTTGGAAATAAGCATTTTCATGGCATAGTCCTTGTTCTGATACTGGCTTCGCTGGGTCTGGCAGGATACAACGATTCCTGTGGGCTTATGAGTGAGACGTACTGCGGAGCTGGTCTTGTTGACCTTCTGTCCGCCTGCGCCGCTGGCACGGTAGAAGTCGGTTTCCAGATCCTCGGGGCGAATCTCGATATTGAGATTTGCTCCGTCCATTTCGGGCATAACTTCAAGAGACGCAAATGAGGTCTGACGTCTGCCTGAGGAATCAAAGGGTGATATTCTAACAAGGCGGTGAACGCCGTTTTCCGATTTTAAGAAGCCGTATGCGTTAAGACCCTCAACCAGAATGGAAGCGGATTTAATGCCTGCTTCATCTCCGTCAAGATAATCGAGAGTAGTAACCTTGAAATTATGACGCTCTGCCCAGCGGTTGTACATTCTGAAAAGCATTTCAGCCCAGTCCTGAGCCTCTGTTCCGCCTGCGCCTGCGTGGAATGTGAGAATGGCATTCTTGCTGTCGTATTCGCCTGTGAGAAGGGTGGTGAGCTTGGTCGTTTCAAGCTCTGCCTTGAATTTGTCAGCCTCGGCTCTGAGCTCATTAACGGTATCCTCGTCCTCGTCCTGACCCTCTTCAACGGTAAGCTCGATCATGGTGAGGGTGTCCTCAAGCATATCATTCAGCTTCTTGTAATTTTCAATAGTGGCTTCATTCTGCTTGATTGTCTGCATTACCTTCTGGGAATTTTCAAGATCGTCCCAGAAGCCGTCGGCTGCGGATTTTTCCTGCAATTCCGAATTTTCTTCCTTGAGCTTGTCAATGTTTAATATGACATAAAGCTCCTTCATATCCTTCCTGTAGCCCTCAAGCTCCAGTCTGAGTTCGTCAAGTAAAAGCATTATTTAATTCCTCCGTAATAGTATTGTTTCGGTTTGATGAATTTTTATCAATGTCGTCAGAACATTGCTCCGCGGCGGTATTCGATATATTTGCGGATTGGTTCACGAACAGGGGGACAGATATTTTCGGGAACAGAATCTATCCTGAAAAATCTTAGCTCCGTTACCTCTTCGGGCTGGGGCGTAAGCTCACCCGAATAGCGGCGGCAGATATAAACGATGTCAATGGTACTTACCTCGTCGCCGTTTGGGTAGATATAATGCTGCTCCTCTCCCGAGAATACTCCGAAAAGCTCAAGGCTTTCGGCATGAAGCCCCGTTTCCTCGAACAGCTCTCTGGCGGCAGCGTCCTCAACACGCTCGAAAAGCTCCACCGCTCCTCCGCAGTAGCTCCATGTGCCGTTGTCAACACGCTTCTGGAGAAGTATTTCGCCCTTATCGTTTTCAACAATAACGCTTGCGGCGGTATGCTGAATGGGCATATGTCCCACATATTTGCGAATATCGGATATATAGCCCATATGTATTTTCCTTTCGTTTTTTCAGATGAATCTTGAGATATCCTCCGCAGTTTTCTTGGGAGGACACTGAGGTTCGCTTTCGGGATAGCCCACGGCAATTGCAGCTGTAATGCGCTCGGTCTCGGGCAGACCGATTATTTCGGCAATCTTTACATCGTCGATTATTCCCATGATAACGGAGCCAAGCCCTGCGTTATGAGCCGCAAGGGAGAAGGTCTGTCCCGCAATGCCGCTGTCGTACATCTCCCAGCTGTCGCCCTTTGAGGTAGTGAAGCTGCCGTCACGCTCATAGCCGCATCTTTTTGTCACAACGCTCTGGACAACAAGGCAGGGGCAGCCGAGGATAATATCTCTGTTATGCTCCAGACCGAAGGTGGCTTCTGCTGCAATTTTATCAATGACAGCCTTATCCATTATCACATTCCACCTTGCAGTCTGGGAATTTTTCCATGAGGGAGCGAATGCCGCTGCGGATATAATATCGGTCATAATTTCCTTTGAAACGGGCTTGTCCGTAAATTTGCGTACGCTGCGGCGGGTCTTGATACATTCAATCAGTTCCATTATTATCATCCTTTTCATTGTTGGGATTATTTTTTTTTGCGCTTCGTCTGATCTCCGAATATGTTCTGAATTTCTTAAATTTCGAGTGAAGATATTTGCTGTCATAGAATTTCTGAGCGCTGTAAAGCCCCGTATAGCCCGAAAGCATATAGGAAAGACCTATCGCAAGGGCGAAATAGGGGAGTCCGCCTGTGCCGTACAGCTCGGTGCAGAGTATCATTGCGGCAAAGGGGCAGTTTGTAACTCCGCAGAAAACGGAAACAAGTCCCACAGCAGCTCCGAATGATGGTGGAAGCCCGATAAGTCCGCCGAAAAAGCAGCCGAATGTGGCTCCCGTGAACATGGTAGGGACTATCTCTCCGCCCTTGAAGCCTGCACCGAGAGTGAGGGCGGTAAGGAGTATTTTTATGAGAAATGCCTCGGGACGGCACTGACCCGCAAAGGCTTTTTCAATGACCTCCGAGCCTGCGCCGTTATAGTCAAATGCTCCTGTGAGAAAGAAAAGCCCGTAAGATATGGCTGCAACGATCAGTCCACCCGCTGCTGCTCTGAGATATGCATTCGGGATAAATTTTTTATAAAGCTCGGATATTTTTTTGATGGCAAAGCAGAAAAGAATGCTCACAAAGGCGCAGGCAATTCCCATAATGACCGTCTGCAAAACGGTTATGGAGGAATCCGCACCGAAGGCGGGTATTCTCTCCGCTCTGAATGAAGTGGGGTGAACTCCCACAGCTGCGGCGGTAATTGCCGCTGTGACCGAGGAGATAAGGCAGGGAACTATTGCCGAGTAATGGACAATTCCCACAACAGTGACTTCAATTGCGAAAACCGCCGAGGCAATGGGTGTTCCGAAAAGAGCGGAAAAGCCTGCTGCCATTCCGCACATGATAAGCACCGAATAATCCTCATCGGTGAGCTTTAATGGCTTTCTGAGGGGAGAAATAAGGCTGCCTCCCAGCTGCAGAGCCGCACCCTCACGACCTGCCGAACCGCCGAAAAGATGTGTTATAAGAGTGGCGATAATGATAAGGGGAGCGGTTTTGGGAGAAACATTTTCCTCGCCTCTTGCGCCCTTTATTATGCTGTTTGTGCCGCCGTCCTTGTCCATTCCGCAGAGCTTGTAGAGCCATACGATAATAACGCCGCCAATGGGCAGGAGCAGGATAAGAAAGCTGTTTGCCTGTCTGAATGAGGTCACAAATCCCAGCAGCTCATGGAATACAGCTCCCGCAGCACCGATGACAATTCCAGCCAGAACGGCGATAATCAGCCATTTGAAGAATACCGAGTATTGGTAAAGTATATTTTCATTGTCGGAAAATATGCTTTTTTTCTTCTTTTCCATATTAAAGCACCGCTAAAAGCAGCTCTCTGAGGAGCTTGCAGGCAATTGCGGTGGAGGCTCCGCTATGGTCGTAATGGGGAGAAAGCTCGTTCAGATCCGCACCCACAATTTTCAGGCTCTTTCCTATCATAATAATAGCTTCAAGGAGCTGATTGTAGGTAGCTCCGCCTGCTTCGGGGGTGCCTGTGCCGCAGAAATATGCGGGGTCGAGAACGTCAAGGTCAATGGTGAGATAAACATTTTTTCCCTTCAGCTTTTCGATAACCGAGGGAAGCGCATCAAAGGAAACGCCCTTTATTCCCGTTTTGTGTATTTCGGTGTGCCCCTCTGCGGCAAAGCGGAACTCGTCCCTGTCGCCGCTTCTTATGCCGAACTGAAAAATCCTGCCGTCTCCCACAATATCATGGCAGCGGCGGATAACGCAGGCATGAGAAAGCTTCTGTCCCAGATAATCCTCTCTCAGGTCGCAGTGAGCGTCAAAATGGAGAAGATAGAGGTCATTGTATTTTTTCTGTACTGCCCTGAATGTGCCGAGCGTTACAAGATGCTCGCCTCCAAGCATAATTGGGAGCTTGCCAGCTTCAAGAATCTCGCTCGTATGATTCTCAATATCCTCAAGGGCTTTCTCGGGTGAGCCGAAGCAAAGCTCAAGATCTCCCGAATCGAAAACCTTGTAATCCAGCAGGTCCTTATCCTGATATGGAGAGTAGGTTTCAATCCCGAAGCTTTCGGAGCGCATTGCGGCAGGACCGAAGCGTGTTCCGGGACGGAATGAAGTGGTGCTGTCGAAGGGAGCGCCGAATATAACTGCGTCAGCGTCCTCAAAGGGAGTGTCGCAGGCAATGAATGAATTAGTTTGAGCAAGCATTTTCCAGCAGCTCCTTTACATAGTTTGGAATGGCAAAACAGCCCTTATGCAGGTCTGTGTTGTAATATTTTGTTTTAATGCCGAGAGCGTTCCATCTGTCAGCGTCAAAGCTCATGGGATCAACGGTCTTTGAAGCAAAGCCGAAAAGCCAGTGCCCCGAGGGATAGGTGGGGATATGCGCCTGATATACCCTGCAAATGGGGAAAAATTCCCTGATACGCTTGTGGGCTCTCTGCATAGCCTTGGCGTCGTCATCGTAATAGGGACTTTCATGCTGATTTATGAGTATGCCGTTTTCGGTGAGGGCATTATAGCAGTTGCCGTAAAATTCGCTTGTGAAAAGGCCCTCGCCGGGACCGAAGGGGTCTGTGCTGTCAACAATAATCAGGTCGTAGGTGTTTTCCTTGGTGCGGACATATCGGAGTCCGTCCTCGAAATAAAGATGAACTCTGGGGTCGTCCAGCTTGCAGGCGGTCTGGGGAAGAAATTCTCTGCAGACCTTCACCACATCTTCATCTATCTCAACCATGTCGATATGCTCCACAGAATCATATCGGGTAAGCTCTCTGACGGTGCCGCCGTCTCCCGCACCTATAACGAGTATCTTTTTAATATCGGGATTTGAAGCCATTGCCACATGAGTAATCATCTCATGGTACATAAATTCGTCCTTTTCCGTAAGCATCATCAGCCCGTCCAGGGTGAGAAATCTGCCGAACTCGGGACTGTCAAAGACATCAATTCTCTGAAATTCGCTCTGTCCGCTGTAAAGCTGCTTATCTATTCTGATCGACATTTTTGCGCCCTTTGAATGATATTCGCTGAACCACAGCTCCATAAAAATCCCGCCTTTCTATCAGTCCTGCCTGATAACTCTGATTTTTTCGATATTCATATCCTCTGTGCCCGTCATAAAGCAGCCCCGCTTCTTGGAATAGTCGATATTCTCGAGGATCTCGGGGGTGAGCAGCTCGCCTGGGGCAATAATGGGTATTCCCGGAGGGTAGCACATTACAAACTCACAGGAGATACGTCCTGCGCTTTCCATAATGGGCAGCACCTCCTGTTCTCCGTAAAATGCCTCTTTCGGCGAGAGAACTATCTGAGGATTGATGTATTCATGGTCAATGCGTCCTGCGCTGTCTTTTCCGAAGCGTCTTTTAATCTCAGAAAGAGCGGAAACAAGGCGCTCGATATCCTTCCAGCGGTCGCCCGGGGATATTATTGCAAGGACGTTTCCGATATCGCCAAGCTCCATCTGTATATCATAGGAATCCCGCAGGCGGTCATATACTTCAATGCCCGCAAGACCGATATCTCTTGTATAAACCGACAGCTTCGTCTTGTCGAATGCGAATATGTCGTCACCGTTTACAAGCTCGTCCGAATATGCGTAATAGCCGCCTATCTTGTTTATTTCCGCTCTTGCGTATTCGGCGGATTTTATTATCTGAGCGCAAAGCTCTTTTCCCTGTGTCGCATAATATTTTCTTGCGATATCAAGGGAGGACAGCAGCAGATATGAGCCGCTTGTAGTCTGTGTGAGATTTATGATCGCCCTCACATGACCCTCTGTAAGGCCAGCATTTTTTCCCACAAGCAGAAAGCTGCTCTGAGTGAGGGAGCCGCCTGTTTTATGCATGGAAACAGCAGCCATGTCCGCACCCGCAGCCATTGCCGAAATAGGCATATTTTCACCGAAATAAAGATGTGTTCCGTGAGCCTCGTCCGCAAGCACCTTCATTCCATGAGCATGGGCAAGCTTTACAATGCTTTTAAGGTCTGAGCAAATTCCGTAATAGGTGGGGTTATTCACGAAAACCGCCTTTGCGTCGGGATTTTCGAGGATAGCCTTTTCCACATCCTTGACGCTCATTCCGAGAGGTATTCCCAGCCTGCGGTTAACCCCGGGGTTAACGTAAACGGGCTTGACTCCGCTTATTATCATGGCATTGATAGCGCTTCGGTGAACATTTCGGGGAATGATTATCTTATCCCCCTCCTTGCAGACTGAAAGCACCATTGACTGCACCGAAGAAGTGGTGCCATTTACCATAAAAAAGCATAGACCTGCCCCGAAAGCCTCGGCGGCAAGCCGTTCTGCGTCTCTGATGACCGAAACGGGGTGACAGAGATTATCAAGGGGCTTCATGGAATTAACGTCCACGTTCATACAGGTCTGCCCCAGAAATTCGGTGAGCATGGGATTGCCTTTGCCGTGCTTGTGACCCGGCACATCAAAGGGCACCACTCTCGCTTCGTTGTATCTGTTAAGCGCTTCGTAAATAGGAGCGTTATTCTGATCCAATGTGATTACCCCCATTCAAATATTCACAATTTCTGACTGAATAATCAGAATATATTCATTCCGCTGAATATTTCTATCATCTCACGTCTTAAAAGGTCGTTTATCTCAAGCCTGCGTTTGGGTGCAAGCTCGTAGGTGTCGGTGTTGAAAAGGTAATTCTGAAGGAAAATTTCCTTTATCATCATCTTTGTGTGGAAGATATTCGCCTGATAAACGTTGATGTCGATAGCGTCATATCGTTCGAGCGTCTCTTTAGCAATATAGTCCTGAATGGAGGTGATATCGTGGTCGATAAAGAGCTTTTTGCCTTTTTCGTCACGGGTGAACCCTCTCACCCTGTAATCTATCGTAATGATGTCCGAATCGAAGCTGCCGATAAGGTAATCGAGAGATTTCAGAGGGGTGATCTCTCCGCAGGTGGAAACGTCAATATCCACTCTGAACGTAGTTATGGCATTATCGGGATGAAATTCGGGATAGGTGTGAACGGTAAGATGGCTCTTGTCTAAGTGACCCGCAATATCCTGCTTCTGGGGAACGCCCCTCATATTGCAGGATTCGTCCATATCCTCCTTGGAAATATGCTCCTCGGAGATAAGGAGAGTCACCGACGCACCCTGAGGCTCATAATCCTGTTTGGAGATATTCAGCACATGAGCGCCGATAGCCTCGGTAACGTCGCAGAGTATCTTTGTGAGACGGTCGGAATTATACTGCTCGTCGATATACTTGATATAATCCTGCTGCTCCCTCTGGCTCTTTGCATAGCAGATATCGTATATATTAAAGCTTAAAGTTTTCGTCAGGTTATTAAACCCGTAAAGCTTGAGCTTATCGTTCAACCCTAACATCACGTTCCTTTCGGAAATATTCTCCACAAAGGGAGTGTCATTCATTCGTGTACACTATTACACATTATATATAATAACCTTATTCGTCAAAAAAGTCAAGAGATATGCAAAAAAATGTTTATTGCCGCAAAAAATGTTTATTGCAAGTGCGGACATTTTCCGAATAACAGCCATATATTCGGAAATACTGCATACACGGCTGAAATTTCAGCCGAATTATCTCGAAAAGAGGCGGATAATTACGGTAAAGCAAGGCATGAGAAGGTATGACGGTGACGAACACCGTCACAGAAACGAAATATCACCCGTTCCCGAGCTTCAGGGAAAGGCAAAGAGCGGAAAGGAGCGTGCAAATCCCATAATTGCGGGAACACACTCACCCTCGCTCAAGGTATATCACACCGAGCCATATTCCAAAAAGAGAGCGGAGAAGCCCATATCCTCGGTCTATTCCACAATAGACAACGATCTTGCAAGGGATAATCTGGAAAACGACATAACTGCGGCAGACCTGCAGGATATGTGATTTTTTCGGGGCAGACTGATTTTTCCGGTGCTGCCCCGTTTTTTAATTTATTAGCTTTAAATTAATACTTTTGACTTTTATCCCAAGCCCGAAAAGTGGTACAATTAATATATATTTGTCAGAATCAAGGGAGAGAACAGCATTGATCTCAGCGGAGGAAAAAAGGCGGCAGATGCTCGAGGAGCCTGTGGAGCTTCTTGTGTGCAGGCTTGCCGTCCCGACTATAATCACCATGATGATAACCGCCTTTTACAACATGGCGGACACATATTTTGTAGGCAGGCTCGATACGGTATCAACGGCAGCGGTGGGGCTTGCATTGCCCCTTATGAATATAATACAGGCGCTTGGCTTTTTCTACGGTCACGGCTCGGGAAACTACATTTCGGGAAAGCTGGGTGCGGGGGATACAAAATCTGCTGCGGTGATGGGAGATACAGCGGCGGTGCTTTCACTTATCACAGGAGCGCTTATCGCCGCCTTCGGACTTGTTTTCAATAAGCGGCTTGCGGTAATGCTGGGAGCTGATGATATACTTATGGAAAGCACACTTGAATATATTTCGGTGCTTCTCGTGGGCGTACCCTTTCAGATGGCGTCATTTACAATGAATAATCAGCTTCGGTTTCAGGGAAGCGCATTTTACGGCATGATAGGCATGGCAAGCGGCTCTGTGCTGAATGTTATCCTTGACCCCATATTCATATCCCTTCTTGGAATGAGAGTGCGGGGAGCGGCTCTTGCCACCGTAATAAGCCAGATAACCGCCTTTCTGATACTCCGGAAAATGAGCGGCAGACTTCATCTAAGCTCCTGCTTCAAGCCCTCGAAGGAAATATTCACGGCACTTTTGAAATTCGGCTCTCCCTCCCTTTTCAGACAGGGGATAATGAGCGTGGCAGCCGTCTGCCTCAATCATGCGGCGGTGGTCTACGGAGCGGCGGTCATTGCAGCGGTCTCTGTGGTAAATAAGATAGTGATGCTGGGCGGCTCGGTGATAATCGGCTTCGGACAGGGATTCCAGCCCGTATGCGGCTTCAACAGCGGCGCAGGGCAGTACGGACGTGTAAAAAAGGTATATCATTTCTGCATAATGATTGCGACGCTGTTTATGACATTGTTCGGAACAGCGGTGTATTTCTTCGCCCCTGAGCTTATCCGCTTTTTCCGTGACGACCCTGAGGTAGTGACATCGGGAACGCTGCTGTTAAGGCTCCAGTGCTTTACCGCACCCTTTCAGGGCGTGATCGTAATGACCAACATGATAATGCAGAACATGGGCAGAACTATCCGTGCAACGCTGCTTGCAATAGCAAGACAGGGACTTTTCTTCATACCGCTTTTGTATATCCTTTCGGGAGCGCTGGGCGTTTTCGGCATACAGATAACTCAGGCGGCGGCAGATCTGCTGACAGCGGCAGTATCCATACCCATGGCAGTGATTGTGACAAAGGAGCTTTCGGCAAAGGAGAAAAATGCATTGACATAAAGGAGGAAGTATGGACAGATATTTATTATTCAAGGAATGTTTTCAGAATGTTCCCATTTGCAGAGAGGCATATGAAAAAATATGCGGTGAATGTGAAATAATAGAGCATGAGGACAAGGGCTATGCGCTTATAAAGGGCAATGAACTTCGCCTTGTGTGCGTATCGGAAAAATACCGCAGGCAGGGGATAGGCTCGGAGCTTGTGAAGAAAGCCGAGGAGCATATCCGCAGCAATGGATATGATAAAATATATGCGGGAGGCTTTTCCTCGGGACTTTTTATCGGAGTTCCCACAGAGAGCATAGACGCACCCTGTTCCTTCTGGGAAAAGCGTGGATATGTGAGAACGGGCAGCTGCGCAGAAATGAAGCGGAGCCTTTCGGATTTCAGCTCGGAAAAATATGATATCCCCGTCCCCGACGGAACAAGCTTCGGAATAAGTCCCATAACCCCCGGGCTGAAAGCGGCTGTGGCATCTGTGGAAGAGGACTGGGTGCAGTATTTCGATGACTGCGAGATCTTCTGCGGATATGTAAACGGTGAGATCGCAAGCTTCTGTATTTTAGGAGACGACGAGACCTGCCTTATATCCGACGGAAAACGGACGGGAAGCGTTGGCTGCGTGGGGACCGTACCCAAATTCAGACATCGGGGGATAGGGATCAGAATGGTATCTCTTGCAATGGATATGCTAAAAGCAAGAGGCTGCGAAAGCTGCTTTATCCATTACACAAGCGTGTATAACTGGTATGCAAAAATAGGCTGCGAGGTATTTTTGTGGGAAGCCTTTTTTGAAAAACAACTTTAAATGTGTTAAATTTTATTATAAATGTACAAATCCCCTTGACAAATTTTGCTGTCTGGTGTAAAATAAAGAGGTAAGCGTTTAGCTGTTTACATCGGAGATTTTCGGGGCAGCCCCGAGAATATAAAAATATCGGAGGAAAGAATTATGCAGAAGGCTATCGGCGTATTAACCAGCGGAGGAGACGCTCCCGGAATGAATGCGGCTGTAAGAGCCGTTACAAGAGCCGCAATCAGAAAGGGATATCGTGTTATCGGAATCCAGAGAGGCTACAACGGTCTGCTCAACGGCGAATGTGAGGAGCTCAGCTGCCGTGACGTTTCCGACATTATCCAGAGAGGCGGAACCATTCTCTACACCGCAAGATGCAAGGAATTTATGCAGGAAGAGTATGTGAAGAAGGCAGCAGAGAAGTGCAAGGAGCTTAATATGGAGGGTCTCGTTGTTATCGGCGGCGACGGCTCGTTCAGAGGAGCAGCTGACCTTTCAAGGATCGGCGGTATCCGCTGCGTAGGTCTCCCTGGAACCATCGACAACGATATTCAGTGTACAGATTATACCATCGGCTACGATACCGCAATGAACACAGCTCTCGAGATGATCGACAAGCTGAGAGATACCAGCCAGTCACACGACAGATGCTCTGTTGTAGAGGTAATGGGCAGACGTGCAGGCTGGATAGCACTTAACGTTGCCATCGCATCGGGCGCAATTGCCTGCGTAACACCCGAAATGCCCTATGATATAAATGCGATCGCAGATAAGATCATCAAGGCGCACGAGAACCAGAAGGAGCATTTTATCGTTGTAGTTGCCGAGGGAGTAGAAAATTCCGAAGGCATCACCAAGCAGATCAAGGAGCTTACAGGCATCGAGACGAGACTTACCGTTCTGGGTCACGTTCAGAGAGGCGGAATGCCTACACTTCGTGACAGAGTTGCCGCAAGCCAGATGGGTTATCATGCTGTTGAGCTTATCGGCAGAGGCGTTACCAACCGAGTTGTCGGCATGAAGGACAACAAGATCATCGACGTTGACATCCAGGAGGCTCTGTCAATGAAGAAGCCCTTCGATACAGAGCTTTACAGAGTCTGCAACGAGATCACATTCTAAAAAATCAACCGCATTACAGAGTAGGCGGCTGCGCGTAGTTTAGTGTCCCGACGACGGGGAGTTGCGTCGGGGACGAAATGCTATGAAATAAATTTCATAGCTGCGGTGCAGTCTCCGCATCCCGCTGAATGCATTATAAAAAGAGGCTTTTCATTCTCTTTAAATAATGCAGTTGGCAATTGTTTTGCATTATTTTAAGGAGGTCATATAATGAAAAGCTTTTTTAATTTATTCACCAATTCCGCAAAGGAACTCAAGAGTGTAAGATGTCTTGCCACTACAGGCATTCTGATCGCACTATTTATAGTGCTTGACACATTTTCCATCAAAATAGGTGCTTTTGCAAAGATAAATTTTGCATTTACAGCACTTTCAGTGGTGGGAATGTTGTTTGGACCTGTACCTGCAATGCTTGCAGCTGTTGCAGGAGACCTTATCGGTTGTGTTCTCAGCGGACAGGCTCCCCTTCCTCTGCTCACTGTAACAGCAGCACTTGAAGGCTTGGTATTCGGAATTTTTCTTTACAAAAAAGAAAAGGGCAAGCTTGCTGTCATGGCAGTTGTTGCTCGTCTCATAGATTCGTTTGTGATCAATCTCCTGCTCAATACATGGATACTCATGTCCGCAGGATTCATGTCACAGACAGGCGCACAGTTTGTTACCAGAATAATCAAGATATCCATTGAAGCACTTATTTACTGTCCTTTCCTTGCAGCGATCCTTCCTGCGGTGCTTATCCTTTACAACAAAGCATCTGCAGGGTTTGCAAAGAAAGCGTCATAACTTCAATGGCTTGATATCCTTGGAATATTCCTTAAAAAAGGACGGTCTTTTAAATGAGTAAAATCAAGGTCGGATTCATCGGCACAGGCAATATGGGTGGAGCCATAATCAGAGGAATAATCTCGGGTTACGGCGAAAATGCAGAAATATGGGCATACGATCCCGATACCGCAAAGCTCTCTGAGCTTGAAAAATCGGGGGTAAAGGCAGCTTCCTCCGAGGGAGAGGTCTGCGAAAAATGCAAGTATGTTTTTCTGGCAATAAAGCCCCAGATGTTCGATTCGGTGCTTCCGAAGCTTGCTCCAAGCGTTTCGGAGGATAACGTTATCGTGTCCATCGCCGCAGGAATTACCGAGGAATATATCGCAAAAATGACCATACCGAATGTCCGTGCAGTCATTGTAATGCCCAATACACCCTTCCTTCTGGGAGAGGGCGCAACAGCCCTTGCCAAGGGCAAATTCACCTCCGATGAAGAGTTTGGGGTTGTAATGAATATATTCTCCATAGGAGGGCTTGCAAAGGTCGTTCCCATGGATAAGATGAAGGAGATAATCGCTATAAACGGCAGCTCTCCCGCTTTTATCTATCTCTATGCCAAGGGCTTTGTTCAGTATGCGGAAAGCGTCGGAATCGACGGAAATACCGCTCTGGAGCTTTTTGCAAAATCCCTTATCGGCTCAGCGAAAATGCTCACCGATTCGGGCAAGACCGTTGACGAGCTTATAAAAATGGTATCCTCTCCCGGAGGAACCACCCTTGCAGGACTTGACGGACTGTATGAGGGCAGGCTCACAGATGTTGTAAAGGATTGCTGCGAGCGCTGCACAAAGAGAGCATATGAGCTTTCAAAATAAAGAATTTTTTTCATTTCGTCCGCATAAGATTATAAAAAATCAAATTGAAGGACGAATGATAATATGACCGTAAATGTTCAGAAAAGGCGCAGCTATCGGGTAAGACGGGTGAGCCGACCGACTCCTCCCCGAAGCGGGATATCGCCCGCAAGACGGATATATCTGCTTCTGACAGCCATATCCGCCTCGGGAGTGTTTATCGGAGCCTGCTCACGTCTTTCCTCGGATGTGCCTTTTGAAATAAAAACAGCAGGCTTTGCCGACAGCTTTTTCGGAAGTCTGACGGCAGTAATGCTCTATGTTGGGATATGCTTTTTTTCGGGAATGTCCTCGGCAGGCTCGGTCTGCGGATATCTGCTCTGCCTGATAAAGGGCATGGGAGCGGGATATCTGTCGGCGGAGCTGCTTGGAAACGGACTTGCCGGTGCAGATATATGCTCCGTCCTGAACGTCCTCCCATTTGAGGCGGTGAGCATGGCGGCGGTGATATTTGCCGCAAGAGAAAATATCAGAATGTCGCAGCTGATTTTCCGAAGATCCTTCGGAAGCTCCGAAAAAACGGAGAACAGCGCGGAATCCCTTAAATTATATCTGATGAAATTCGGAGTAATAATTCTGCTTGCCGCGGGGGCGGCGCTAATTGACGGCGTAATGGCAGTCATTGCGGGGAATATCGGCTTACAGGCAGTGCCATAAAGCCCACACGAAAGGATGTTAAAAATTGTCATTTTTAGGCTTCGGAGCCGATTATGAAAAGGCAGGCTCGGGAATATCCAAAAACGCTCCTCAGAAAAAGCCCGTTTTCCGATTCGGAGAAATGTATTTCGGCAGATTCTGGAAAATGCTCAAGCTGAGTATGCTCACGTTTCTTTTCTGTATTCCCATCGTGACCATAGGACCTGCCATAGCGGGAATGACCAAGGTCCTGAGGACCTATTATCTTGATAAGGACGCATTTCTGTGGCATGAATTTATGAAGGGCTTCACTCAGAACCTGAAAAAATCCATTCCCGCAGGACTTATCGACGTGATATTCGGAATATCCCTCATCTGCGCAATGGACGTCTATCCCGCCATGGGAAAGGCAGCCGAGGCGGCAGGAGGCAGCGGAACGATATATACCGTCCTGTGCGTTATCTCCGTAAGCTTTGCCCTGACTGTCCTGATGATGAATTTCTATGCCTTCCCAATGATAGTTGCAACAGAGCTTAATTTTAAAAATATAATAAGAAATTCCTTTTTCCTCACCTGTATAGGGCTGAAAAGGAATATAATCACCCTCCTTATCGTCCTTCTCACCGTGGGAATGATAGCAATATTCACACTTGTGAGCAAGCTGTCATTGCTGCTTGTGCCCATCTGGGCAATAAGCTTTCTGGGCTTTGTGATAGTATTCAATTCCTATCCGCTGATACAGAAATACGTCATCGACCCCTATTATGAGGAGCAGGGCAGGGAAAATCCCGAGTATGATTACTTAAAGCCTCTTGACGCCGAGGAAGCGGTGTTTATAGATAAGGGCGGCGAGGAAGCACCCGTTGAGGGTAAAAAGTCCAAGAAAAAGAATAAGGGCAGGACAATTTCCTGAAATAACCCGAAAAAATCTGTGAATTTAATGAAAAAATTCTCAAAAACCCTTTACAAAGGGATATGAATGTGGTATAATAACCTTGTTGCGCATATAAACTCAAGACGCAGCAAAACTACCCCTTGACTAAGCTTACGGGTAAAGCCCATTCGGGAAAATACCTGCCGTATGCCCGGCGGGGGGAATATTTTAAAGAGGTGTATTTATTATGATGCTCAAGGAAGAAAAGAACGCTATCATCGAAGCAAACAAGCTCAGCGAGAACGACACAGGTTCCCCCGAGGTTCAGATCGCAATTCTCACAAAGAGGATCAACGACCTTAACGCTCATCTCAAGAACCACCACAATGACCACCACTCCAGAAGAGGTCTTCTCAAAATGGTAGGTCACAGACGTAATCTGCTTGCATATCTCCAGAAGAAGGATATCAACAGATATCGTGCAGTCATCGAGAAGCTGGGTCTTCGTAAGTAATCTTTCAAAAAACCACAAGGCAGATCGCAGGGGAATATTTCTCTGCGCTGCCTTTTGGCGTTTTGAGCGCACAAAAACGGCGGTCGTTTAGCATTAAATCGGGTATGTAAGAGAGCTTTTTGCATATCGGATTTATTGCTAACATACCGCCTGAAAAAATAATTATGGAGGTATAACTAAATGAATCAGATGAAAACCTTTGACAAGCACAGAGTGTTCAAGACCATGTTTGCAGGCAGAGAGCTCACCGTAGAAACAGGCAAGACCTGTGAGCTTTCCAACGGTTCCTGCTGGGTAAAATACGGCGAGACAGTAGTAATGGCAAACGTAACCGCCAGCGTAAAGCCCAGAGAGGGAATCGACTTCTTCCCCCTCTCCGTTGATTATGAAGAAAGACTTTATTCCGTAGGACGCATCCCCGGTTCATTTATGAAGCGTGAGGGCAAGCCCTCCGAAAAGGCTATCCTTACATCACGAGTAGTTGACCGTCCTATCCGTCCTCTCTTCCCCAAGGATATGAGAAACGATGTTTCCGTAGTAATGACCGTTCTTGCTGTAGACCCCGACAATTCCCCCGAGATCGTGGGAATGATCGCAACCTCCGTAGCAATTTCCATTTCGGATATTCCCTGGAACGGCCCTATCGGCGGTATAAGCGTAGGTCTGGTTGACGGCGAGATCATTCTTAACCCCACTCTCGAGCAGAGATCGAGAAACGATCTTAATCTTACCGTTGCGGGAACAATGGAAAAGGTGGTAATGATCGAAGCCGGCGCAAACGAAGTCGATGACGATACAATGCTCAATGCTATCATCAAGGGACATGAGGAGATCAAGAAGATCGTTTCCTTTATCAATGATATCCGTGCCGAGATCGGCAAGAAGAAGTTCGAGTTCGAGTCAATGGAAGTGGACCACGATATGTTTGACGCAATCGAGGAATTTGCAGCAGACAGAGTAAAGGTCGCACTCGATACCGACGATAAGAATAAGCGTGAGGAAATGCTCAATCCCATCAAGGACGATATCCACGCCAAATTTGACGAGCTTTATCCCGAAAAGACCGCAATGATCGACGAGTGCATCTATAAGCTCCAGAAGAAGATCGTAAGAAACTGGCTCTATGAGGGCAAGCGTGTAGACGGCAGAGGACTTGACGATATCCGTCCTCTGGCAGCAGAGGTAGGCGTTCTTCCCAGAGTACATGGCTCCGGACTTTTCACAAGAGGTCAGACACAGGTTCTCACCGTTGCAACTCTCGGCCCCGTAAGCGATGCACAGCGTATCGACGGCCTTGACGAGGAAGATTCCAAGAGATATATGCATCACTATAACTTCCCCTCCTATTCTGTAGGCGAGACAAAGCCCTCCAGAGGCCCCGGCAGACGTGAGATCGGCCACGGCGCACTTGCAGAAAGAGCGCTTGAGCCTGTAATTCCCTCTGTTGAGGAGTTCCCCTATGCGCTGAGACTGGTATCCGAGGTTCTTTCCTCCAACGGCTCCACATCACAGGGCTCTATATGCGGCTCCACCCTCGCACTTATGGACGCAGGCGTGCCCATCAAGGCACCCGTAGCAGGCATTTCCTGCGGACTTATCACCCGTGATGACGGAAGCTTCCAGACAATGGTAGATATTCAGGGTCTTGAGGACTTCTTCGGCGATATGGACTTCAAGGTAGGCGGCACAAAGAAGGGTATCACCGCAATTCAGGTGGATATCAAGGTTGACGGACTTACCTATGATATAATCAGAGAGGCATTTGCAAAGACCCATAAGGCAAGAGACTATATCCTTGACGAGGTAATGCTGAAGGCAATTCCCGAGCCTCGTGCCGAGGTCGGCAAATACGCTCCCAAAATGCTCCAGACCAAGGTTCCCGTTGATAAGATCAGAGAGGTCATCGGACAGGGCGGCAAGGTTATCCAGAAGATCTCCGCAGATTGTCAGGTCAAGATCGATATTAACGACGACGGAAATGTATTCATCAGCGGCGTAGATATCAACAACGCACGCAAGGCACTCCAGATCATCAATACAATTGCAAATGACCCCGAGATCGGCGCAATTTACCGCGGCAAGGTAGTTAAGCTCATGAACTTCGGCGCATTTGTAGAGATCGCACCCGGCAAGGACGGACTTGTTCACATCTCCAAGCTTGATAAGCAGAGAGTAGAAAAGGTTGAGGACATCGTTTCCGTAGGCGACGAGATAGTTGTAAAGGTAATGGAGATCGACAATCAGGGCAGAATAAATCTCTCCCGCAAGGACGCTCTCGCAGACCTTGAAGCAAAGAAGAACAGTGCAAATCAGTAATAAATATAAAAAAACAGCGGTCACAGCTTTTAAATATGAGCTGTGACCGCTGTATTTTCATCTCCAGTAATGGCGAAAAGCTCCTCAATAAGCGAAGGGCAAATGCCGCAGGAGCGGATCTCTTTGTGAGCAATGGTCTTGCCGATGTCCGCAAAACGGAACATCACAGGGGAATTACCGGGATATTTTCTTAAAGCCTCGGTGCAATTATTGATGATATCCCTGTCAGAGCTTCGGCATCTGATAAAAAGCTTGCCGTTGCTGCAGACATTCTGAATAAAAATGCTTTCGGGAATGACTCTGTCAGCAAGAATATTGATATTTCCGTCACGGTCAAGGGAGGTCCTGCCCTCAATATATAGCCGTTTTCCCTTTGCAAGCAGGGGAGCGCAGCCCGCATAAACCTGCGGGAAAATAACAGTCTCCGCCTCGCCGCTCATATCCTCAAGCTCGCAGAATGCCATCTGCCCGCCCGATTTGGAAACGTGCTGCTTTGCGGAGGAAACGGAGCAGACAAAAGCAATCTTTTCCCCTTCCTTCATCTGCAAAATGGCAGAAATATCGGGAAGCCGCAGTGCCTTTGCAATGATCCGAGCATTTTTCAAAGGATGCCCCGAAATATAAATTCCCAGGATGTCCTTTTCCATCTCAAGCAGATCATCAAAAGCGTATTCCTCGGCAGGAGCAATTCTGCTCTCAGCGTCGGAAACCTCCGCCGAACCGTCGGAAAATCCGAAGAAATCCAGCTGTCCCTCAATGGCGTTTCGGGAAATAACCGCCGCTTCACCTGCGATCATGTCATAATTTTCCATCATCTGCCTGCGGTTAAGGGGAAAACTGTCCAATGCGCCGCATTTGATAAGGCTCTCGGCGCACCGCCTTGAAAATTCCCTTCCGTTCATGCGCCTGATAAGATCGGTCAGATTCTTGAATTTCCCGTTTTTCTCCCTTTCGGAAATAATACCCGAAATCACATTTCTGCCGAGATTTTTAGCTGCCAGCAGTGAAAAACGAATACCCTTACCATCGGGCAAAGGCGTAAAACCCATGTCGCTCTCGTTGATGTCAGGGCGCAGAATGGGAATGTTATTTTTCTCGCAGAAGGAAATATATTCCATCAGCTTGCCCGTATATTCGGAAAATACCGTCATCAGCGCCGCCATATACTGAACGGGAAAGTGACAGCGAAGGTAAGCCGTCTGAAAAGCGACCACCGAATAAGCCGCCGCATGGGACTTGTTGAAAGCATAGGAAGCAAAGCCCGCCATCTCGTCAAAAACGCTGTCCGCAATATCCCTGGGGATGCCGTTTTTAACTGAGCCCGCCACAAAAACCTCCCGTTCCTTTTCCATAACATCGTGCTTTTTCTTAGCCATAGCACGGCGGACAAGGTCAGCCCTGCCGTAGGAATATCCCGCCATTTTGCGGCAAATTTCCATAACCTGCTCCTGATAAACAATGCAGCCGTTTGTAACGTCAAGAATATCTTTAAGAATGGGGTGAGGATAGGAAATGCTCTCGGGATGAGCGCGGTTTTCAAGATATCTCGGAATACTGTCCATAGGACCCGGGCGATATAGCGATAAAGCCGCAGTCAGATCCTCCACAGAACGGGGCTTGAGCTTAATAAGCAGCTGAGTCATTCCCTCGCTTTCAAACTGAAAAACGCCCATAGTATCGCCTCGGGACAGCATATCAAAGGTCTCGGAGTCGGAATAATCAATATTTTTAACGGAAAAATCGGGCAGACTTTTCCTGATTTCCCTCTCGCAGTCATGGATAACAGTAAGGTTTCTTAGCCCCAGAAAATCCATTTTCAAAAGCCCCACCTGCTCAAGAGCGGTCATGGTGTACTGAGTCGCCGTTACCTCTTCACGGCACATCAGCGGGACATAATCGCTGACGGGAGCATCGCAGATAACAACGCCCGCCGCATGAGTAGAGGTATTTCGGGGCATACCCTCAATAGCCTTTGCCGTCTCGATTATCTCATGAGCCTTGAGGTCGGTGTCATAAAGCTTTTTCAGCTCGGGAGAGACTTCAAGAGCCTTGTCAAGGGTCATGTGCAGGGATTGGGGAATGAGCTTTGAAACCGAATCGCCCACGCTGTATGGCATATCCAGAACCCTCGCCACATCACGCACCGCCGCTCTTGCCGCCATAGTGCCGAAGGTAACTATCTGCGCCACCCTGTCCTGCCCGTATCGCCTGATAACATAATCAATGACCTCCTGCCGCCGTTCATAGCAGAAGTCGATGTCGAAATCGGGCATGGAAACTCTTTCGGGATTCAAAAATCTCTCAAAAAGCAGCTTGTATTTTATGGGGTCAATGTCGGTAATACCAATGCAGTAAGCCGCCAGAGAGCCTGCCCCCGAGCCACGTCCGGGACCAACGGGAATGTCCCTGCTTTTAGCAAAAGCAATAAAATCCCACACAATGAGATAATAATCGGTATAACCCATTTTTGTAATAACGCCCAGCTCATATTCCAGCCGCTCGCATATCTCGGGGGAAATATTCTCACCATAACGTTTTTTCAGCCCAAAGCGGCACATATTGGTAAAAAATGTAATATTATCCTCCCCGAATCTCATTTTCTGTTCGGGCGAAAGATCGAATCTCGGAAGCTTCAGAACACCGAACTGCATCTTAAAATCGCACATTTCCGCAATGACAGCAGTGTTGTCCACCGCCGAAGGAGCGCCCCTGAAAAGCTCCCGCATCTCCTCCTCGCTCTTGAGATAAAATTCATCGTTGGGAAATGCAATGGGAATATCCTCATTCACCGAGGAATTAGTCTGTATCGCCAGAAGAATACGCTGAGTTTTTGAGTCCTCTCTGCGTACATAATGAGCGTCATTTGTAGCCGCCAGAGGGATACCCGTCTCGGAGGAAAGCCTGAGCAGAGCGGGGAGAACCTTTGCCTCCTCGGGAATGCCGTGATTCTGAACCTCAATATAAAAATTCCCCTGACCGAAAATGCTGTTATAAAGCAACGCAGTCTCCTTAGCCTCGGAGTAATCACCCGAAGCAATCTTTCGTGGGATCTCGCCCGCCACGCAGCCCGAAAGACAGATAAGCCCCTCCGAATGTTCTCTTATAAGCTCAAGATCAATGCGGGGCTTGTTGTAAAAGCCCTCGGTAAATCCGAGGGAAACCATTTTGATAAGATTTTTGTAGCCCGCCTCATTTTTGCAAAGCAGTATCAGATGATAAGGACGGTACATAGCCCCCGCCGACTTGTCAAAACGGCTTCGTGGAGCAACATAGACCTCGCAGCCGATAACAGGCTTTATTCCCTGAGAAATACATTCGTTGTAAAACTCCACCGCCGCATACATATTTCCATGGTCAGTTACCGCAAGAGCAGTCTGACCCATTTCCTTTGCACGGCTGACCATATCCTTGATACGACAAGCGCCGTCCAGAAGACTGAATTCGCTGTGAACGTGAAGATTAACAAAGGACACGATATCGCCGCCTTTCTGAAAAAATCAAATCTGTTCCTTTTTGCATCTCTCCCGCCTGTCCCTGATGGACTCGGCGATCTCCATAAGCTTTTTGAGTCTGTGATTAGCCCCCGACCGACCCACAGGCTTGTCAAGCATCTCGCCCAGCTCTTTCAGAGAAACATCGGGATTTTCGAGCCTCAGCTCCGCCATGTTCCGAAGCTCGGGAGTGAGGCTGTCAAGCCCGTCAGTGTTCATAATGTATTCAATGTCCTCGATCTGCTTTTCGGAGGCCTTGAGAGTTCTCTCAATATTTGCAGCGTCGCAGTTTGCAATGCGGTTAGCCTTGTTGCGCACGTCCTTGAGAATTTTCACGTTCATAAGCTCAATTGATGAATGAGTCGCCCCCATAAGAGTGAGCATATCCTCAATATCCTCGCTGCCCTTGAAATACAGCACAAAAACGCCCTTTCGCTCCACATATTTCGCCTTTATCCCAAGGCTCTCGATAAGGTCACGCAGATCGGTGCAAAGCTCCTCAAAGGGAACGGCAAATTCAAGATGATATTCCTTGATAGGCTCGGTCATGCTTCCGCAGGAGAGAAAAGCCCCCGCCAAAAAAGCAAAAACGTTGTTGTTGTGGATAACATCATTCTGAATGCGGTGAATAAGGCTGCGGCTTGAAATGCGGTATCTGAAAATAATTTCCTCCCTGTCGCTCTCCTCGGAAACGGACAGGCTGTAAAGAACAGAACCGTTCTTTTTAGGAGTTTCGGAAACGGAGATCATGTCTTTCCTGCCGATGACCTTGTCGGAAAGCTTTCTGAACATATCCGCCGCCAGCTTATTTTCCGTCTGAAAGAGGATTTCATCCGCACCGAAATGGCGGCAGAATAAAAGCATACCGTACAGGCAGGCGTATTCCCTGTCCCTGTCGGTAATAACCGAGCAAAGCTCTTCCTTAACGTTCTGTGAAAATGACAATTTTATCCCACCTAAAAACAGAAAATTTGCAAATATCATTTTGCATTTCTATATGAAATCACAATATGACTTGGCGCAAATAATATTGATGCAATAATCAATAGCACTGACCTACTCATAATCCCACTAAATAAGAACAAAATTGAAGGAATAATAGAAAGTGCTAATGCTCTGAAAACGCTGTTTCTCTTAAAACATATAATCCAAATTGCACAATAAAGCATTACCAATATGGCATCTACAATCAGATATAGTGCAAATGCTTCATCAGACCACCATCCGAACCAAGTTCCCGGAATATTGATTATCATGAATCCGAAACAACCCAATCTCCCTACTTGTTCTATGACCTCAACATATTTATTGTTCCACTTATTATCAAAGCCATCTTTGCACTTAATCGCAAATACAATATTTGGTATCATAATGACTACAATAAAAATCAGCCCAAAAACATTAAACCATTCCATATTATCCACCACCATAAATTCGAAAATAGTTTACTTCTCTTTGTTTTTGTATGCTCTGTATCCTGCCAAACAAGCCAGAGCAATTACCATCGGAATGACTGCATACCCAGCATTAGCCGTTCCGTTGGATGTTAGAACAAAGATTGCTCCAACAAATGTCAGAAAAATAAAGACGATTGATAGCACTAACAACAACTTTTTCATACAATCACACTCCTTTGTCAAATTTTCTTCTTTCCCATATCAATCCTTACTAGGCAAATGCCATCCGTGTTCCCTGTGAACCGGAAAACCATAATCGGTACGTCCGCCCCAAACTCTCTTACTTATTTCTTTATCAAACATTCCCAACAAA
>JALFVE010000004.1 GCA_022787085.1 Oscillospiraceae bacterium | reverse complement strand
CGTCCTATGGTCATGCTGGACGGCGGCAGATATGCTACCTCCGACCTTAACGACCTTTACAGACGTGTTATCAACAGAAACAACCGTCTCAAGAAGATGCTCGAGATGGAGGCTCCCGACATTATCATCAGAAATGAGAAGAGAATGTTACAGGAGGCTGTTGATGCTCTTATTGACAACGGCCGTCACGGCAGACCCGTTACAGGTCCCAACAACAGAGCTCTCAAGTCCCTTTCCGATATGCTCAAGGGCAAGCAGGGACGCTTCCGTCAGAACCTGCTTGGTAAGCGTGTTGACTATTCGGGCCGTTCGGTTATCGTTGTTGGCCCCGAGCTGAAAATGTATCAGTGCGGTCTCCCCAAGGAGATGGCTCTGGAGCTTTTCAAGCCCTTTGTTATGAAGCGCCTTGTGGACACCGGAAAGTCCACCAACATAAAGTCCGCCCGCAAAAAGGTGGACAGAGCAGAGAACGATGTCTGGGATGCACTGGAAAATGTTATCAAGTCCCATCCCGTTCTGCTGAACCGTGCGCCTACACTTCACAGACTTGGTATTCAGGCTTTCGAGCCTATCCTTGTTGAGGGTCGTGCTATCAAGCTTCACCCTCTGGTATGTACAGCGTTCAACGCCGATTTCGACGGCGACCAGATGGCTGTTCATCTTCCCCTTTCCGCTGAGGCTCAGACTGAGGCAAGATTCCTCATGCTGGCTGCAAATAACCTGTTAAAGCCCTCTGACGGACGTCCTGTTGCCGTTCCTTCTCAGGATATGGTTCTGGGTTCCTATTACCTCACAATGAAGAAAGAGGGAGAAAAGGGCGAAGGCAAGGTATTCAGAGATGTTAATGAGGCTCTTATGGCTTATCAGGAGGGCGTTGTAAGCCTTCATGCAGCTATTAAGGTCCGTATCTCCAAGGATATCGGCGACAGGAGAGTTTCAAAACTCATTGAATGCACTGTGGGTCGTCTCATATTCAACGAGAACATTCCTCAGGACCTTGGCTATGTTGACAGAACCAATTCCGAAAAGCAGTTCGACCTTGAGATCGACTTCCTCGTTAAGAAGGGTCAGCTTTCGGATATCATTGAAAGATGTATCAAGATCCACGGCACTACTACCACCTCCGAGGTGCTCGACAAGGTAAAGGCTCTCGGCTTCAAATATTCCACAAAGGCTGCTATCACCGTTGCGGTCTGCGATGCGGAAATTCCTAAGGAGAAGGCTGACATTCTCGCTTCTGCCGATGCTAAGGTTGAGAAGATCAACAATATGTTCCGCAGAGGCTTCATCTCCGATGCGGAAAGATCCAAGCGCTTCATCAAGACTTGGAATGACGCTACCGATGAGGTCACTGCCGCTCTGAAAAACGGTCTTGACAAGTACAATCCCATCTTCATGATGGCGGATTCGGGAGCCCGTGGTTCAATTAACCAGATCCGTCAGCTGGCAGGTATGAGAGGTCTTATCGCCAATACCTCAGGTTCTACCATCGAGATGCCCATCAGAGCTAATTACCGTGAAGGTCTTACCATTCTGGAATACTTCATCTCCTCCCGTGGTGCGAGAAAGGGTCTTGCCGATACGGCGCTCCGTACTGCTGACTCGGGTTATCTTACAAGACGTCTTGTTGACGTTTCTCAGGACGTTATTATCCGTGAGGAGGACTGCGGCACTGACGAGGGTATCGAAATTTACACCATCAAGAACGGCAACGAGATGATCGAGCCTCTCAAGGAAAGACTTCTCGGAAGATATCTTCTCGACGACCTCTACGATCCCAACACAGGCAGCCTCCTGATGAGCAAGAACAAGCTCCTTACCGATGCCGATGCCAAGAAGATCGTTGATGCGGGCGTTGAGAGAGTTACTATCCGCTCCGTTCTTAACTGCCATGCTAAGCACGGCGTCTGCGCTAAGTGCTACGGCGCTAATATGTCCAATAACAATCTTGTTGCTGTGGGCGAGGCTGTCGGCGTTATCGCTGCTCAGTCCATCGGTGAGCCCGGTACTCAGCTTACTATGAGAACCTTCCATACGGGCGGTATCGCTTCCGCTGAGGATATCACTCAGGGTCTTCCCCGTGTTGAGGAGCTCTTCGAGAGCAGACGTCCCAAGAATGCGGCTATTATCGCTCGCTTCGGCGGCAAGGTCACTATGACTGAGATAAAGAACACCAGAAACGTTATCATTACCGACCCCGAGACAGGCAACGAAGAGTATTATCCCGTTCCCTACGGCTACAAGCTCAAGGTTCATGAGGGCGATACCGTTAATCTGGGCGACGCTCTTACTGAAGGCTCCGTTAATCCCGCTGATATACTTGAGATACTCGGTCAGCAGGCTGTTCAGAATTATATCATCACCGAGGTACAGAAGGTTTACCGCCTCCAGGGTGTTGATATCAACGACAAGCATATCGAGGTAATCGTTCGCCAGATGCTCAAGAAGGTAATCGTTGAGGACGGCGGCTCCACCTATATGCTCCCCGGCACTCTCGCAGACCGCAAGGAAATCTACGAGGAGAACCGCAAGCTCAAGGCAAGAATGGAGGCAGGCGAGGAGGATATCAAGTTCATCACCTTCAGACCTATTATCCAGGGTATTACCAAGGCGTCCTCCAACTCCGACAGCTTCCTGTCCGCTGCTTCCTTCCAGGAGACTACAAGGGCGCTTACCGACGCTGCTATCAAGGGCAAGAGCGATCACCTGCTGGGTCTCAAGGAGAATGTTATCATCGGTAAGCTCATTCCCGCAGGTACGGGCATGGATGTTTACAACAACGTTCAGATCGTCAAGAATGAGGCTCCCGAACATTCTGCTATTCACTAAACCTATCTGCAAGACAGTCCCTCGGGGCTGTCTTGTTTTGTTAAAATGCACCTATCACGGCGGAAATTATCCCGGGGAAAGTTGTATAAAGCGACAAAAACAAATTTATTCCCGAATATTTGTATAAAATGCTTGACAATCGGGGAAAATGCGTGTATAATAATTAAATGTGTGATGGTATATCTATATGATGCTGCCGTTTCACCCAAATCTATGAAAGGAGATGTATCAATGCCTACCTTTAATCAGTTAGTTCGCAAGGGAAGAGACGTTATTGAGAAGAAGTCCACAGCACCTGCTCTTCAGAAGGGCTACAATGCTAAGAAGAAGATCGCTATCGACCTCAGCTCACCTCAGAAGAGAGGCGTTTGCACCGCTGTAAGAACCGCTACCCCCAAAAAGCCTAACTCCGCTATGAGAAAGATCGCCAGAGTTAAGCTCACTAACGGCAACGAAGTTACAGCTTACATTCCCGGTATCGGACACAATCTTCAGGAGCACTCTGTTGTTCTTATCAGAGGCGGAAGAGTTAAGGACCTCCCCGGTGTGCGTTATCACATTATCAGAGGTACTCTCGACGCTCAGGGTGTTGCTAAGAGAAATCAGGCTCGTTCCAAGTACGGAGCTAAGAAGCCTAAGGCAGGAGCTAAGTAATAAGCTCACTGTAAATTTTATTTTGTAGACTCAGATGAAGCCACACAGCGATTGATTTTTTATTGTGGAGTTTTCATTTTTTATATAGATGAACCTCTGCATTGGACGACGTGTCGTGGAAGAAACGAGTACCTATGATATCATTACTATGAAGGAGGGAAGTATTGTGCCAAGAAGAGGTAAAATAGCTAAGCGTGAGGTCCTTTGTGACCCTGTTTACAATTCCGAGATCGTTACCCGTCTTGTCAACAATATCATGCTCGACGGTAAGAAGGGCGTTGCTCAGAAGATCGTTTACGGTGCTTTTGAGATTGTTGCTGAAAAGACCGGAAAGGACGCTCTTGAAGCGTTCAACGAGGCTATGGAAAACATCATGCCTCTCCTGGAGGTTAAGGCTCGCCGTGTGGGCGGTGCTACCTACCAGGTTCCTATGGAGGTTAGACCCGAGAGAAAGCAGACTCTTGGTCTCAGATGGCTTACTACTTACGCTAGAGCAAGAAGCGAGAAGACTATGAAGGAAAGACTCGCTGCCGAGATAATGGACGCTATGAACGGCACCGGCGGAGCTTGCAAGAAGCGTGAGGATACTCACAAGATGGCTGAGGCTAACAAGGCATTTGCTCACTACAGATGGTAACAGAGCCTTTAAGCCGAAGCAGTACGTTATAAACGCAGCTATATTTTGGAGGAAAAGCTATGCCAAGAGATTGTTCACTTGAAAAAACAAGAAATATTGGTATCATGGCTCACATCGACGCCGGTAAAACCACCACCACCGAGCGTATCCTCTTCTATACGGGTGTCAACTACAAGATAGGTGAGACTCATGAGGGTGCTTCTACGATGGACTGGATGGAGCAGGAGAAGGAGAGAGGTATCACCATCACCTCCGCTGCTACCACAGCGCACTGGGGAGACCACAGAATCAATATTATCGACACCCCGGGCCACGTTGACTTTACAGTTGAGGTTGAGCGTTCGCTTCGAGTTCTTGACGGTTCTGTAACAGTTTTCTGTGCGAAGGGCGGCGTTGATCCCCAGTCTGAGACCGTTTGGCGTCAGGCGGATAAATATCAGGTCCCCAGAATAGCATACGTTAATAAGATGGACATCATGGGCGCTAACTTCTATAGAGTTGTTGAAATGATGAAGGACCGTCTTAAATGTAATGCTGTTCCCATTCAGCTTCCTATCGGTTCCGAGGATGACTTTAAGGGACTTATCGACCTCGTTGAGATGAAGGCAGAGGTTTATTACGATGATCTCGGCAAGGATATGAGAGACGAGCCCATTCCCGAAGATATGATGGAAATGGCTCAGAAGTATCATGACGAGATGGTTGAAGCCGCTGCCGAAATGGACGACGAGATCATGGAAAAATACCTTGAGGGCGGGGAGCTCACTGTTGAGGAGATCAAGAAGTGCATCCGCAAGGGCTGCATCGAAAATAAGATCGTTCCCGTAACCTGCGGCACCTCCTACAGAAACAAGGGCGTTCAGAAGCTTCTCGACGCTGTTGTTGACTATATGCCCTCTCCTCTCGATATTCCCGCTATCAAGGGTGTTAACCCCGATACAGGCGCGGAAGAGGACAGACCTGCTTCCGATTCTGAGCCCTTCTCGGCTCTCGCATTCAAGATCGCAACAGACCCCTTCGTTGGTAAGCTCTGCTATTTCAGAGTTTACTCAGGTACTGTTGACGCAGGTGCTACCGTTCTCAATGCTACTAAGGACGGCTCCGAAAGAATGGGCCGTATTCTTCAGATGCACTCCAATCACAGAAAGGATATCGATACCGTTTATTCGGGCGATATCGCTGCTTGTGTAGGTCTCAAGAACACCACCACAGGCGATACTCTCTGTGATCCCAAGCACCCCATTATTCTCGAATCCATGGAATTCCCCGAGCCTGTTATCCAGCTCGCTATCGAGCCTAAGACTAAGGCCGGTCAGGAGAAGATGGGTATCGGTCTTGCAAAGCTTGCAGAAGAAGACCCCACCTTCAGAACATGGACTGACGAGGAAACAGGTCAGACCATTATCGCAGGTATGGGTGAGCTTCACCTCGACATCATCGTTGACCGTCTCCTCAGAGAGTTCAAGGTCGAGGCTAATGTCGGCGCTCCCCAGGTTGCTTATAAGGAAACTATCAAGAAGCTTGCTGATGTTGATCACAAGTACGCTCGTCAGTCGGGTGGTAAGGGTCAGTACGGTCACGTTAAGATCAAGGTTGAACCCAATGAATCCGGCAAGGGTTACGAGTTTATCAATGCCGTTGTCGGCGGTGCTATTCCCAAGGAATACATTCCCGCTGTTGACAAGGGTATTCAGGGCGCTATGAAGGCAGGCGTTCTCGCTGGTTATCAGGTCGTTGACGTGAAGGTTACTCTTTACGACGGCTCCTACCACGAAGTCGACTCCTCCGAAATGGCATTCTCCATCGCCGGTTCTATGGCATTCAAGGAGGCCATGAAGAAGGCAGATCCCTGCATCCTCGAGCCTATCATGAAGGTTTCCGCTATCGTTCCCGATGACTTCATGGGAACCGTTATCGGCGACCTCAACTCCCGCCGCGGTCAGATCCTCGGTCAGGAAACAAACAACGGCACCGCTCAGGTTGACGCTCTTGTTCCCCTTTCCGAAATGTTCGGCTACTCCAACGACCTCCGTTCCAAGACTCAGGGACGCGGTCAGTATTCTATGGAGCCCGACAGCTACACCGAGGTGCCCAGATCTGTTGCTGAAAAGATCATGTCTGCAAGAAATAAGGCAAACTGATTTATTTCAAAATTGTAATTTTTTACGAAAATTTACAAAAAAGGCTTGCAATTCATTTTCAAATCTGTTAAAATGATAGCATAAGCATTTTTCAACCTAAATTAAAAGGAGGAAACTATCCAATGGCAAAGGCACATTTCGAAAGAACAAAACCCCATGTAAACATTGGTACAATCGGTCACGTTGACCATGGTAAGACCACTCTTACCGCTGCTATTACAAAGTATCTTTCCCTCAAGGGTCAGGCTCAGTTCGAAGGCTATGCTGATATCGACAAGGCTCCCGAGGAGAGAGAGAGAGGTATCACTATCAACACCGCTCACGTTGAGTATGAGACTGACACTCGTCACTACGCTCACGTTGACTGCCCGGGCCATGCTGACTACGTTAAGAACATGATCACCGGTGCTGCTCAGATGGACGGCGCTATCCTCGTTGTTGCTTCTACTGATGGTCCTATGGCTCAGACTAAGGAGCACCTTCTCCTTGCTCGTCAGGTTGGCGTTCCCTACATCGTTGTTTTCATGAACAAGGCTGACCAGGTTGACGATCCCGAGCTTCTCGAGCTCGTTGAGATGGATATCCGTGAGACTCTCGACAAGTATGAGTTCCCCGGCGATGATACTCCTATCATCATCGGTTCTGCTTTCAAGGCTCTCGATTCTTCTTCCACTGATCCTAACGCTCCCGAGTATGAGTGCATCAAGAAGCTCATGGACGCTGTTGACACCTACATTCCTACTCCCGACAGAAAGGCTGACCAGCCCTTCCTTATGCCTGTTGAGGACGTTTTCACCATCACAGGCCGTGGTACTGTTGCTACAGGTAGAGTTGAAAGAGGTCAGCTCAAGACTAACGATACTGTTGAGATCGTTGGTATCAAGGAAACAAGATCCACAGTTGTTACCGGTATCGAGATGTTCAGAAAGATCCTCGACTACGCTGAGGCTGGCGACAACATCGGTGCTCTTCTCCGTGGTATCCAGAGAACTGAGATTGAAAGAGGTCAGGTTCTTTGCAAGCCCGGTTCCATTCACCCCCACACCAAGTTCAGCGGTCAGGTTTACGTTCTGAAGAAGGAAGAGGGCGGTCGTCATACTCCTTTCTTCAACAACTACAGACCTCAGTTCTATTTCAGAACTACTGACGTTACCGGCGTTATCCAGCTCCCTGCTGACAAGGAGATGTGCATGCCCGGCGATAACGTTGAGATCTCTGTTGAGCTTATCACTCCTATCGCTATTGAGGAAGGTCTCCGCTTCGCTATTCGTGAGGGCGGCCGTACAGTAGGATCAGGCGTTGTTACTAAGGTTAACGAATAATCTTACGATATAACACACAATTAAAGCCTTTCCCTTCGGGGAGAGGCTTTTTTGTTTGCATTTCTTCTTGTAATAAAAAAAAGAGCCTCCGATGCTGCTCGGAAGCTCTTAAATTGCTGCAAATTTGAAAATTACTCAGCCTTGGGTGCGCCTACAGGGCATACATCTGCGCAGGAACCGCAGTCAATGCAGGTTGCAGCGTCGATAACATACTTGCCGTCGCCCTCGGAAATTGCGGATACAGGACATTCGCCTGCGCAAGCGCCGCAGCTGATGCATTCTTCAGAAATAGTATAAGCCATATATGTAACCTCCTTATATTTGTACGGGCAATTCCCATACTCTATATTACTATTGTATCATAAAATCAGAAAAATGCAAGAGGTAATTTATATTTTTTTATTTTGCACCAATTGCCGTAAAATCACGCAATGAATGGAAATTTGACACCTTTTTCTTACAGCGATTTTGTAAATTTTTTATTTTCCCAAATTATTTTGCTCAAACGCTTGCAATTTTCTTTCAAATCAGTTACAATATATATGTATCAATGCGCCTTCGGGTGCAAAAGATTAGTGGAGGAAATTCCAATGCAAAGCCTTTTTACTCTGACCCCCATCGAGATGCAGCGGTATAATGGCAGCAGTTCTCAAAGCATAGATTTGAGGACTACGGGATTTCTGCACTCTTTTTTAACTGTATAGCTTTAAAAAAACAATAACTGTGGTGCAAACTGCCGCAGTTTTATTTGTTTTTCGGGTCGAAAGGATTGATGTAGTTGAAAAAAGTTGCTGTAATAATGGGTTCTGACAGCGATTTCCCCATCGTGAAGGACTGTATCGCCGAGCTGAAAAAATACGGCGTTCCCGTTGAGGCTAAGGTTATGTCCGCTCACCGCACTCCCGAATTGGCTTCCGAATTTGCGTCAAAGGCAAAGTCTGAGGGCTTCGGTGTTATCATCTGCGCCGCAGGTATGGCGGCTCATCTGGCGGGCGTTATCGCAGGTCACACCACCCTGCCCGTTATCGGTATTCCCATCAAGTCGTCCTTCGAGGGTCTTGACGCTCTTCTTGCCACCGTTCAGATGCCCTCGGGCATTCCTGTTGCCACCGTTGCGGTAAATGGTGCGAAAAATGCGGCGGTTCTTGCTATTCAGATGCTGGCACTCTCCGATGACGGTCTTTCCGAAAAGCTTGAAAAGGCGAAAAAGGATATGATCGACGGCGTTGTGGCAAAGAATGAAAAGCTCCAAAAAATGGTAGATGAGCTTTAATATAAAAATATAAACTTGTAAATTTACAGGAGGATAATATCATGGAAAACATTATTAAAGGCGAGCAGCTTTACGAGGGCAAGGCAAAGAAGGTTTTTGCCACCAATAACCCCGACTATGTTATCGTTGACTACAAGGACGACGCTACTGCTTTCAACGGCGAAAAGAAGGGCACCATCAGAGGCAAGGGCGTTGTCAACAACAAGATGACTAACTATATGTTTAAGCTCCTTGAGAAGGAGGGCATCCCCACCCATCTCGTTGAGGAGATCAGCGACAGAGAGACTATCGTTAAAAAGGTTGAGATCGTACCCCTCGAGGTTATCGTGAGAAACGTTGCGGCCGGAAGCTTCTCAAAGAAGCTCGGAATTGCCGAGGGCACTCCCTTAAAGCAGCCTACTCTTGAATTTTCCTACAAGAATGACGATCTGGGCGACCCATTCATCAACAGCTACTATGCTCTGGGTCTGGGTCTTGCTACTCAGGAGGAAATTGACACCATTTCAAAGTATGCATTTGCTGTAAATTCCTTTATGCTGAAATTCTTCAAGGAGCATAACATTGACCTTATCGACTTCAAGATCGAGTTCGGCAGATTCCACGGTCAGATACTCCTTGCTGACGAAATATCTCCCGACACCTGCCGCTTCTGGGACAGCACCACTCACGAAAAGCTTGATAAGGACCGCTTCCGCAGAGATATGGGCGGCGTTGAGGAAGCTTATCAGGAAATGATGAAGCGTATCTTCGGAGAATAAATCATGGGCGGCTTTTTCGGTGCAGCATCTAAAAATGACTGCATAAATGACGTTTTTTTCGGAGTTGACTATCATTCCCATCTGGGCACTCGCCGCGGCGGAATGACTGCATACTCCCCCGAGAGAGGCTTTCAGCGCAGTATCCACAGCATTGAAAACTCCCCCTTCCGTACCAAATTCGAGGGCGATATTGCCACAATGGAGGGCAAGCTCTGTATCGGCTGTATTAGCGATACCGACCCCCAGCCCATCCTGCTGCGCTCCAAAATGGGATTTTACGCAGTCTGCAATATCGGGATCATCAATAATGCCGAGGAGCTTAGAAACGAAATTCTCAGCGACTGCTCCGCAAGCCTTGAGGCTATGAGCAGCGGCAAGGTCAATTCCAGCTCCATTATCGGCTCACTTATCGCACAGAAGGATAATTTCCCCGACGGTATCAGATATATGCAGGAGAAGATAAACGGCACCGTTTCTCTCCTTATCCTCACCGAGGACGGCATTATCGCTGCAAGAGACAAAAACGGCAGACTGCCCATTATTATCGGCAGGCGTGAGGACGGCTGGTGCTGCTCCTTAGAGTCCTTTGCTTTCCAGAAGCTGGGTTATGAGACATACAGGGAGCTGCTCCCCGGTGAGATCGTTAAGATCACCGCCGACGGCTGCGAAGTCCTTGCCGAGGGTCATACCGATATGAAGATATGCACCTTCCTGTGGACCTATTACGGCTATCCCAATTCCGTTTATGAGGGCGTTACCGTTGAGACTATGCGCACCCGAAACGGCGAGATCATGGCGGAGACGGATATCAAAAACGGCGCTCTCCCCGATGTTGACTATGTCTGCGGCGTTCCCGATTCGGGAATCCCTCACGCTATCGGTTATTCCAACCGAAGCGGAATCCCCTTTGCAAGGCCTTTTATCAAATATACACCCACATGGCCTAGAAGCTTTATGCCTCAGAATCAGGCGATAAGAAATCAGGTCGCTAAAATGAAGCTCATTCCTGTTCACGAGCTTATTGAAGGCAAAAAGCTGCTCTTTGTTGACGACAGCATTGTACGCGGTACACAGATGAGAGAGACCGTTGAATTCCTTTATGCCAACGGCGCTAAGGAGGTCCATATGAGATCTGCCTGTCCTCCCATTATGTACGGCTGCAGGTATCTTAACTTCTCGAGAAGTACATCTGAGCTTGACCTCATTGCACGCAAAATCATCGACGAGCTTGAGGGCGCCGAGGGCGTCAAATATATCGAGGAGTACAGCGATAGCTCAACGGAGCGGGGCAAAAAGCTCAGAGCTGAAATCTGCCGCAGACTGAAGCTCACATCTCTTGAATTTCAGTCTCTGGAGGGAACCGTCCGTGCAGTGGGGCTGCCTGCCGACAAGCTGTGCAGCTATTGCTGGAACGGAAAGGGTTGATTTCATTTGTTTAACGGCATCCACGAAGAATGCGGTGTGTTCGGTATATACAGTCCCGAGGAAACTGACGTTGCAATGCAGACCTATATGGGTCTTTATGCCCTCCAGCACAGAGGTCAGGAGTCCTGCGGCATTGTTGTCAATGATTCGGGCGTGTTCAGCTATCACAAGGATCTAGGGCTTGTTCACGAGGTTTTCGATAAGGACAGGCTGCAGGCTCTTGGTGAGGGAAATATAGCCATCGGTCATGTGCGCTATTCCACTACAGGCAATTCCAACCGCTCAAATGCCCAGCCCCTTGTGGTCCGCCATGTTAAAGGTCCCCTGGCTATCGCTCATAACGGCAATCTCACCAATGCATACGAGCTGAGGACCGAGTATGAGCTTAAAGGAGCTATATTTCACAGTACCAACGATACCGAGGTCATATCCTACGCTATAACCGAGCAGCGCCTTGTTTGCTCCTCCATCGAGGAAGCGGTGGAAAAGGCTATGGAGAAGATAAAGGGGGCTTATTCCCTTGTGGTCATGTCCCCTCAGAAGCTTATCGCCGCAAGAGATCCCATCGGCTTCAAGCCACTTTCCATCGGAAGGCTGGGCAGCGCTTACATCGTTGCTTCGGAAACCTGCGCATTTGACAGCATCGGTGCGGAGTTTTACAGAGACGTCCGCCCCGGCGAGATCGTTATTATTGACGAAAACGGGCTTCGTTCAATTGAAACCCACATCTCTCCCAAGCCCCATATGTGCGTTTTCGAGTATGTTTATTTTGCCCGCCCCGATTCGGTGATAGAGGGCTCAAGCGTTCATAAGGCAAGGCTCAAGGCAGGTGAATTTCTCTGGAAGGAGCATCCTGTTGACGCAGACGTTGTAATAGGCGTTCCCGACAGCGGACTTGATGCGGCGCTGGGATTTTCAAATGCCTCGGGGATCCCCTATGGCGTGGGATTTATCAAAAACCGCTATGTGGGAAGGACCTTTATCCAGCCCAGTCAGGCGGAGCGTACCAATTCGGTGAAAATTAAGCTTAATGTGGTAAGGGAAACGGTCAAGGACAAGCGTGTTGTTCTTATTGACGACAGTATCGTAAGAGGTACCACTTCCCGCCGCATTGTTAATCTTATCCGTGAAGCAGGCGCTAAGGAAATCCATGTGAGAATTTCTTGCCCGCCCTTTACTAATCCATGCTACTTCGGCACGGATATCGACAGCAAGGAAAACCTGATCGCCTGCCGTCTGTCTATACCCGAGATATGCAGGGAAATTGGTGCGGATACTCTGGGCTATCTCAGCGTTGATGCGGTTAACAGCCTTACAGACAATGATAACTGCAAATTCTGCGACGGCTGTTTTACGGGCAATTATCCCGCTCCCGTTCCCGCAGAGATCCCGAAGGACAAATTTGAATTTAAGATAAGAAAATCATCAAAATAATTATCATACCCGAGAGGGCTTTCTCTGCCTTCTCATGCAGAGCATGGCTCTCAGAAAGGAATGTTTGAAATGAAAAGTTTTTCCGAAAGCTACAAGGAAGCAGGCGTTGACGTAACCGCCGGCTACAAGGCTGTTGAGCTTATGAAGGCTCACGTTGCAAGAACTATGAACAAGGGCGTTTTGTCAGGTCTCGGCGGCTTCGGCGGACTCTATGAGCTTGACATGACAGGAATTAACAAGCCCGTTCTGGTTTCGGGCACCGACGGCGTGGGAACCAAGATCAAGATCGCTTTTCTCCTTGACAAGCACGACACTGTTGGTATCGACTGTGTTGCAATGTGCGTGAACGACGTTATCTGCTGCGGCGCTAAGCCCCAGTTCTTCCTTGATTACATCGCCTGCGGAAAGAATTTCCCCGAGAAGATCGCTCAGATAGTGTCGGGCGTTGCTGAGGGCTGCGTTCAGGCTGAGTGCGCTCTTATCGGCGGCGAAACTGCTGAGCACCCCGGTCTTATGCCCGAGGATGAATATGATCTGGCAGGCTTCACTGTCGGCGTTGTTGACAAGGACAAGATCCTCGACCCCTCCACTCAGAAGGCGGGAGATGTGATGATCGCCATCAAGTCCAGCGGCGTTCACTCCAACGGCTTCTCCCTTGTCAGAAAGGTATTTTCCGTTACCGAGCAGAATCTTGCGAGACATCAGTCCGATCTGGGTGCTACTCTGGGCGAAAGCCTTCTCACTCCCACAAGAATTTATGTTAAGGCTGTTATGAGCCTTCTCGATTCCGTTAAGGTAAAGTCCATAAGCCATATCACAGGCGGCGGCTTCTATGAGAATATCCCCCGCTCCCTCCCTGCAGGAATTTCCGCAAAGATAGACAGAAGCGCTGTTCAGGTGCTTCCCATCTTCGACCTTATTGCCAAAACAGGCAAAATTCCCGAGAGAGATATGTTCAACACCTTCAACATGGGTGTGGGCATGGCTGTTGTTGTGGATAAGAATGACGCAGACAAGGCTATCAGCGCCATCAAGGCTGCAGGCGAGGATGCCTATGTTATGGGCGAGCTTGTTGAAAGCGACGAGGGCGTTATCATCTGCTGATAAATATGCCGATCTGCGGCTGTGGCAATAGCTTACAGCCGCATTTGATTAAAGGTTAATTGCTATGAATAATAATCTGAAAAAAGCTGTTGCGGCAGGCTCTGCGGCTCTTGCTTGGTCAATATGCTCACTTAATCTTCCCGGGATAATCGCCGCTATTATTTCATGGGTTATTTACGGCAAGCCGAGGAAAAACGGCGCAAAGGCGGCGGGAGTTTTTTATGTGATATCCCTTGCGGGCAGCATTATTTTTGCGCTGCTTCTCCTGCTGGCGGGTGGAATGTTCGGCTTTGTGGCTGAGATTTTCGGCGCTGCGGGAAGCAGCATGACCGGGCTTTTAAACGGCATGGCGGTATTCTCCCTTTTCGGAGACGCTCTTTATATCGCAGCCGCAGTATTCAGCTTCAGGGCTGCGGGGGAAATAAACAATTCCTCGGGCGAAAACGGATTTTTTGATTAAGGATGGTAAACTTATGAAAAATATAGTCGTGCTTGTATCGGGCGGCGGAACCAATTTGCAGGCTCTCATTGACGCCGAAAAGCGGGGAGAGATAAAGGGCGGAAAAATTACCTGCGTTATCTCCTCCAAGGAGGGTGCATATGCTCTTGAAAGAGCTGCTCAGAACGGCATTAAGGGAATTGTGCTGCCCCGAAAGGATTACGCAGACAGCCATGAATACAGCAAAGCAATGCTTGAAACGCTCAAGTCGGAAAATGCGGATATCATTGTTTATGCGGGCTTTATGACCATTCTCGATGAACAGGTCTGCAGGGCATACCCATTCAAAATGGTCAATGTCCATCCCGCTCTTATTCCCTCATTCTGCGGCAAAGGCTATTATGGGCTGAAGGTCCATGAGGAGGCGCTGGCAAGGGGCGTTAAGGTCACGGGCGCTACCGTTCATTTCGTCACCGAGGTTTGCGACGGAGGTCCCATAATCCTCCAGAAAGCGGTGGAGATCCGGAACGGCGACACCCCCGAAATACTGCAGAAACGTGTTATGGAGCAGGCTGAATGGAAAATTCTCCCAAAGGCAGTTTCCCTGCTCTGTGAGGATAAAATCCGCATAGAAAACGGCGTGGCTTACGCCGAAGAATGAAAGGACAAAAAGCTATGAAAACATTATCTCTCGAAAACGAGCTCAGATCAAATGCATACCCCGGCAGAGGAATTGTTATCGGCAGATCTGCCGATGGTAAGACCGCTGTTACCGCTTATTTTATCATGGGCAGAAGCGTTAATTCCCGAAATCGTGTATTCACCGAGACCGAGGACGGCATTAAGACCGAAGCCGCTGACCCCTCCAAGCTCTCCGATCCCCATCTTATCATCTATTCGCCCGTTAGAGTTCTTGGCAATAAGACCATTGTTACAAACGGCGATCAGACTGACACCATCTATGAGCTGATGGACAAGCAGCAGACCTTTGAGCAGTCCCTCAGGACAAGGGAATACGAGGATGACGCTCCCAATTACACCCCCAGAATTTCGGGTATCATGCATATCGGAAACGGCGAGTATAATTATGCTATGTCTATCCTCAAGTCCGCTGACGGCAATCCCGACTGCCGTGAGAGATTCACTTTCAGCTATTCTTCTCCTTTAAACGGCGTGGGTCATTTTATACACACCTATATGGGCGACGGAAATCCCCTCCCCAGCTTTGAGGGCGAGCCTAAGAAGGTTGAGATCGGCAATGACGGCATTGATGAATTTGCAGGCAAGCTCTGGAATGCGCTCAACGAGGATAACAAGGTATCACTTTTTGTAAGATACATTGACATCGCCACAGGCAAGTATGAATCAAGAATAATCAACAAGTACGCTAAGAGCGAATGAATCATATAACGGGAGGAATTTAAAAATGTCAAACGAAATGCAGTTAAAATACGGTTGCAACCCCAATCAGAAGCCCTCAAGAATTTTTATCGAAGGCGGCGAGCTGCCTATTGAGGTATTAAACGGCAAGCCCGGCTATATCAATCTCTTAGATGCCTTCAACGGCTGGCAGCTTGTAAGAGAGCTAAAAAAGGCAACGGGTATGTGCGCAGCAACTTCCTTCAAGCACGTTTCTCCCGCAGGCGCAGCCATCGGCAAGCCCCTTTCCGACACTCTCAAGAAGATCTACTGGGTAGACGATTTAGGCGAGCTTTCTCCCCTTGCCTGCGCGTATGCAAGAGCAAGAGGCGCGGACAGAATGTCCTCCTACGGCGATTTTATCGCTCTTTCGGATGTTTGTGATGTTTGCACCGCTAAGATGATCCAGAGAGAGGTTTCCGACGGTGTTATTGCTCCCGGCTACACCGATGAAGCTCTTGAGATCCTCAAGTCCAAGAGAAAGGGCACATACAATATTATCAAAATTGATGAAAACTATGTTCCCGCTCCCATTGAGCGCAAGCAGGTTTTTGGCATCACCTTCGAGCAGGGCAGAAACGAGCTTGATATAAATGACGCTCTCCTTGAGAATATTGTTACCGACAACAAGAATATCCCCGAGGATAAGAAGAAAGACCTGCTTATTTCCCTCATTACTCTGAAATACACCCAGTCAAACTCCGTTTGCTATGTTAAGGACGGTCAGGCTATCGGTATCGGCGCAGGTCAGCAGTCCCGTATCCACTGCACTCGTCTTGCGGGACAGAAGGCTGACAACTGGTGGCTCAGACAGAATCCCAAGGTTATGGCACTTCCTTTCAAGGACGATGTAAGACGTGCTGACCGTGACAACGCTATTGATGTTTATATCGGCGATGAATACGAGGACGTTCTGAGAGAGGGCGAGTGGCAGAAGGTATTCACCGAGAAGCCCGAGCCCCTTACCCGTGAGGAGAAGAAGGAATGGCTTGCAAAGAACACCGAGGTCGCTCTCGGCTCCGACGCATTCTTCCCCTTCGGTGACAACATCGAAAGAGCGCACAAATCGGGCGTTGAATATATTGCACAGCCCGGCGGCTCTATCCGTGACGACAACGTTATCGAGACCTGCAACAAGTATAATATCGCTATGGCATTCACAGGCATAAGACTTTTCCACCACTAAGATCATCGGGGCAATGGAAATATTTTTCCATTGTCCCTTTGAAGAATATGCATATGGAGGAATGTACTTATGGAAAATTGCGGAACACCAAAATCCGTAAAAACTGCGGCAATTGCTTCACAGGCAATTCTTATCATTTGGGCATTACTTCTTCTGCTTTCGAGCCTGTTTCAGAAAAACATTCTTAACGAGCTGTCGGGCGGGTGGATATACGAGGAAACCGAAAAGGTGTTTCTTTATTCGGGTGTTTTCATGTGCATTGCAAACCTTGCCATAACCGCTTCAAATGCACTTATTTCAAAGGGGAAAAGGGTATTTATGCCCCTTGTGATATCATCGGTCACAACAGGGATTCTTCCCATTGCGGTTCTTATCTCTAATCTTATTCAGACAAGGCTTACAGCAAGACTTATGGGCACAGAAGTCCTTGCCGCATTATCCCTTTATTCAAACGTGGTAAATATCCTCTCATATCTGCTGTACGCAGCAGCAATAATCACAATAGCCGCATCTGCGGTTTATGCATACGCAAACAATCCCGTGAATAAAATCTCCGAAAGGACTTGAGATTATGAAAATATTAGTAGTAGGCGGCGGCGGACGTGAGCACGCCATCATTATGAAGCTTGCCGAATCACCCAAGGTGGAAAAGCTCTACTGCACCCCCGGAAACGGCGGAATTTCCCGTTATGCGGAGTGCTTTGACGTTAAGGCTACGGATATAGAGGGCGTTGTGGCTCTTGCAAAGAAGCTTTCCGTTGACATGGTAGCAGTTGCTCCCGACGATCCCCTTGTAATGGGCATGGTTGACGCTCTCAATGCCGAGGGCATTATGACCTTCGGTCCCAACAAGGCTGCTGCTATAATCGAGGGCAGCAAGGTCTTCTCCAAGGAGCTTATGAAGAAATACAATATCCCCACCGCTTTTTATGAGGTTTTCTCCGACAGCGATTCGGCTATAGCATATCTTAAAAAGCAGAACAGCTATCCCGCTGTTATCAAGGCGGACGGTCTTGCGCTGGGCAAGGGCGTTATTATCGCTCAGAACGAGGAGGAAGCCATTGATGCCGTTAAATCCATGATAGACGGCAGACAGTTCGGTGACAGCAGCGCAACCGTTGTTATCGAGGAATTTTTAACGGGTCCCGAGGTTTCCGTTCTGTCATTTACCGACGGCAAGACTGTTGTGCCTATGATATCCTCCATGGACCACAAGCGTGCCTATGACAATGACGAGGGTCTGAACACAGGCGGCATGGGAACCGTTGCCCCCAATCCATATTACACCGAGGAAGTGGCAAAGGAGTGCATGGAAAAGATTTTCCTGCCCACCATCAATGCCATGAACACCGAGGGCAGGACCTTCAAGGGCTGCCTCTACTTCGGACTTATGATTACTCCCAAGGGTCCCAAGGTGATTGAATATAACTGCCGCTTCGGCGACCCCGAAACTCAGGTTGTTCTCCCTCTCCTTGACGGCGATCTCTGCGAGATTTTCGAGGCTATTTACAACGGCACTCTTGCCGATGTTGATATTAAGTGGAAAAATGAGTATTGCACCTGCGTGGTAATGGCTTCGGGCGGCTATCCTCAGTCATATCCCAAGGGTCTTGAGATGAACGGCATGGACGACAAGGGTCAGGTGGACGGCGCATTCGTTTACCATGCGGGAACAAAGTATGAGAACGGCAAATTCTACACAAACGGCGGTCGTGTTATCGGCGTGACCGCTACGGGAGATTCTCTTCCCGAGGCGCTGGAGAGATCTTATAAGGCGGTGGAGAAGATTTCCTTCGAGAATGCTCATTACCGTCACGACATCGGCAAGAGAGCTATGGCGGCTCTTAAATAACTTATCCATACCGCAGGCATCTTCTGTCTGCGGTATGATATTAATGATTTTTAAATTATGAGCAAAAATAAATTCGGAAAGGAACATGAACATATGAAAGCCAATTTTGATTATATCTGGACGGACAAAAAGCGCACAATTTTCGGTCTGCCCATATCCTTTACCAGATATTTTCTCACTGAAAAAAAATTCATAACCAGAAAGGGCTTTTTCACCGTTGTGGAGGACGAATTCGACCTTTACAGGGTCAATGACAAAAAGCTCATTCTTCCCTTCGGACAGCGCCTTTTCGGCTGCGGTACGGTGATAATTAACGTGAAGGACGTGGACACCCCGCAGAAGGAGGTCAAATCCATCAAAGCCCCTAGAAAATTTTTGCAGCTCCTTGACGAGCAGATCGAAAAGCAGCGTGACGCTTACAATATCCGCGGCAGAGACATGATTGCGGGCGGACATCCTCCCCACGAATTTGAGCATTTTGATGACGAGGACGATGAAAATGCTTGATTTCATCACCGAAAGGGTTAATTCATGGGATTATCTCAAAAATACCGACCTGCCCATTTTCATCTACGGCATGGGTGACGGGGCGGAGAAAATTCTCAGGGTTTTCGATAAATACGGCATTGCAACAGCAGGCTTTTTCGCCAGCGATGAATTTGTGAGAGGGCATTATTTCAAAGGACATCTGGTCCATTCATTGTCACAGATAGAAAGCCTCATTGAGGATTTTGTGATAGTCCTTGCTTTCGGTGCGGGCTATGAGAGCCTTTACCGCCGAATTTCCGATATGGCTGAGCGGCATATCCTCCTTGCCCCCGATGTTCCCGTTGTGGGCGAGGGGCTTTTTACCTATGAATACTGCCTTGAAAATGCCGAAAAGCTGCAAAGGGTCTACGATATGCTTGCAGATGAAAAATCTAAGCAGACATTTGCGGATATTATTAATTTCAGGATAAGCGGGAAAATAGACTACCTCCACCGCTGCACTGTTCCCAAATCGGAGATATGGAAGGATATTATTAAGCTCACAGATAATGAGCGGTATATTGATCTGGGCGCATACAACGGCGATACGGTGATGGAATTTTCGGAGCTGACGGGCGGAAAATATGAACATATCTATGCCGTTGAGCCCGATTCGAGAAATTTCCGCAAGCTCACAAAATCAACTGACGGAATGAAAAATATCACCCTTGAGAACGCCGCTGCATGGAACGAGAACACCGAGCTTACCTTTTCCGACCGCTCGGGACGAAATTCCAAGCTCACAGACGAAAACGGCGTTAAGCTTAAAACCGTTCGGGGAATTACGGGAGACAGCCTTTGTCATAATGCCACGCTTATTAAAATGGACGTGGAGGGTGCCGAATATGAAGCTCTTGAGGGCTGCAAACGCTCTCTTGAAGCAGGCAGCAGGCTTATCTGCGCTCTGTATCACCGAAACGGGGATATCTTTGAGCTGCCCTTGAAGGTTCACGAGATAAATCCCCGCTTAAAGCTTTATATCAGGCATCTGCTGTATATCCCCGCATGGGAGACAAATCTTTACTGCACATTGTAATTCATAACCCATATATTATCGGTTAATAGAATCGGTAATTTTACCGATTACAAATGCAGAATCAGTGTCCGTCATACAAGGACAATTGTGTATAAAGTGAAAACAATTTGACGGACTTTTTTAAAACGCTTGCAAAATGTCGGGAAATAGTATATTATATATTATGGACTATGGCGGGGTATTCCTGCGGTGAATGATTTTAAGAAAAGGAGTCATATATATGTCATTAAAGGATATGAACAAGGCTCAGCTTGAAGCCTTCAGAGACGAATGTAAAAAGGAATACGAGGACTTCAAGGCTCAGGGCTTAAAGCTTGATATGTCCAGAGGCAAGCCCTGCGCAGAGCAGCTTGAGCTCAGTATGCCCATGCTGGACGTTTTTAACAGCAAATCGGATCTTACCGATGCAGACGGCGTTGATGTACGCAACTACGGCTTCCTCACAGGTATAACCGAAGCAAAGAAGCTTTTTGCCGACCTTCTGGGCGTGACCCCCGCTAACATTATCGTGGGCGGCAACTCCAGCCTTACACTTATGTACGATTCCGTCGCAAGAGCTATGCAGTTCGGCGTTTACGGCAGCAAGAAGCCCTGGGGCAAGTGCGATAAGGTTAAATTTTTATGCCCCGTTCCCGGCTATGACCGTCACTTCTCCATCACCGAGACCTTCGGCGTGGAGATGATAAACGTTCCAATGACTCCCGCAGGTCCCGATATGGATATGGTCGAGAAGCTGGTTTCTTCCGATCCCGAGATCAAGGGTATCTGGTGTGTTCCCATGTATTCAAACCCTGACGGCTACACCTATTCCGATGAGACTGTTAAGCGCTTTGCCGCTTTGAAGCCCGCCGCTGAGGATTTCAGGATTTTCTGGGATAATGCATACTGCATCCATCACTTAAAGGATGACCATGACAGTATCCTTAACATTTTCGATGAAGCTAAGAAGTGCGGCAATGAGGATATGATCTTTGAATTTGCCTCCACCTCAAAAATCACCTTCCCCGGCGCAGGCGTTGCGGTAATGGCTGCCTCCGAGAACAACATCGCTCAGATAACAAAGCTCCTCGGTATGCAGAATATCAGCTACGATAAGGTTAATCAGCTCCGTCACGTCCGCTATTTCAAGGACGCTGAGGGTCTTAAAGCCTATATGGAAAAGCACAAGGCTATCCTTGCTCCCAAGTTCGATATGGTTATCAAAATGCTCACCGAAAAGCTGGGTGATCTGGATATCCTCACATGGAACGTTCCCAAGGGCGGCTATTTCATCTCCGTAAATACTTTGAGCGGCTGTGCAAAGGAGGTCGCAAGACTCTGCAAGGAGGGCGGCGTTGTCCTCACAGGCGCAGGTGCCACCTTCCCCTACAAGAAGGATCCCGAGGACAGAAATATCCGTCTCTCGCCTTCCTATCCTCCCGTTGAGGATCTTCGCAAGGCTATGGAGCTTTTCTGCATCTGCGTGAAGCTCGCTTCCGCTGAGAAGCTGCTTGCTGAATAATATTGCATAATTAAACCGCCCCCGACCGGATTTGTCGGGGGCGGTATTATACTAAACACCTATTGATTTATGGGAATCTCTCGCCGCAAAAGCCATATATGCAAGCTTTTGCGGCGATTTCTTCTCCATAATTCTAATGGTGTTTAGTATTACTTATGCTTATTTAAACTCAATAATTCTCGCAGCTTATCTCAAAATAGCTCTTGGGATGATTGCAGACGGGACATACCTCGGGAGCCTTTGTGCCCACAATGATATGACCGCAGTTGCGGCATTCCCAGATCTTGACCTCGCTCTTTTCAAATACAGCGGCAGTCTCCACATTTTTAAGCAGCGCTCTGTATCGCTCCTCGTGGTGCTTTTCAATAGCGCCCACCATGCGGAATTTCTTCGCAAGCTCGGGGAAGCCCTCCTCCTCGGCGGTCTTGGCAAAGCCCTCGTACATATCTGTCCACTCGTAATTCTCGCCGTCAGCGGCAGCAGCCAGGTTGTCGGCTGTGCTGCCGATGCCCTGAAGCTCCTTGAACCACATTTTTGCGTGCTCCTTCTCGTTGTCGGCGGTCTTGAGGAAGATAGCGGCTATCTGCTCAAAGCCCTCTTTTTTTGCAACGGAGGAAAAATATGTATATTTGTTTCTTGCCTGAGATTCGCCTGCAAAGGCTGCCTCCAGATTCTTTTCAGTCTGAGTTCCTGCATATTTTGAAGCCATGATTATGACCTTCCTTTCCAAATATTTTTTTATATTATACAACATTTTTTATGAAAAGTCAACAGCTTCACCGAATTTTTCAAGTTAAATTTGTGTGTCCTGCAAAAATCATGCCTCAGCCTTACTCTTTTTCACAATATGCACCCTGTTACGAATAACAATTGCCAGAGGATATGCAAGAGCAACAGAAATAAAGTCCTTCAGAAGATAAGGGACCGAAACGATAAGCAGGCTGTGAACAAATCCCCCGCCCTTGATCGCTGTAAACTGAGCCGCACCGCAGAGATGGCAGAGCAGAAGTCCCGCTGCACCCAGAACGGCTGCCAAGGGCTTTTTGCCGCTGTCCATTCCCAGCCCGCAGAGCAGAGCCATTAGGATAAAGCCCCAGATAAAGCCGCCCGTTGGACCCGTCAAAGAGCCAAGTCCCCCCTTGAAATTGGCAAAAACAGGCACGCCCACCGCACCGATAATCACATACACCGCCGCAGAAGCCGTTCCGAGCTTTGCACCGAGAGTAAAGCCTGCAAGAGCCACCGCAAAGGTCTGCAATGTAACGGGAACACCCGAGGGAAGGGGTATCGCCACCTGCGAAAGCACCGCTATGACCGCCGCAAGCAGTCCCGTAAACGCCATGTCTCTGGCTGAAAGCTTTTGTTTTGCACTGTTCATAAATTAATTCCTCCCGAAAAAATATTTCCATTTTGTATGATATCACACGGAGATGAGTTTGTCAACATTGTTTTTGATATTGGTTGACAATATTGCCAAAATTAACCTTGATTTAACATTTTATGCCAATTGGGCTTAACAAGATTACAATAATTGTAAATTTTGAAAAAATAATCCGCTTATTTCAGCAAATTGCCCTATTAAAATTATACAAAAGCTGTTGACTAAATAAAAAAAATGTGGTAGAATTTATTTAAGTTATGCGATTCATTCGGAGGTGTTATCATGGATAAAAAGGGGCATCGCTATATCGGAGTGTGCCTGAGCAGGATGCAGGAGGATCTTAATACCGATTTTGTTCATTCCATGATAGGAAGAGCTGCGGAATGCGGCTTTAAAGTGCTGATATATAACGCCTTTTCGGATTTTTATATGAACACAAGCTATGACATCGGAGAGAATCACACCTTCGAGCTTATTGACTATGATATTCTCGACGGGCTTATCGTTATGAGCGAAACCATCAAGAACGACAAGCTCCTTTATGCCCTTATCGGCAGAGCAAGAGAGAAAAATATTTTTACCGTCTGCGTGGATAAGCACGTTGACGGCTGCTATAACATCAGCTTCAATTATAAAAGCGCCTTTGAGGCAATCACCGAGCATATTATCTCCGTCCACGGCTGCAGGCTGATAAATCTTGTGGCAGGCTTTAAAAACAATTCCTTTTCCGATGAACGCATTGAGTGCTGCCGCAGGGTAATGCGTGCCCATGGAGTGGAGCTGGACGAACGAAGGATAATGTACGGCGATTTCTGGTCGGATCCCACCGCCAGAGCATTTAACGAATTTATGGAATCGGGGCTTTCTATGCCCGACGCATTCATCTGCTGCAACGATACCATGGCGATAACCATCTGCAATAAGCTCAAGGAGCGGGGCTATTCCGTCCCCACCGACGTTATCGTAACAGGCTTTGACGGTATCGTGGAGGAAAGATACCACATCCCCCGCCTGACTACCGCCAAGCAGGACGTGGTGCTTGCAGGCATAAAGGCTGTGGACGCCATTGCCGCCCATCTTGAGGGCAGGGATATTGGCGATTCCTGCACAGTGGATCACAAGGTAATGATATCCCATTCCTGCGGCTGCAGGCAGATCGACTACCGTGACGCATCGGGGCAGATAAATCCCCTTTTCAAGCTCTTTGAAGCTGACAATACTTACGATACCTACATGGACGAGCTGTGCAATCAGGCGTCTGAGGTGTCGGGTCTTGAGGAGCTGAGCAATGTCATTCTGGATCATACCATCAGCTACGGCTATTTCTATTACGCTTTGAGCCTGAACGAGAATTTCGCAAATATGAGCGAGGACTATGACAATATTATAAACGGTACAGCCTCCACTGCCGACGGAAAAGAGCTTATTCTCTGCGAATCCCTCTTCGGAAAGCGGTTCAGTCCGACTCATGCCGAAAAGCTGCCCCATTTTGAAGAAGCGGCGGATACGATCAATATATTCCTCTTCTGGTCGGTTCATTTCAGAGATATCGTTATCGGAAACGGCGTAATGGGACTGAGCGACGGATCACACGGTCTTGCCTGCAATCTTGATATCCGCCATCTGTTAAAGCACGCAAGAAATATAAATCACGTTCTTGAAATTTACAACAGCCAGGCGGTGATGAAAAAGGTCATCAGCAGGCTGAATGAGCTTTATATCAGAGATCATACGGGGCTTTACAACCGCAGAGGTTTCTATTCCGAAACGGAAAAGCTGCTCGCCGAGGCTGTGAACGACAGGTCTAATTCCTACAGCCTTGTAATAATTTCTCTCGATCTGGACGGCTTAAAGACCATCAACGATTCCTACGGTCACGCCGAGGGCGATATTGCCATCAAGACAATAGCCAACGCCATGACAGATGCAGGCGGAGAGCATGATATCTGCTCACGCTTCGGAGGAGATGAATTTACCGTTGCAAAAATCTGCACGGGAGACCCCGAGGCAGAGGGTAATTCCATGGTCGAAAGGATAAAGGCTTATCTGGACAGCTTTAACAGCTCCTCGGGCAAGCCCTACAGGGTGCGGGGAAGCTATGGCGTTCACTGGAGTGAGATAAACGGGGATATTGACATTGACGCTATAATCAGGGCGGCAGATGACAAAATGTACAGCGACAAAGCCACTCATAAGGAAAGCCGCAGCCGCTTGCCCTCAAGAAAATAATTTCACGGGCGGTCAGAAATGACCGCCCGCTTTTTCTCTTGTTCAAAAACAATAAATAATCACCCATAAGTTCATACGATATGTTAATTGAAAAAAGCTGCGCAAAATGGTATTATTTAAGTAACATCGGGAGCTTTCAATCCCGAAAAACGAAAGGAATGAGTAAAGTGAAGATCAAAAAATTATTGTCCCTTCTGATTTCCATGGTTATGATGATGTCGCTCTGCTGCATTGCAGGTGTACCCGTCAGTGCTGCCGAAGCGTCTATTTCTCTGCCGTGGAAAACGATTACAATCACCAAGGGCAAAGCCATCACCCTGACTCCCGAGGTAACGGGAGTAAAGGACTATACTCTTGAATGGACGACCTCCGACAAGAGTATCGCCGCCGTGACCTCCAAGGGCAAGGTCTCGGGAGTCAAGAACGGCACCGCCACCATTACCGTCAAGGTAAAGGGAACAAGCGCCAAGGCATCCGTAAAGGTAACTGTAGGCACAAAGGTCAGCTCCGTAAAGGCTTCCGAAAGCAGCATTTCTCTGAAGGCGGGAGAGACCTATACCGTTAAGTGCGAGGTATCCCCCGAGGGTGCGTCAAATAAGACGCTTTCCTACTCGACCTCCAATAAGAGCATTGCATCGGTAAGCTCCAAGGGCGTTATCACCGCAGTCAAGGCGGGAACAGCCAAGATCACCGCTAAAGCCACCGACGGCAGCGGCAAAAACGCAGTTATCACCGTTAAGGTAACAGGCACTTCAAGCGAGACAAGCTCTTCAAATTCAAGCAGCAAGAAAACCACTGCCAAGGCAACAAACGGCTTTGACACCAAGAAATCCTCCATGGACATCGTAAAGGACATGGGCGCAGGCTGGAATCTGGGCAACTCTCTTGACGCACTGGGAACAGGTCTCGGCTCAGAAACAGCATGGGGCAATCCCAAAACCACCAAGGATATGATCGATGATATCAGTGAGGCAGGCTTCAAGACCATCAGGATCCCCGTTTCATGGGGCAAGCACTGCGATTCAAAGGGAAATGTTGACAAGGACTGGATGGACAGAGTCAAGGAAGTAGTTGACTACGCATACGGCAATGGTATGTATGTCATTCTCAATTCCCACCACGACAATTCCTACTATAACATCGGCGACTGCGTAAAGAGCGAGGATAATCTGAATAAGTCCGTCAAGAAAATGACCACCCTCTGGACTCAGATAAGCAAGACCTTCAAGGATTACGATGAGCATCTCATTTTTGAGACTCTGAACGAACCCCGCACCGAGGGCAGCGCAAAGGAATGGTCGGGCGGAACGGCAGAGGAGAGAGAGGTTGTTTACACTCTCAACAATGAGATCGTCAAGGCTATCCGTGCAACAGGCGGAAATAATGCATACCGTCACATCATGGTCCCCTCCTATGCGGCAACCTCCGATACCAACATTTTAAAGCAGATGAAGCTCCCCGATGATGACCGCATCATCATGTCCGTTCATGCCTACAGCCCCTATTTCTTCGCAATGGCTGAAAACGGCTCGGCTACCTTCAGCGCAAACGACAAAAAAGAGCTTGACAATTTCTTCAAAAATCTGAACAGCATTTTCGTAAGCAAGGGTACTCCCGTTGTTATCGGCGAATGCGGCGCTACTAACAAGAAGAATCTTGAGGACCGTGTTGCATGGGCTGATTATTTCGTTAAGGGCGCAGGAAAATACAACATTCCCTGTGTTATCTGGGATAATAACTCGGGCAAGAGAAGCGGCGGCGAATGCTTCGGCATTTACAGCAGAGAGAAAAAGGAATTTTCCTATCCCGAGATCGCTGAAGCCTTTGTTAATGCAGCAAAATAATAATATTTATAATTCAGTTCGGGGCGGAGCTTTTCCGCCCCCTTTTTTTTCCTTGACAGAGAAAAACTATTGTGATAAAATTAAATAAAGATGTTCGAATTACTAATCACTCAAACCCCGGAGGTCACTTATGAGTCAGAAGAAAATAATCGCACTTACCGCAGCCGTTTCAATGCTCATATTTGCAGGCTGCTCGTCCTCAAAGGAAGCCGCTGAAAGCACAGACGCAGCAGAATCCTACTCTGCAAGCGAGACAGCAGCAGATACATCCGCAGAAACAGAAACCGAAGCAGCAGCGCAAACCGAATCCGAAACCGAGGAAACCACAGCCGAGACTTCGGCAGAAACCGAAGCAAAGCCCACAGAGGGGCTTTCGGCAGAGGAAGCATACAGCGCCAAGAACGGTGCCTCATGGACAGACGCGCTTATGAAAGCCGCCAACAGCTGGGACAAGGGCAATATCGTTTTCAAATGCACCGCATGGGAAGGCGGGGAGATCGTCACTTCCATTGAAATGTCTGTGTATAACAATAAGCTGTATATGGACACTCAGATCCCCGGGCTTATGTCCATGACTTTGATAGTTGACGGAAAACAGGGCTATCTTATCGACCCTCCGTCAAAAACCTATGCAATCGACACCGAAACCGAATACAGCGCCGACAACGAGGTAGAATCCGTTGTAGACACCACCGCCGATTACACCGGCTTTTCCGAGGACGGCATTGAAAATATCGACGGAACAGATTATATTTTCGAGAAATTTACCGAGGATGACTCGGAGGTAATATTCTACTATTCACCCGACGGAAAGCTTCAGAAGCTGGGTACACAGGGTGAGATCGCTGATCTGACCATAGACCTGCTTGATTCTCCCGATGAATCCTGCTTTGAGATCCCCGACGACTACACAGAGATAAGCATGGAGGATATGTCCATGAAAATGATGGCAGGACTTTTCAGTGCAATGGAGGAAGCCTCCGACGGGGAATAAGCAAATTATCGTCAAAATCAGAATCGGGAGGTGAGCTTCGGCAATGGCATCGGATATGAAGGACTGTCCCCCCTATCTTAAAGAATATATTTTCTATCTCAGGGTAATAAAAAACCGCTCGGAAAAGACCATCGAATCCTATTATATTGACCTGCGGCTGTTTTTAAGGTACATCAAGGAAAATATGATGAACGCCAAGGGCGAGGATATTGACAAAATTGCCGATGTCCCCTTTTCAAAGGTATGCGAGATCACCCTTGCCGACGTTTACGAATACCTGAACTATTCCGCCGAGGAGCGGGGCAATAATGATAAAACAAGAGCAAGAAAAATTTCTGCGCTCAAGGGTTTTTACAAGGCTTTGTGCAATAATAAGCTTACAAGCTTCCATCTGGAAACAAATCCTGTGGAAACTCTTGACGTTCCCAGCCCCAGAAAAGCACAGCCCAAATATCTGGGACTGGACGAAAGCAGAAAGCTCCTTGAAAATATAAGCCCCGCTGAGGATTATTATGAGCGGGATTTCTGTATCCTAATGCTTTTTCTCAACTGCGGAATGAGACTTTCCGAGCTTGTGGGGGTAAATATTCAGGATATTGATTTAGATGACCGCACTCTGAGGCTTCTGGGCAAGGGCAACAAGGAACGGATAATCCATATAAACGATGGCTGCGCAGAAGCCATACGGCAATATCTTGCCGCACGTCCCGATGCCCCCACCGAAGCGCTCTTCCTCTCCAAGCGGAAAACAAGGATAAGCAACAGGCGGGTGCAGCAGATCGTCACAAGCGCCCTCGAGCGCATTGGCATGGGAAACAGAGGGCTTTCCACCCATAAGCTGAGGCATACCGCTGCCACCTTGATGTATCAGTACGGAAATGTGGACCCCATGGTGCTAAAGGAAATTCTCGGTCATGCCAGCGTTTCCACCACCGAAATATATACCCATCTCACCAACGAAAACGTGCGTACAGCTCTGGAATCCAACCCCCTCTCCGATGAGGGCTTTCGGATGAAAAAACATTCGGAAAAATAATCTACAAAGGGAAGGGATATTATGAACTTTATCAAATCCGAGCACAGCTTCATCAGCTCAAATAAATCCGATAAAATTGCTTATTACATTTACACCCCCAAGGAGGGAAAAGCTAAGGCTTTAGTGCAGATTTGTCATGGAATGTGCGAATATGCCGAAAGATATGAGCATTTTATAGATCACCTTTGCAAAGAGGGCTTTGCGGTCATCGCCCACGATCACTTAGGTCATGGAAATTCCGCTGCCGAGGAATATGATCTGGGATATTTCGCTCTGGATAACGGCTGGATATGCCTTATCAAGGATATGCGAAGGGTCCAGCTTATCGGCAGGCAGATGTTCGGAAAGATACCCCGCTTTGTTCTCGGTCATTCCATGGGCTCACTTGTTACTCGCTGCCTGCTGGCAAGATACAGCTCGGACGCCGACGGTGCTATTATCCTCGGAACTGTGGGCAGGCACCCCGCCGTTCACGCGGGCATTATGCTTGCGGATAAGGAGATAATGCTCCATGGCGTAAAGAGCCGCTCCAAAAAGATTAACCGCCTCCTTTTCGGAATGTCCAACGCCCGTATTCCCGACAAGCGGACGGAATTTGACTGGGTTTCCAGAGATGAAAAGGTGGTTGCCGATTACTGCGGCGACAGAAAATGCAATTTCATTTTCACCGCCTCCGCCTTCAGAGATCTTTTCATGCTGGAGCTGTACAGCAATTCCCGTTCATGGTACGGCAAGGTGAGAAAGGATCTGCCCATGCTTATAATGAGCGGTACTGACGATCCCATCGGCTCCTACGGCAAGGGCGTAATGCAGTTTTTCAGAGAGCTTGATTCCCACGGCTTCACGGATGTGAGACTAAAGCTCTGGGACGGCTGCCGCCATGAGCTGATTAACGAGACAAACAGGCTTGAGGTCTACGGCGATATCATAAGCTGGCTGAATGAGGAAACGGAAAAGCTCTCAAAATAATAACCGACAGTACGGATAGGATAGAATAATATGTTTGCAAAAATAAACAGTCTGGGGCTTTTCGGTCTCAACGCCTTTGCAGTGCAGGCGGAGATCGAGGTAAGCAAGGGCACCCCCTGCTTTGATATCGTGGGACTGGGCGACACCGCCGTAAAGGAGAGCCGTGAGAGGATAAGAGCCGCATTCAGAAGCGCAGGGCTTAAATTCCCCCTTGCGAGGGTCATTGTTAACCTCGCCCCCGCAGATACCAAGAAAACAGGCAGCGTTCACGACCTTGCCATATTTGCAGCCCTGCTCAAGGCAACGGGCGAGATAACCGACAATCTTGACAGGTCGGCATTTATCGGAGAGGTCTCCTTAAACGGAGACGTGCGCCCCATAAACGGTGTTCTGCCCATGGTCCTTCGTGCGGAAAAGGAGGGCTTTGATACTGTTTTCGTTCCTGCGGCAAATGCATACGAGGCAAGCGTGGCGGAGGGCATTACCATTTACGGCGTTGAGAATGTCAGCGAGATAATCGGGCATTTTAAGAGAGAAGCGGTGCTTATTCCTCAGAAAAAATATGAGGTAATGCCCGATGAATGGTTCGATACCGCAGATTTTGCCGATGTTAAGGGACAGCAGACGGTGAAAAAGGCAATGGAATACGCCGCTGCAGGCGGGCATAATCTACTGATGATAGGTCCTCCCGGCAGCGGAAAATCCATGCTTGCCAAAAGGCTTTCCACAATAATGCCCGCAATGACCTTCCGTGAATCGGTGGAGACTACGAATATCCATTCGGTCTGCGGTATTGTTTCAAGGGAGAATCCTCTTGTGGTGAAAAGGCCGTTCAGATCGCCCCATCACACAATATCTGCGGCGGGACTTTCGGGCGGCGGAAGCATTCCCCGTCCCGGAGAGATATCCCTTGCTCATAACGGGATATTATTTTTAGACGAGCTGCCCGAATTTTCACGTCAGGCGCTGGAAATTCTCCGTCAGCCTCTTGAGGACAAGAGCGTGACCATTTCAAGAGCCTCGGGAACAGTTACATATCCCTGCTCATTTATGCTTGTGGCGGCAATGAATCCCTGTCCCTGCGGCTATTTCGGTCATCCCGCAAGGCAGTGTATCTGCGGAAGAAAACAGGCAAAGGCGTATATAAACAAGATCTCGGGTCCTCTTCTGGACAGGTTTGATATTCAGGTGGAGGTCGCTCCCGTTGAATACTCCCATCTTTCCTCAAAAGCAAGGGAGGAAAGCAGCGCAGCGGTCAGAGAACGGGTGCAGAAGGCAAGGGAGATACAACAGCGCAGATTCAAGGGAACGAGCATCACCTGCAATGCAGGTATAACCCCCGACATCATACATGAGGTATGCCCCGTAACGGAGGCGGGAAATGAGCTTCTGAAGAGCGTATTCGAGAAAATGGGACTCTCTGCCCGGGCCTATGACAGGATAATCAAGGTTTCCAGAACAGTCGCAGATATGGACGGCAGCGAGGAGATAGACCGTCCTCACATTGCCAAGGCAGTGCAGTTTCGGAGCCTTGACAGGAAGTATTGGAATGAGTGATTTCCTTGTAGAAAATCTCAAAACCAAAGGAATGTCCGATTCGGAGATTGAAGAATTTCTTAAATAAAAAATTTCCCCGTTATACCGCCATTAAAATGCGATATAACGGGGATAATTATTTCTCCGATTTAAGGCTGCTGCCCATGATGTCCGAAACATCTGTTATGGTCACAAAAGCCTTTTTATCATGCTTTGCCACAATTGCCTTGAGCTTTGCTATCTGGAAACGGTTTACCACAAAGTAAATAATAGTCTGTTCCTTACCCTTGTAATAGCCGTGGGACTGAATGTGGGTGATACCATGTCCGAAGGTCTCGGAAAGATCCTCGCTGATCTCGTCCTTTTTGCTGGTGATTATCATTGCGGACTTTGCCTTGTCAAAGCCCTCAACAATGAAATCCACCGTTTTAATGGCGGCACAGTAGGTGATTATCGAATACAGCGGCAGGATAAAATCATTCAGTATCGCTCCTGCGCAGATGTACAGAACAGCATTGTATATCATAACAAAGTTGCCGACGGTAAGCCCCAGCCCCTTTGCAAATATCACCGCCATGACCTCGATTCCGTCAATGGCTCCTCCGAAGCGAATGGTAAGACCGCTGCCCACGCCCGAGATAAGTCCTCCGAAAATAGCGCAGAGAAGCAGATCGCTGCCCGCAACAGGCGAGCCTGCGCTGAGATCTATCCCGCTCAGATAGGTTATTATGTAGGAGGCAGCCGAATAGACCGCAACTGCAAAGATGGAGTACACCGTAAAATGCGCCCCCTGCATTTTAGTTCCGTAAATAAACAGCGGAATATTCAGAACCAGCAGGAAAACCGACATGGGCACCGCAGGGAACAGCCTGCACAGCAGCATTGACGTTCCCGAAATACCGCTGTCGTAAAGATGAACGGGGGCTAAAAACAGGTTAACACCGATGGCGTTCACGATTCCCGCAGCAAGCAGCATAAAAAAATTTATTAGCTTGAAATCCCCCGAATTTGCTTTTTTACTCATTGGTACATCCTTCCTTTCAAAATCTCTTTGAGATAATTATACTATATAGTACGGAAGGATGTCAACGGATATTACCTTTCTTCTTCGGACGAAATTTCATCGGCGGGATTGACGTGCACCATAATGTGCTTTACCTTGGGGAAGCTGCGCTCAATATCGTTATGAACGCTTTCAGCAATGCTGTGAGCCTCCCTCAGAGTGCATGACCCGTCTGCGCATATCTCCACATCAACGTAAATTTTATTGCCGAAAACACGGGTCTGAAGCATGTCTATACCCATGACCCGATCATTTTTCATAACGCAGTCATAAATCGCCTTCTCAGTCTCTTCGTCGCAGGAATGGTCAACCATTTTATTCATGGCGTCCTTGAAAATATCAAAGGCTGCCTTGGCGATAAATAAAAATATCACAAGGCTGGCAATGGGGTCCATAACGGGGAAGCCCAGCCTTGCCCCCGCAATACCGATAAGGGCTCCGATGGACGAAAATGCGTCCGAGCGGTGATGCCATGCGTCAGCCATAAGTGCGCTTGAATCTATCTTTTTTGCGTAATGCCTTGTGTACCAGTACATTCCTTCCTTTGCGGCTATGGATATTATCGCTGCCGCAAGGGCAAGAACGCCCGGGGTCTGAAGCTCACTGTAATTACCGCTTGTGATCTTTCTGAGCGCATCTGCGCCTATTCCAAGACCTGTGATGAATAGTACCACCGACAGAAGAATAGCCGCCACACATTCAAGGCGCTCATGTCCGTAGGGATGCTCCTTGTCAGCCTCCTTGGACGCAAGCTTAATTCCGATAATCACAACAATTGTGCTGAAAACATCCGAAGCGGAATGTACCGCATCGCTTATCATTGCCCCCGAATGGGCGATAATTCCCGCAAGGAGCTTGATAAGGGACAGGACGGCATTCTCAATAATTGTAATGAAGGATACCCTGTTTGCGATAGCCTGAAAATCGTTTTCCGTCCTTTTTTCCATAATAGCGCCGTTATTCTTTTCCATATAAGTTACCTCCAAAAAATTAAGATAGCTCAATGGCACCGATATCTGTGGGAGCTTTATGAACCGATTTCCGCAAAAGGATACAAAAACACCCACGGATCAGCAAAAGCAGCTACTGTCCCGTGGGTGATAATTCCACTGTTACTAATGTAACCCGACTCCATGACAACCGTCACGGTCTGTTCAGTTTGTACTGTAGATCAATATGCAGTGCAAAGAGTACCTAAAGTATAGCATATAAATTTCCGATTGTCAAGTGCTGATGAAGATATTTTTTCGGTAACGGGATTATTGACAGTCCGCCGTATTTTATGATAAAATTATTTTGAACATTAATAAAATTGCATGGCAGAGGAAAAATATATGAACCAAAAATTATATATTGGTTTTAAAGGAAAGAATAATGCGTCTTGTATTCTGGCTCAATCCATTTCAAAAAATCATTACTTGCTGACTAATTCTTTTAGCGGATTAAAAAAAGATATAGAACTGTTAAACGATTCTTATGATTGTATAATAATGTTTGGAATTGATAAAAACTTGAAAAATTCAGTAAGAATTGAGCAAGCAGCAGAAAAAGATACCATAGAATTTTCTGTTTTGGATTTAGAAGAAATAGCAGAACGCTTAAATGCTAATGGAATAACAAATTATATTTGTGATGAAACCTCACATTATCTTTGCAATGAAGCATACTGGTTTATTCTGCACAAATTCAAGGGAAAGGCTGTATTTATTCATATTCCCCCGATAAAAAATATAGATGATGTCTTTATTAATAAAATCAAGCTTGCATTAGGTTAAATCACAACTTGTCGGACTGTTGACATTCCCATCGTCTTGCTGACAAAACTTACCAATACTCTCAAATTAACAACGCGACCTCGCTGCGGGGCGTCCCCCGCAGCTGCGTAGATTTTTACACAGGTAATATGCTATAATTTAAGAATGAACGGAGGAGATCCAAAATGAAAAAAAATATCATCGCAGCATGGCTTTTATCGGCAATGCTCCTTGCCGCCTGCACAGCCGCTCCCGAAACGGAGATAAACGATACTTTTTCCGAAACAGCTTCGGAAAGCACATCGTCCGAAAATATTACGGAAGCTGTTTCCGAGGAGGCAGAACTTACCGAGGATACTGCTTCCTCAGCGGAAACCTCCCCCGCTGAGGAAGCTTCCGAAATGACCGAAGCTCCCATACCCACCGAAGACTTTGACCTGACAGCATATATCACCGAGGATTTTGACCCCGCCCGTCCGCTCAGCTATGAGATAATCGAAATGAACGACATTTCTGTAATTGACAGCGAATCCATAAGCATTGGTGCAAAGGCAGTTAAGGGATCGGACTTTTACGCTCCCATTATCGAACAGGCAAAGGAGCTGCTCGTTTACGAAAACGGCACTCACATTCCCACGCCCGATGGAGAATACCACTTTATGACGGAGGATTATCTCAGATTTTTCAATGGGGAAGGCTCTTCGGAATTTGACTTTGAGCCATTGCCCGTATATGGCGCAAATGCGGCATTTGACGGAGCAAATACAGGCTCGCTCATTGTTTATCAGATACCCCTTTCCTTTGATGTTCTGGAATGGAGCGGAACAGCTACCTTTTATGTATCTGTTTACATAAGCTCTGAAGGAGAAGCCTCTGTGCTTTACAATGCCTCCAATCAGACCCTTGGCGGCGCTCCCCTGCTTATAAAATACTCCGACAACAAATATCACTACTGCTTCCAAATGGGTCATACCGACTCGACAAGCTGTTTCACCATTTACAGCTTTGAGGGTGAAATACCAAGCTCCGATATTAATTTGTACGGCTGTGCTGCGCTCACATCGGGCGATACACTGCTCAGAAGCGAAAATATGGCGGGCTGGGGATATACCTTTTTCCGAGACGGGGATAGAAACAGCTATTGTATCCTAAAGGGTGCAAATACCTCTCCCGAGCTTCGAGAATATCTAAAATCCGTTCCCGTTTTGGCAGAGAAATATCCCGCATTAAAAGACGATACCGATGTGGATATCAGGGTTTATGGCGGAAGGTTCATTTCGATAAACGGTGAAGGCTTTGAGCTTGAGGGTGACAGTATTACCGAATACGGAAGGTTCATCGTCCCCGACGAGGAGATCACTCTCCCCATTATAAATGCATTTATCGCCAATGCTAAGGAAAGGGTCTGATATTTCGGGGGATTTTTTCGTAAATTCCCCGAAAAAATTTTCAAAAAGCCCTTGACAAACCGAAAAAAATGTGATATCATATTAATCGTTGCCAAGATAGGCAGCATAAGGCTATCATATTCTAAAGACAGCAGGTGGCAGTCGCGCTGCAATTTCGACTTCCGTAAATCCTGCCGAGGAAAGAGATCGCTGTACTAAGCTATGTTTGTACGCACCTTTCCTGTACTGCAGGGAAAGGTTTTCTTTTTTTGAATGGGTAGCATAATTTTTATCTTTTTCGGAGGTGAAATTTTATGCCAAGCGCAAAGATTCTTGAATCCAAGAAGGCAAGAGCTGCTGAGCTCGTAGAGCTTATCAAGGGCTCCTGCTCCGGCGTTCTCGTTGACTACAAGGGTATCACCGTTGAGGAGGATACCAAGCTCAGAAAGGAGCTCAGAGAGGCAGGCGTTAAGTACTTCGTTGAGAAGAACACCATGCTCAGAATAGCTCTCAAGGAGAACGGTCTCGATGATCTCTGCGGCGTTCTCGAGGGTACTACCGCTATCGCTGTATGCGATAACGATCAGACCGCTCCCGCAAGAATCCTCGGTAAATTTGCCGACGCTCACGATGACAAGTTCAACCTCAAGGGCGGATTTGTTGAGGGCGTTGTTTATGACGCTAAGGGCGTTGAGGCTCTTTCCAAGATCCCTTCCAAGGATGTTCTGCTTGCTCAGCTGGTTGGCTCTCTCCAGGGTCCCATGCAGAAGCTCGCAGCTACTCTCAAGGCTCTCGCCGACAAGAAGGCAGAGGAAGCTGCATAAGCGCTGTAATTATCGATTTGTTTCTTGAAACAAAAATGTTTCCTGAAACAATAATTGCTGCTTAAAACAAAAATTTATTAAATGTAAGGAGATTATTATCATGGCATCTGAAAAGATCACTGCAATTTTAGACCAGATCGATGTTCTTTCTGTTCTTGAGCTCGCTGAGCTCGTTGACGCTATCCAGGAAAAGTACGGTGTAACCGCTGTTGTTGCTGCTGCAGGTCCTGCTGCAGGCGCAGGCGCTGCTGCTGAGGCTGAGAAGACTGAGTTCGACGTTGTTCTCGCTTCCTTCGGCGACAAGAAGATGGACGTTATCAAGGCTGTTAAGGACGCTTGCGGTCTCTCCCTCAAGGAGGCTAAGGAGGCTGTTGAGGCTGCTCCCAAGACCCTCAAGGAAGCTGCTCCCAAGGCTGAGGCTGAGGAGCTCAAGGCTAAGCTCGAAGCTGCAGGCGCTACTGTTGAGCTTAAGTAATTTCCGCTCAGAACATAACTTTTCATGCGGCGCAGTCGATCAGGCTGTGCCGCTTTTATTATGCCCACACTCATTTATGCAGAATCGCCAAAAAACGGGCGGTTTTTTATATGAAAAAATCTGAAAAAAATATCCGCAAAAAGCTAAAGTTTTTAAACAGCCTGCCGATATATATATCAGAAGCGAGGGGAAAGGAATTCCCCCGAGGGCATGAAGCCCGGGAAACGCTCAGCCGAAGGCTTACGAACCGAATTGCGCAATAGGGAACAAGCCCAGGCAAAACAAATAATTAAATCAGGAGGATTTTATTATGGTAGTACAGCACAATATTCCCGCAATGAATGCGAACAGGTATTTCGGTATCAACAACTCTGGTCTTTCTAAGTCTCTCGAAAAGCTTTCTTCCGGTTATGCTATCAACCGTGCAGGCGATAACGCAGCAGGTCTCGCAGTTTCCGAGAAGATGAGAGCTCAGATCTCCGGTCTTACTCAGGCTTCCAAGAACGCTGAAGACGGCATCTCCATGATCCAGACATTTGAAGGCGCTCTCCAGGAGACAGATTCCATTCTCCAGAGAATGAGAACACTGGCTGTTCAGTCCGCTAACGGCACATATCAGAACGATGTTGACCGTGAGGCTATCCAGCTCGAGTTTGATCAGCTCAACGACGAACTCAACCAGATCGCTGATACAGATTTCAACGGCGTTGTTGTTCTTAACGGTGGTCAGATGGCTGACGGCATCAAGGCTTCGGCTGATGGTACTATTAACTACAAGACAGCAACTCCCCCCACAAAGATCACCAATCTCCAGGAATATGACGGAACAAATGCAACCAATACCGCTGGCACAGGCAGAGATGCTAAGGTTGATACAGTTAACAGCTACTCAGGACCTGCCGAGGATACAACTGTAACCTACGCTTATGACGGAAACGGCAAGTGGGTAAATACTTACAACACCGAAAGCATCAAGGCTAACTCCACCGGTGGTTTCAGTGGCGTATTCGGTGATACTATCACCGTTGATTCCGATGGACTTCAGGCTGGCGATACTATCACAGTAGAGTACAAGGCAGATACTCCCGCAGTTAATAAGGCTCCTGCTTCGGCAGACGCAACTCTTAGCGGAATTACTGACACAAATAAGGTTTCTGTTACCGCAGGCGACGATTCCTTTAAGATCGATACAACTACCGCTAAGGATGGAGCAATGACACCCGAGCTTAAAGCAGCGTTTGATTTATTGGATGGTGCAACAGTTAAGCTGACAGTTGAAAAGGGCAGCGGTTCAAATACTGCATTTGCAGTTTCAACTGGCACTACAGATCAGGAAACAACAATCAAACAAGTTAAGGTTGGTGCTGATACATTAACAGTAAACACTGCAGCTAAGGGTAAAATTGGATACACTTATGATGAACAAAAGGGTCAGTTTGATTTTTATCTGAATGATACAGGAACAGATGCATCCACTGAGGCTGGATTAAAGGCTGGCACACACCTTGGTACTCTCCAAATCGCAGCTTTTGGTAACGGTCAGGATGCTGCTGGTGCAGATGTTGATCTTACCTATACCTTAAGCGTTGAAACAGGTACAGTTACAAGCCTGAAGCACGGTGATGTTACAGTTAAGACAGGAACACCTATTTCTTCAGCTGATAAAACTGATCTTCTTAAGAAGCTTTCAACAACTGAGGTTTCCAAGTCCAACTCCAACAATGCTTCCACAGCTACACTTACCTACACCGATAATATCACTCTTCAGACCGGCGCAAGAACTAAGGACAGCGTAAACTTTACATTCGCTTATAATTCCAACGGTCTTGGTGATCTTGAAGCTAATCTTGACTGCTCCGCAAGAGGTCTCGGAACCGATAAGCTCTCCCTCGCAACACAGGAAGATGCTAACGCAGCTATCGACAAGATCGACAACGCTATCAACAAGGTTTCCATGGTTCGTGCAAGCTTCGGTGCTATGCAGAACAGACTCGAGCACAAGATCGCTAACATTGATACCAACAACGAGAACCTCACAGCTGCTGAGTCTCGTATCCGTGATACCGATATGGCTAAGGAAATGACCAACTTTACAAAGAACCAGATCCTCAGCCAGGCTTCTCAGGCAATGCTTGCTCAGGCAAACCAGCTGCCTCAGGGCGTTCTCCAGCTCCTCGGCTAATTTGGAATATTTCAAATCGGCTTAACGGCTTAGAGAATATCGCATAAAAAGCAATTCGCCGTCCCCTCTTTTCGGGGGGGCGGCTTGTTGTATACAAGTTTAGATGTGAGGATTGAAAAATATGCAAAATAAAGTCGTTTACAAATATATCAGACAACCGAAATATTATAAAGCTTTTCATTGTATGGGAGGAAGCTGTCCCGTAAGTTGCTGTCACCGTTGGAGAATTGATTATACAAAAGCAGAGTATGAAAAATTAAAAAACGCTGAGTGTTCAGAATATCTGCACCAACTGATAGATAATTCATTTTCACCTCATGAAAATTTTTTTATTATTAAATTAAATGAAGAAAGGAAATGCCCATTTCATAATGAAGAGGGTTTATGTTCAATTCAAAAGGAACTTGGTGAGGAATATCTTTCATATACCTGTACAAGCTATCCGAGAAAAGCCATTTATTATGACAACACTCTTGTCAGAAGTTGTACAACATCCTGTCCTCGTGTATTGTCAATGATCTGCCAGGATGACGAAAGTATGACACTGGAGTTTGGTTCTTACCAAGAAGGTGAAAACAAAATCGTTACTGTTGATTCACAGCAAAAGATAAAATCCAACCCTGCATTAAAATATCGCAGTGTGCTTTTTGACTTTTTTTATGAAATATTATCAGACAAGACACACAGTATTGAGACATCAATTGCTCTTGCTGCTATGGCAGCACAAAAGCTTGATGAATTTATTAAACAAAGAAAATATCATCTAATACCTGAAATTGTGGAAGCGTTGAAATCCCAATTGGACAGACCCGAGCAGATAGAAAGGCTTGAAATGATTAAACCCAATCTATCTCTTAAAGCCAATTTTTCTGCCGGATTATTATATAAAAGCAATAATACTGAAATTTTTAAAACTGTATTTGAAAATGATATTCCAAGCGAAGAAAAGTATAATAAAGGTTGGGAGATTTTCAAGGAACATTTTAATGGTACAGATAATTATTTGAGAAATATTGCACTTAACCTCTTTATTACAAATTACCTCCCGTTTAAAAACTCAGACTATTCGCTATTTGATAATTTCAGCTATTTTGTTGCAGAGTTTGCAGTAATCAAGCTCTTAATACCTGCAGTTGCCGTTCATTACTCTCCTGTTGAAAAACAAGTTTTTGATGCTATTGCATATGTAGACCGCAGTTTTACTCATAGCGATTCTAAAATGAAATTTGTCCTTAATTATTTAAAGGATTTCAAATGCACCACTCCCGCCTATCTCCTCGGAATCATCAAATAAGCAAAGCCCCCTCGGGCAAGGGGGCTTTCTCATTATTCAAACTCGTGAAAAATGCTCTCGGCACATTTGCGGAGATCGTCCTCGGAGCTTATCTCGGAGGAGCGTAGCATTATTCCGCCCTGAACAAAGTCGGGAAGCGAGCCGAAAAAGGTGCGGGCTTCGTTGCTTGATTCAAGGAGATCGTTAAGAGAATCGGGGGTCATGGATATCTTCCTTTCTTTGATTTATATGTAAATTATGCCCCGCTCTCCCCCGTTTATCCAATCGGAAAATTTTACAGCAGGATAATCGCAGGTTCATAATAAGGGTGATTTTATATGCTATGCTTTATGTATATCTTTTTTGGAGCGTGAAATTATGCAGGGTCCCGAGGAATTTTGCCGGAATATTGATTCCAAGCTCAGAAGGAGCATCATTATGACCATGGCTGCAGTGTTTACTGTTGCCTGCGGTGCTTCGCTGCTTATGTACATTTTTACTCCCAATGACGACTTTCTGGCGGACGCTTTCCTGGGAAGCCCTATCGGCAAGGGTGACAACGGCTGCTTTTTGATGTCTATGGCTCAGTCCGACGGCTCAAAAAGCTTTTCTGTGGTCAGCTCAGAGCTGACGGACGGCGTTTTTTCTGCGGTCATTCTCGGTAAAAACAACGGCGAAAGGGATATTGTCCTGACGCCCGACGATCTCTGCGTATTTTTTACCGATGTCCAAAGCTGCGGCAGACCTCACAGCTGCTGTGCGGTCATGGACGGGAATGTGGTGATCAGCGCAGGCTCCGAAACTCTTTTTTCGATTTCGGCGACGGCTCCCGAGGACTTTTCCTTTGAAGGCTGCAAGGCTTCGGCTATCATTTCGGTCGGTAAGTATGGCGGGAATCTCGGGATTATGCTTAATTGATATTTTTATGTTTTTTATATTCTGATATTTGTGCATATTCAACAAAGTTTTTGTTTTTTGAAAAATATGCTTGACTTTTGCTGATTTATGGTGTATAATAAATAAGTCACTTGAGGACGTTAGTCGTTTCTCTCAGGTTTATTTGGCGGCATAGCTCAGCTGGCTAGAGCGCTCGGTTCATACCCGAAAGGTCGTAAGTTCAAGTCTCACTGCCGCTACCATTCTTTCCAAAGCTGTCGATTTCTCGGCAGCTTTATCAGGCCCGTTGGTCAAGAGGTTAAGACGACGCCCTTTCACGGCGTAATCATGGGTTCAATTCCCGTACGGGTCACCATTTAGTATGCTCGCAAACAACGTAGCTACGTTGTTTGCGAGTTTTCTTTTTGCCTAAAAATTGGGCTTGTCCGCTACTTGTCCGCTATTTCAAATTTTCTGTCCGAAACGCTGCTTCAAGCTGTATGATCCTTCCTTTTATTAAGGAATCCAAACGCCTCGTCCATAGCCTCGGATACCCTTGCCTGTGCGGTCTGGAACTGATGGCAATATACATTTAAAGTCGTTCCCGAATTGCAATGCCCTAATGCTCCCGAAACGGTGGTCACGTCAAGTCCTGCGGAGATAAGAGAAGATGCCGCAAAGTGACGGAAGCTGTGAATACCATAAAAGGGCAGATCATTATTCTTGCAAAACTCTTTAAGCCAGCCGTATGGAGTCTGATTGTTCATCTCCTCACCATTCCACTTGGTAAACAGCCTGTCCGTTTCCACCCACTTATCACCCAGACGGAGTGCTTCTGCGTCCTGCTCATCTTTAAGCTCACGAAGAATATCCATAATAAAGGGAGAGATCTTCAGGGTGCGCTGTGAACGCTTGGTCTTAGTGGTGTCGGTGTAGGTTCCACGCTCGGCGGTGTAGTTGGAGGTGCGGCGAACACTGATAATGTTGTTCTCAAAATCAATATCCTTCCATTCCAGACCCAACATCTCGCTGCGGCGGAAACCGCTGTATGCAATAAGGAAAAAGAACGCCTTGTACTTGACAGGCTCGTCCATGATCCTTGTAAGCAGCAGTTCCATTTCTTCCTGAGAATAGATCTGCTTTTCCTTGACCTCGCCCTTGGGAATAACCACCTTGCTGCAAGGGTTATCGGAAATAAGCTCCATTCTCACAGCATAGCTGAACACGTCCGAGATAAAGCTGAGATTGTGGCGGATAGTTTTCGGAGCAAGGGGCTTACCTGTCTTTTCGTTTGCACCCTCTTTCGCAAGAGAGTTCACAAAAGCCTGGAGCTGACGAACGGTTATCTTGTCGATACGAAGATGACCTATCGCAGGATAAACACGATGTCTGAGCTGGAGCATACGTTCATATGTGGTGCTGCGGAGATTGGGCTTGGCATATTCCTCAAACCACTCCTCGGACAGTTCTTCAAACTTGACCGCAGAAGCCTTATAACCATGCATACACGCTTCCTCGAACATTACCGCCTGACGGTTAAGCTCCTTATCTATCTGCCGCTGAGTCATGCCCGGCTCGGGCTTCCAGGTCATTGCCTGTTCCTTGTGATTTCCTTTTGTATCGTAACCGACGGAAACTCTTATCTGATAAGAGTCCCCTCTTTTTCTGATAGTAGCCATAAGATTTATTCTCCTTAAATAAACATAGATTTTATGA
>JALFVE010000042.1 GCA_022787085.1 Oscillospiraceae bacterium | reverse complement strand
ACAGAGTTCCATGCGACAGCGCAAAGGCAGGAGATATCGTCTGCATAAGCGGTATAGAGAACATCACCATCGGCGATACCATCTGCGAATTCGGCAGCTTTGAGGCTCTGCCATTTGTGAAGATATCAGAGCCGACGGTCGAAATGACCTTCTCGGTAAACGACTCGCCTTTTGCAGGCAGAGAGGGCAAGTTCGTTACATCCCGTCAGCTCAGAGAAAGACTTTTCAAGGAGGTCCTCAGAGACGTTTCCCTCCGTGTTTCCGAGACTGAGAATACTGATGCGTTCAGAGTCTGCGGACGAGGCGAGATGCACCTGTCCATTCTTATCGAGAATATGCGCAGAGAGGGCTATGAGCTGGGCGTTTCCACTCCGAGAGTTCTTATGAAGGAAATCGACGGCGTTATGTGCGAGCCTATGGAAAGGCTTGTTATAGATGTTCCCGAGGACAGCACAGGCTCCATTATGGAGAAGATGGGCACAAGAAAGGGCGAGCTGCAGTCCATGCATCCCCAGGGCAGCCGCATGAGACTTGAATTTATCATTCCCGCAAGAGGTCTTTTCGGATACAAGAGCGAGTTCCTCACCGACACCAAGGGCGAGGGCGTTATGAGCAGCATTTTCGATTCCTATCAGCCCTACAAGGGTGATATCCCCAGAAGAAACACAGGCTCCCTCATCTCCTTTGAGACGGGCGAGGCTGTTACCTACGGTCTTTACAATGCCCAGGAGCGAGGCTCTCTGTTTATCGGCGCAGGCACTCCCGTTTATGAGGGAATGGTGGTTGGCGCTTCTCCCAAGGTGGAGGATCTTGTGGTAAATGTCTGCAAGAAAAAGCATCTGACAAACACCCGTGCCAGCGGTTCGGACGACGCTCTCAGGCTGGTTCCTCCCAGAAAGCTCTCCCTTGAAGACAGCCTTGAATTTATTGCCGATGACGAGCTGCTTGAGGTCACTCCCAAGTCCATCAGAATCAGAAAGCGCATCCTTGACAATGCTCTCAGAGCCAAGACTAAGGCTAAGGAGAAATAATCACGGGATCATGATCCGGCTGATGATATATTCAGCCGGATTTTTTTATCGGGAAATTTCCCGTTTCCTATTGCAATTCATAGCGATTCGGTGTATTATAATATAGACGGTTCTATGAGGATTTTTACATATCCTCTGTCAATACCATATCAGCATGGTGGGAAATTATCAAAAAGGCGGTTTTATTTATGCAAAGCGTTCAGAGAATGCTCGGATATATGAGAAAGGCTATTCAGGAATTTGACATGATACAGGACGGAGATCACATTGCTGTGGGCGTTTCGGGCGGCAAGGACAGCATGGTGCTGCTTCTGGGGCTTATGGAGCTGAGACGGTTTATCGGCATTGATTACAAGCTCACTGCCATTACCCTTGACCCTCAGTTCGGCGGCGAATCAAGTGATTATTCCGCTGTTGCGGAGTTCTGCGAGAAGGGCGGCGTGGAGTACAAGCTCATTCCCACAGATATCGGACAGGTTGTTTTCGATATTCTGAAAGAGCCGAATCCATGCAGCCTCTGCGCTAAAATGCGCCGCGGCGCTCTCCATGAGGCAACCAAGGCGGCAGGCTGCAACAAGCTGGCTTTAGGTCACAATTACGATGACGCTGTGGAGACCTTTATGATGAATCTGTTCAACGAGGGCAGGATAGGCTGCTTTGCTCCCGTCAGCTATCTTTCAAGGCGTGACCTTACGGTTATTCGTCCCATGGTGCTGGCTCCCGAGAAGGATGTTATCCGCTGCGCCGAGGGTGCAGAGCTGCCTATTGTGAAAAGCAAATGCCCTGCGGCGGGACACACCTATCGCCAGACCACCAAGGAGCTGCTCAGAGAGCTTGAGAAAACCAACAAGGGGGTTACTGCCCGCATATTCGGAGCAATGCGCAGAGCAAAGATAGATGGCTGGGCAGGCAAGGAATTTGAGAATTATGTGAGCAAGACTTCGGTCAGAAGCTGATTTTTGATAAAAATAGCTTGATTTTTTTCCCTATTATGTTATAATAGTAATGTGAGTCCCATAAAAGGGCAAAAAATTACAAAGGAATGAAATGAAAAATGCTGGATATCAGATTTGTCAGGGAAAATCCCGACGCAGTTAAGGAAAATATAAAGAAGAAATTTCAGGACTCAAAGCTTTCTCTTGTTGATGAGGTAATTGAGCTTGACGCTCAGTCAAGAGCCGCTCAGCAGGAGGCGGACAAGCTGAGAGCTGACAGAAACCGCATTTCAAAGGAAATCGGCGCTCTTATGGCTCAGGGCAAAAAGGACGAGGCTGAGGCTGCAAAGGCTCAGGTAAAGCAGTTCGGCGATCGTCTTGCAGAGCTTGAGGTCAAGGAGGGCGAGCTTGCGGAAAAGGTCAGGAAGATAATGATGACCATCCCCAACATTATCGACCCCACCGTTCCCGTGGGCAAGGATGACAGCGAGAATGTGGAGCTTGAGCGCTTCGGTGAGCCTGTTACTCCTGATTTTGAAATTCCTTATCACACCGATATTATGGAAAAGCTGGGCGGAATCGACCTTGACGCTGCAAGAAAGGTTGCAGGAAACGGCTTCTATTATCTTATGGGCGATATTGCACGTCTCCACTCCGCTGTTACATCCTATGCAAGAGATTTTATGATAGACAAGGGCTTTACCTATTGTATCCCTCCCTTTATGATAAGAAGCGGCGTTGTTACGGGCGTTATGAGCTTTGCGGAAATGGACGCTATGATGTACAAGATCGAGGGCGAGGATCTTTATCTTATCGGCACAAGCGAACATTCCATGATTGGAAAATACATTGACACCATCGTTGACGAGGCTACTCTTCCCCACACCCTCACCAGCTATTCTCCCTGCTTCAGAAAGGAAAAGGGCGCTCACGGAATCGAGGAAAGAGGCGTTTACCGTATCCATCAGTTTGAAAAGCAGGAAATGATCGTTATCTCCAAGCCCGAGGAGAGCATGGAGTGGTTCCACAAGATGTGGAGATATACCGTTGAGCTTTTCCGTTCCATGGACGTTCCCGTAAGAACAATTGAGTGCTGCTCGGGCGACCTTGCAGACCTTAAAGTTAAATCCTATGATGTTGAGGCATGGAGTCCCCGTCAGCAGAAATATTTCGAGGTAGGCAGCTGCTCCAACTTAGGCGACGCTCAGGCAAGACGTCTCGGAATCAGGGTCAAGGGCGAAGGCGGAAAGAAGTATTTCGCTCACACTCTCAACAACACCGTTGCCGCTCCCCCCAGAATGCTCATTGCTCTCCTTGAGAATAATCTCAACGAGGACGGCTCCATCAGGATCCCCAAGGCGCTTCAGCCTTATATGGGCGGTAAGACTCTTATTGAGGTCAAGAAGTAATTCATTGTCATTGTTCCACGTGGAACAATTATAAAATTTCAGCCGCTTTCGGGTCAACATCCGAAAACGGCTGAAATTTTTCATTTATCATTATTCATTTTCTTCATTTGCGCAGGCAAAGAATTATTACGAGCCGCAGTGACCTTCTCACGGATATTTAAAAAAGCCTCTGCAAGAACGGGATCAAAATCCCTGCCGCTCCCTTCGGAAATAATTTCAAAGCATTTTTCCAATGGCATTGCATCACGATAGCAGCGTTTTTCCGAAACTGCGTCAAACACGTCCGCCACCGCCATTATTCTTGCGGAAAGGGGGATATCCGTTCCCGAAAGTCCCTCGGGATAGCCTCTGCCGTTCCATTTTTCATGATGATATCGTGCCACTTCGTATGCCATTTTCTTATAATTCTCATCGGAGGAATGGATAAACACTCCCATGATTATCTCCCCGCCCTTTGCCGAATGGGATTTCATTATATCAAATTCCTCATCGGTAAGCTTTCCGGGCTTGCACAGAATACTGTCGGGAATTGCAATTTTTCCGATATCATGCAGGGGTGCCACCATTGCAAGGCACTCGATAAATTCATCGTTTATTATATCGCTGTACTGTCCCGTCCGCTGCAGCTCACGGGAAAGCATCTCGGCATAAATGCTCGTTCTTTTGATATGTCCGCCTGTATTTTCATCACGGTTTTCCACCAGAGTTGCAAAGCCGCATATCATTTCCTGATTGTGGGAAACAAGCTGCTCGTAATTATCTGCATCATCGCTCAGAAGCTTTGAGGTTCTTCTGGTAAGCAGCAAAAGCAATGCCGCAAAGCTTAAAAGCGTTAAAAATCTGGGCAGAACACTGAATAACACAAGTTTGTTTAAGGTCTGGAAATTATGGTCATTGTTCCGACCTATGTAAAATGCGATAAACTGCCCTGCCGTAGTCACTGCCAGCGTTCCCACTGTTGAGAGCTTTGTGATCTTTTCGGAAAAATACAGTCCCGCTATGGCTATGGGATACGCATATATGACCACAACGTGGTATGTAAGTGTGGAGGTCATAACAAGCAGAAAAAGGTCGGCAAACAGCACATAAAGATATTTAAGATATTTCGCCGACGTTCCGCACAGCTTATTCAGAAGCTTCGGAAGCAATAGCAATACCGCACTTATGCAGTATGCCGCAGTCATAACAGGCTTGTCTATTATGAATATCCCCGCCACATTCAGAATGTATATTACCGTAAATAATGCAAAGGTCGTCAGCATTACATTTGCGGCTGTACGGTTCGCATCCTCCTCATTTTTGCATATTATCCTGCTGAGGGTCGCATTGCTCATTCATCTCATCTCCCATATTTGTCATATTAAGGTTAATTATACCATGTATTTGGATATTCGTCAACAAAAAACTCACAGGACAGCGATCTCCTGTGAGTTTTTATACTAATCTTTAATCGTTCTGTAGACAAAGCCGACAGGTGAAATAATCACAGTCTAGGAAAGCGACCGCAGCAAGGCTTGCCGCCTTGCAAGGGAGCTTGACGACGAATGTGATTATTTCAGCCGAGGATTTGTC
>JALFVE010000019.1 GCA_022787085.1 Oscillospiraceae bacterium | reverse complement strand
ATACCGAAAGTAACGCCCTTTCCGCAAATATCGCACTTTGCCATTTGGGCCGCACCTCCTCAAAAAAAGTAATAGCGTTTCAACACCCTTTATGGGGCATTTTCAGAACGTTTCTATTATATCACAATCATTTGTAAATTGCAAGTGTTTTTTTCACTTTTATAAATTATTTACAATTTGAGCCTTTTTTATCCGACGTTTTTATTCAATTGTACTGTTTTCGATTTTCTTCGCCTCCATCGCTCCTTTTTTGTCGCCATTTTATATAATTAGACATTGTGCACAAAAACTTTGTGCCATTCAGAGATTTTTTCCCATTCGACACAAAATTTGTGAAATTTATAGAAATTGAATATATTTTTTAAGAGAAATTTGTCACTCAATTTGGGATTTACTTTCAATTTGCTCTTGTAATATTTTTTGTTTTGTTGTATAATTATATTAGCTATAAGTGTCCCCTCAGGCAAGCTATGCCCCGTGGACATCACCTTATCATCCGGCAGGTTATGCCTTCTTTTATAGAAAGGAGCCGCTTTTATGGGACTTTTTGACAGCGCTGCATTCAAGATCACTGAGCAGGGTCTTGACGCCGCTTGGTACAAGCAGGAGGTCATCAGGCACAATATTGCCAATATCTCCACCCCCGATTACAAGGCTAAGACCGTTAATTTCGGGCTGGTGCTAAAAGAGAAAATGAAATGCCCCTATCACGGCTACAAATACTGCCCTCACGACAAGCTGAGCACCACCGATGAAAGTGGCAGCGCCACAGTTTCGGGAAGCAATGCTTCAAGCGGGAACGGCGATGAGCTTGTCTGGGTCAACACCACCTATGAAACTAACACGAGCCAGCTTTTGAACGGCAACAACGTTGACATCGAAAAGGAAAGCACAGAGCTGGTGGACGTTCAGTATCAATACAAGACCATGATAGATTATATGAACAGCCAGTATGCCATGATACGCAGGGCTATCGGCAAGTAATCCTCTGAAAGGAGTTCTTTTCTATGGCATTTTTAAGCTCCCTTGATATAAGCCATTCGGGGCTGTCCTCTCAGAGGCTCAGAATGGACATCATTTTGCAGAATATCGCTAATCAGGATTCCTACAACACCTCCACAGGCGAGCCCTACTGCCGCCAGCTGACCGTCATCAGCGAGAAAAAGGATTTTGCGGGCGTTCTGAGCAAATATACCTCCCGTGAGGAATCTACTCACAGGCGGGGCGTTTATTACAGGGCTAATATGGACAAGTACAGGAATGCGGGCTCGGTCATTACTGCGGTAATTGACGACGACGCTCCCATGACTCCCGTTTATGACCCCGAAAATCCTCTTGCCGATGAGAATGGCTACATTTATCACTCCAATGTTGACAATACAAAGGAGCAGACAGACCTTCTCGCCGCTCAGCGTGCTTATGAAGCCAATGCCTCCGCTTATGAGGTCGTCAAGGCTATGATGTCCAAGGCGGCTGAGCTTAAAGGCAACTAAATCAGGCTATACCATTATTAATTGATTTTTATATGAAAGGATCAGGCAGAAATGTACATCGTTCCTATTAGTTCAAGCATTACTCCACTGAATATTCTGTCCCAGAATGAGACTGCCGCTGAGGCAGCCTCTCCGCAGAAAAGCTCTCCCTCCTTTTCCGACGTCTTCAGAGAGGTCATCACCGATGTTACTGAGACCCAGCAGGTGGTGAATGAGGATTCTGCACGCCTTGTTATGGGCGAGATCGACGATCTGCACACCATTTACAACAATCTCACCAAGGCGGAGATCGCCGTTGAGACCTTTGTGGCTGTTAAGGACGCTTGTCAGCAGAGCTACAACGAGATCATGCAGATGAGCTTGTAACCTCATTTTTGAAGGGAATTAACAGGGAATGAACGAAAGAATTCAGAAAACCGTTACCACGGTCAAGGAATACTGGGGCAGACAGTCCAAAAAGACCAAGGGTATTTACATCGGCGGTCTTGCTCTGGTGCTTATTATTGCTGTTGTGGCTGTGGTGCTCCTTAACAAAAAGGATTATGTTGTGCTATATGAGGGGCTTGAGACCTCCGAGGCTGCTGAAATAGTTCAGCTCATCGAGGAATCGGGATATGAATGTACTCTTCGCTCGGGCGGCACCATTGTGGTACCTAAGGGCACTGAGAACACCATTGCTATGAATCTGGCAATGCAGAAATATCCCAAGTCCTCCATTAACTACAATACATACACCTCCAATGTGGGAATGTTTACCACAGAGTCCGAAAAGAGACAGTATGAACGCATTGCTGCGGAGGAAAGGCTCTCGGCTATCCTCTCTACCTTTGAGGGTGTTCGTGAAGCTACAGCTACACTTACCATACCCGAAAAGAAAAATACCGTTATTGAGGCGTACAAGCAGGAGCCTATGGCTACAGCGGTGCTCTATCTTGAGGACGGCGTTAAGCTTACAAGCGAGCAGATCGAAGGCATGACCTTCCTGCTTATGGGCTACGGCATCAAAGAGGAAAACGTTAAGCTGATGGATAACTACGGCGTTCTTCTCTTGCCCGAGGACACCCCTGCGGACGTTGTGGCTCAGGAGACAAGAAAGCTTAAATTCAAGACTGATCTTGAAAATCAGATACGCGAGAAGATCGAGGCGCTCCTTATCCCCGCTTACGGCGTGGACGGCTTCTCGGCGGCTGTAAACATGGTTCTTAACTTCGACAGTAAGGTTTCCGAGGACACGAGATACACCCCCTCTACCAATGACGAAAGAGGTATGCTCCAGCACACCGATGCCGAACAGGCAAGCGGCAACACTGTCGTGGACGGCGGAATTCAGGGTGTGGAGACCAATGCCGACGACACATATCCCGAGGGAACCACCGGCAACAACGGCGCATGGACCGAAAATTCCGTTTCCAACACCTACCTTGTAAACACCTACAAGGAACAGGTGGAAAAGGAAGGCTATGTTATTGACGGGCTTTCAATCTCCGTTGTTATTTACACAGACTATCTCCCCGACACCACAAGGCAGCAGCTGGTGAGCCTTGTTGCCAACACGGGTACTGTTAATCCTGCTATTGCTCAGGATGTTGTTACTGTTACAAATCTGCCTAAGGTCACTGAAGCTGCCGAGGCTGATACCAAGACATTCCTCTTCGGTCTCACTCTCAATCAGCTGGTTATTCTCGGTGCGATACTTCTGCTTATCCTTATTATCCTCATTATCGTTCTCGCTTCTCTCAGCTCCAAGAACAAGAAGAAGAGAAAGGCTTTCGAGAAAACTCTTCTCGAACAGCACGCTCCCGAGGACGGAGAGCCTTTGGTGGAAAGCTTCTTCTCCCTTGGAGACGAAAGCTCCCCATCGGTGGATATCCCAAGCCTCAATTCTGACGACGACATTGAGACTAAGGAAGCTATCATCAGAAGAGAGCTTACAGATTTCGCACGCACAAGCCCCGAGATCGTGGCTCAGCTCCTCAGAAGCTGGATGCGGGAGGAAGAGGAAAAACCCTCTTCCAAGAAAAAGAACTCAGAACAGTCCCCCGCTCAGCCCGCCGAAGAGCCCCAGAGCAAGTAATTTCTCCCTTTGCTTATGAAAGGAATGGTTTAATACATGAGCGATCTGCTTGAGCTTACACCAAGACAAAAAGCGGCGGTCATTATCACCGCTCTCGGCACCGACAATGCCGCAGGCGTTTACAAGCATCTGTCTAACGATGAGGTGGAGGCGCTTACTATGGACGTTTCCAGTCTCCCCTATCTTGAGGCTGCTGCTGTGGACTCCATTCTGAATGAATTTTACGAGTTGTGCCTTACTCAGAAGGTCATCACCGACGGCGGCGTTGAGTACGCAAGAGACGTTCTTACCAAGGCTTTCGGCGAAGAGGCTGCTGCTAAGCTTATGAGCAAGATAACCCGCTCCATGCAGTCCAAGGCATTCGAATTTGTCAGAAAATCCGATTACAAGAACCTCCTTGCTATCGTTCAGAACGAATATCCTCAGACTATTGCGCTCATTCTCTCCTATGCTACCTCTGAGCAGGCTTCCGCTGTGCTCAACGAGCTGCCCAAGGAGAAAAGAGTTGAGGTCGTTGAGAGAATCGCCAAGATGGATGCGGCTTCTCCCGATACCGTCAAGGCGGTGGAGGCTACTCTCGAAAGAAAGTTTGCTTCCGTTGTTTCCATGGATACCACCGAAGTGGGCGGCATAAACACTGTTGCGGATATCCTCAACAAGGTGGACCGCTCCACGGAAAAATATATCTTCGACGAACTCTCCGTCAGAGACCCTGTTCTCGTGGAGGAGATCAAGAAGAAAATGTTCGTTTTCGAGGACATCCTCTCGCTGGATTCCATGTCCATTCAGAGATTTATCCGAGACTGCGACACAAAGGACCTTTCTATTGCCATCAAGGGCTCCAACGAGGAGGTTGCTGCTGCGCTCTTTGCAAATATGCCTCAGAGAATGCAGGAATCTATTCAGCAGGAGATCGAATATCTGCATAATATCCGTATGCGTGACGTTGAGGAGGCTCAGCAGCGTATCGTTGGTATTATCAGACACCTTGAGGAAGAGGGCGAGCTGGTTATCGGTAAGGGCGGAGATGATGAGATAATTGCTTAAAATCGTTAAATCAAGAGTCTATAATTTCGACAGCTCCAAGCCTGTTACGGTGGGCAAGCCCGAACCTGTCATCGAAGACACGGTTCCCGAAGAGGAAGCGGCTGAGCCTGTGCCTTCTCCCGAGGAGATCGCTGCAAAGGAAGCCGAGGAACAGGCAAGACGGCAGGAGGAAGAGGTCAGACGCTTCAACGAAGCTGTTATCAGACGCTCCGAGGATATCCTTGCCGCAAGGAAAAAGAAGATGGACGAGGAGTACGAAAGCATCATTTCTGCCGGCAGAAATTCCGCTGATAAGATGATCTCCGATGCTAAGTCCAAGACCAAGGCTGTTTTTGAAGCGGCTGAGACCGAATGTGCAAGGCTCAGGGATCAGGCTCAGAAGGAAGGCTATGAGGCAGGCTTTGAGGCAGGCAGGAAAGAGGCTCTCGAAAAATGCGGGAAGTACCTTGAAACTGCGGGTGCGCTGCTTTCCGAGATAAATTCCAAAAAGGCGGCTTACTACATTTCCCATGAGTACGAGCTTTGCGAGACGGTTCTCGATATGGTGAGAAAGATCACCATGTCCGAGGTAAAGACTGACCCCGAGGTCATTGACCGCATTGCTGCCAATGCTGCTAAAAGCTTCAGAAATTCCGATTATGTGAAGATCTCTGTTGCCGAGGGCGAGGCTTCAAGAAAATTTGTTACGGACAAGGAATTTATCAAGTCCCTTATTCCGTTTATTCCCGAGATAGAGGTCGAGGAGCTTGATCCGCTGGACGCTCCACCCGGTACCGTCGTTCTGGACAACGGCTCGGAGATCATTGACGCTTCTATCCCAACTCAGCTGGATTTCCTTAAAGAAATTATGAAAAGCTCTCACAAATCCGAGCAGGAAGAGTCTTAATTTTCGCTGTTCATATTGATCGAGGTTATGCAGATGGATTTTAAAGCTGTAAGAAACACTGTGCGAACAGCCGAGCTTTATCGCTATCAAGGCAAAATTGAAAAAATTATCGGCATGACCATTGAGGCAAGCGGTCCTGTCTGCAATATTGGCGACGTTTGCCGGATATATAAAAAGGGCAGATCGGGCGATTTCATTTTCGCTGAGGTCGTGGGCTTCCGCCATGGCACGGTCATGCTCATGCCGTACACCGACATTGAGGGAATCGGTCCCGGTTCGGTGGTTGACAACACAGGCGACAAGCTTAAAGTCGGCGTCGGCGATTGTCTAATCGGCAGGGTCATCAATGCGGTGGGCGACCCCATTGACGGAGGTCCTCCCATTAAGACCTTGGAAAGCTATTCCATTGCGGGACAGCCTGTTAATCCCCTTACACGTCCCGCTATTCACGATATTATCCCATTCGGCGTTAAGGCTATTGACGGGCTGCTGACCATCGGCAGAGGTCAGAGAATGGGCATTTTCGCAGGCTCGGGCGTTGGTAAATCTACCCTGCTCGGCATGATCGCAAGAGAGGTTCAGGCGGATATCAACGTTATCGCTCTTGTGGGCGAGCGTGGCCGTGAGGTCCTGGAATTTATTCAGCGAGACTTAGGTCCTAAGGGCATGGCAAGGTCGGTGCTAGTGGTTGCTACCTCCGATCAGCCTTCTATGATGCGAAACAAATGCCCCATGACTGCTACTGCTATTGCCGAGTATTTCAAGGACAAGGGCAAAAATGTCCTGCTGATGATGGATTCCCTGACCCGTTATGCTATGGCGCAGCGTGAGATCGGTCTTGCCACGGGCGAGGCTCCCATTGCAAGAGGCTACACCCCTTCCATTTACACGGCTATGCCAAAGCTCCTCGAAAGGGCGGGCAATTTTGAAAAAGGCTCCATTACAGGAGTTTACACCGTGCTCGTTGAGGGCGATGACACCAATGAGCCTATTTCCGATACCGTCAGAGGTATCATTGACGGTCACATCATTCTCTCAAGAAAGGTGGCGGCAAGGAATCATTATCCTGCTATCGAGGTCCTTGATTCGGTTTCACGTCTTATGTCGGAGATCGCTCCCAAGGATCAGAGAGACGCTGCTTCCAAAATGAGAAATCTCCTTGCTACCTATTACGCTAATGCCGATCTTGTTTCCATCGGCGCTTACAAAAAGGGCACAAATCATGCTCTGGACGAGGCGCTCCGTAAAATCGACAGGATAAACGCTTTCCTTCAGCAGTCCACCGACGAGGCTTTCAGCTTCGAGGAAACTGTGAAGATGATGAAGGACGCTGTAAGCTAAGCTTTTTTCGAGGTGAGCTTCTTTGAAGAAATTTCATTTCACTCTGGACACGCTTCTGAATTTCAAGGATCAGGTCCTTGAAAAGGAGAAAAACAGTCTCGCTTCCCTCAATGCTCAGAAAATCCAGGCGCTTGAGCTTAAAGCCTCCCTGGAACAGGAGCTGAGAGAGGCTCAGGACGATTTCAATTACAGGGCTCAGAAGGGCATTTCTGCTATGGAGATGTTTATCTTCAAGGAGCATCACAACACTCTCAGGCTTCAGATTGAGGACGCCAAGCGCTCCATCGAGTCCCTTGAGGCGGCTGTGGAAAAGCAGCTGGATGTGGTGACGGAGGCATCCAAGGAGGTCAAAAGCCTTGAAAAGCTCGAGGAAAAGCAGCTGGAGGATTACAAATTTCAGGCTGCTAAGGCTGACGAACAGTTCATCGAGGAATATGTGAACGGTGCGTCAGTCAGGGCTGCTATGGCGGAAAACGCTGTTTGATTTTCGGTCACATCGCTATATGCCGTTTTTCTTCTGCACGGCTGAGCGTTTGACATATATATCTTATTTGAAAGGAGGTTTGATAAAATGAGCGAAATTACCATGCCTTCGGAGCTTATGGCGGCTGTGAATATTTTCGGCGGTGCGGCTGATATGACTGCTGACGGTTCGGCGGACGTTTCTCAGGGTGGTTCCTTCGGAAGTATTTTAGGGCTTCTTATGGCGGACGCAGGTCAGGTCGATGTTCCTGTTCAGAATGTCCCGGAAATGCCCGAGCTGTCTGAAACGGAGGCTTTGCCTCAATTGTCTCTTGCCGATATCATTATAACGGCGGCTGAGGGTGACGACAATGCTGAGCTTCCCGAGGTTTTTACCGAGAAGGGTATTAAGGCTTTTATCCGTTCGGTTTCGGAATTTTTGGACAGAGACGGCGCAGAGCTTTCGGATATGGATATCGAATCGCTGTGGAACGACGTTTCTCCCGAGGAAAGATTGGCTTTTGCAGAGCTGCTTGATGCGGCGGCGGAGCTTTCCGAGGACGGTTTATCCGATGATGAAGCAATACCTGCGGATATTTTTAAATCCATTTCAAGGCTTTTTGCAAAGGCTGCGAAAAAGTCCGATAAGAAAAGCGATGATGCAGCTGTTTCCGACGATAAGGCAGTTTTCATGCCCGTGACGGATATGAGGCTTTTCCCGATTGTGACTGTATCTGTTGAACGAAATGATGCGGCTTATGCCGATACCGAAACGGCTTCGGCTGTTGAGGAAATTACGGTTCAAAGCGGCAATTCTGCCAAGGAGACTTCCGATTTCTCAGTTTTTGACGGGATGAAGGGCGATATTCCCGCTCCCGCTGATTCGGAAGATGTTCTGACAAGTGAGCTTGATTCGGTTTTCAAAAGGCTTTATGAGGCTGAGCCTCAGGAGCTGTCGGGGCTGTGCACTAAGCTCGCTGACACGCTGAAGGCTTCCGTTTCTGCCAAGGAGTCTATTGAATCGGACAGGACGGTCATTGCTTATTCGGATACTGCTTCAATCCCGCAGAAAGCTTCTGCTCCCGAGGCTGAACACATTGATTTCGGCAGGCAGAATCTTCAGGGCTTTCTGGCAAGGGTGAACAGGACTGCATTATCCGAGACGGATATTCCCACGGAGGCTGTTATACCTCAGGATTCCTTCTCAGGCGAAATTTCCGAAAGTATTTCCTTTAGCGAGGACTCGGACTTATCTTCTCAGATCATGGACAGGATAGACCTTTACAAAGACATTTTTTCGGACAGCTTTTCCGAAAAGGAGATCAATATGAAGCTCAGTCCAGATGAACTGGGCGGTCTTGAGATCAGGATCAGACGCTCCGACAAGGGCTTTGAGATCACCTTCACTGCCGAAAAGGCTGAGGCTGCAGAGCTTATCTCTAACAAGACCTCTGAGCTTGCCGAGGCTATGGCTTCAAGAGGAATTGCTCTCAAGGAGATATCAGTTTCAAGGCAGATCGTTACAAGTGAAGCCGACGGCAGTCTCACAGGAAACAGCTTCTCCTCTGACGGCGGTCTTTACGGCGGCGCACAGGGGGACGGCTCGGACAGGCATTTCTCCGATAACCGCGGATATTCTTCCGACAGCTCCTCCGAGCAGCAGGACAATCCCGCAGATATCATCTTTAACAAGGAGGCGAAACTATGGGTATCAGCGTAAACGACTTTTCCTCTGACAATCTTTCGGGAAAGGTTTACTCTAAGTATTCCACAAATGAGATCAACACTAATGTTACCGAGGACGCAAGCTCAAGCTATCTCGATTTTGAAGGCTATCTCAAGCTGCTTAACTCGCAGATGTCCAATCAGGACTTCAACAATGCTATGAGCGATTCGGAATTTATCCAGCAGATGGCTTCTTACTCCATGATGGAGGCTATCTCTCAGCTCACTAAGCAGAACGCAGTTACCTATGCTTCTTCACTTATCGGCAAGGCGGTTACTGTTCAGGGCAGATATGGCGCTCCCGAAACAGGTCTTGTTGAATCCGTTTCCGTTACAAGCGAGGGCTGCAAGGTTCTTGTCAACGGCTCGCTTTATCTCACCGACGGCATTACCGATGTGGTTGACGGCACCGTTTATTCTCAGCTCAAGGCCTTTGTGGGTCAGACTGTTGAGGTCAAGGACGGCGACAGCACCGTTACAGGCAAGGTCACAGGCATTATCATCAAAAACGGCAGCGGTTATGTTACTCTCGACAACAAGGAATCCTATGACATGAACTCCATCACCAACGTTATCAAGCCCGATGGCGATGAAACAGGCGAGGAGGATCCTGAAGCTTCCGACAACGCTTCGGATGACATTTCTCAGTCCGCTGAGGTCGAGGAAAGCCCCGCAGGCACTGCAAACAACGGCGATGTTTCGGGTACCGTTTATTCTTCTCAGGCTTCCTACGACACCCTTATGAAAATGCTCGATGACACCTCTGACAAGGACGAGATCACCATTAACGCCGAGATGAAAACCGCTCAGGTAAATTCCCGCATGGATATGAGCAGGTATCTGTCTGCAAGCGTGGACTCCTCCATTGCTTCTTCTGGTCTTTCAAATGATGTTCTTCCTGAGCCTTATTCCTATTCCTCGGGCAATTATTCCTCTCAGACCGCTGTTGGCTCCTCTTCGGCTTCTTCCGGTCTTTCAAACGACAGACTCCCCGAACCCTATCCCTATCAGGGCTATCAGCAGCAGACCCGTTCCTCTGACAGCAATTCTGCGGCTTCCTATTCCGCTCAGAGCAGCAGCTCCGCTTATGACAATGGCGAGGTCTCGGGTGTTACAAGCGTTTCCGACAGCAATGCCGAATCTACAAGCCTCGATCAGTACGGCTCGGAAAATACCTTCTCTTCAATTCCCTCAAGCACAAGAAAATATGCTGACAAATACCCTGTTGAAGCTGCTTTCGCTGACTCGGTGGGCACCTGGATGGGCGATATCAGATTTATCGGCAACACCCGCATCAATTCTGTCATCGACACCTCCAACATTCTCTGCTACTCCCCCAGCGGCAAGGCTGTTACCGACATCGGATGGTGCGGCAAGGGTCGTCTCGGCGAGGTCGTTACTTTTGCTGACGGCACTCAGAGAGTTGAGATCATTGGTCCGACTACCAATTCCTATCTCTATACTTCGGGCAATCTTACTCTGGACCAGATATGCGATTACACAATAGTTGACGGCTCTCTTCAGGGAAAGCTCAATGATTTCGAGGTCGCTATCCGCCATTACGCTAAGGAATACACCGAGGCTGAAAAGAAGGCTATGAAGCAGCTTGAGGATTACGCACTCTGGCACGCAAGGACCTATATGCTTTAAATCCTATCATTTCTAAGCTCTTTTTAAAGGAGTGTGAATTTTATGCTTATCAACGAATATCTGCAGCTCAGAGGAGTGACCGCCGAACAGACCAGACAGGATCCTGCTCCCGCAGCAGCCGATCACAAGCCTTCGGACAGTCCCTTTGCAGCAGAACTTAAAAGCCTTATGGCTGCCCAGAGCGGTGCGGAAAACGCTTATGCATACACTCCCACTACCGCCGAACAGCTTGAGATCATGTCGGGCGTCAACTTTTCCCGCCATGCGGTGGAAAGAATCAATCAGCGCAATATCGACGTTATCACAGGCAGCAAGCTCCAGAGGCTCTCTAAGGGCGTTGAGCTGGCAGAAAGCAAAGGCTCGGACGACGCTCTCGTTATCGTGGACAAAACCGCTTTCGTTGTAAGCGTTCGCAGCAACAAGGTCATTACCGCTGTTGACGCTGACGATATTAAAGGCAATGTTTTCACGAATATTGATTCTACGGTTATTATGTAAACCTGCGGACAGAGGATTTTTACGGCTCGGACCTTTCAGGAAAGCCCTTCTCCCGACCGATTGACGGAGATATTATCCTCTGGACAAATAAATTTTACAGACAGGAGTTTTCTGAAAATGGTTAGATCACTTTATTCAGGCGTTTCGGGACTCAAGTCCCATCAGACCAGAATGGACGTTATCGGTAACAATATCGCTAACGTTAACACCTACGGCTTCAAGGCTTCAAGAACTTCATTCTCTGATATTTATTATCAGTACCAGCGCACCGAGACAGGCGGTCGTGCTACATATGCCGGTAATAATCCTTCTCAGGTCGGTTACGGCGTTCAGGTGGCTTCCATTGACAAGGATATGTCAATGTCCAGCTTCCAGAATACGGGCAGAACTCTCGACCTCGCTATTGCGGGCGACGGTCTCTTCATGTGCGGCAGCCTTGACAGAAACGGTCAGATAAACAGCGTTACATACACAAGAATGGGTAACTTCGGCATCGACTCCGTGGGTAATCTCGTTAATGCAAACAACGAATTTCTCCTCGGTACCATGAATACCTTCAGGATCGACGGCGGCTCCTATTCCACCACCGAAATGATCGACAAGGACCCTGCAGATACCCCCAACGAGCTTGACACTATCAATGTCAACGACCTGGTATGGGACGCTTACAAGCCCGAGTGCCAGATCGAATACGATGATGTGGCAAGCAAGTACAAGCCCACTACCGCAGAGGACGGCACCACCACAGGCGGCGTTATTTTCGAGGGCGTTGACCCCTATGACGACACCAAGAGAATCGCTTATGACTACCATATGAATACTGCTCTCGCTGCGGAAAACGGCGGCGTTGCTCCGGGTGAGGACGGCGCTGATCCCGAGGGCGTTTACTCCGATGACAAGACTATGATACAGAATTACCTCGATTCCATTCAGGGCGACGGCGGAGACGCTGAAAATGTTCCCACTCCCGGAACAGAGTATCAGGTGCGTTCGGATTACATCCTTTACAGCGTAAACGGCAAGTTTGTCAATAATCAGGGCGTTGTTTATGACACCGACAAGGGTATGTACACCGATAACAACGGCAATTATTACGAGTACAGATGCTACACTGCCATCAACGATCAGGGTGAGCTTTCCAAGCGCCATGTTTACACTCTCAAGGAACCCGTTCTTGATGAAAACGGCGAGCAGGCTAAGAACGATGACGGCACTCTTCAGTGGGAAGAGGGCGGCAGAGAATACACCTACAACAGCGTAACCGATAATTATGAGGCTCAGGATGCAAGAGGAAATACCATTTATGCCGATATGACCGACGGCTCCCTCAAGTATTCCGACCTTGACGGCTTCACCATCGGCGCTGACGGCGTTCTCACTGCTCAGTATGCAAGTGAAATGCGCTCCCTCGCAAGAATAGAGCTTGCTACCTTCGACAACGTTGAGGGTCTCACCGAAATAGGCGATACCGCTTTCGCTCAGAGCCCTGCTTCGGGTTCTGCTAACATCAAGCGTCCCGGCGATTCGGGTGCGGGCGAGATCCAGTCCTCCAAGCTCGAAATGTCCAACGTTAACTTAGCTAACGAGTTCTCCGACATGATCGTTACTCAGAGAGGCTATCAGGCTAACGCAAGAATCATCACCACCTCCGACTCCATGCTGGAGGAGCTTGTTAATCTCAAGAGATAAGCTTTGACTTTTTTCAATTTGCCTGCGCATACTCACGGCTTCTGCTGTGGGTATGCTATGGCAGATATATCTTAATTTTTAAGGAGTAATTTTATGATAACACTTACCCGTGTTAACGGCACTGCTCTTCTTATTAACGAAAGCTTCATTGAAACTGCCGAGGAAACTCCCGATACTGTTGTTACCATGCAGAACGGTCACAGGTATTTCGTAAGGGAATCTGTGGAGGAAATTCTGCAGAGATCGCTTGATTTTGAAAAAGAAAAATATATCCGTTAACGGATTTGCCATATAGATTTTTTCATCGAAAGGATTTGCTGTAATTATGAATATAGCATGGATCATAGGATTTGTTATCGCTGTGGGTATGACCGTCTTCGGAATGGTTTCGGGCGGTGAGATAGCATGGTTCTGGGATGCACCCTCTGTCGCCATCGTTCTCGGAGGTACTTTGGGTGCGGTTATCGCAAACTACCCCATGAGTACTCTGAAAAATATGGGCAAGCTCTTAAAGCTCGCTATTCTCAGCCCAAAATATGACCCCGAAAGCTACATTGAGCAGATGGTGGATTACTGCAAAACTGCCCGTCAGAAGGGTATCCTTGCCCTTGAAGAACAGGCTAATGCCTGCACCGACACCTTTATGAAGTCCGCTCTGATGCTCATCGTTGACGCTAACGACTCGGACAAGGTCAAGTCCATGCTCGACGATTCCATCAACTTCCTCTGCGACAGACACGATCAGAATATCGCTATCTTTAACCGTGCTGCGGGCGTTGCTCCCGCCTTCGGTATGGTCGGTACTCTCTGCGGTCTTATCGGTATGCTCAAGCGTATGGACCCCACTGACCCCAACTCCGCTGCAAGCCTCGGAAGCTCCATGGCGACGGCTCTCGTTACCACCTTCTACGGAAGCCTTCTTGCTCACGTTCTCTTCACTCCTATTGGCAACCAGCTCCAGTATCTCCACAATAGCGAGGTGCTTTGCTTACAGATTATTGAGGAGGGTACTCTTGCCATTATCTCCGGCGCTAACCCCAGATATGTTGAGGAAAAACTCAGAATGATGCTCCCTATGAACACCAAAACTAAGGCTAAGGGCGGTTCTGAAGCTAAGTAAGCTTACCTTTATTGTGCATTATGTACAAAATATACAAAGTTTTACTGAAAATTTATAATTTAATTTTGTAAATATATTGTAAACAGCAGTAGAATTTTTTAAAAAAATATGTTATAATAAATCAGATACGGATATCTTGCCTGTTTTGACGGGTGATATCCTTACCCCTCGGAGGTGGATCTATGGCACGCAGAAATAGCGGCGGAGGCGGCGGGGGCGGCGCAAACTGGATGGATACCTACGGCGACCTTGTTACGCTGCTGCTGTGCTTCTTCGTTCTGCTTTATTCCATGTCCTCTATGGATGAGGCTAAATGGCAGTACATCGCTCAGGCGTTCTCCGCCGGAAAGGGCGAGATAATAAATGTTGTGGTGGACGAGCCTAATCCCGAAAATGACCCCTCGGCAATCTATGTTGACGAGGAACAGGAGGAAAACTCCCAGGATATCGACTTCGACGAGTTCTATATGTACCTCAATGAAGCCGTTGAAAGCGCAGGTCTTCAGGATCAGGTCTCCGTTGAAATGGCTGACACAGGCGTTTACATGAAATTCAGGGACAACGTTTTCTTCGCAGGAGACTCCTACAAGCTCCTCGATGAGGGCAAATATATCCTTGAGATCATCTGCGACGGCATCAGAGCCGTTGACAAGCACGTTTTCGCCATCAAGGTGAACGGTCACACCGCTAAAAGCGCTTCCTCCTCCGTTAACGAGTGGGAGCTGTCCTCGGGTCGTGCAAGCTCTGTTATCAACTATATGCTCAGCCTCGACTGCTGCGATCCAGAGAAATTTTCCGCTGCAGGCTACGGAAAATATCGTCCCGTCAGCGACAATGACACTGAGGACGGCAAACGTCAGAACAGACGTGTTGAGATAGTATTCATCCGCAACGATGTGGATCTCAATAATCCTGAGGTCGTTAAGGAGCTTATGGAGCTTGAGTTCGGCACCAGCTTCGTCAGCTATTCCGATGCGGACGGCAATGCTGCAGGCGGCAATGAAGAAGCTGCCCCTGCCGAGACTTCCCCTGCCGCTCCCGAACAGAATAACGGCAGCTATTCCTCGAAAAATGACCGTCTCAACGAGATGAAGCATAATCCCCCCACCGTCACTTCGACTGACGAGGGTGAGTGATCTTATTTGGCATACCCCATGATTGAAGGTGAAAATATTGGCTGACGTTCTGTCTCAGAAACAGATAGACGAGCTGCTGAACAGCTTTAATACCCAAGGCTCCAAGGCTTTTGAAGAGATCGAGGAGCAGGGCTCGGAAAAGAAAGTAAAAAACTATGACTTTAAAACCCCGAAGAAATTTACCAAGGAGCAGCTTAAGGTCATCGACAGTATTTTCGAGAATTATTCCCGTGTTCTGTCCTCCTACCTGACGGGTCTTATGAGACTCTACTGCAGGGTCGAGGTCATGCAGATTGAGGAACAGCGTTATTATGAATTTAACAATGCTCTCCCCGATTACGTTATGATGTCCCTTGTGAACATGGGCGTTCACGACGAGGACGTTATGGAGACCAACTGCATTATGCAGATCTCCAATCCCATTACCTTTACCATTATCGACAGACTTATGGGCGGTCTCGGTACATATTCCGAAATGAACAGGGATTTTACCGAGATCGAGATCACACTGATGCAGGGAATTATGGAAAAAATGGCTCAGTCCCTCAAAAGCGCCTGGTCGCAGTACATTGACATGGATCCCGTTATGACGGCTATTGAGACCAATTCCCGTGTAATGCAGTCCATCCCTCCCGATGAAGTCATTATTCTCGTCTCCCTCGAGATCGAGATCAAGGATGTCAAAAATATCATGTCCTTCTGTATTCCCGCCATGAACCTGGAATCCATTATGAACAAGTTCGGCGACAGATGGGCAAGGCCTACTCAGCGGCAGGATCCTAAAAAGGATATTGAGAGACGCCGCAATATCATGGGCGCTCTCAGCGATTCCAATATTGATGTCAGAGCTATTCTCTGCGACACTCAGGTGGACCTTTACGATATCCTCACTTTGCAGGTTGATGACATTATCCCCCTTAATGTTCCCATTACACGCAATATTGAGCTGAAAATCGGCGGAAGCGTCTGGTATGACGGCAAATTGGGTGTTCTCGGCAACAAAAAGGCGGTCAAAATTGATAATATATACAAGGAATTGAGGTAGAACGATGAGCGACGAAAATATTGTTATAGACGGCTTTGGCGAGGCAGAACAGGACGCCATCGGCGAAATAATGAATATCACCATGGGTTCTGCCGCTACCGCCGTATCTAATATGCTCAGTGCTAAGGTCTGGATCACCACCCCCACGGTTACTATTGAAAAAGCCAAGGATATGATCTATCCCGAGCTGGAGCCCTCCATTCACGTTAAGATCAAGTACATAGAAGGCGTCAGCGGCGAGAATGTTCTCGTTCTCAAGCAGGACGACGTTCAGCTCATTCTGAATCAGCTCATGGGTCTCCCCCTTGAGGTCACCGATGATTTTGAATTTGACGAGATGAACATCTCTGCCGTGTGCGAGGTCATGAATCAGATGATGGGCGCTTCCGCTACTGCACTGGCTGATCTTCTGAATACTACCATTGACATCTCCACCCCTCAGGCAGAGGTCAGCAAGGAATCCACTGGCATGAATCCCTACGGTATTCCGCCCGAGGACAATGTCTGCGCTATCAGATTCAAGCTTACCATTGACAATGTTATCAACTCGGAATTCATTTCCGTTATGACCATTGAGCTTGCCAAGGAAATGGCTCAGAAAATGATGGCTGCCTACTCAGGCGCCGCCGATGAGCCTGCTCCTGCCGCAGCAGAAGAACCCTCCAAGAATCTCAGTCAGGATGAGATCCAGGCGCTTCTGAACGGCGCAGGAGGCGCAGCTCCCGAGCCTGCTCCGTCCGACTCTTCGGGAGGCTCTCTCACTCAGGAAGAGATAAACAAGCTGATGGATTCCGGCTCCCGCCTTCCTATGCAGAGCGCATCTAAAGTTGCAGAAATGTTCAATGGTCCTCAGGAGGCTCAGAATATCCCGCCTCAAACGGGTATGCCTCAAGGTCAGAATATGTCGGGTCAGATTCCTCAGGGACAAATGCCTCAAGGTCAGATGCCTCAGATGGGTATGCCACAGATGGGTATGCCGCAGATGGGCGGTATGCCTCCATACGGCGGATATTACGGTATGCCTACATATGGCTATCCTCCCATGCAGCCCGTTCAGAAGGGCAGTGCGGTCAATGTTCAGGCTGTTCAGCTCCAGAGCTTCGACAACTACAATAACAAGGACCTGAACGCCGATCAGAACGACAATCTCAAGCTTTTAATGGGCGTTCCTCTGAACGTTACCGTTGAAATAGGCTCCGCCCGCAAAAAGGTCAAGGAAATTCTCGATTTTACTCAGGGTACCATTATCGAGCTTGAACGTCAGGCAGGCGCTCCCGTTGACATCATTGTTAACGGTCATCTAATCGCTAAGGGTGATGTTGTGGTCATTGACGATAACTTCGCCGTGAGAATTACAGAAATAATCAAATCAAAATTTTTAGATAATTTAGGTAAGGAGTAATTACTATGGACAAGAAGATTATGCTCGTTGACGACGCCGCTTTCATGCGAATGATGATCAAGGACACCCTCACCAAAAACGGTTATACCAACATTATTGAGGCTTCCGACGGTGAGGTTGCCTGCAACACCTATGCTGCTGAAAAGCCCGATCTCGTTATCATGGACATTACCATGCCCAACAAGACCGGTATCGAGGCTCTCAGAGATATCAAGGCTTCCGATCCCTCTGCAAAGGTTGTAATGTGCTCCGCTATGGGTCAGGAATCTATGGTAGTTGAGGCTATCAAGCTGGGCGCTCTGGACTTCATCGTTAAGCCCTTCAAGCCCGACAGGATCCTTGCTACCGTTCAGAAGGTCATCGGCTGATCGGGGTTATGACGGATAATGACTGAGATCATTCCGGTGGTTCTTGCGCTCTTCGGGGTCGTTGCCCTCATGCTCGGTGTGCTCTTTCTTATGAAATGGCTCAACACCCGCATTACGGGCAGAAAAAACGGCAATGGCATCAGGATCTCCTCATGCGTCGGCGTTGGACAGGATAAATCCGTCATGGCGGTGAAGGCAGGCAGCAAAAATCTGCTTATCGGCGTGACTCAGGGCAGCATCACCCTCATTTGCGAGCTTTCCAATGAGGATATGGCGCTTATTGAAGGCGCTCCCTCTGCTGACGGCGATATGGCGGGAAGGTCCTTTGCCGAATGTATGAAATACAATGCGGCAAAGCTCGGCAGGGACTTTATCACCCCAAAGCCTCATAAGGACGATAATGACGATAACGGCAATTCGTGAAAGGCAGGCTGTTTAATGAATAGATCAATTTGCGGCTCTTTTCCGAAAAAGCTGAAAATCGCCGCTGCGGGCGGACTTTGCGCTGCTGTGCTCATGTGGAGCGCTGCGGGTGCTGTTACATATGCCGCAAGCGACCCTTCCGAGGAAAGCGGTGTTGTTACCTCTGTGACCACCATTACTACCCCTATGGAGACGGATATTTCCAATGTCACCACCACCGTTCCCGAGACCGCTCAGACTACTATCCCCGCTCAGGCTGTCACTGAGGCAGAGTCTACCCTCCCCTACAATGAGCCTGTGGTCCATGATGACGAGGATACCGACAGTATTCTCGATCTGCTGGATATCAACAATAATTCCAACACCCTTGACCTTATCATTCTTCTGACTGTTATTTCTCTGGCTCCGTCGCTGCTGATAATGCTTACCTGCTTTACCCGCATTATCATCTCCTTTTCGCTGCTGAGAAATGCTATGGGTATTCAGACTACTCCGCCCAATCAGGTTATGATAGGTCTTGCGCTGTTTCTTACTCTCTTCATCATGTCCCCTGTGCTCGAGGAGATGAACGAGGTCGCTTACGTCCCCTACAAAAACGGCGAATACACGTCCTTTGAGGCAATTAAAGAGGCTTCCGTTCCTTTGAAAAAATGGATGCTCAAGAACACCTCCAATGAGACTATGTCCTTCTTTATTTCACTTTCGGGTGAGGAGTATCCCGCTGCGGACGACGAGACCTTTACCGAGGCTATTCCCTTTAAGCTGGTGGCTCCCGCTTTCATTCTCAGTGAGATAAAGATCGGCTTCCAGATAGGCTTCCTGCTGTTTATTCCCTTTCTTGTGATAGATATGGTCGTTTCCTCGGTGCTTATGTCTCTGGGTATGATGATGATGCCCCCTTCAACGGTGGCTATGCCCTTTAAGATCCTCATGTTCGTACTTGTGGACGGCTGGCAATTGCTGGCAGGCTCGCTGGTTTCGGGCTTCAATATGTAGCATTTTCCACAAAGCAGAAAGGATGTGAAGCTGCAAGGTGACTGAGGACGCTGTTATTCAGGTTTTCAAGGACGCTATGATCCTTGTTTTTAAGCTGGCAGGACCCCTGCTTATTATAAGCATGCTTGTGGGTCTTGTTATTGCGATAATTCAGGCGGCTACTCAGGTCCATGAGCAGACTCTGAGCTTCGTTCCGAAGGTCGCCGTTATTGCTCTCCTGCTTGTGCTGATGGCTTCTTTCTACATCTCAAGCACGGATTCTTTCTTTAACGAAATTTTCGATATGATAGGAACTGTCAGCACTCAGACCGTTTCAGGCTGACAAATAATTTCTCGGAGAGGTTTGTATGGATTTCTGGGAGCTGCTCCTGTCTGATCTTGATATCAAGCTTATGGTATTCGCAAGAATACTCGGCATTTTCGCTTTTAACCCCATTCTTTCCCGAAGAAATATCCCCGCTATGGCAAAGATCGGGCTGTCAATGCTCATAACCTACATAGTTGCTCTTGCTCTCCCGCCTATGGAGTTCGACGCAGGAGATATGGTGGGTCAATATGTTATGAGCTTCGTCGGCGAGCTGTTTATCGGTCTGGTGCTGGGTTTTATATGCGACCTGTTCGTTTACATGATCTACTTAGCAGGCGACATTATGGACTCTCAGGCGGGTCTTGGTATGGCGAAGGTCTTTGACCCATCGACTCATATTCAGATGTCAATGTACGGCTCATATATGGGATTTTTTATGTATCTCTACTTCTTCGCCGCTAATGCTCACCTCACTCTTATCCGCATTTTTGTGGACTCCTTTGAGGTTATCCCGCTGGGAGGAGGTCATCTGAATCCCGACCTTGGCTGGACATTTGCTTTGATGTTCAGTAGGATATTTACCCTGATGATGCAGCTTGCTATGCCTGTAATCGCCGCTGAGCTTATTGTGGAATTCTGCATGGGTATTCTTATGAAAACCGTTCCGCAGATACAGATAATCGTTGTTAACATTCAGCTGAAGGTAATTGTGGGCTTTACGGTGCTATTTGCAATAACCTCTCCCATGAGCGAGTTCATTGCCGATTACACCGAAAAAATGCTGGGTACCTGTCGGGAAATTCTTCCCCTTATTTTCACATAACGCCCTGTTTTCTAAAGAAAGGCAGGTGGTCAGATGGCAGAGAACGAAAACGGCGAGGAGAAAACCGAAGAAGCCACGGACAAAAAACGACGTGACGCCCGCAAAAAGGGTCAAGTCCTTAAAAGTCAGGACGTGGCTGTGGTATGCTCCCTGTTTCTGTCATTCTTTGTTCTGCGTATTTCCGCCTCCTCCGTTTTTACCCGTCTGGGAAACTTTATGACAAAGTACCTTTCTATGGCGGGTGAAGGCATCGGAGACGTTAAATATATCGGCAAGGAAAGCTTTGCTCGCGGAATTGTCATTGATTTTGTCGTGATTTTCTTCGTTGCTACCGGCGCTCTCCTTGCAGTCTCATTCATTACCGCTATTGCATCAACGGGTATTCAGACGAAATTTCTCATTTCCTTTGAAAACCTGAAATTTAAGCTTGACAAGCTTAATCCAATCAACGGGATAAAGAAAATGTTCTCCCTCAAGGGGCTTTTCGAGCTTGCCAAGTCCCTTATCAAGATGATTCTGCTTATCGTGGTGGTCTACAGCGAGATAAAGGACAGGCTCCCAGAAATCGTCAGGCTCATGAATATGGAGCCCATCCGAGGCGTTGTTTACATCGCCGAGACCATTTTCTCCATCGTTATGACTCTCGGTATGGTCTTTATTGCGGTCGCCGCTGTGGACTTCATGTTCCAGCGCTATTCCTATGAAAATGACCTCAAAATGACCAAGCAGGAGGTCAAGGACGAGTACAAGCAGATGGAGGGAGATCCCAAGATCAAGGGAAAACGCCGCGCCATTCAGCAGCAGATGGCAAATCAGCGCATGATGCAGGCTGTTCCCGAGGCGGACGTTATCATCCGTAACCCCACCCACTTCGCTGTGGCTTTAAAATATGACCCCGAAGTAAGCTCCGCTCCTGTGGTGACTGCCAAGGGCAAGGATCTTGCCGCTCTGCGCATTGCGGATGTGGCTGCCGAGCATGATGTTCCCACTGTGGAAAACAAGCCTCTGGCAAGGGGTATTTACGAAAAAGTGGACGTGGGCAGAGAAATTCCCGCTGAATTTTATCAGGCGGCGGCTGATGTTCTCTGGTTCGTTTATAATCTGAAAAAAAAGCCCCTGCCAAAGGGGATATTACCCGAAAACAAATCGTCTGCGCCGTTTAACTACTGACGGACTTTCACAAGGAGGGCGGCAATACCTAAGTGGATTTTCTCAAGAAAATAGTAGGCAAAAATATCGTTACGGTATTTGTCATTCTCGCAGTTTTTCTCATCGTTATTCCTCTTCCCACATGGCTTCTTGACCTGCTTTTCGCTGTCAACATCGCCCTGTCGGTGTACATTCTCCTTACGACTATGTACATTAAGGAATCCCTTGAATTTTCCATCTTCCCGTCGCTGCTGCTCATTACAACAGTTTTCAGACTGGGACTTAACATATCCTCCACCCGCTCCATTCTGATGAATCAGGGCTATGCGGGTGAGATCGTAAAGGCATTCGGCACCTTCGTTATGGGCGGCAATGCGGTGGTGGGATTTATCGTATTTATCCTCATTACCGTTGTCCAGATGGTTGTCATCACCAAGGGCGCCGAGCGTGTTGCAGAGGTCACTGCCCGCTTCACCCTTGACGCTATGCCCGGTAAGCAGATGGCTATTGACGCCGACCTCAATCAGGGCATTATTGACGACAAGGAGGCAAAAAAACGCCGTGACAAGGTCCAGAGAGAATCCGATTTCTTCGGAGCTATGGACGGTGCTGCCAAGTTCGTTAAGGGAGACGCTACCTTTTCTATCGTTGCAGCCGTTGTAAACCTGCTCGGCGGCGCCATCATGGGTCTGGTTTTCGGCGGAATGGACTTTACCACCGTTCTTTCCACCTACTCCATCGCTACCGTGGGAGACGGTCTCTGCTCTCAGATACCCTCCCTTCTCATTTCGATCTCAATGGGTATGATAGTTACCCGTGCCGCTTCCGAGGAATCCCTCAACAGCGATGTTATCGGGCAGTTTACTTCTCAGCCCAGAGTTCCTCTCATTGCAGGCATTGTTATGTTTGTAATGGGCTTTATCCCCGGCTTCCCCACTCTTACCCTCTTTGTTCTGGGCGGCGGACTTATCGCCCTTGGCGTAGGTCTTTCCCGCTCCATGAAAACCGAGGAGGAGCAGGCTGAGGAACAGGGCGCAAAGGAAATGGCGGAAAATCAGGACGCTATTTCCGAAATGGAATACTACAAGGATATTGACAATGTTTACAAGCTCCTGAATGTGGAACCAATTGAAATGGAGTTCGGCTATTCACTTATTCCCCTTGCCGACGAGTCAGCAGGCGGCACCTTCATTGAGCGTGTTGTCATTTTCCGAAAGCAGTTCGCCATTGACATGGGCATGGTTTTCCCATCTATCAGAATGAGGGACAACCAGCACATCAATCCAAATCAATACGTTATCAAGATAAAGGGCGAAACAGTTGCGGACGGCGAGATCCTTATGGATCATTACCTTGCTCTCGACAGCGGAAACGTTACGAGAGAGGTTGACGGAATCGACACAATCGAGCCTGCCTTCAATATCCCTGCAAAGTGGATAAGCGAGGAAAACAAGCTCCGTGCCGAGATCGCAGGCTACACCCTTATCGACCCCACCTCGGTGATGATAACCCATCTTTCCGAGGTAATCAAGAATCACGCTCATGAGCTTCTCAGCCGTCAGGATGTTAAAACCATGCTTGACAAGCTGAAGGAGACTAATCCTTCCATTGTGGAGGACATCGTTCCCAATGTTGTGCCTATCGCATATCTCCAGAAGGAGCTTTGTATGCTTCTTAAAGAGAATGTTCCCATAAGAGATCTCCAGACCATTCTCGAGACTCTTGCGGACAATCAGCACAATATGAAGGACCTTGATATCACCAACGAATACGTCCGTCAGGCTCTCAAGAGAACCATCACAAGACGCTTCTCCGACGGCGGTCAGATAAGAGTCATTACCCTTGACACCGAGACAGAAAACAAGATAGTTTCTTCGGTGAAAAAGTCAGAACAAGGTTCATATCTTGCCATGGACCCCCAGTCCATTCAGAGCCTTATCGCTTCTCTCAATGCTCAGATCGAGAAGATAAAGGACGTTGTTCCCTCCCCTATCGTACTCACATCTCCCATAGTCCGCATCTATTTCAAAAAGCTGGTGGACCAGTTTATACCCAATGTTACGGTGCTTTCCTTCAATGAGATAGATAACACCGTTCAGATACAGGCTGTGGGAAATATCAGTATATAATGAAAGGCGGTGTCTGATTTGTATGCTGCTAATACCGCAGAAATAAATACCGATATTTCGGGACTGTTTGACAGGTACAAGCAGACCCCCGACAAAGCCCTGCGGAATGAGATCGTTATGCGGAGTATGCATATCGTCCGATATGCCGTTTTATCCACAAGAAATATGTACCGCAGATATGCGGACGACGACGATATTTCCAACGAGGCTGTTATGGCTCTCATGAACGCCGTTGACAGCTTCGACCCAAATAAAAATGTTAAATTCGACACCTATGCTTCCATCAAGGTCAGAGGTGCAATAATCGACTACATTCGCAGAAATGACGCTGTTCCAAGAGGTGTCAGGAAATTTATCCGAGAATATGACAGCGCTTTTTCTGAGCTGTATGCAGAGCTTGACAGAGAGCCTTCCCGTGAGGAAATTGCCGCAAGGCTCGGCATCACTCCTCAGAAGCTCGACAGTCTTTCCTCAAAATCTGCTGCGGCTGCTACCCTTTCCTTTGAGGAGCTTCTCTTCGACGGCTTCGACATTGCCGATGAATCGGGAGGAAGCGAGGCTGAGGCTCGGGTCATGCTTTCTGAGAGAAAGGCTCAGCTTGCCGCTGCCATTGACAGCCTCAAGGACAAGGAAAGAACGGTCATAACTCTTTATTATTACGAAAAGCTAAAATATTCGGAAATTGCACAGGTTCTCGGCTTGTCCGAATCGAGAGTCTGCCAGATACACTCAAGAGCTGTGGAAAAGCTCAGAGAGAAAATTTCCGAATATATGATGGATTAATCTGAAAGGCGGTTATGGTATGCTAAGAGGCTATTACACCTCGGTAAACGGTCTCCTCAACGAGGAACGAATACTGAACGTTATCACCAACAATCTTTCAAACACCAATACTGCGGGATACAAGTCCGACGCCGCTATTCCAACCACATTCCACGACAATCTCCTGCTTCTCGCCCACGGCGAACGCAGCGAAACGGGCACTATCCGCTACAGGACACTGGAACAGACCAAGACCTCCCTTGAATCGGGAACATTTGAACAGACCTTATCCCGTCTGGATATGGCGGTCATGGGTTCGGTTTATTTCAATATTCAGCGGAGAGATTCGGGAGAGGTGCTTCTTACACGAAACGGTCAGTTTAACATTGACAACGAGGGCTATCTGGCTCTCGGGTCCGCAGGCAGAGTAATCGACGACAACGGCGACCCTATTCAGCTGGGAACCGCTGATTTCACTGTGCGAGAGGACGGGCTTATTCAGGTGGATGACGGCAGGGAAATTCAGCTTGCTCTCACCTTTCTCCCCGATGATTCGGATATCGAAAAGGTTGACACCAACCTTATGCGCCCTTATGAGGACGTGGGATGGGGAAATATTCCCGAGGGAATGGTCTACCGCATCAGGCAGGGCTGGTATGAGCGCTCCAACGTTAATGTTGCCGCTGAAATGGCTAAGGCTATGGACGCCAACTCCCTTTTCAGAGCCAATTCCCAGGCTTTGCAGATAGTTAACTCCGTCAATCAGATAGCTGCAAACAATCTTATGAAGATTTGACCCTTTTCTGAAAGGAATGATATATAAATGGGCAGGATCGGCTTTTTTACCGCCACCACAGGCGTTATAAGCAATCAGATGGGCATGGATATCACGGGAAACAATCTTGCGAATGTCAATACCTACGGCTTCAAGGCTTCCCGTCCCTCCTTTGCCGACCTTGTTTATACAAAGCGCAACAACAATATTGAGGAGGTTCAGACGGGTCACGGCGTTAAGGTTGACAAGACCGACCTGATGTTCGAGCAGTCCACTTTAAGGCACACCGAGCGTGATCTGGATTTCGCCGCTCTTGATGAGGGATTTTTCGCTGTGGAAACTCCTTCGGGTAACACCGCTTATTCAAAGGACGGTGCGTTCTACATCACCGACATTGACGGAAACGGCACATGGCAGCTGTGCGATGGCAAGGGCAGCTTCGTTCTCGACTACGAGGGAAACCGCATCACCGTTCCATTTAACGAGGATATGCAGATTAATTACACCGAGCTTATCCCTCAGATAGGCACATACCGCTTTGAAAATCCCTACGGTCTTGACCAGTTCGGAGACAATTACTACATCAACACAGGCTCCAGCGGTGAGGCTATCGCTGATGACACCATCAAGAAAAAACAGGGCTATATGGAAGCTTCGGGTACAAGCGTTGCTACCGAAATGGTAAAGGTAATCGAGTATCAGAGAGCATTCCAGCTCAATGTTAACATGGTCAAGCTCCATGATGAGCTTAATAATCTTGTGAACAACCTCAGAGGATAATCCGTCCAATCAGATAGAAAGGCTGTGATATTATGTCACTTCAGAATATGGATCAGCTGGGCGCCATGCATTTTGACGTTCTGCGTGAGATCGGCAACATCGGTCAGGGAAATGCGGCAAGCTCCCTTTCTCAGATGCTGAGCCAGACCATCGACATTTCCGTTCCCACCGTAAAGCTCCTTGATTTCAACGAGTCTGTTCAGTATCTGGGCGGCCCCGAAAATGTGGTTCTCGGAATGCTTGTGGGGCTCAAGGGAGACATCAACGGCATGATGCTCTACGTTTTGCAGAAAAGCTTCGCAAATTCCATGCTGAACGCCGTTTTCGGCAAGGAAATAAACGAGCTAACCGATCTTGACGAGATGGATATGTCCTTTATTCAGGAGATAGGCAATATTCTCGCAGGCTCCTATGTAAATGCCATTTCCTCCCTGACGGGGCTGACTATTGATATTTCAGTTCCCACAATCAGCATTGACATGGCAGGCGCAATTCTTGCAGTTCCCGCTGTGGAATTTGCCCAGATAGGCAACAGCGTTCTCTTTATTGACGACAGCTTTATTTTCGGCGAAGCTTCCAAAAGCGATAACAACGAGGTCAAGAGCAATATGATACTCGTTCCCGAGCTTTCATCTCTCGAAACTCTGTTTTCAAGGCTTGGCATTGAGATCTGACAAAATTATCGTTTTTCGTGACTTTGTTAATTAGAACGGCTTTGCCGCTTAGGGGAGTGTAACATTATATGGTAAACATTGGTATAGCAGATCTGAACGTGGTTAAAAGTCCCGATGTTCTCGCAACCTACGCACTGGGCTCCTGCATCGGTATCTGCCTTTATGACGCAGAACTGAAAATTGCGGGGCTTGCTCACATCATGCTCCCTTGGAGCAAGGAGGCAGGCTCAGGTGCTGACAACACCCGAAGATACGCCGATACGGGCATTACCGAGCTTATTCAGAAAATGTGCGCTATGGGGGCAAAAAAATACCGCCTTACTGCTAAAATTGCAGGCGGCGCCCAGATGTTCAGCACCAATTCCACCGTTTTCAACATCGGTGAGAGAAATATCGAAGCTGTCAAAAAGGTGCTTTCTACCTACAATATCCCCATTGTTGCCGAGGAGACGGGCTCCAATTTCGGCAGGACCGTTTTCTTCTACAGCGAGGACGGCATTATGGAGGTCAGGGCTGCTACTAAGCCTACTAAAAGAGTTTGATCTATCGGGGCGGTTGCCCCGATTTTTTTCTGTACCAATATGGTATCCCCCGCCGAAAGACGGGGGATACCTTTTCATAAAACAACAAAATCGCCGTACAGGAATATCCTCCCGTACGGCGAAAAATTTTATATAACAGCGTTTGGGTATTAGTACATACCGCCCATACCGCCGCCCATGCCTGCACCTGCGCCGGCAGCGGGAGTTTCCTCCTTGATATCTGCAACGAGGGATTCGGTGGTGAGAACCATTGCAGCAACGGAAGCAGCATTCTGGAGAGCGCTGCGTGTTACCTTGGTGGGGTCAACGATACCTGCGGGGATCATGTCAACATAGGTCTCGTTGTAAGCGTCGAAGCCATAGCCAACCTTTCTGGAGCGAACGATCTTGTCGATGATAACAGAGCCTTCAAGACCTGCGTTTGCTGCAATCTGACGAACAGGCTCCTCAAGTGCCTTGAGAACGATCTGTGCGCCTGTCTTTTCATCGCCCGAAAGTGAAGCGGTAAGCTTTGCAACTGCGGGCATTGCATTGATAAGAGCTGTTCCGCCGCCTGCTACGATACCCTCTTCAACAGCTGCCTTTGTAGCTGCAAGAGCGTCCTCGATGCGGAGCTTCTTCTCCTTCATCTCGACCTCGGTAGCTGCGCCTACCTTGATAACTGCTACGCCGCCGGAAAGCTTTGCAAGTCTTTCCTGAAGCTTTTCCTTGTCGAAATCGGAGGTTGTTACCTCGATCTGAGACTTGATCTGATTGATCCTGTCCTTGATCTGGGACTTGTCGCCCTGACCGTCAACGATAATGGTGTTTTCCTTAGTAACCTTGACCTGCTTTGCACGACCGAGCTGAGTAACCTGAGTATCCTTGAGCTCAAGACCGATCTCCTCGGAAATTACCTGGCCGCCTGTGAGAATAGCGATATCCTGGAGCATTTCCTTTCTTCTGTCGCCGAAGCCGGGAGCCTTAACAGCTACGCAGGTGAATGTTCCTCTGAGCTTATTAACGATAAGTGTGGAGAGAGCCTCGCCCTCGATATCCTCTGCAATGATAACAAGCTTCTTGCCGCTCTGAACGATCTGCTCGAGAAGAGGAAGCAGCTCCTGAATAGAAGATATCTTCTTATCGGTGATAAGAATGTAAGCGTCGTCGATAACAGCTTCCATCTTGTCTGTATCTGTAACCATGTAAGGAGTGATGTAGCCTCTGTCGAACTGCATACCTTCAACTACCTCGGAATATGTCTCGGCAGTCTTGGATTCCTCAATGGTGATCACGCCGTCGGCTGTAACCTTTTCCATTGCCTCTGCAATGAGCTTGCCGACCATTTCATCAGCGGAGGAAACTGTTGCAACTCTCTCAATATCTGCGGAGCCTTCGATATCCTTGGAATTAGCCTTGATAGCCTCGACAGCTGCGTCAACAGCCTTAGCCATGCCCTTCTTTACTACCATGGGATTTGCGCCTGCGGCAATGTTCTTCATGCCCTCTCTGATAAGAGCCTGAGCAAGAAGTGTAGCGGTTGTTGTACCGTCGCCTGCTGCGTCGTTGGTCTTGGTCGCAACTTCCTTAACCAGCTGTGCGCCCATGTTCTCAAATGCGTCCTCAAGCTCAACCTCCTTGGCAATTGTTACGCCGTCGTTTGTGATGAGGGGAGCGCCGAACTTTCTGTCAAGAACAACATTTCTGCCCTTGGGACCGAGAGTTATCTTAACGGTATCTGCAAGCTTGTCGATGCCTGCCTGTAAAGACTTGCGGGCGTTTTCGCCGTAAATAATATCCTTAGCCATTGTAATGTACCTCCGAAAATTAAATTTAGAAACTTTACTTATTCAACAACTGCCAGAATGTCGGACTGACGGAGAATTGTGTACTCAACGCCGTCAAGCTTTACCTCTGTGCCCGCATACTTGGAAGCGAGAACCTTCTGACCGACTTTAAGCTCCATCTTTACCTCAACGCCGTCAACTGTTCCGCCGGGGCCTACCTCAACGATCTCAGCGATCTGGGGCTTTTCCTTAGCGTTGCCTGTGAGGATGATGCCGCTCTTGGTGGTCTCCTCAGCCTCGGTCATCTTAATTACAACTCTGTCTGCAAGTGGCTTGATTTTCATAACAATAAAACTCCTTCCTATTTTTACCGCCAAAACTTTAGCAGTCAAACGCTTAATGTGTTAGCACTCTTATTTCTCGAGTGCTAAATATATTTTACCACGTTCACCAAAAAAATCAAGTGTTTTTGTAAAAATCACTGCATTTTCGTGATTATGCACAATATATCTAACTTATTCGCAGTATAATATATTATATATGTAAACGAAAAGGCGTCCGACTCAGCCTAAGCATATCTGAAAAAGCCTTATCGGATACCTTTACGAGAGCTTTCAATAATGTCATGGGGGAAAATCTGCTCCCCCATGACGGGGATTTACTGAATTTCAAGTCTCCGTGAAACGGGAACATCGGGCTTTTTCTTGGGAAGCGTCATAATAAGGATGCCGTTCTTGTAATCGGCGCTTATTTTGTCTGCGTCGATTCCAGTAATGTCGAAGCTTCTCTGATATGAGCCGTAGGTGCGCTCACGGCGGATATATTTGCCGTTCTTGTCCTTTTCGCTGTTATCCTCGGAATGTTCAGCTTTAAGGGTGAGACTTGTTCCCGAGATATCAATGGAGATATCCTGTTTTTCAAAGCCGGGAAGCTCGGATTCCATGATGTATCTGTCGTCCTCCTCACGAATATCGGTGCGGCAGGCGCTTACATGACGGCCGTCCTTGAAGAAGCCGCTGTCAAAATCACCGAAGGGATCAAGGAAACCAAAATTCTTTTCAAAGGGAGTTAAGCCATACATAAAAATACCTTCTTTCAAAATGTTGGGAAGCTTTTTCCGAAATCCTCGGAAGCATTGCTCCGAATAATTATTATTGTTTCTGCGGGAGGTTTTATACCGTTTCTTTTCGGTATCTCCCGTTTACGAGTATAATAATACCCCCCTATTATGATGATACAATAGCGGGTTTGTGAAAGAATGATGAAAATTAGCAGTCTCAATGTGTGAGTGCTAACACTTATTAAGAGAGAGTGCTAATCCTTCTACGCATACCACGAAAAAAAAGAACGGAGCAGCTTTTCTCAAGCTGCGCCGTCCTGTAAAATTTATTAACCCGCTCAGCAGGTACCATGCTTTACTCTGTCCATGACCTCAGCACGCTTTGCGTCGTTGAAGCGGTCGAGAGTGCCCACAAGATATCCCGTAATTCTTCTGATACGGTCGAAAGGAACGCTTTCAAAATAATATTTCAGATCAACAAAATCGCCGTCAAGAGCAATGTCTATGCCCACGATCTTTTTTCCGGGGTAGTTCTCCTCACCGTGCCTGATGTATGCGTCAAGCTCCTCCTTAGAGATCTCTCCGCCCGTAACGTTAATGTTCATTTTCATTATCCCCTTACAGCAATAAAGTCCGACAGCACAATATTTAGTGCCGCCATATATTATTATACCACAATATATAGTATTTTCAAGAGCAGAACGAGCTTATTAACATTTTATTTACATTTTTCGCCACAGTCCTTTTTTATAGGCATTTCAATTGTCACCGCAAAAAATTCTCATTAAATTTTTACTTAATTAACAATTTCGGGGCATTATTTTTGTTGACATCTTATAACATGATATGATATAATGATATTTTAGTACACTAATTAAACGTTTAATATAGAAAGGATTTTTTAATGCTGTTTACAGAACTTGAGCTTCCCGAGGAAATACTTCGGGCAGTCAGCGAAATGGGCTTCACAGAAGCCACCGAGATACAGTCAAAGGCAATTCCCGTCATGCTCACAGGACGTGACCTTGTGGGAAAATCCAACACAGGAACGGGTAAAACCGCCGCTTTCGGGATCCCCGCCATCGCTGCAATGGACAGAAGCGGCAAACGGGGCGTTGAGGTGCTTGTTCTCTGTCCCACCAGAGAGCTTGCAATGCAGGCGTGCGACGAGATAAAGAAATTCGCCGCATATATGCCATGGGTGCGTCCCTGCGCAGTTTACGGCGGCGCAGCCATGGACAGGCAGATATCCGAGCTGAAAAGGGGCGCAAATATCGTCATCGGCACTCCCGGACGAGTTATGGACCACATCGGCAGAAAGACCCTCCGTCTTGAAAATCTCCGCACACTTATCCTTGATGAGGCGGACGAAATGCTCAACATGGGCTTCAGAGAGGATATCGAAACCATTCTCCAATACGTCCCCGAGGAGCGTCAGACGGTGCTTTTCTCCGCCACCATGCCCCCTCCCATCATGGCAATAACAAAGCAGTATCAGAAGGATCCCGCTGTTATAAAGGTAGAGAGCAAGACCCGCACCGTTGAAAGCATTGAGCAGAAATATTTCGAGGTGCCCATGGGCAGAAAGACCGACGCTCTCAGAATGCTGCTCATTGCCTATGAGCCTCGCCTGTCAATGGTTTTCTGCAATACAAAGAAAATGGTTGACGAGCTTACGGACACCCTTGTTTCAAAGGGCTTCAAGGCTTCGGGACTTCACGGAGACATGAAGCAGGAGAGCCGCACTCAGGTGCTCAGTGCATTTAAATCGGGTGCCATAAATGTGCTTATTGCCACCGATGTTGCCGCAAGAGGAATTGACGTTGATGATGTTGACGCTGTATTCAACTACGATCTGCCGCAGGATAACGAGTATTACATCCACCGTATCGGCAGAACGGGACGTGCGGGCAAAAGCGGCGCCGCTTACACTATAATCAGCGGCAGGAAGCAGTTTTATGAGCTTCGTGATATCTCGAAATTCATCAAGGCGGATATTGAGAGAGCCGAGCTTCCCACAAAGGACGAGATCGTCAAGCGCAAGGCTGAACACGTCAGTGAGAAGATAATTTCATGCTGCGAAAGCGGAAAATACGATAAATACCGCTCTGAAATATCCCGTCTCATGCGTGAAAACGACCTTACAGCCGAGGATATCGCCGCTGCGCTTCTGGGAATGAAGATTCAAAAGGATATCAAGAATATTCCCGAGATTGCGGTTACAGCTCCCCGAGACAGCTCTTCCTCAAACAGAAAGGGCAGGGGCAGGACTGTGAAGCTGGAGATATCCGCAGGCAGAGCCAACCGCCTTGCGCCTAATTTTATTCTCGGCGCACTGGTTGACGCAACGGGAATGCCCGGAAAAAGCTTCGGCAAGATAGACATATTCGACCGCTTCACCACCGTTGAGGTCCCCGAGGCGGACAAGGAGCATATCCTTGATTCCATGACGGGAACCAAGATAAACGGTCAGAAGATAACCATCAAGCCCTACGAGGGACGAAGCGAACGCTTTGAGGATGACAGAAATCCCCACCGCAGAGGCGGCTCCCGCAAGGGAACCAACACCCATGGAAAGGGCGGCAGACGAGGCGGCGCAAAGGCAAGAACATGATATAATACTAAACGGCTCTCTCCGAAATATCGGAGAGAGCCGTTTAATTTAATTATGCAACCGTATCAAAAAGACTTCCTGTGGGGTCAGATTCCTTCCCCACGGAAAAATCTGGTTCGTTCTTGGCTTTTGTGACAGTGCGTGTCTCGCCGCCCGCAATATACGGTTTGCCACACTCGGGGCAGATACCGCTTTTGAGGACAACTGTCTGAGAAACTACCTCTCTGCCCTCTCTTGCCGCCTTTGCCTGATTTCTGTAAACGTGCTCCATCTCGTGCCCACGCACCACCGACGCAGCCGCTTCGGGAGCGATCTTTGCGGCGGATTTGAAGGAAACGCCGGGGTCATCGGAGCCGTCCTGATATTTCCTGTTCTTGCAGGTCTGACATTCGCCGTTTTCCTCTTTCAGCTTCTCGAGTCTGCTTTCAAGATTGTCAATTCGCCTGTCAAGAGAGGCAAGCTTGTTTTCCAGAGCCTTTTTATCTGTGACCTTGTTTCGGGCAAGCTCATATTCCTCACGCTGCTTTTTAAGCTCAGTAAGCTTGCGCTCGATATTTGTGCCCGTATCCCCTCCCGAGGTAAAGCCTCCGAGAGCTGCGGAGCCTGTTGAGCCTGTTCCTATCGGTGAAATTCCCATACGTTCCCCCTCCTTTGCGGATATATATTTATAATATTATAGCATATTCCCCGATAAATTTCAAGGGGTTTTTTTATAATTTCCCGGTTCTGGTTTACAAATGTAATAAAATTTTACATTTGAATAATAAAAATCAGCCACTGCATATTTGCGGGCATTCATAAATATAATTTCTCAGAAAGGAAGTGAATTTCCCATGAATGTGCTGTGCATATCGGAGAAGCAGATCGCCCGGGACGCTGTGAAAATGACCCTGCTGAGCCTTGCCATGCAGACTGCGGCAATGGTTTTCAACGCCATGCTGTCGGACAAGGCGGGCACAGCGGCTGTGGGGCTGATGTCGCTTATTTTCTCCCTTTTCGGGTTTATAATGGTGCTGGCAAACGGAAATATACTGACCTCCACCAGCCGATTTGTTTCAGAAGCAAGGGGGGCGGGGCACAGGAATTATTCAAGGGTAATGAGATATTCCCTCACCTTCTCCTTTTGCCTGTCCATGAGCTTCGGGATATGCTCATTTTTATCGGCTGAACTTATCGGAATGAAGCTTCTTCACAGCTCAGAGCTTACCATGGCAGTGCGGTTCATTGCCCTGAGTCTGCCATTTGCATCAGCAGGCTCATGCATAAAGGGATATTTTCATGGGATACGGCGTGTGGACGTGCCCATGCGGGGAGATCTCATTGAATTTGCCGCAAAATGGGCAGCTCTGTTTTCGGGACTGCTTTTTTTCGGCGGAACGGAGCTTTTTTATGCAGTAACTGCTGCAAGCATATTGCTGGGGGAATTTATAAGCTTTTTATATTACGCAGTAAAATATTCACAGGAATACAAGGCTTTCAGAGGACTGCCCCCATGCTCTGCGTCTCTGGCAACGGACACCCCATCGGGATATCTGAAAGGCTCGCTGCCAATACTTGTAAGCGGCTATGTTCAGATGCTCATGTCCACAGCAAACGAGCTTCTGGTGCCCGCAGCGCTGCTGAAATACAGCCGCAGCGCAGAGGAGGCGCTCAGCTGTTACGGTTGCTTTGAGGCACTCATAATGCCTGCGGTATTTTTTCCATCGGCGGTGCTGACCAGCCTTTCGGGAATAATCGTTCCCGAGGCAGCTCTTGCAAACCGCTGCGAGGACCCAGAGATCCGAAGAAAACGGCTGTCGGAGCTTACTGACGGCACCTTCCGCAGGGCGTTTACATATGCATTTTTCATCTCGGCAATGTTTCTTCTCGGCGGAGAAACGGCAGGACGGGTACTGTGTCCGCAGGAGGAGCTTGTAAGCCGTTCCCTTGTGATACTTGCCCCCGTAATACCCTTCATATACCTTGAGATAGTCCTTGAGGGGCTTCTCAAGGGAATGGGCAGGCAGAATTTTTCAACGGTAAATTCACTGTTCGAGTACGCGGTGAGAATTGGCTGCGTAATGATATTCGTGGGAAAAATAGGCTTCGGCGGCGTGCTCATTTCCTACTATGCCAGCAATGTTATCAGCAATATCGCTCGGATAATCGTGGTTTGCAGGGAAGCAGGGCTGCGCTTTGACCCTATGGCTTATGTGATATGTCCGCTTTTTAAAGGACTTGCCTGCTGCGGCTTCGGAACGGCTGTTGTAAGGCTTTCAAGAGCGGATTTTTCGGGAGAGCTTATCAGCCTTATCCTTTTTGTCTGCTCATCGGCAGCGGCATTTGCGCTGCTTTCGGCAGGAAAAAGAGAAAGAGCTGTCAGGTGAGTTATCGCCTTTCCTCATTCACAAAAGCAGTAAAGCTCTCGGGAGGAGCCATGGCAAGCCTTTTGGCGATATTCGGACGGATATCGTATTCCGAAAGTCTGCTTATGGGCAGCCAGTGCATTTTTTCATCTGCGCCGCTTGCCGTTACACTTGAAATGGTTATTTCCTTTTTCGCCACAGGCTTCATCAGATAGTAATACTCGATAACATGGCAGTCAAGCCCATCCAGAGACCCGTCTCCGAAAAAGAAATTCTCAACCAGACAAAGAGGACGTTCAATTTCAAACCGCTCCCCCGTTTCCTCAAAGACCTCCCTTAAAACAGCCTCCTCGGAATGTTCGCCAACGTGGACTCCCCCGCCGACGGTGTAGTAATAATCATCCATATCGCTTTTTGCAAAAAGAGCATATTCCCCCGATACGATGACCGCACCCACCCTGTATCGGAACCATTCATTTCCCTGCCTGAAACAGCAGTCTGTTTTACCCATTGTATCATTCCTCCATAAAAGCAAAAACCTCAAGCAGAGAAAACTGCTTGAGGTTTTAATTTTGGTTGGGGTGCAGGGATTTGAACCCCGGAAATGCTTGAGTCAGAGTCAAGTGCCTTAGCCGCTTGGCTACACCCCAGTATATTGGTTGGGATAGCGGGATTTGAACCCACGAATGACGGAGTCAAAGTCCGTTGCCTTACCGCTTGGCTATATCCCAATATCGGCATAAGGGCTTCAAGCTTAATGGTAACGTCCCTGACGACTTTAATATCATAACACATTTTCCATTAAAAATCAAGCCCATTTTACCACATTTGTATATTTGCACAAATAAAATTGCAAAACTTGTGCATATATACTATATTTCACTTCTATTCTCCAAAGCCTTGAATAATGTGACCTCATCCGCAAATTCCAGAGTGCCGCCGATGGGAAGCCCGAATGCAAGACGAGTCACCTTAACGCCCAAGGGCTTCAAAAGCTTTGAGATATACATGGCAGTAGCCTCCCCCTCAACGGTGGGATTCGTTGCCATGATGACCTCGGAGACCTTGCCTGTTTTTATCCTGTCAAGCAGCTCCTTGATACGAATCTGCTCGGGCGTGATCCCGTCAAGGGGGGAAATAAGCCCGTGAAGCACATGATAAACGCCCTTATACTCATTTGTCCGCTCGAAAGCGGCGATATCCTTGGGCGTTTCAACCACGCAGATAACGGAAGTATCTCTCAGGTCGTCGGAGCAGATGGGGCATATGCCGCCGTCGGTGAGATTCCGGCAAATGCTGCATTCCTTTACAGTTGAATGAGCATTGATAATGGCGTCGGCAAACTCCTTTGCCTCCTCATCGCTCATTCCCATAACAAAATAAGCAAGCCTCTGAGCGGTTTTCATGCCTATTCCGGGGAGCTTTGCAAACTGCTCGGCAAGGAGAACAAGAGGGAGAGCTGTGCTGTTTGCCACGAATCATCATACCTTTCAAAAAGAAGCTGCGGGCGGCATCGGCCGCCCTGAAAAAGAATTTATTATCAGAAAAGACCGGGGAAGGAAACGCCGCCTGTTACAGCGCCCATCTTAGCCTCGGAGGTCTCCTCGATCTGCTTTACGCACTCGTTAACAGCGCTGATGATAAGATCCTGAAGGGTCTCAACATCGTCCTTGTCAACGACCTCGGGCTTGATGGTAAGGCTCTGGACCTGCTTTCTGCCGTTCATGGTGATCTCGATCACACCGCCGCCTGTGGTAGCGGTAAAGGTCTCATTCTCGATCTCCTCCTGAACATTGGTGATCTGCTCCTGCATTTTCTGAGCCTGCTTGATAATGCTCTGCATATTCTGAGCGCCGCCTGCCATGCCCTGTGGTAATCTTGCCTTCATAGTAAAATTCTCCTTTGAAATAAGTAATTATATTGATTTATTAAACGGAAATTTTTCCGTTATAAGCTTATTCTTCTTCGATTGGAACGCCGCCCTGCTCTGCCTTTTTCATCAGCCCCTCCATATTCGCAGCGGGATCGGAAGAGGGCTTGTCCTCGGAAACGGGCTTAGCACCCGACCTGTCAAGGCTCTCTCTGTATCCCATGAGAACGGTGGACAGGGAAAGACCCGTTATTTCCTTTACCGTCTCCAGTATCCTTGCCTTGTTTTCGGAGGATTTGAGCAGGACCTTGATAAGATTTTCCCTGCTGTTGATAACAAGCTTGCCGCCCATATTGTAGCCGTAGGAATTAACGAGGGGAGGAGCCAGCGCAGGACATACCTCCTTCATTCTCTCGATAACATCGAACCATCTGTCAATATAGACAAACTGCGCACCCTCGGGAGCCGAGGAAATATCCTTAACAGGCTCTCTTTTGGGAGGGAGAACCTGTCTCTGCGGCTCTGCAGGGGCATAAGCGCCGCTTTTTAGCTTGTTTTCAAGAGCGGATATCTTGGAGTTCAGCGCAGCGATCTCCGCCCCGTCAGCAGGATTCCTCTGAGAGCCGCCGCTGCACATTCTGATAATGCACATCTCCATATCAATGCGCTTTGCAAGGGAGCGACCCATTCGCTCGGCACATTCGGAAAGCATATCCAGAAAGCCCAATACCTGCGGGAGCGTCAGCTTTGAAGCAATTCTATTTATAGTCTCCAGCTCCGAAGGCAGGCAGACAATAACGTCTGTGCGGTCGGGAGCGGAAATCGCTATCATAACATTTCGAAACTGCAAAGCAAGCTCCTCACAGAGTCTCTGCATATCCTTTGATCTGTCGTAAAGCTCGGAAATGACGCCCAGCGCCTTGGCAGCGTCTCTGTCGGCACAAGCCTCGGCAATGGTGAAAAGATGCTCTCTTCCCGCAATGCCCGCAGCCTCGGAAACCACCTCTGCGGTAACATTCTCGGAAAATGCAATGCATCTGTCCAGAATGGAAAGAGCGTCTCTCATACCTCCGTCGGCAGCCTTGGCAATAAGCTCGGCGCCGTCCTCGGAAAGAGTGATATTTTCATTCCGTGCAACATATTGAAGCCTTGCTGCAATATCCTCGCTCTTTATTCGGTTAAAGTCAAATCTCTGACAGCGGGACAATATGGTCGGCAGCACCTTGTGAAGCTCGGTGGTCGCCATAATGAATTTGATATGATCGGGAGGCTCCTCAATAAGCTTCAGAAGGGCGTTGAATGCGTCCTTTGAGAGCATATGGACCTCGTCGATAATGTAGACCTTGTATCTGCACCTCTCGGGTGTATATTCCGCAGCCTCTCTCAGCTCTCTTGCATCGTTAACGGAGTTGTTGGAGGCAGCATCTATCTCGATAATGTCGGAAAGAGCGAAATTATCGGCGTCCCGACAGATGTCACATTCGCCGCAGGGGCTTCCGTTTACGGGATGCTCGCAGTTAAGCGCCTTTGCGAATATTCGTGCGCAGGTGGTCTTACCCGTTCCCCGGGAGCCTGTGAATAAATAGGCATGAGCAGTCCTGCCGTTCATTATCTGATTTTTCAGTGCAGCGGTTATGTGGGGCTGTGAAATAACGTCCTCAAATGTGGCAGGACGGTATTTTCTGTAAAGTGCCTGATACATAAGCTCCTCCTTTCACGATAATAAAGCAGAACTCACCTTGCCGCCGTCCTGTGATAGCGCTCCTTCAGATGCTCCTCAAAGAAATCCCTCTGATATCCGTTTGCTTCGCAGATATCGGCGCAGTAATCCTTATACCCTTCGGTATCGGATATCCTTGCAATAAGAGCAAGGCGGTAGCGCTCGCAGGCATTGTCCTCTTTGCCCTCCATAAGATCCGCAAGGGCAAGCCCGCCCTGAGCGGTAATAGGATCGCAGCCCATCTCCACAGCCTTGTCAAAAGCCTGCCTGCTGTGAGCGGGATCATTGGCGGAGAGGTACATTTTGCCCATTTCGTTGTATAAAAAGGGAAATATCCCCCGTTCCTCAGCAATGGGAAGAAGCCTCTCATAGACCTCTGCGGCAGAGGAATAGCTTGCGGACACATTAAAGCTCCTTGCCGCCATAAGCAGCGCCTCGGGGACCTGAACGCCGTTATCGGCAGCGATCATCGCCTGATGAGCGGCATTTGTGGAATACCCCAGCCGATTGTAGCAGATAGCGGTATAAAAAGCAAGCACACCCTTTTCCCTGTCGGAAAGGGACTTGCCGCACAGCTCTCTGAAGCATTCGAGAGCGTCCTCGTTCTCATCATTTCGGAAAAGCTCGAAGCCCTCGAAAAACAGCCGTCTCTTTCCGCCCGCCGAAAATGCATTTCCGATTACTTCCCTGTCGTAATCGGAAACGAAATCGGACTTCACCCCGGGGAACGCCGTTGAAAGAAGAACTATTATCTGAATAATGGCAGAAGCTCCTATCACACCGGCGCCTGCGGTAATATAATAAGAATTGTTATCCGTTATGCCGGAAACGATCATCAGCCCGGAAAGAAGCCACACTGCAATAAGCCCTGCGGGAGCGGACTTTTCAAAAGTGCCCCAAATTCGGGACAAAAAAGATTTTTTCACTTAAATTTTACAACTCCTAAGGTGCAAATAAATAATCCGATACATAGGTGTGCAGGCTTGCTGCGGCACACGAAACGTCCCGCTTAATGCTGCTCGGTTCCCCGCCTGACATGGTTCACGGTGTTTTGTTGCACAGGGCCCGCACACCTATATATCGGATTGCGACCATCTGAAAAGTATTATAGCATATTCTTTTTCAAATTGCAAGGGTTTTTTCAAAAAAAGTTTCACAGTTTTCTTCACCGACTTGTAACCCAATTGTAATTGCAAACAGGGGAAATATCTGCTATAATAGTAGCAGAAAGGTCTGATAAAATGAAAAAAAAGGCAGTAAAAATATTTTCGTTAATTGCAGCGGCAGTGCTTCTTCTGAGCGGCTGCGAAGGCTCACAGCCCGAAGAAAGCGTAACGGAAGCGACCTCGGTATCCGAGAGCACCGCAGGAGCAGCGGCAGAGCTGTCCTCCGAAACCGAAGAACCCTTTTCAAAATACAGCTTTGAGCTTAGAGGAGCAGCGGAAAATTATCTACTCACCGTAAGGCAGGGCGAATATCCCGAGGAAATAGCCGTGACTGTAGAAAACAACCGCTACGAGACCCGTGATTTCATAATAACCGCCCCCTCGGGCTATACCCCATCCTTCCCATACAGCCAGGAGGGCGCATCGGGAGCGGTAAAGCTCATCAAGAATGATATTGACGACACATACATCCCCGACATAATCCAGTTCACCTTTAGTATCACGCAGGAGGAGCTGGACAAGTCTCCCGACAGCGCCATTTACAATGTCAGCAGGATGTACACCGTTGACAGGGACGGCGAGCTGAGGGAGATAAAAATGGTAAGCTCGGAGGATCCCGACGGAGACGGAGAATATGAGGAAATATCCCATGATTATCTGGACAGGACCATGCTGTATCACAGCGAGCCTGATAAATTCATCTATGAGATAACCGTAGACGAGGGCAATCTTTACGATGACGAAGGCAACCCCCGACCAATCGAAAGCAGGGTCAGGATAAAGACCCTGAAATTTGAATACACCGTCCCACGCCTTGTGGCAGGCTATGAGGAAATAACCGAAAGCGACCCTCTTTATTTCGGCTATGCCTGCTGGGCGGCAGCAAATTCCGCAGCTCAGTATTTCACCATGACCGCCTTCAATATATCCGACTGGGAAAATTACATTGAGATACCCCGTCAGAACGAGCCCGACTCAGCGGATTATTATTTTAAAATAGACGACAGCCGTTTTTCCTCCACAAAGGACCTGAAAAGATATCTGAACGGCATATTCACGCCTAAGACCGCCGAAAAGCTGTTTCTCAATGCACCTCAGAGATATACGGACATAAACGGCGAGCTGTACGGCATTGCGGGAGACGGCGGCTGGGACTTTACTCTCGGCACCCTGACCTTTTCCGATGTGACCGTATCCGAGGACAAAATGGTTTTCCGCTCAAGGCAGGAAAAATACGATGAATCGGGCAATTTCACAGGCTATACCGACGGCGGCAATTTTGTGATAGAGCGCTGCGAGGACGGCTTGTGGAGAGTCAGCGAATACAGATATCCTTATTCATTAAACTAAACGGAAGGAAAAAGCCTTATGAAAATACTGATAATCCGCCACGGCGACCCTGATTACGAGCATGACTCCCTCACCGAAAAGGGAAAAAGAGAGGCAGAGCTGCTGGCAAAGCGGCTTATAAATGAAAAAATCGACTATTATTATCTCTCCCCTCTGGGCAGAGCGCAGGCGACAGCGGAATATACCCTGAAAGCCAAAAATGCCCATGGCGAGACCTGCCCGTGGCTGAGGGAATTTCACGCCCCCGTAATTGATGAACTGACGGGCGAGGAGCGTATCCCATGGGATCAGCTCCCCGCTGTATGGACAGCACATGAGGAATATTACAGCAGTGAGCTGTGGCACACAACTCCCACGATGAAAAGCGGAAATGTCATAGCCGAAGCGGAGCGGGTATATAAGGGAATTGATGAAATTATCGAGCGCCACGGCTACCGCAGAGAGGGAAACATCTACCGTGCAGTCTCACCCAACAGAGATGTGATCGCCCTGTTCTGCCATTTCGGCGTGGAATGTGTAATGCTGGGACATCTTCTGGGAATATCTCCCGTAGTGCTATGGCAGGGCTTCTGCGCCGCTCCCACCTCGGTAACGGTGCTTACCACCGAGGAGCGCAGAGAGGGCATTGCCTGCTTCAGAATGAATGCCTTCGGAGATACGGGACATCTGTATGCAGAGGGTGAGCCGCCCGCATTTGCCGCACGGTTCTGTGAGATCTACGATTCCGATGAACGCCACGACTAATACTAATCTTTAACCAACCTATAGACAAATTCGACAGCTATAACGCAGCCACTCGTCGTCAGGTTGCTTTATAAAGCAACACTCCCTTGCCGGGCGACAGCCCGCCTGCGGTCGCTTTCCTAGATTGGCAGCGTTCTATCTGCCACCTTTGTCTATAGAACGATCAAAGATTAGTATGAACTGAAAGGATAGAATAATATGGAAACAGTTTCCTGCTGCGGAATAATGTGCAACGAATGTCCCGTTTTTATCGCCACCGAGAGGGACGACGACAGTATGAGAAGATTTCTCGCTCTTGAATTTTCCGACGGCGAAAGAAAGTTTTACCCCAAGGACATTTCCTGCTGCGGCTGCCGCACAGTTTCCGCCGACTGCAAC
>JALFVE010000040.1 GCA_022787085.1 Oscillospiraceae bacterium | reverse complement strand
GCTTCGTTGGAAAGTTGAACGGACTTTTTCATGGTTTCAGGGTTCACGCCGCCTATCAAAAGATTATGAGATAAAAGCTGTTCACGCTGAAACGATGTGTATTATTTCCCATATCCATACGCTCTTGTGTAGATTTTGATTCTATGTGGACAAGTTCTAATACTAATAACCATTTAACCTATGGACAAAATACGGTGTCTATAATACACCCACTCTGCGTCAAACTCCCTTGCCGGGCGGCAAGCCCGCCTGCGGTCGTTTTCCTTGATTGGGTGTATTCTATCCACCGTCTTTATCCATAGAACAAATGGTTATTAGTATAAATTAAAAAAGCCCCGCCCTGATCGAATAAGGGCGGGACGAATACAATATGTTACGGCAGTATGCAATGCAAAAATTATTCCGCCGAAAAAAGTTACAGATAAAAAAATCTCAAAGCATAATATCGGGTGAAACCTCGACATCAAAGGGGAGAAGCTCAAGAATATCCTTTTTTGCGTCTATCCCGCCGTAAACCTCGATCAGCCTGAGCCCGCTCCTGCAAAGCTCAAAAACGCATCGTTCGGTGACATACAGCACTCTCTGCTTGTTGACAAGCGCCCGCTTTGCTGAGAAGCTGATGCTGTGTATCTTTTCAACAAACTTAGGGATAGAACCGTTCTGCACAATAGTCACGCTGTCCTCACCCTCGCCGACCTCAAGCCCCTTGGTGTTGAAGGTCAGACAGAAAACAACGGTGTGAGTCTTGGCAGTGATATTTGCGAATCCGCCTATACCCGAGAATGCGCCGGGACCTCTGTGGGAATTAACGTTGCCGAAGTGATCGACCTCAAGAGCACCCATGAAGCAGATGTCAAGACCGCCGTTGTCATAAAGGTCAAACTGGTTTGCCATATCGTTCATGGAGGCAGCGCCAATCATTGCGCCGAAAACAGTACCCGACGCAGGAAATCCGCCCACTCCGCCCGATTCCACAGTAAGAGTGATCCTGTCGAGCATACCGCTTTCCCTGGCAAATCGGGAAACATTTTCGGGGATGCCAATGCCGATATTTACAATATCCTCGGGTTTAAGCTCCATGGAAGCCCGCTTGCCGATAATATTCGCCGCCGCATTGTAGGAAGCCTTGGTTGCAGTTCGCTCTGCAAGCATCTCATTCCAGTCCTGCCACTGCGCATAGGGGATCTCGAAGCTGCCCGTAAGGGATTCATAAGCAGCGTGCCTTGGCTCGGGCTCGACCATAACGATGGCGTCAACAAGGCATCCGGGGATAATGGTGTTTCTGGGACGGGAAGGTGTGCTGACGATCCTGTCCACCTGAACGATGACCTTTCCGTGATTAGCCTTGACCGCCTGACAAATTGAAAGAGCGTCACCCGACATATACATATCGTCAAAGGAAATATTGCCCTTGCGGTCTGCGGCAGTGCCCTTGATAAGCGCAACATTCAGCTTAGGGAGGGTGTAATAGAGAAATTCCTCATTATCCACCTCCACAAGCTTCACCAGCGAATCATCATGGGAAAGATTATTGATACCGGGACCGTCCAGTCTTGGGTCAACAAAAATATCCAGCCCCACCTTGGAAAGCGCACCCGGGAGACCGCCCGCCTGTGCACGAATTGCATGGGAAATACAGCCCAGAGGGAGATTGTAAGCCTCGAACCTGTCCTCGAGAACAAGTTTCTTAGTGCTGAGCATAGCGCCGAAATGACCGCAAATAAGCTTGTCCAGCGCACCCTCTCTGATGTAGCTTTCAGCGTTTCTGTTCTCGTCCCAGACGCCGAAGCCTGCGCTGGAAACGATGGTCAGGTGTGCGGGGGAGCCTGACTGCCTGAATCTTCTGTAAATGGCTTCATGGAGCTCAACGGGATTTTCGATCCCGACAAAGGAGTTCAAACAGATAACGTCGCCGTCCTTGATGAGGCTGATCGCTTCATCGGAAGTCATGATTCTGTACATTCCATACCTCTTTCTTATCTGACAAAATTTCACAAAATAATCCTTTATATATTCTAAACGATTTCATCCCGATTGTCAAGAGGAATGTAAATAACATCAGATCTGCCTGCGGAATTCCGAGGGAGTTTTCCCCGTTCTGCTTTTGAACTGCCGCATAAGGTTGTATTCGGAGGAATAGCCGCATTTTGAAGCGATCTCTGCAACAGTCAGATCGGTGGAGGAAAGCAGTCTTTTGGCACGCTCCAGCCTGCCGTTGATAACATCGTTTAACACGCTGATACCGAACATTTTCTTGTATAAATGCTGAAAACCCGATCGGCTCATATTAACGGAAGCCGCCATTTCATCAATGCTCATATTTTTATTGGGTTCGGTGTGAATAAGCGTCCTGAGCTGAGTCATCCGATGATTTTTCTGCAGAAACAATTTCGGAGAAATGTGCGCCCCCGATCGAATGAGCCTGCTGACGGAAAGCAGCATTATCTCGGTGTAATGCTCTTCGATCTCATTATGAAAAGGCTCAGCGCAGTAATGCTCAAAGGCGAGGATGTGGATTATTCGGGAAACAGCCTCGGTATCTCCAAGATAAACAGGCTCATTTATCGGGATACCAAGCTCACCGAAGCGGCGGACGTCAGCTTCATCAGCGCTGAAATATATCCAGTCGTCGGTGTATGTATCTCCCGAAGCCCTGTATCGGCAGGGGGTATCGGGAGATATTATCACAAAGGAATTTTCCCTGACAGAAAAGCTTTTGCCGCTTAGCTCAAAGAGCGCAGGAGTCTTGATAATGAGCATAAGCCAGCAGCCGGGCCCGTTTGGTCTGTCCATAACAAAATCCGAATCATGGCTGTAATTGTAGCCGATAGTGCCGAGCTTCATTAGCATCACTCCGATTATTGTATTTACAATAATTATACCATAGCCTTTTCCGCTTTTCAACTATTTCATAAATACAAATTCTATCAGTTCAAACAGACTTCTGCCCTTAAAATATTCACTTGTCCAGCCGCTGTAATCCGTTGATATTCTGAAATAAACAGCCCGCCTGCCCGTAACAGCCTTCACAACAGTCTTAACAACGCCGCCGTCCTGTCCGATATCGCAAACGCCGATCTCCTCATCATCCGCCAGAATGTGCATATGGCAGTCGCAGCCCATGCCCTTGACCTTAGCGGCAAATTCCATGGTAACGCTTGAATTATCCTCACCGAAATCGAAATATTTGTAGCCGATAACATCGCCGTCCTGAATGTTTATTACTGCTCTGTCAAACACATTTCTCTCGGTAATGAAAGCACTTCCCTTCAGAACGCAGGCAATGTCCGCAGGCGTGATATCATAAGGATCAAGACTGTCATTGAAGCCCAGGGAGGTCATTTCCACAGGAGGTATGGAGCCGTCGGGGAGAATTTCTATTTTTTCAACACAGCCTCGCCTTGACATAATGGTTCCATTGGTCATGCGGTGATAGAAAACATACCATTGCCCGTTGATGCACACCACCGAGCCGTGATTGTTTCCTCCGGGATATTGGGCGCCGTTGTCCACGATATATCCCCGATAGGTAAAAGGACCCGTGGGACTGTCCGATGTGGCATAGGCAAGGCGGCTGCCCCTCTTTGGCGAATAGATCATGTAATAAATGCCGTTGATTTTTCTTGGAGAGCAGGCTTCATAGAAAAGCGACTCTTTTTCTGTAAATCCCCCCTCTTCGGTCTCAGAGCAGGGGATAAAATGCTCAATGCAGCTGCCGTCGATTATCTCATACATATTATTGCTGTTCACTTCCGCAAGAAAAGACCGCTCAAAGCCGCAGTAAATATAAGTCCTGCCGTCGTCGTCCACCAGAACGCCCGGGTCAATGAACCATCCGTTGCAGCAGACCTCATCGGGAATAGTGTACTTGTATTTTGAAACAAGCTTAAAGGGACCCTCGGGTCTGTCGCTGACAGCCACGCAGCCTTTAGCATTTACGATGTAAGCGTAAAGATAATATTTTCCGTCCGTACCTTGTACAACATCGGGAGCGAAAAGCTGAGTATTATCGCCGTTCCAGTCAATGTCCGAGGGATGATCTCTGTCAGCCCTTGTGTGAAAAATATCGCCGTGGCAAACCCATTTTGTAAGGTCGGACAAGGGAGCGCTCCAGCATTTCAAAACAAAATCGCAGAAGCTGTCAGAGCCTGCCCTGTCGTGAGAGCCGTATACATATATTCTGTCGCCGAAAACTCTCGGCTCACCGTCGGGGATATATTCATAGCGGGGAAGATATGGATTCATAGAAATGACCGTCCTTTCATATCCGAAAAGATCGCCCGATTTACGGAGCAGTCTTTCGGTTTTGGATTTATTGGAAAGAAGAAAATATAGAATTATTGAAGCAGAGCTGCCTGATCGTTTGCTTTGTTAACGCCAAGTTCAATTACATCATAGGCTTCGTCACGAACCGAATACCAGTCGTTGCCCTGAAGAGGTTTATTTTTTTCATTATTTATCTGCCGGGAATTTTCATCATCATAGGAGGTGATGATTACTGAAACTGCATTGCTCTCTCAAAGGAGGTGTCATTCAGATCTTTGATAAGCTTTCCGTCGGAAATGGATACCGCAGGCATTCCGCTTGCCAGATAAAGGGGAGTTGCATTGAACCGGCCGTCAAGTCCGTACCGTTCGGAATCGTTATCCACAAATTCAAGCAGATAGCCGTGTTCCCCATCTTCGGTGCTTTTTCCGCAGGCGGTCATAGAAGCAGTTAAACAAAGTTCGGTGCATACTGCTGCTATTTTTCTGAATGACATAACTGACATATCCTTTCTTTCTCAGTTCTTAACGTCCATAAGACCTTTAAGTATTTCCTTGTCCTTGCCGGAGAATTTCTCCCACCAGCCGCCGCAGCTTTAAAAGGTGTTGCCGAGATTTATGCCGAGACCCATATCCTTGACTATTTCCATAGTTGACATATTGCGCATTTCATTCTTAGGCTCTGTACAGCCTGCAAGCAGAATGGTAAGAATGGAAAGTGAAAGCGTAAGAGCAGTAAGCTTTGATAATGCCTTTATAAACTTCATGATGATCGTTCCTACTTTTATATAATTATACCTCACGATCACCCTCAAAGCAATATCCAAAGCAGTTGTAATTACTGACCTTTTGTGCAAATTGAAATTCTCCCGACCGATTCGCAGAAAAAATCCCAGCAAAACGATCGTGAGCAGCATTAACCCTCATCCGAATGACCGACCCCGTTTTCGGGAGCGGAAAGACTGTCCTCAAGAGCCTTGACAGCCTTGGGGATCTCGGGGGAAAAATCAAGAAACCATTCATTGCTTTCCGAAATATACCTGCGCTTGAAAGCGTCATCCGCCACAAAAGCGCTGCGCAGATTGTGAAGCCTGTCGGCAGCCTTGACCGCAAAGGCAATGGGATTCTGCTTAATGCCTGCAATATACTCGGACATAACGTAACCTTCCCGCTTGGTAAGGAGCCTGACCGCCTCCAGAACAGCCTCACCGCCCAGATTACTGATATCCTCCTCGGAGGCGTCTGTATCCTCCAGCAGATCGTGAAAAAGCCCTGCGATAAGGTAATCCTCATCATAGCCCTGCTCCCCGAGCATCTCCGCAACAGCCGCAGGATGGGTGATATAAGGCTCTCCGCCCTTTCTGAGCTGTCCCTCATGCTTCATGGCAGCATAATCGTATGCGGCAGTAAATCTTTCGGAATTAGACATATAGCTTAATACCCTCATTTCACTGTAAAATTAAAATAATGCCCTGCCCGACGGATAGCCCGTTCCATTTATGTATATTGATAAAAGGAGAACAGCCAAAAAAACATGACTGTTCTCCGCAAAGCTGCATATTATCAGTCCACAAGCTCAGGGTCGAAGCTTTCCTTCCAAGGGAGACCCCACTTGTTAAGAGCGTCCATAAAGGGATCGGGATCAAATTCCTCGATATTGAAAACGCCGGGCTTTTTCCATTTGCCTGTCATTACCATCATAGCGCCGATCATAGCGGGAACGCCCGTGGTGTAGGAAATAGCCTGAGAGCCCACCTCGGCATAGCACTCCTCGTGAACGCAGACGTTATAAACGTAGTAATTAACTGGCTTGCCGTCCTTAACGCCCTGCATGATACAGCCGATGTTAGTCTTGCCCTTTGTTCTGGGGCCAAGGCTTGCGGGGTCGGGGAGAACAGCCTTCAGGAACTGGAGAGGCACGATCTCCATGCCGTTGTAATTGATAGGCTCAATTGAGGTCATACCCACGTTTTCAAGGCACTTGAGATGTGTGAGATATGACTGTCCGAAGGTCATAAAGAAGCGGATGCGCTTGATCCCCTTGATATTGAGAGCCAGGGATTCCAGCTCCTCATGGTGAAGAAGATACATATCCTTTTCGCCGATCTCGGGGAAGTTGTACACCCTCTTTATTTCCATAGGCTCAGTCTCGACCCATTTGCCGTTCTCGATGTAGGAGCCCTTAGCCGATACCTCTCTGATATTTATCTCGGGATTGAAGTTAGTAGCAAAGGGGTAGCCGTGATCTCCCGCATTGCAGTCGAGAATATCAATGTAGTGGATCTCGTCAAAATAGTGCTTCTGGGCATATGCGCAGAAAACGCCCGTAACGCCGGGGTCGAAGCCGCTTCCCAGAAGAGCGGTAATGCCAGCCTTTTCAAACTTCTCCCTATATGCCCACTGCCAGCTGTATTCAAACTTAGCAGTGTCCTCAGGCTCATAGTTTGCGGTGTCCACATAGTCCACCCTGCACTCAAGGCAGGCGTCCATAATGGTAAGATCCTGATAGGGGAGAGCCACATTGATACAGATATCGGGCTTAAAGTCCTTCATAAGCGCCACAAGCTCATCAACCTTGTCAGCGTCCACCTGTGCGGTGGAGATCTTAGTTTTTGTCTGCCCCTGAAGCTTTTCCTTGAGTGCGTCGCACTTGGATTTAGTGCGGGAGGCTATCATGATTTCCTCAAATACCTCGGAATTCTGACAGCACTTATGGATAACAACGCTTGCTACTCCTCCGCAGCCGATTATCAGAGCCTTGCCCATTTTAACTACCTCCGTAACATAATTGCATTTTGTGAAATACAGAATGATCTGATAAAATGTTTGATGAATTTAGTATATCACGTTTTGCTGAATAATGCAACAACTTTTTATTAACGGAGAATAATATTACCAGTCGGCGTTGTAAATAATGGTGTATCTGTTGCTGTAATCTGAATTATTCAGCATATAAATACATTCCTTAAGTGCTGTATCCCATTTGTCACGCAGCTTTTCCCATGTTTCACAGTCCATATTGCTGTAATTATCCGATTCAAAGATATCATTCTCATAAAGCCTTTTGGGGTCGATAATAAACTGCCTTATCTGTTCGAGCTGCTCAACAGTCAGAGCAGCTGTATAAATTCCCTGTTCTGACCGAATAAGCTTTCCGTTAAGCTTGCCTGCAACAAAATTATTTAGCCTGTAAAATTTTCTCCAGTAGCATATCTCGGTTCTGCGGTCATTGTCCGTTCGGGATTTTCCCTTGTCCATGAGATAAATACACTGGTCCATTCCCATATCAGTTCACTCCATTCTCACTTTATTCTCTCCAGAAGAATCGACCTGACGATATATGTGACCGCCTTCGGGATAACCGCTCCGAAATTGCTGATGCTTCCGACCGTCTCAGGCTCCTCCTTCATGCAGTCCTCATAAATACGCTTGGGGAGATTTTTCATAATAATCCTCATGTGAGAAGTGTTCCATTCATATGGAAGCAGCCCCTCGTCCACCATTTTGTTGATAAGCTTTTCAACTCTGGCTCTTGTAATGATGGTCATGGCTTCCTCGATCTCGCCTGACAATTGGGGCTTGGGAACTGCCGCCTCGGGCTTGGCGTTCCTGTGGACCTCCTTGAAGCGGTCGCTTACGATCTTTGTGTACGGCTCTGCCTTATAACGTGACCTGTCAAGATTGGAAATATTCTTGACAACGACTCCTTCGCCCTCGCTGCCTCCCATTTTTGTCTGACCCACATATTTAGTCACATCCTGCCAGCCTGTGAATTTGCCGCTGTAGAAAACGGGGACAAATGCAATGCCAAGCTTGTTTGCGATCTCCATGACCCTATGGGGGGGAAGATACTGCCCCGAACCGATATCAAGAACATCAAAGCAGTAGAATTTATTATAACATTCCTCGGGATAAACAACTGTATGTGGAACGAGCCATTCACCGAAAAGCTTCAGACCGCTGCCAAGAGTATCCTTTATCATTTCCTTATCAAGAGACCGGACCCAGCCGTAAAAGCCTCTGAGATCATTTCCGCTGCTAAGCTCATAGTTGTGCGAAAATGCAGCTACCCTGTCCTCCTCGGGAATATACTGAATACTTGCGTTTGCTCCGTCCAGCTTTTCCTCGATGATAATATCGTCTCCGGGGAAAAAGCCAATTGCGATATCGTCATTAAAGGCTTTGATATCCAGAAATTTAATATGAGTAATGCTCATAAATATTCTCCCTTCATTTTTTATCTGCGGAAAAATCATCCGCAGTAATCGTCAATAAGTCTGTGAAGATGGTCGTACTGCGAGGATGACAGATTTCCTCGTTCATATTCCTCCTCTATCCTGCTTTGAAGCTCCTCCTGCTCTTCATCTGAGGAATACGGTGAATCAATAAAATCATGCACATCTCTTTTCAGCCTTTTGTAAACTGCGTCGCTTCCGAAATTATCATACAAAGCTATAAACCTCCCTTCCGCACCGATCATCTGTATTATAGCATGGCAGCAGAAGGGCTTTTATGCAGATATGAAAAAAAATCAGCCGAAACCGCAGAATGTGCGGTTTCGGCTGAAATATCATGTGCTTTTTTTCTTTTTTCTGTGAATGACCGCTCCGCAGCCCGCAAGAGCCGCAGCACCAATGCAGGAAAGCCCTGCAATAAGCGGGATATTCAAAGGCTTTTTATAAGCGGAAATAAGCAGTGTTCCGCCTGCCGCTGTGAAGGTCACATAACTGCCGTCCGTTTCGCAGGGAACAGCGGCGCCGTTGACTTCAACAACGGTTTTATCGGGAGCAGACATAGGCAGGAATCGGATAATTCTTTCGGAATTTCCGTCCTCAGGGATAATAAGCTCCCAGCTTTCGCCGCCGAGGTCAGTAAGCTCAGGCTTGTCGGAATCGGTAAAGTTGCCTTCTGCCATAAAAATGGGAGCGCCATTTTCTCGTGTAAGCTCGGTGGAGATAGTAGTCACATAGGGGATATATTCGGCGTTAATTACCTCACTGTAGGTCATATCCGAGTAATCATGCTCCTCCCATTTTGCGAAATAACCGTTTTTGCGGGGAGCGGCGGGAATATCGCTTTCCGAAAGCGAAGCTCCATATTCAAACTCAATGACATCAACTGTTTTATCATCAGCCATGAAGGTCAGGGTAAGGGTCTTGAATTCCTCGGGAATACCCTCCAAAGCGATCATATCCTCATAGGAAACGGGAAAGGCTTTTCCGCTGAGACTTATTCCGTCCACCGCTCCCATGCCGTTTTCCGCAAAAATATTCCCCTCGAGCACGCCGTCGCAGCTTCCTGCAACAGCTCCCGCAAATTCATCCGACAGATCAATGGAAACATAGCTTACACAGCTGCTGATATCATGACCCTCGCCTGCAATGCCGCCCACATTGTCGTCACCCTCAAGACGGCACATTGCGAAGCTTCCGAAAATGGCTGCGGATGATCTTCCCGCAATGCCTCCCACATAGCTGCCGTCTGTGGAGAATATATTTCCCAGATTCTTAGAGGAAATGATACAGCCCGTGTCCATGCTTCCCGCAATGCCGCCAGCACCGTCCTTTTTGGAAGTAATAACGCCGCTGTTTTCGCAGCTTCTCACAACTGTTTTGGACTGATACATAAAATCAAAGGAGCGGTCGCCTATCTGTTCGATATCCTCCTCGGGGTCGAAGGAGTTTTCCACGCCCATTGCACCTGCAATGCCGCCTGCGTTCACATCGGCAAAAATGCTTCCCGTATTAACGCAGGATGCTATCTTTCCGTCGGCTCTTCCCACGGAATCGGAAGCGGAGATATCCTCCGTATAATCCTCCAGGCTTCTGGGGTCCCGGGCAAGCTCGTCGGTCATATCGAGAATGACATCGTAGACCTCGGAAGCCTTGTTATTAACAGCCTTGAGATCCTCGGAAATGATATTCACCGAATCGCCTGCGGAAACATTCAGAACATCAAGTGTATCGAGCAGGGCTTCAAGATCGCCTGTGAGTGTTTTGCGGATATTATTGAAAGTCTCGTCAGTGCCCGAAAATTCTATCTTTTCCTTTCCCGCAAAATAATCTGCAATATCATGGAGATAGGAAAGCCCGTCGGAGAGATACACAGAGCTGTCCGACGTATGCTGCACAGCTTCCTCAGCATAGTATGCCGCTTCAATAGCAGCCGCAGCGCTGTCATCGAGGAAGGGCCAAGCTTCCTTTATCCTGTCATTTACCGAGGCTGCGGAGGCTCCCGCTTCGCCGATACCCTCGGAGGAAGCAATGAGATGATCTATCAGCCGGCTGAGGCTGTCAAGGGTGATATCCTCGGGCAGCTCGCCGCTTTGCGGAACAGATGCAGATGCCTGCCCTCTTATTGCCGAGGCGCAGCGCTCAATTTCATTCTTTGCGTTCTTTGCGGCGGAGGAATCAATGAGCATTCTCATTCCGTCAACCAGGTCGGAAAATGCGGAGAACATATCTTTAAGAGAACCGTCCGTAAAAATATCCAGCATATCGCTGATACAGCTTTTGTATGCCCCGGGGTCGTCAATATTGTTGTCCAGCATATCCTGAAGCCGCTTGACGGAATTTTCCGAATTGCTGATATTTTCCGATATCCTGTCCGCACTGTCGGAAATAGCTGAAAGGCTGTCCTTGATTTTATTAACCGCCTCCTCAGTCTCGGGAGATGAGGCATAATCGTCAAGGGCGAGGATGCCGTTATTTGCAATATCGCTGATTGACTGAACAGACTGACCGAGAATAAACAGCCTGTTTTTTAAGTTATTCAGAGACGCAGAGATGCCGTTCGGATCTCCAAGAGAGCTTTGAACGGAGGAAAGACCGTCCTGAAGGGAAGAATTAGCCTCCGTCATGGAATCAATGGCGTCAGAAAGTTCGTCAAGAATGGGGAAAAGGATATCAAATGCCTCATCGGTATTCTCCATGGACTGACAGAGCATATCGCTTGCCGACCACAGGCAGTCTGCCGCCTCGGAAAAAGAGTCCGAAGCCTTTGAGAAGCTGTCGGCAGCAGGCTCGGACATATCGATCAGATCGGATATGCGGGAGCTTAGCTCATTCAAAGAATCAATATTTTCATTCATAACGGAATCAGCCTCGTCAATAAGCCTGTCGGAGCTTTGACGGACTGCCTCGAGAGCGTCAAGTGCGCTGTCCATATCACCCGTGAGCCTGTCGGAGGAACCGTTTGCGTCGGAGATGGTCTTGTCGATAAGCACATTCATCTCGTCCAGCCTGTCTCTGAGCCGGTTAACGGTGGATTCGGAAAAAAGCAGGGAAAAATGAGGTTCTGCCTGACCGACGATGCCGCCAACATCCTTTCTGCCGTTGATAATACCGCTGTTTTCGCAGCCGCTGATGTAGCCGCACTGACGTCCGCAGATGCCGCCGATATTGTAGCCCACATGGGGATAGCCTATCCTTCCCTTATTGACGCAGTTCTGAATATTGCCCGAGGAATAGCCTGAAATGCCGCCTGCGTCCGTGGAATCCGCCGCTTTTTCGGTGGAATAGATATCGTCAATGTTAATGCTTTCCAGGTCAAGGGAATTGTCCGCAGCGTTGGTATTAACGGAAGCCGAGCTTTCGCAGAGCATGATGCAGCCTCTGTTTTCGCCCGCAATGCCTCCCGTGAAATGCTCTGACTGTATGCGTCCGTTAGCAGAGCAGCAGGAGATAAGCCCTGTTTCCTCGTTAACTCCCGCAATTCCGCCGCAGTATTCCTTTCCCGTAACAACGCCGTCAAAGGTGCAGCCGTATATCGTACCGCGGTTGACTCCTGCAACAGCGCCGCATTTTGAGGAGCTTCCCGAGGGTGATATCTTGCAGGAGACATTCAGATCCTTGACCCTGCCGCTTTTTTCGATATATCTGAAAAGTCCCTGTACAGAGCCGTTTGATTCGATAGAGAAGCCGCTCAGTTTGTGACCGTTTCCCTCGAATACGCCTCCGAAGGATGGAACGGGGATAAATTCTGCATCCGATGAGGCAAAATTGATATCCGTATTCAGAATAAAGGTCTTTCCGACCGAATAGCTGTCAAGGGTGCAGAGTTTTGCAAAGCTGACAAAATCCTCCGCTGAATTAATATAAACGGTGTTTTCGCTGACGGCTTCGGCGGCGGGAGCTGTGGCGCCCGTATCCTCTGCATATGCTGAAAATCCGCTTAAAACGGGGCTTGCCGATATAATTACCGCAAGTGCGCAGGCAGCGCAGCGTTTTAAAAGAGTCATTGTCTCAGCTCCTCCTTTCCCTCGGATCCATTTGCTTCAATAAGCTCACCGCTGCTTCGGCTTTCGATCTTGGCGTCCACATCGCCGATGATAATTCCGTTGACAACAGCATCGATCCTGCCGTTAACATAGCCGTGGATCCTGCCTGTAACGGCAATTTTTCCGCCCGATACCTGAGTGCGTTCACGCTTTTTGATGGTAAAGGAGGTCTTTTCGATAATGGTATCGCCAAGCAGCAGTATCTGCGGCAGCACACCCATTACAAGCACGATGGACATAATGGTTCCACGTCCGAGGCATACGCCGATGGAGGAAATGGTGCCGTCGGAGGAAAGCTGACCGATAAGGATTCCCGCAGCCGCCAGAATAGCGCCCGAGGTAATAATTGTCGGAAACGCCTGATTGAGTGTTTCGGTAATTGCGTCCTTGATGGACATTTCCTGCTTCAGCTCCATATATCTGCTGGAAATAACGATGGCATAATCGATATTTGCGCCCATCTGAATGGAATTAACGATAAGGTAGCTTAAAAAGAACAGGCTGGTATTCTGGAGATAGGGGAATGAGAAATTCATCCAGATACTTCCCTGAATAACAGCAATTAGCAGAACGGGAAGACCTGCAGATTTGAAGGTAAAGAGCAGGATAATGATTACGAACAGTGCGGAAAGTATACTGATTATCAAATTATCAGTTACGAATGAAGAGGAAAGGTCGTAATCGCTGGTGGAATTTCCCACAAGAAAAACATTCTCGGGATAGTATTTTGCCGCTTCCTCATGGATGACGGAGAGAAAATCAAAGGTCTCCTCGCCCTCCTCGGGGAGATTGAGAAAAACAAGTATTCTGCTGTAATCCTCGCTTCTGAGCTGGAGCATAGCCTTGTCGAGAGCAGTGTGCAGCTCCTCAAGGGTATCCATAAGCTCGTCGTCGAGGATGACGTAGCCCTTATCCACCTCTTCATAGGTGAACATAAACATATCAATAAGGGGAACGCTGTAGGTGTCAAGCCCGTTAATTACCTCTCCGTAATTTTCATCGTTGATGGCATATGCGGCATAAAGGAGCTTTGCGACCTCGTAATCCAGCTCCACAAGCTCGGAAAACTGCCTTGGGGTCAGCGCATCGGTAAGAACATAGCCGTCCATGGCTTCGATATTTGCAAGTCCTAAGCAGGAATCCACCTGATCGTAGCTTTCAAGCTTTCTGATAAGCCTGCCCTCAGCTTCATAATCACCCGCAGGAACGATAAGGGCGGCAAGATTTGAAGAGCCGAAATTATCCTTTATCTTCTGCTCAGCAAGCTGCTGCTCGCTGTGACGGGTAGTCTCAAGATCAGTGGTGCCGTAGCAGTAGGGGCATTTGCTTGAGAAAACGAAAGCCACGCAGACAATTCCCACAAAGAGCGGCGGGATAACATATTTGGTTGCAAAGGCAAATTTTCCGACCGCAGAAATTTTGGGGACGAAGTTTTTGTGAACGGTTTTGTCGATAAGCTTGGAGAAAACCATAATAAGTCCGGGCATAAGGGTGAAAACGGACAAAAGACTCAGAAGTATCGCCTTGATAAGCACCATTGCCAGGTCCGAGCCGATACGGAACTGCATGAAAGCCAGAGCGATAAGACCGGAAATAGTAGTAAGGCTGCTGGAGGATATTTCGGGGATAGCCTTGCTGAGAGCGGTAATGCAGGCTTCTCTGGAATCGAGATGCTCATGCTCCTCGCTGTATCTGTGAATGAGGATAATGGCATAGTCGATTGCAAGGGCAAGCTGCAAAACGATCGTTACCGAATCGGAAATAAAGGAAATGGTTCCCAGCAGGAAATTTGTACCCGTATTTACCAGCGCTGCGGCACCGAAGGTGCAGATGAGAACGGGAATTTCAGCGTAAGCCTTGGAGGTGAAGAGCAGCACAAGCAGGATAATAACAGCGGCGATCAGGGTCACGGTCTGCATCTCCGCCGCAAGCTGAGCTGAGGAATCGCTGCCTACCGTGCTTGAAATATACACATCCATGCCGCCCAGGAGCTCTCTTATCTCGTTCATGGCGTCAATGCTTACCTGTTCGTCCTCTTCACCGTCAAAGGTAACGGAGAACATGGCAGAGGAGTTTTTATAGTGATCCTCGGAATTGTCAAAAGCGGCTTCCGAAACGCCTTCAATTTCGCCGATCTCTTCTGCCAGAGCTTCGGCTTTTTCATATGTGATGTTTGATACCATCACAGAGGCGGTGCCATATGTAGTAAATTTCTCCTCCATTATGGTAAGACCCTGCCTTGTTTCGGTGGTGTCGGGGAGATAGGCGGTGATATCGTTCTCCACCTTTACCCAGCTGCTTGCAAATATGCTGAAAATAAGCGCAAATATCCACAGCAGGAATACCAGATTGCGCTTGTCTACAATAAACGTGGCAAGCTTATACATAAAGCTTTCATTTTCCTCCTCGGGAGGAGACGGGAACTTCTGTGACAAGAGCTTCACTCCTTCGTGATGATTTTATATTATATTTTACAGCATTTTGTAATAAATGGCAATAGACAAATTCGCCGTTTTGTTGAAAAGGGAAAAGAGGCGATTAAGGTATAGCTTTTTTGGCATATGTATGGTATAATCTGAGTGAAGGGAATGTGTTTATTATGCCAAAAAATTCATCTGATTCAGCCGCAAGATACAAGCTTGCCGAAGCATTGAAAAAGCGGCTTTCATATATGCCTCTGGAAAAAATCACCATCAAGCAGCTTACCGATGACTGCGGACTTAATCGTCAGACCTTTTACTATCATTTTGATGATATATATGACCTGCTGAAATGGCTTTTTGAATGGGAGGCGGAAACGGCGGTTCATCTCCATGATGTTTCTGTCTCGTGGAAGGATACGCTGAGGGAAATGCTCAGGTATCTTGCGGATAATAAGCGTTTCTGTGTTTCTGTGCTCAATTCCGTGGAGCACAGAAACGTGAGCAGATTTCTTATAGATTTCATGTCGATACTCACCGAAAAGATCATAGCCGACTGCATGGATAAATTCGGGCTTGCCCCCGCGGAGACAGACAAGGAATTTGTGGATTTTTTCATAGAATTTTATTCGGGAGCGGCAGCGCTGATGATCGAGCGCAGGCTTCTTGACGAGATAAAGCTTTCCGATGAGCAGCTTATCGCCTATATTGAAAAAATTGCCGTAAATAATATCAAGGGCTATTATAATAAATAGCATTAAAAAGAATCATGGCGGGAATATCACGGTTTCAAGCGTTCTTCCCAATAAAAAAAATCCCTCTGTTCTGAAAACAGAGGGAAATTATTTTGAATATCAGTATTTATCCGCAAGGGTGGTAACCATATCTTGAGCCATAACATTAAGCTCGGTGGTTGCGTCCGCAACAGCCTGCATTGCTTCTCTGATGGTAGCAGAGCCTGTTGCACATTCCGTAACATTTTCGTTAAGGGAGGAAACAGCAGTCTGGAGCTTTTCGAGAGTGGAAACCAGCATGGGGAGATTATCCGAGTCAACGCTCTCCACAGAGGAGCAGAAGCCAACCACCTTTTCGAGGATATTTACAACGATACCCGACATGGAAGCGGATTTCTGGTTTGCCGAATCAATGCTGTAAAGGCTTGCGTAGATATTTTCGATATCCGCAAGGAGATTGTTTGCAAAGCCGCTGACCTTTTCAGCGATCTGGGAAGCCTTGCCGTTGTCCGCAGCAGTAAGAACGGGCGAAGCTCCTCCCGAAGAGGCTTTTGCGCATCTGATGCAGTTGGAGGGGATATTTCTGCCCGAGTAAATTGCCCATGCCATCTCAGCGCAGGTATTGTAGCCGCAGGCACCGCAGTCGATCTTCTTGTCATAATCGTTCTTTTTGCCGAGCTTAGCGAAAGCCTCCTCCAGCTCCTTGTCAGTGGGACGGGGCTCGGGCTTGCCGCTTGTTGCATAGTCTCTCATCAGGCTGCGGGGATTGATCCTGTCGTCAAATACCTTGAACTGCTTGTCAAGACCGTTGAGAGATGTCTTGCGGCGGTTTCTGGCGTCGATCTCCACCTCCCGCATGATGGATTTGATCTCAAGCACATTCTGCTCGTCCTCATTGCCGATTCCGCAGCCGCAGCCGCAGCCTCCGCTGCATGAGAGAGCCTCGAACACCTGAGGATGACGGTGAGAGGGGAGCTCGCAGTATTCGTCAAGCTCCTTGTAAACGTTCTTGGCGCCGTCGGAATTTATAGCCACGATCTCTGGCATATTGATGGCAAGATTTAATTTTAGACCTCCGGGAGAGGGGAAGATACCGCCGAGACATCCCTGAACCTGATCGTCAAAGTCATAATGCTGACCGTTTTCCACATTCTTGGTGAAATCGATCTTCTTGCGGCGGAAATATTCCTTCAGGCGCTTGAAGGTGATATTATATTCCGCATGACCTGTTGCGGCAAACTCCAGCTTCATGGCGGGGCAGGGAGAAAGCACAGCAACGGCGTAATTTTTCTTGATAAAGTCTCTTATGTAGATAGCCTCGCAGGAGATGGGGCTGTGAACGGGAGAAAGCTCCTTGGTATCATCTGGGTGATAAACCTCCATATATCTGACCACAGCGGGACAATGCTGGGAGATAACGTTCTTTGCGTTGCCCTGCTCGATAGCTCTCACATAGCCCCAAGTGCAGATATCCGCACCGTAGGAGCCGTCATAAACGCCGTCGGCACCGTTCTGCTTGAACCACTTGAGAACGGACTGCCAGGTGCCGGGGAAGGCGGTCTTGATGGAGGGGTGAGCGATAACGATGATCTTTCTGTCCTTGAGATCCTTAAAGAATTTGTCGGTATCGTCCTCATAATCTCTTGCCTTAGCCTTGCAGACCTTGACACATTCACCGCAGGCAATGCATTTTTCATTGTTGATAACGGTGACTGCTCTGCCGTCTTCAAGGATCTTTATGGAATTAGCTTCGGGAGAGGGACATACCCTGATACAGGCATTGCAGCCTATACATCTTTCCTCATTTACTCCGATAAGCTCTAACATCAGATATACACTCCTAACGAATACGCCGAGGCGCAAAATTTTCTTATTTAATTATATCAAATTTATTCAAGAATTTCAATAGATATTTAAAAAAATATTATCCTCAAGAGAAATTTATACATTTTGAAAACATTTTTGAATAAAAATCAGTGAAAATATACAAAAAATTATTTGAAATGTTTTAAGTTCGGAACTTTCGTGCTTTTTATCCAAAGCATTGGAGAATTTGCCCTACTTGACAATAAAGCTCGGAATATAGTATTATTGTGATATATGTATCAGAAAGGAGCGGAAGATGTTGCGGACGGACTTTCATTCACATATCCTGCCCTGCATGGACGACGGCGCAGGCTCGGCAGAGGAATCGGTAAAAATGCTTGAGGCACTTGTTGCTTCGGGGGTGGAAAGGGTGGTGCTGACTCCTCATTTTTACAGGCAGAAGGAGGATATCCTCAGCTTTCTGAGCCGCAGACAGGCTTCCTTTGAAATGCTTCGGAAGGCTCTGCCGCAAGACACCCTTCCTAAGCTTATCCTCGGCGCCGAGGTCTTTTTTTATCCCTCTCTTGCGGACGACCCCGAGCTTGGCAGGCTGTGCATCGGGGAAACGGGGCATATCCTGCTTGAGCTGCCCTTTGAACGGTTTTACGATAATTTTTACGCACGGTTCATGACCTTTGTGAACAGGTGCGGGTATAGGATGATCCTTGCTCATGCCGAGAGGTATCTTGAGTTCGGGAATACCGTTTCGGATATTGAACGCTTATGCTCTTTTGGTAATGTTATCTGTCAGATGAATTGCGACAGCTTGGCAGAAGCGGGCATTTTCCGCAGGCGAAGGCTTCTGGATATGATAGACAGCGGCATGATCGGGGTAATGGGAACGGACGCACACAATACAAAAAAACGTCCTCCCCGATTCGGAGAAGCTGAACGGATAATCCGCAGAAAATGCGGCGATGACGTCTTTGAACGGCTTTGCAGCGAGGGTGATGATATTTTTTCGGTGGGAATGGGAAAAGGATAAAAAAATTACCCGTCAAGGCAATTAGCACTGCCTTGGCGTGATACCAATTATCCAAAATGACTTCAGCTATCATTTATAAAAAATATTGTATCATACTCTGTAAAAAACGACAAGAAAATTATATGATTCTTTTTAAAATCCCAACTTGCATACGGTGTACAAAAATTATGTAATTCCGACAAATTGCTCTCTATATTTGAGTGATTTTGGATTTTCAAAAACCATTTTAATGATTTTCTCGATCTTTTCAAGATGGTCAGATGGTGGGTTGATTACGAATGAATACAAGTTAAGATAATTCTGCAAATCATCTCGACTGAAACCGCTATGTGCATTTAAGAACATTTTAAGCAGACAATGAATCCTGTTGACAGTGTTAAGTGGGTTCTTACTATCAGCCAGTCATTTGAGTTCTGCTGACAAGTAACTGACGCTTTTGAGATTCAATTTTTCTACCAGCTTTTTATGGGTTTTCTCCTTATCATGAATCAAAGTTGAACCCGGTGCAATATGGTCTTTGAAAGCGTCATAGCTTCGTTTCTGTGAGGGTTTACCGAAGCCCTCTACAAAGCATATCGTGTGCTTCTTATCTGTAGCAACTCCTATACAAATCTGATTGCGGGAAAGACCACGCAGCAGCCTGCCGCTTTCATCTCGTACACGTTCTCTCATCATCAGAGAATAGTAAGTCTCATCCAGCCACACTGTGCCGCTTAAAACAACATTATTCTGCGAGTTTTCGAGTTCAAAAACAACTTTTCAAGCCAATATTTTGATGTGGATATTGCATTCCGATTATTCCATGAATCTGCATTCAAGCTAACATATCGAAAAATATTCAAACAGTATTCTATCCATTCACAAATTGGTATTCTCCGTGAATCAAAAATGGTTCCGGTTGTTGGCTTGAAAGTTTTTCCGCAGCTGCATTTGTATCTCCTTATGCCATTAGAATCATATCCGATTCTTACAAAATCTTCTGATTCACAGTAGGGGCACTTTGTAGGGGCGAATGAGTTTATTAATTCACTCTCACCTGCATCTTTTATTTTAGGATGCCTCTGATCATATCTTGCCACATAATGCATTTGAAGAAACTCCTGTATTATTGTTGGTTCTGGTAAATCATCCCATGGTGTTCTTTTTTGTGATCTGCTTCTGTTTGACATTTTTATCACTTCCTATTGAAGTGATTATACTACTTTTATACACCGTTTGTAAGTCGGGATTTTAAATTTATTATAATGAATGTTCACGGAATTCCTTGGACGATTGGCATCCTATGGAATTTTGTAAACATTCATTTTTTTATCGAGCCTAAGTATGAGTGTTGAAAAATTGTGCCATTATAAGGGATATAAGCTTGACTGCGAAGCAGCTACACTCTGCAAGCCTTAATGGTGCTGTAATAAGTATAGCATAGTTTTTTAATGTTGTCAAACTTTGATAATACATCTCCGAAAATATGCATCAATCTCATAATATAATGCCTTAAAATATGCATAAATATTATTTTTCAATATCTAATTTTATGCATAACACTTGATTTTCTGCCTATAATATGATACAATATAGACAGAAAGCGAGGTCGGTAAATCTTATGCTCAAAAGAAAAATGTACGATTATCTTATCAACTGGAAAAAGAATAAGGGAAAGGAATGTCTGCTGATAAAGGGTGCAAGGCAGGTGGGAAAGACCTATCTTGTCAGAATGTTCGGAAATGCAGAGTATGAAAGCTTTATTGAGATAAATTTTCACAAACAGAGCAGTCTTAAAGTCATTTTTGAGGGGGATAAGTCTGCAAATGAGATATACAAGCGCATTACCGCCAATATTCCGGGAATAAAGCTTATCCCCGAAAAAACGCTTATCTTTCTTGATGAGATACAGAAGTGCTCAAATGCAAGAACGGCGCTGAAATTTCTTGCAGAGGACGGCAGATATGATATTATTGCATCGGGTTCGCTTCTTGGACTTGCATACGGTCAGGACGATGATCGTGAGGTTGAGGAAGTGGAATCTGTTCCCGTAGGATATGAAAAGTCTGTAATGATGTATTCGCTGGATTTTGAGGAATTTCTATGGGCTTATGGCTATGAAGCCGATACAATTGATTATCTGAGAAGCTTCTTTGATTCAAAGGAAAAGATACCGCCCGAAATAAATCAGAAATTCGAGTCTATCCTGCGTGAATATCTTGTTGTGGGCGGTATGCCCGAAGTGGTGGCTAACTTTATTGAATATCAGGATTTTGGCAAGGTCCAGGAGATACAGGATAAGATACTTGCTTCCTATTCAGATGATATCTCACAGCACGCCAAAGGTGCAGAGAAGGTTAAGGTCAGAAAATGCTATGACAGTATTCCGAGGCAGCTTGCAAAGGAAAACAAGAAATTCAAATATTCGGAAGTGGAAAACAAGGCCACTGCAAGGAAATTCGGTGACAGCATACAATGGCTTCACGATGCAAATATGGCGTATATCTGTTGTAATACAACAACTCCGATGCTGCCTCTTAACGCATATGAAAAGGATAATGAATTCAAGCTTTATATCAATGATACGGGGCTGCTTATGGCTTTGTTCGGCTTTGCAACGAAGCAAGCATTGCTTAACGGCAATCTGAAAGGATTTGCCAAAGGCGGCATATATGAGAATTTTGTGGCAGAAACCCTTGTAAAGAATGGATATACCCTTCATTATTATAAGCCTGATGATAACTCAGAGCTTGAATTTATAGTTGAAAAAGATGGGGGAGTGATACCCATCGAGGTGAAAGCAGGAAACACTGCCACAAAATCGATGAACTCGTTCATTGATAGCTTTTCACCGACAGTTGCGTATAAGCTTGTCAGCGGAAATATTGGCGAGATTGATTCTAAAGTTACGCTTCCGCATTTCCTTACAATGTTTATATAATGTAGAATAATTTGGATTACCGTAAGATGGCTTTTCGTTGGCGGCATAAGATACTTGATGCACTCACAAACATAATGAAAAATGTTACCCTTGACGGCATAGTAGAAGCTGACGAAAAGTATTTCCCGAAATCATTGTATTAAATACGAAGGGTAGTGACTAATATGGCGGCACACGACAATTTGCAAAAGGCAAAAGCAACAAAGAATGACGAGTTTTATACTCAATTAACGGACATAGAACACGAATTAAAGCACTATGTTGAGCATTTCAGAGGGAAAGTGATTTATTGTAATTGTGATGACCCAATATCTTCTAACTTTTGGAGATATTTTCACCTGAATTACGGCTATTTCGGATTGAAAAAGTTGATAGCAACACATTATATAGCCGAGGGTGGAGCTTATACAATGGAATATACGGGTGGTAACAATACAAGCATATATGAGGGAAAAGTTACAAAGTTAAAGGGTAACGGAGATTTTCGTGATGAAGAATGTATCAACATTTTGAAAGAAACCGATATTGTATGCACGAATAACCGCCATTTAGCTTATTTCGTGAGTATTTAGCACAGTTGATAAATACGGCAAAGAAAAGCTGATAAATGCAGCTAAGTTCTGTACCGAAAACAGACTGTTCAGTGCAAAAACCGCAAGAGATTTCCTTGAGTTTTCCGAATTGCCGAAGCCGGAGATCAGGCAGGTCGATAAGCAGGCGATACCTGTTGACAAGCCTGAATATCACGTGACTGTACAGAAACGTTCCCTTGACGTTTACGCAAAGGCAGGTGATATGTAATGAACGAAAGGCTTGAAAACATCCTATCAATTTCCTCTGCATTAAGGTTTGCACAGGTCGATTTTGAGGCTATTTACAAGGACAGAGATGATATTACTCCTCTTGCGGCAGTTGAGATTTATCTGTCGGAGCAGCTTAAGATCAAAACCGAAAAGCAGAATGCAATACGCAGAAAACGTGCAGAGCTGCCCAATGAAAAGACTTTGGAGCAGTTTGACTTCGGATTTCAGAAAAGCATTTCCAAGGAAAAGATGCTTCGGTTATCCGATATGACATGGGTTGAGCAGGCATACAACATATGCTTTCTTGGTCCTCCCGGGATAGGCAAGACACATCTTGCAACCGCTCTTGCCGTCAAGGCTCTTGACATGGGCTATTCCGTGGTTTTCACGACCGTTGATAAGCTGATCAAAGACCTTAAAACTGAGCTGATATCATCTCAGAACAAGCGAAAATTAAAGAACATTTACAAGGCGTAGCTGGTGATAATCGATGAAGTCGGGTTTATGCCTTTGAACACGCAGGAAGCAAATTTATTCTTTGGGTTTGTTTCCGAGATGTCCGAAAAGACATCGATGATCATCACATCAAACAAGGGATTTGATGAATGGGTCGATTTCCTTGGTGATGCAACTATCACCACTGCTATTCTTGACAGGCTCATTCATCACTGCGAAATTATTTCCATGTCAGGCGATTCTTACCGTTTCTCTCACAGAAAATCTATCACTCGTTGACTTGTACATTTTGTGGCGAATATTTTTTGTATACTTTCTGGCGAATTGTTGTATGTTTTACTTGACTTTTTACATTCGAATCACTTCAATCGTAAACGACCGTTTTTTACAATTTTATTCGTCAAATTGCGCAAATTACTCAAGTGTGTTTTAGTAAATCATACTTGACTAATCCAGCTTATAACGACTTTGACTGCAATGCTGGAGGCAGAATCCTTTGTAGACAATAACTCTATACTTGAATCCGAAAATAAGCTATCGGAAGAAAAAATTGAATTTTTGACTATTAAGCAAGCCGTTGAAGCCGTGTCTGGAATCAGTGAACACACAATTCGTCAGCTCGTTGCTCAAAAAAAGGTAAAATTCATTCGTACTGGACAGGGAAAGCGTGGAAAAATACTAATTAATAAAGCTTCTCTACAAAAACCATATTGTCCCTGTTTTTGGAAACGTAAAGGTCAAGGATATAACAACGCCAAGACTTACACAGTTTGTTCAATCTATAAAACGTCACCCTGAAACAGTGCGTAAAATCTATGTTGTTATTCAGAGCATATTCCATAGAGGCGTTGAACAGGGTTTCATCAGAGATACTCCGTGCAGAAATGTCATTCTTCCAAAAACAAGGGCAAAAAGAAAAAGCCTGTCCTTGACGAAGAACAGACCAAGCGGTTTATGGACCTTATCGAAACAAAAAACTGTGACCTTGACATTAAGCGTATGATTAAGGTTTTACTTTATACGGGAATGAGAAGCGGAGAAATGCTTGCTCTTTCGTGGAATGACATCAACTTTGAGGATATGACAATCTCCATAGAGCATAATCTTGCCGATGTAGGCGGAAAGCACTGGCTCACAACTCCCAAAACCGAAAGTAGTATCAGAACAATCGGAATGAGTCAGACCCTTGCGGATATTTTCAGAGAACAGAAAAAATATCAGGAACAGCTAATTGAAGCACTCGGAGATAGTTTTGCTCACCCTGAAATGGTGTTCACTTCTGCTAACGGTAATTATCGTGACAGGACATCGCTGGGAACTTCATTCAGACGCTTTCTCAAAGGGACGAAGTTTGAATTTCTCACCTTACACCAGCTCCGTCATTGCAATGCAACCTTGCTTCTGAATAGTGGTATTGACCTGAAAGTTGTTTCTGAACACCTTGGGCGTTGCGATATTGGAGTAACTGCAAATGTTTACGCTGATGTCCTCAAAAGCACAAAAGCAAAGGTTGCAAATTTAATTGAATTAAAACTTGAGTAAAGATACAAAAACCTCCCTACTGCAATAGGGAGGCTTTTAAAGCAATATTTGGTTGTCCAAAAGTTGTCCAAATCGATGAATAACACGCCCCAAACAACGTAGATACGTCGTTTGTAAGAGCAAAAATTATCTCTTTGAGAACTGAGGAGCACGTCTTGCAGCCTTTAAGCCGTACTTCTTTCTTTCCTTCATTCTGGGATCTCTGGTGAGGAAGCCGGCCTTCTTGAGAACGGGGCGAAGCTCGGGGTTAAAGAGGAGGAGAGCACGGGAGAGACCGTGTCTGATAGCACCTGCCTGACCGGTAACGCCGCCGCCTGCAACTGTGCAGACGATATCAAACTGCTCAGCAGTCTCAGTGAGAGCGAGGGGCTGTCTAACGATGAGCTTGAGAGTATCGAGACCGAAATAATCGTCGATGTCTCTGCCGTTGATGGTGATATTACCGCTGCCGGGGTAAACTCTTACTCTTGCAACAGAGCTTTTTCTTCTTCCTGTACCGTAAAAGTACTGCTGTTTAGATTCGTACATAGCTTACACCCTCCTTAGATTTCGTAGTTTTCGGGCTTCTGAGCAGCGTGGTTGTGCTCGGAGCCTGCATATACTCTGAGACGAGTAAGAGCAGCTCTGCCAAGAGTGTTATTGGGGAGCATACCGTTTACTGCGATCATCATTGCCTTTTCGGGATTATTCTTCATCATTTCGCTGTACTTAGTCTCCTTGAGACCGCCGATCCAGCCTGTGTGCCACTTGTAGGTCTTCTGCTCAAGCTTCTTGCCTGTGAGAACAGCCTCAGCGCAGTTGATGATGATAACGTGGTCGCCGCAGTCGGCGTGAGGAGCAAATGTGGGCTTGTGCTTGCCGCGGAGGATCGAAGCAGCCTGAGCAGCTACACGACCGAGGGACTTGCCGGAAGCATCAAGTACATACCACTTACGGCTGATTTCATTAGCCTTAGGCATATAAGTTGACATAGTCGATTTCTCCTTTTTAATATAGTATAGTAAAAATTGCCGCATAGACGTTGGTACCGCCCTGCACGCAACTCGATAATTCACAGGGAACTCATACCTTTTCTTTACACAACATTATCTATTATACACACTGCTTGTATGTTTGTCAAGAGGTTTTTGCCCGAATTTTTAAAATATATCCCCGAATCTCTTCAAATCTCTGCATTTTGCTTGATTTCTCTCCCATTCTCTTTTTTGATTTCAGATAATTATAATGCTGAAAAAAAAGTGAGTTTCCCTGCATTTTTGCCCTTAAATGCGCATATATCTTTGGTAATCCGTTTCTGACGGAAATGATTTTGTTCGGAGGTAATTCATTTGAACGGAAACGACCTTAATAATATGACGAAACGCTATAAGGAAGAAATGATGCGGCTTTACAGACAGAGCAGCGCCAATCGGGAAACATCAGAAACGCCTATGTCCCGTCAAAGCAGTCAGCCCATGCAGCAGGCGGCTCCTGTGCAGAATAATTTGACCGCAGAGCAGCCCGATGAGCGCACAGCTCCCATGCCGCAGGCAATGCCTAAGCCCGCACCCCGCACCGAGACGCAGCAGAATATTTCAAGGGCGCAAAGCCCTGCTCCCGCAAATATGACCCGTGATATGGCGGGAACGCCAATTCAGGGGGTGCCGGGAGCTTCCCACTTTTCAGCCCATATCCCGTCGGACAGCGGAGCCACTATGCCTGTGACCTGCGAGTGCAGATTTCCTTCGGCTGAGAGCATTATCGAGAGCATTGCGGGGATCCCCGCACATCCCATTATCCGTCCCGAGGATAATCCGCCTCCCGTATATCCCGGAAGCACGCCCATTCAGCCCCGAGGCAATATGGAAGCAAATAATCCCATGAGCAATGTGCCCAATAATCCTATGCAAAATGCCGCAAGAGACATAAATCCTAATATGGGCGGCACCTTCTCGACCCAAGACAAGACCGCCTACAACAGAAATTCCGACGCATCCCTTCGCGGTATATTCCTGAACGGAGATGTGAATGCTCCCGTTTATGCCGTTCCCTCGGAGGCGGAGGAGGAAAAGGAGATAATGCCGGATTTTCCTCTGCCGAGGGATTCGGTAAATTCCATTCCCTCAACGGCGGGGTTTACGCCGTCAATGAGCTGGGTGTCACTGACGGGGGAGAACAGCTGGGGGTTTCTCCAGTTCGAGGTCTTTACCGCAGGCGGGGCATATCCCGTTCCCGGAGCCGTTGTCATCGTGAAAAAAATGCTTCCCGCAGGCGTTGGGCTTGTGAGGGTGCTGTTCACCGACAGAAGCGGGCGCACTCCCACCATTGCCCTTCCCGCTCCCTCTCCAGAGCTTTCTCAGAATCCCATGAACACCGCACGTCCCTTCTCGGAATACAATGTGACCGTAAGAGCAAGAGGCTTCTACACCATGAAGGACATCAAGATCCCTATTTTTGCGGGGATCAAAACGGTTCAGCCCATCGACCTTATCCCTCTCCCCGAGTATTCGGGAGAAACGCCCATTCAGCCCCGCTCGGATATGATGAATAATTTAATGAACGATTCAAACAGCGTGGGCTGAACGCTGAGAAAGGATGGCAGATAAATGACAGGAGAGCCGTTTATTCCCGAATATATCGTCGTTCATCTGGGGGCGCCCGATGATAATACTGCCATGAATGTGACAGTTCCGTTTACGGATTACATTAAAAATGTGGCGTCCAGCGAGATATATCCCACATGGCCCGAAAGCGCACTGAGAGCCAATATTTACGCTATCATTACCTATGCTCTCAACAGGTATTACACAGAATGGTACCCATCAAAGGGCTATGATTTTGACATCACGAATGACACCCACTACGATCAGTATTACGTTCACGGTAGAGATATTTTTCAGCCCATAAGCGATATCGTGGATGAGATATTCAATAATTACGTCCGCAGGCAGGGGACTGTTCAGCCAATGTTCACCGCCTACTGCGACGGAGTTCGGACCTATTGCCCGGGGCTCAAGCAGTGGGAAACGGTGGAGCTTGCTAACCAAGGCATGACTCCCTATGAGATATTGCAGTATTATTACGGAGATGATATCGAGATCGTGACAAATGCCCCTGTTGCGCCGAGTATCCCTTCCTATCCCGGAGAGGTCATCGGCTTCGGAAGTGCGGGCGACGACGTGGTTCGTATCCAGACGCAGCTCAACCGCATTTCAAAGAATTATCCCGCAATTCCGAAGATACCTTATGTTACGGGCAGCTATGACACTCTCACCGAGGACGCTGTCAGGACCTTCCAGCAGGTTTTCGGACTGCCTCAGACGGGCTCTGTGGACAAATCCACATGGTACAGGATAAATCAGATATACACAGGCATCAAGCAGCTGGGAGAGCTGACCTCCGAGGGCGTTACCATTTCCGATTACACAGCGGATGTTCCCGAATTTATGGGACCCGGGCAGTCGGGGGCAAATGTCAGGGTGGTTCAGTATATCCTTTCCGTTGTGGGTGCTTATTATGACGCAGTTCCCAGAATTACAATAACGGGCGTTTACGATGAACCGACCCGGAATGCCGTCAGGGCATTTCAGCAGATCTACGGGCTTCCCGAAACGGGTATCCTGGATTCGGAAACATGGGAAGATCTGTACCGTGCCTACAGGGGCATTGCGGACAGCGTTCCCGTTAATCCCGAGGGAGAGGAGATCGTTCTCTATCCCGGCATGATACTCAGAGAGGGAATGCAGAATGATTATGTTAAAACGCTCCAGCAGTATCTTACGGAGATACATACCGCCTATCCTCAGATACCCGCAGTCAGCGATACGGGCTATTTCGGTCCCGTTACAAAAAATGCGGTTACTGCCTTTCAGAGGGTGTTCGGCATAGCTCCCACGGGCTATGTGGGAGCGGAAACATGGTCGAGAATAGGGGAGATCTACAGCGAGGTCAAATACGGATATGTCAAGCCTGCGGGACAGTTTCCCGGCTATATCATTAAGTAACAGGGGGGATAGCATGGCAAACGAAGCAATACCCGTTTCACAGCAGTCCCACGAGGATAATATCAGGGAGCTGCAGACCTATCTTCGGGAGATTTCCATGAGCGAGCCGAGAGTGAGGGCTGTTTTTCCCGACGGGGTATATAATGACAACACAGCGGCGGCGGTGGCGGATTTTCAGCGCCTGAAAGGGCTTCCCGAAACGGGGGAGACGGATAAAGCCACATGGGACATGATACTCGACACCTATTGGGACATCATCTCAAATCTTGCCGACCAGATAGGCGTAAGACCTCTGCCATCGGTAAGCACCGTTCTTTCCTCGGGGGACACGGGCACTGCGATCATCATCATGCAGGCAATGCTCAACACCCTTGCGGGGCTGTATTTCAACATTCCCGCAAACTCTCTCAGCGGGGTGTTTGATGATGATACCGTTAAGGCGGTAAAGGCATTTCAGGAGACGGCGGGGCTTGAGCCTACGGGCAAAGCGGATATCCGCACATGGAACGCTCTTGCGGGGCTTTTTAACGCTACTGTTGTTGCGGAATACGGGGATATATAATATTAATCTTTGACCAACCTATAGACAAATATTAGTATAACAAAAAAATCTGCTTCGGAATAAATTTTTCCGAGGCAGATTTTTTTATTTTCCAGAAAGCTCCTTCAGCTTATCACGAATAAGGCAGAGGGCATTTTCGGGGGACTTTGCATTTATAACGGCAGTCTCCATGGGGCAGAAGCCCGTCCCCGAACGGTTTATGATGGCTTCGGCAAGGGTATCGTATTCTGCGGGGATATGGTATTCTTGGAGGACGGACAGGGCTTTTCGGCTTATGGTCTTGGCATATAGCTCCCTTACATCCAGCAGGACATAGAGATATGCTGCCGCCATGCCCACCACCTTATCCGCTGCGGAATAGTCCGAAAGGCTTTTTCCCTTGTCAATAAGCTCAAGCAGCGGTTTGATGCCCCGTTCGGTGCCGGTGATGATTTCATCGCCTCTGACTGCGGCGAGGGTACAGCCGTTTTCGGAAAGGAGGGATTTGGCTTTGGCAAGGTTATTGTTCATTATATTCACTTCCTTTAGATGATTTTTACTGTATGAAAAATTTTTTCTGTGCTATAAACCAAATTGGAAATTTGCGGGTGACGACCCGCGGCGAGGTCGCGTCGCTGAATAATGTGGGTCGTAAGTATTGTCACCGCGCCGATAGGTTTTGTCTCTGTACGGTACCGCTCAAACGAACAAATCCCCACCCCAAACCCAAACAGCATGGACGTATGCCCCATAATTAAAGCGGGAAACCGCAAATGAGGGGAAATAGGCGAAGGAATTGGAACAAAACCAATTGACAGCAAGCAAAAACAAAAACCTTGCTATATGTAAAAATGCGGAAAGGGGGAGGGGGCAGGGAAAGAGAGTGCAGAGGGAAAACCTAAAGAGGAGCGGGAAATTCCGCATTTTTGTTGGGTTTAGTTTTTCCCTCTCCTCTTAGGTTGTCCCTTTGCATACTATTGAGGGGTATTAAGCAAAATCAAATTATACCAAACAAAACACACGATTACAACAAACATATTCCGATATATCGGGCAGTTTAACCTGCTAAATAAATAATACCATATTATAATGTAAAAATCAATCTTCAATTTAAAAAAAGCAAATCGCATAGGGATTTGACATCGGCGGCAGGATATGATAAAATAGAATTATTAATTTACCGCTTCGGAAAAGATAAACGGCGGGGCTGCCCGCACAGGAATGATAAATATGAACGATAGACTTGATTATTTAAGAGAAAAAACCGCCCTCCTCACCACCGCTCCGGGTGTGTATCAGATGAAGGATAAGACGGGGCATATAATTTATATCGGCAAGGCGAAAAATCTCCGCAACCGTGTTTCCTCCTATTTTGCCAAGACCCCCAATCACACTCCCAAGGTCGCAAAGATGGTGGAGAACGTTTTTGATTACGATTTTATCGTGACAAAATCGGAGTACGAGGCGCTGGTGCTTGAGTGCTCTATGATAAAGCAGCACTCGCCCAAATATAATATCCTGCTCAAGGACGACAAGGGCTACAGCTATATCCGCATTTCCCCGCCGCCCTATTCCAGAATTACCGCGGAGCTGCAGAAGCCCTCAAGCGGCGAGCTTTTAGGACCATATACAAGCTCCTTTGTGGCACGTCAGGCAGCATTGGAGGCGGGGAGAGTTTTCATGCTCCCCACCTGCAAAAAGGTATTCCCCCGTGATATCGGCAAGGGCAGACCATGCCTTAATTTTCAGATTAAACGCTGCATGGGCGTTTGCACGGGTAAGATATCCGAGGAGGAATATGCGGGTATTATAAAAGAGGCGGCGGATTATATCCGAAACGGCTCCGAGGCTTCCGTCGAACGCATGACCGCTCAGATGAACGAGGCGGCGGAACGGCTGGATTTCGAGCTTGCGGCTAAGCTTCGTGACCGCATAAGCGCTGTAACAAAGGCTGCGGACAGTCAGAATATCATTACCGAAAAGCTCCCCGATACGGACGCTGTGGCTATTGCTCGAAATAACGGCGAAGCCTGCGCTGCCGTTATCATGTACAGGGGAGGACGGCTTTTCGACCGTGCCGAATATTTCCTCGGGGAGGACGATTCGGAGAGCGTTATGCTTGAGGATTTCATCACTCAGTATTATTCGGGAGGACGGGAGATCCCGAGAAATATCGTTCTCGGGGGAGAAATTGCGGATATCGGGGATGTGGAGAGGCTTTTCAGGGAACGCTCGGGACGGGCTGTGGATGTTTTATCCCCTCAGAGGGGACGCTATATGCGGCTTGCGGAAATTGCCAAAGCAAACGCCGAGGAATACCTTTCTATCAGAGTTGGGCGCACCGCCGCCGAGATTTCCGCTCTTGAGACGCTTGCTAAAATGCTGGGGCTGAAAAAAACGCCTCTTTATATCGAGTCCTACGATATCTCAAACTTAGGCTCTGCGGACATGGTTGCGGGCATGATAGTATTTGAGAACGGCAGACCATGCAAAAGAATGTACAAGCGCTTTTCCGTTAAGGAAAATCTTGTCCAGAACGACCTTGCCTGTATGCAGGAGATAATCCGAAGGAGATTTACCCATTACCTTGACCCCGAGGAGAAAGATGAGGGCTTCAAGAGGCTGCCCGATCTTATTCTTCTGGACGGCGGTAAAAATCAGCTGGCGGCGGTCAATGAGGTCTTGTGGGAAATGGATATCGAGGTCCCTGTTTTCGGTATGGTCAAGGATAACAATCACCGCACCCGCGCGATTACCGCTGACGGGGGAGAGATCAGCATTTCCGAAACAAAGGCGGCTTTTATGCTGGTCACGAGGATCCAGGACGAGGTTCACCGTTTCGCCATTTCCTATCATCGGAAAAAGCACAGGAAATCCTCCTTTGAGCTTGGCATTACAAGCGTTCGGGGTATCGGAGAGAAAAAGGCTTTTAAGCTCCTTACAGCCTTTAAAACCACCGAGGCTCTCAAAAATGCGACACCGGAGGAAATTGCCCGTATTGCAGGGGTTAGTCAAATTGTTGCAAAAGAGGTCTATGATTTTGTGCAAAATTCTCTCTGAAAATTCATGGTTTGTTATAGAAAATTTTTTTTTAATAGGGTATAATAGATATTGTATATTGTAATCGTTTTGTAATTTTTTCAGGGGAGGCGGAGATATTGCGTGTTATTACCGGCAGCGCAAGAGGAAGAAGGCTAAGGGCGCTGGAGGGCGAAGAGGTTCGTCCCACTACCGATATGGTCAAGGAAGCCATTTTTTCCATTATTCAGTTTGATATTGAGGGCAGCGTTGTGCTCGACCTTTTCAGCGGCTCGGGTCAGCTGGGCATTGAGGCTCTTTCAAGAGGTGCCAAATACTGCCGCTTTGTGGACAACAGCTCCGCTTCCGCTGAATGTACCCGTGAAAATATTGCCGCCTGCGGCTTTAAGGACGAGTGCGGAGTTACCGTCAGCGACAGCATTGATTTCCTGCGGGGCGTGAGAATGACCTTTGATATCGCTCTTCTCGATCCCCCCTACAGAAACGGGCTTATCGAAAAGGCTATGCCCCTTCTCGAAAGCAAAATGTCCGACAGGGGCATCGTTGTCTGCGAGCATGAAAAGGGGCTCGTTCTTCCCGACAGCTTCGGCAGGCTCATAAAATCTAAGACCTATCGCTACGGAAGGATCGAGGTAACGGTTTACAGAATTCCCGTTCCCGATGAGGAAGAGGAATAAAAGTCATTTTTGAAAGGAAATGATACACTTGAGGATCGCTGTTTGCCCGGGTAGCTTTGACCCTGTCACCTTCGGACACAGGGACATTATCCACAGGGCTTCCATGCTCTTTGACAAGGTTATTGTGCTGGTTGCTGTCAACAAGCAGAAAACTCCCGTTTTTACCCCCGAGGAAAGGGTGGCTCTTATCAGAAAGGTCACTGCGGAGTTTAAGAATGTTGAGGTGGACGTCTGCTATGGGCTTATTGCAGATTATGTCCGCAGCGTGGGAGCGGTGGCTATTGTTAAGGGCCTCAGGGCTGTGACCGACTTTGAATATGAGTTTCAGATGGCGCTGGTCAACAAGAATATCTATGACGGCGCTGAGACGGTTTTTCTCACCACCAGCTCGGAAAATATGTATCTCAGCTCCAGTGTGGTGAAGCAGGTTGCTTATTACGGCGGCGATATCAGCAAATTCGTTCCCCGCTGTATTCTGAAGGATATCGAGGAAAGGCTTTGCCCCCACTCTGATATTAGGGAAAACGGCGGCTGATTACGGACCTGTTATCATCTTGTTTTTTAAATGAACGCCTTCGGGCAGATCGGAGTAATATATATGGCAGATGTAATGATCGACGAATATCTTGATGAAATGGACGACATTCTTGACAAGGCGCAGAGCTTTCCTCTTTCCTCAAAGAAATCTCTTGTGGACGTGGAGCAGCTGAGAGAATGTCTCGACCATATCAGAATGAATCTCCCCAACGAGGTAAAGCAGGCTAAGAAGATCGTTTCCGAGCGCAAATCAATTATTGACGAGGCTAATCGTCAGGCAGAGGAGATCGTGACCCGTGCCGAGAGCCGCAAGAATGCTCTCATTTCCGAGAATGAGATCACCAGAGCCGCTCAGGCAAGGGCTGCGGAGATCGAAAAGCAGGCTCTCGCCAAGGCTAAGGCTGTTAAGTCTGCCGCTGATGAATACATTATTTCGACCTTCACCAAGGCGGAGGAGACTCTTGCAGCATCTCTTACTGCCATCAAGCGGACAAAGAGTACCATCAAGGCGCCTGCTGCGCCCAATGTCCCCATGAATAATATCCCCCCGCAGAGATGAGCAAAGCCCCTTCGGGGGCATGAGCTTGATTTATACACAGGAGAATGATACTTTAATATCAGCACAAAAATCAGGAGGAGTATAGCTATGAATGAAAACCTTTACAAAGTCCACATGGGCAAGGCAAAGTGCGCTGTTGATTTGGGCGACGGCTCTGAAAGAGGCGAATACGTTGATCAGGATTACATACTGCACAAGATGGGCAGACCCCACAGAAGCATTAGCCTGATGTACTGCTACTATCCCTTTGACGAGCAGTTCCCCGGAAGGATCTCCGAGGTAATGAAGGATGCTAATGTGTCCTTCCAGTGGGATTATCCCTATGATGATTATTTCACCTACAAGGGCGGGATCGGCGGCAATCTGAACGACGAGCCCTTTACCTGCATGAGAGATGTCCGCAGGCACGGTCAGGACGTTACTCTCACTCTGACGGTTGACCCCCACTGCACCGATGAACAGCTTATCGCCATTGCAAAGGATCTTCGCACCTTCGGAAGAATGATGCTGAGAATAAATCATGAGGCTACAGGCGACTGGTTCAGCTTCACAAAGAGAGCCTCCTATAAGGAGATCGGTGATTTCTTTGTGCATTTTACCGATATTATCCACGAGTATGCTCCCAATGTCAAGACCATCATCTGCATAGGCGGCATTGAGGATCTTAACAAGACCGAGATGGAGAAAGAAGAAGAGTTTAAGGCGACTATTCCTGCGGCTGACATCTGGTCTGTTGACAAGTACATGGCTCTCCACTGGGGCTGGCCCTATGATGTTGCTCTCAGAGGCGGCACATCTCACTCAAGAAGCAAGGTGAGAGAGACCTACGAGAAAACTAAGGCAAGCTTTGAAAGATACAAGTTCTTGAACGGAGGCGAGGCTAAGCCCATGGTCATGAGCGAATTCAATGCCGACGGCGATGTTACAGGCGCATACGAGCAGGCGGATATGGTGAAGGAATTCTGCGATATCCTCGTTAATGAAAAGGCTGACTGGTTCTCGGGCTTTACCATGTATCAGTTCAGAGACAGAGGCCGTCTGGGTCTGGAGATCGAGGACCCCAATAATCCCAATGTGGGCATTGAACAGCCTGTTCTGAAAACCTATAAGGAAATTATCCATTCCGACTGGTTCAGCCCCGAAATTACCGTGGAGGAGACGGATAATAACGTTCCCGTTAAGCTCAGATGGGGCGGCGCTGAGGACGCTGACGGAATTGCGATCAAGCTCCATTTTGAAAAGAATCCCCACTTCTGCGAGGTGGTTTTCGAGGACGACGGCAACTACATGATGGAGATAAACGGCAAGTGGTTCTACAAGTCCCCCAAGGCTAAGACTATTGACCTGATGAGCGCTTTTTATGAGAAGCCTCTGGACGGCGAGTGCGATATGACTCTGAAAATTTTCGCTCCTCCCGCAAGCGGTGAGAATGACCCCTCTCAGGGCGATGACTGGGCTGAAAATTATTACTATACCATGGAAAAGCTCCCCAAGGTTAGGCTGGAATTTGAGCCTGTTGAGCTGTGAGCTGATATTTCCTGAATTTATTGCGAGCGGAGGAAAAAATGTTTTCTCCGCTCGCATTTTTTTTGAAACATACAACAAACAGGACGTTTACAATCATGTCATAATTGTGCATATTGCAATAAATTATTTGTTATTATCTCACAAAATTACCCTTGACGAGGAAAAATTTGTGTGTTATAATTTTATTACGCAGGATTATGTCCCATTACCCCGAAAGGATATCACTATTATGACCAGGATAGAAAAAGCAGTTGCGCTTATTGTCGGACTTATTATCGCAGTCATTACTTCTGTGACGCTTATCATATCAATTTCCCTTTCTTCAAATCACAACAACAGCACCCACGGCACTATGACCGAGATCGGTATCAACGTGCTGAGAAATTCGGTGGAAAGCAATGAGGAGTATCTCAGGGCTATGTTTGATGTGTGGAAGGGTCTTGACGCCAGAAACAATCCAATTGCCAGCGCCATTAACAAGGGCTATCCCGGCAAGCTTTCCGAGCTTTACAACAATTCCGATCCCGATGAGAACACCTTTGCTCTCTTCACCGACGCAGAGGGCAACAAGCTCTGGGCAAGCGATTCCTTCAGGCTAAGCTCCTATGATGTTTCGAGAGCGCTTGCGGGGGAGGAGTATTCGGGCTTTCTGTCCGATGCCAATGTTCCTTTGTGCTACATATACGTTACTCCCGTTATTTACAGCTCCGGAGGCTTTTCGGGTGATGTTATTGGCACCTGCCTTCTGGGCCGTGATCTTTCCGATTCCGAGTCCCTTGACGAGATTAAGGAGCAGATAAACGGCGAGCTGACTCTTTTCGGCGGCGATATCCGTATTGCTACCACCTTCACCGATGCTTCGGGTGAGAGAGCTGTCGGCACTGCGATGGACGAAAAAACTGCGGAAAAGCTTCTGGTAAACGGCGAGGTCATCTGCGGCAGAGCTGATGTCATGGGCGGTGAATATTTCGTTCAGTACGAGCCTATCACCGATATCAACGGCGGATATTGCGGCGCTTATTTTGTGGGAATGTCCACTGCTGCCAGTGACAAGTCCTTCAGTAAGGTTATTGTTATTACTGTTGTGGCTGCGGTCGTTATTCTGGGTGCGGCTATTTCCGTTATCGGGCTTTTCATCAAGAGGGTCATTGCCCGCCCTATCGTGGAGCTTAACAGCCTTGCGGAGGATATGAGCAGGGGTAATCTCAGCGCTCCCGACAGTACCTATAAATTCGGCAATAACGAGCTGGGCGATTTTGCTGTGGCTCTCCGGAATACCAAGAACAGCCTTAATGGCTACATCAGCGATATTACCAATATTCTCGAGGCTATGGCGGACGGCAATTTCACAAGGCGTCCTTCGGTGCAGTACACGGGAGATTTTGAACGTATCGAGCAGGCATTCGGTGATATTAGGCAGGAGCTTTCCGAGATCGTTCACAATATCAGCCGTTCCTCGGAGCAGGTGCTTTCGGGTACATCTCAGATGTCAAACGGTTCTAAGATACTTGCGGACGGCACCACCACTCAGGCGGGCGCTATCGAGAACCTGAACAGCGCTGTTCAGGGAATTTCCGAGAAGATAAAGGTCAATGCGGGCAATGCTGTCCGTGCAAAGGAGCTTTCCGCTGAGGTGGAGAGCAGCGCTGTGGCTCAGAACAAGGACATGAACAGCGTTATGGAGGCTATGAGCGAGATCGAGCGGAAATCCTCCGAGATCGGCAAGATCATCAAGACCATTGACGATATTGCATTCCAGACCAATATCCTTGCTCTCAATGCGGCTGTTGAGGCGGCAAGAGCAGGTGACGCAGGCAAGGGTTTTGCGGTTGTTGCGGACGAGGTCAGAAACCTTGCTTCCAAGAGCGCTGAGGCGGCTCAGCTTACCACTTCACTTATTTCCGCTACTGTTGAGGCGGTAAATGACGGCTCCTCCAAGGTCAACGGCGCTGCCGAATCCATGCGTGAGATAACCGAAAAGGCAAAGGAAACAAGCCGCCTTATTGACGAGATCTCCGACGCTTCGGGCGAGCAGGCTACTGCTATCATGCAGGTTACGGTGGGTCTTGAGAAGATCTCCGATGTTGTTCAGCAGAACAGTGCCACTGCCGAGCAGACTGCCGCTTCCTGCGCACAGCTCAGCAGTCAGTCCCAGATCCTTAAAAAGCAGGTCGATGTGCTCAAGGCTTGATAATTTATTTATATTTTTACGGGCTTTCCGATTATTCGGAAAGCCCGTTTTCTATGGTGTCATTCTTCGTCATCTTTGTATTCGAGGATATCACCAGGCTGACATTTCAGCACTCTGCATATGGAATCAAGGGTGGAAAATCGGACTGCTTTGACCTTTCCTGTTTTCAGATTGGAGAGGTTCACGTTTGATATACCCACAAGCTCCGCCAGCTCGTTGAGAGATATTTTTCGGTCCGCCATTACTCGGTCGAGACGCAGGATTATACTCATTTTGCTTCCCCCTTACAAGGTTTCGTCCGACTCCTGCTGGAGAAGAGCGCCGTATCTGAACACCGCTGAAATGCAGCATAGGGTAAGTCCTGCCGCAAGGCTGAGCCCGTATATATCTGGAGCGGTGCCGTGGGTCAGGTACATTGATATGAAATACAGAGGCTCGGCGGCGATGAACATTATTCCTGCGGTGAATATCTTTCTGCCGTTCGCTTCGGTAAATGGGCTTTCGTCACGGGTCATCTGCCATAGCAGTGAAAAGGATATTGCTACCGCTGCTATTCCTGCACCGAGGACGATTACCATCAGCAGTGCAGCAATAAGCCCCGAAACGGAAAATGAAGCGCTTTCGGCGCTGCTGTACCCCTCCGAAAAGCCTGCTCCGAAGCCTTTCACAAAGGTGTACAGCGGCAAAAGCATATAGACCATGAGAACGGTGAGGGCAAGCTTGCCTGAATTGCGAATCTTTTTTATGAGTTTTTCCTTTTCCATAAAGTTTTACTCCTTTTTGTCTGTCGGATTTTTCCGACGTTTTTTTATTGTGATTTTATTATAGCTCATAAAATAACGTATGTCAATAACTATTTAATGATAAACATTAAATTCTATATGTTTAACATAAATCAGGCTTTGCATTTGTGCAGATTTTGGAAATTTGCATGAAGAATATTTCAAAAGGGGGTTGACAAGCAGGAACGTTTGTGCTATAATGTTATCATAAATAAAAACGGAGTTTGCGGTTTCTTTGAGGAAAAGGGGCTTAACTCCTGATGCGCTTAAATTGTAATTTGGTGGTGAAATGATATGAATATTGTATCAATGAAAAATGCTGACAGTGATGCTTTAAAGCTTTTTCCCTGCACGATGATTTTATGATGGATTTTTTAGGTGATGATAAATGTTGCTACACAAGATATAGTGAAAATGAGAGCTTAGATAATATTTGGGTCATATATTCCGATGGTTGCCCGATAGGATGTGCAGCTTTTAGAAAAAAAGGCGATGGCGTTGGTGAGGTAAAGCGATTATATATTATAAATGAATTTCGTGGAAAGGGAATATCAAAAAAGCTGCTTGTTACTGTTGAAGGTTATGCCAAAGAACATGGCTGCAATACTTTTTTTCCGGATACAAGAATTACTCTTGAGCCTGCCGTTTCCGTTTATCGCTCTTTTGGATTTAATATAGTTTTTCAGCAGGGTCTTTATATTCAAATGGAAAAGGAAATATAATTATGGCTTTCGCTTTGGATTATTGGATTTCTTCATATTTGCTGTGAATTTTTTTATCATTCTGCTTTAAACCGAATAAACTGCCCCGCAGAAATGTCTCTGCGGGGCGGAAATTATTTATTGTCCGATTTTTCAATTCGGAAAATTATAAGCGGGATAAGTGCCCACTGGAGGACGATCCCGAATATTCCTGCGGATATGCTTGTAAGGATAATTGCGGGATTTACGGCTGTATTTCCAAGGACGCTTACCGAGAATAAAATCGCTGCGGCTCTTACGGCCCTTCCGCCTGTCTGTGCGATCAGCACCTTGCCTATTGCGGGGAGCTTTGCAGTTCTCAAAAGCCCCGAAATAAGTCCGTATGCGCAAAGCTCAATCATCATAAAGGGGAGCATGATCGCCCCCGGCATTCCCGAGAGAAGCGAGCTTGCGAGAGGTCCTAACAGTCCTGCTGCTGCTCCTGCCCATGGTCCCGCTAAAAGTCCTGCAAGGATTATGGGAAGATGCATGGGCAGAAAGGTCTCGCCAAGCTTTGTTCCCAGTCCCGAAACGGCCCCCATTACATGAAAAATCTGGGGGACTGCTACTGCTCCGACGATCGCTGTGATTGCCGCAAGGGTCTGAAATTTTATTGAAAGGCGGGGCTTGTCGATGGTTTTTTCTGCTGACATTATGATGCACTCCTTTGGTATTATTATGATTTCATTATACCATTTCCCGAAAAGAAATTCTTGTGAATATTTTGAATTTTGCGGATAACCGAAAATTATTGACAAATTGGTTTTGTTATGCTATAAATAATGTAGGCTCTGTCACCTTAAAAGACTGATAGTAAAAAGGTAAATAAGCTGAAATAATAAAGGCTTTAAAAGAACAGAGTAAAAAGTAACCTAAGTATAATTAGGTAGAGGTATAGTGGCAATACCATAATATACAAAGTATATTAAAAGTCATCAGTCAATAAAGGTGACATAGCCAATATTATTTTATCCCTCGGATTGGTGCAGAAGGGTGATAAATCTGTATGTTGACCCTTTGCTTTTTGAGCCTGTTGGCGGTTACGGCTGCTTCGAAAATGTGAGAGAGATTTGTGTTTTGGGCAGACACGACAGCATTGATTTCATTGCCGATATGAAAAGCATTGAGGTGTTTTCCTGCGAGTATGCGCCCGATTATGAGTTTCTGAGACCCCTTATGAGTCTCCCAAAGCTTGCGGTTATAGCTGACAGCGGGGTTTGGTCATTTATTCCGCATGAAGAAAGAAAAAATATGCCCGAGGATGTCAGAAAATGGCGTGAGGATAATCGTATAATCTGGGCGATGGTCAAGATCGGATAAATTTTTTTGAAAGGATATTTTATATGAAACACACTGTAAATGAAATGCCCTGCAAAAGCGGGGAGAATAATATTTTCGGAGTGATGTATCTGCCTTTGGAGAGGGTGGAGAAAATGCCTGCGGTCATCCTGTCTCACGGCTACAATTCTTCCTATGCTCATGTGGCGGATATGGCGCAGTGCCTTGCGGATAAGGGCTTTGCGGCTTACTGCTACGATTTTTGCGGCGGCTCCACAATTTCAAAAAGTGAGGGCAGATCTACCGATATGAGCATTATTACGGAAACTAAAGACCTTAATAATGTTATCGGAATGATTTCAGAACTTGAATATATTGACAATGAAAAGCTTTTTCTCTACGGCGAAAGTCAGGGAGGATTTGTTTCCGCATTGACGGCGGCGCAGTGTCCCGAGAAAATTGCGGGAATGGCGCTTCTTTATCCCGCTTTTTGTATTCCCGATCATTGGCTGAAAAAAGATCACGAGAAAATGACCGAGCCTTTTGATTTTATGGGAATGAAGCTGTCGAGAAAATTTTGTGACGAGCTTCCCGATTATGATGTTTTCGAGGAAATAAAAAAATTCCATAAGCCTGTTTCTATTCATCATGGGGACGCTGACGGGCTTGTGGACATGGCTTATGCCGAGAGGATAAGCAGGGCTTTTCCTGATTGCAGGCTTCATATTTACGCAAACGAGGGGCATGGATTCTCTGCAGCTGCAAGAAAAATTTTGCGGGAAAGGATTTCGGGCTTTTTTGAGGATCTTGCCTTCTGAATCCGGAATTTTCCGCAAGTGAAATCAAGCAGAATTTTTTCCTTTCCTGTATAATTATTTCAGAGCAGAAAAAAGGCGGTGAAGGCAGATGAATGAATGGCACAATAATATTCAGAATATCATTCAGATCATTGATGAGTGCATAAGGCTCAAAAGCGATGAGAAGATGAGTCTTTCTTATCTTTCCCGCAGGCTTGGATATTCGGAATTTTATATTTCACGGAAATTCGGTGAGATATCGGGAATGAGCTTTCGGGATTTTCTTCGTTACCGTACTCTTGCTTTTGCCCTGGGCGAGGTAAGAGATACGGACAAAGGACTTCTGGATATTGCGCTGGAGTACGGATTTTCTTCTCATGAGGCATTTTCAAGAGCGTTTAAGGAGGCATACGGAGTTTCTCCGGGCGAATATCGGAAAAATCCCGGTCCTGTTTCTCTGCGCACTGTTATTAAGCCTTTTGACTGCTATTTAACTTATTCGGGAGGAAAAAATATGGCAGATTCTTTGAATGATATTAAGACTTGTTTTGTGACTATCCCTGCTCACAAGTATCTTCATATCAGAAATTATGAAAGCATCGGGTATTGGGATTTCTGGCAGAAGCAGGCGCAGATCCCGGGACAGGATTTTGAGACTATTTGCGGCCTGCTGGACGGCATTACCGGCAAGCTTGACGATTATGGCGGTGGGGATTCAAATAGCGGCAGCGGTCAGATAATGGCATTTATAAACGAGCCTGCAGGCAGGATTTGCAGCTGGGGTATTCCGCTGGCGGAAAGCTGGGGAGTTCGGCTTCCTGCGGATTATTGCGGCGATATTCCCGAGCCTTTGCAGATCATGGACGTTCCCGAGGGAGAATATATTGTGTTTGAGCATGGTCCCTTTGATTTTGAGACGGAGAATCAGGCGGTTGAGCAGAAGATCGAGGCGGCTATGAAAAGCTTCGATTATTCTGCTTCGGGCTGCTGTCTTGATACCGCTCCGGGCAGAGTTTTTTACTTTTTCCACGACCCCGAAAGATTCTGGAAATATATCAGACCTGTAAGAAAAATTTAGCATGAAAATTCCCCTCAGAAAAATTTTCCGAGGGGGATTTTTTATGTGTTTTCATTCTTTTCAAAACGATTTCTGAGCTTTTCATAGAAATGTCTGAGACTTTTATCTCCGTCATTATCGGGAAACAGACAGTAGGGGAGACTGTCTGTTTCCCTGTGCTTTTTTACGCAGGCGGCGCAGTTTCCGTGATTTTTGCAGCTTTTTTTAGGACAGCAATTTCCGCAATATTCATTCATATCAGCATACCTCCGAATAAATTGAACAGATATCCCATCAGGATGATTCCCACAGTTACAAGCGAAATAAAAATTGCAAGCAGCTTCGGTTTTACAACCTTGCGGAGCATTATTATTGAGGGCAGCGAAAGGGCGGTCACGCTCATCATGAAGCTGATCACAGTGCCTATTCCCACGCCCTTGTAATACAGCGCTTCCGCTATGGGTATCGTTCCGAATATATCTGCATACATGGGTATTCCGATTATGCTTGCCAGTATGGGAGACAGGGGATTTCCGCTTCCGAGTATGGCTTCTATCCATTCGCCCGGAAGCTGATAGTGTATCAGCGAGCCTACTGCCACGCCTATCAGTATGAATTTGAAAACATATTTCCATGTTTCCCATGCTTCTGATATTGCAAAGCGGCAGCGTTCCTTTGCGCTTTCATAGCTTGTATTATCAAGCTTTTCTGCCTTTCCGAACAGCTTTTTGTCAAGCTGTTCTTCCATGTTCAGCTTCCCGATTACAGTGCCGCCGACCACTGCTATAATTAGCCCCACGATCACATATGCCGCTGCGGTTTTTATTCCGAAAACGCTTGTGAGCAGGACAAGCGAACCCAGATCAACCAGCGGCGAAGATATAAGAAACGAGAAGGTCATTCCCAGCGGCAGTCCTGCATTTGTAAAGCCGATAAAAATCGGAATTGAGGAACAGGAGCAGAAGGGGGTCACTGTTCCAAGAAGTGCTGATATTATATTTCCTCCGATCCCATTGTATTTTGACAAAATACGTTTTGTGCGCTCGGGAGGAAAATAGGTCTGGATATAGCTGATGATAAATATCAGCGTTATCAGCAGGATGCTGATTTTCAGGATGTCGTAGATGAAAAAATGGATGACCTTCGCTGCTTTTGATGTCATATCAAGTCCTATGGAAGTGAGCAGGCTGCTGATAAGGTCGCTCATCCATTTCATTCCAAGAAGCTGATCCTGAATAAAATCCCGGACTATACTCATTTGCAGTTGTCTCCTTTCGGTGATGCGAGGGCGGATACGTCCTTTGAAAATTCTCTCAGAGCCCGACAGGACAGGGAATAATGGGACCATTTCCCGTCTTTTCTTGCCTTTACAAGTCCGCACTCGCATAGTATTTTCATGTGATGGGATAGGGTGGGCTGTGTGATCTCAAGGCGTTCGAGAATTTTGCAGGCGCACAGCTCTCCCTCGGACAGCATATGGACGATGTGCAGGCGGGTGCTGTCTCCCAATGCCTTGAATATTGCGGTCTGCTGCTGAATATTCATATTAGTATCCCAACTCCTCAAGCAGCTCAGCTGCACTGCTTACCATATCTGCGCAGGTGGTTTTGAACAGATCTTTTTCAATTGCAATATCCATTCCGTCGGCTGTGGAAATGTCGCAGCCAAGCAGCTCACGGCAAATTATGCTTTGTTTTTTTGCTTTGAATTTTTCTGTGTATTCCTTTGTTTTTTGGTAGCAGAGGGATTTGCTTTCGCTGTCCTCTGAGCCGTATTTCAGTCCTATGACCATGACTGCTCCCGATACTGCTCCGCACAGCTCGCCGTTTCTCATTCCTCCGCCGAAGCCGCATCCGATTTTTAGCGCCGTTTCACGGGGTATTCCGTATCCCTCGAAAAATGCTGCTAATACGGATTGGGAACAGTTGAAGCCCTGCCTGAACATTGCTGATGCTTCTTTTGATTTTGACATTTTTTTTGCACCTCACATTGATTATTATCTATATGAAATAGTATAGCATACATATAGATGATTGTCAATATGTTTTTTTTTGATTTTTTTTCTGCGAAAAAATTTTTCTTTTGAAATAATTCCGAAAATGAAAATGTTCTATTTTAAAAAGTAAAATAAGCTCGAAAAATCTCATTTTAAATCGTCGTGTTTTTTTCGAATTATCCTATTATAAAAAAGTTTTTGAAACCTAAGAAATCGCTATATAAAAAGGTTTACAATTGCAGGAACATATTTGCGACTTTGCTTTTGGGAGTTTTTGAAAAGCGAAAAATTTTTGCTGAAAAACTATTTCTAAAGTGAAAATATTCAAAAAAGCTACATTAAAATGAGATTTTTTAGTATATAAGGTAAAACATTTCAAACAATGTTTGACAAATGGATATTATAGTGTTATACTATGTATAAATAAATAATTTGGAGGTTTACCGATATGGCAAAAGATAAAAAAATTCAGTCCAAGCCTGCTGCTGCCGCAGAGGCAGTTAAGCCTGCTGATGTCAAGCCCGTTGTTGAAGTTGTAAAGTCTGCTCCCGAGGTTAAGGCTCCCGCTGCTGCCAAGGCTGCTCAGCCTGCTGTGAAGAAGGCAGAGAAGCCTGCTGAAAAGAAGGCTGAGAAGCCCGCAGCAAAGAAAGCTGCTGAGGCTAAGAAGGACGTTTTCGTTATTCAGGCAAGTGGCAAGGAATACACTATGTCCGATATCACCGAGCTTTGCAAGGCTGCTTACAAGGACGGCACACGCAAGCACGTTAAGAGCATTGATATTTATGTTAAGGCTGAAAACGGCGAAATGAGAGCATATTATGTTATCAACGGAAACGGTGGAAATTATATCGTTCTGTAATTTTGCTTTTTAAATTAAAAAAGCACCGAGAATATTTTTCTCGGTGCTTTTTGTTATACATTATTACTGTTCGCTGACTGCTTTTCTCGCCCTGCCGTGCTTCAGAATGGGGGATATGTATTTATATACCGCTACGGTGATGACGGTGCTGCACATTCCCTTGATGAAGGTGAAGGGGAGATTGAATATGATAAGGGCGTCAAGGAGCGTTTCTACCTTGGGATTCAGCTTCTGATATGCGCTGATGATAGCTTCCATGGGCATGAATTTTGTGTAGATAGGATATATGAAGAAATAGTTTGAGAAGATGCTGAAAACTGCCATTGCTGCGGCGCCTGCGGTTGCCCCGATTATTGCACGGGTCTTGTTTTTCTTTGACTTGTAGATAAGCCCTGCGGGAACCACAAATGCACAGCCCAGAATAAAATTGGAAAGCTCTCCCACACCGCCTGTGCTCGAACCCTTAACTAATATATTCAGCAGATTTTTCAGCAGGCACACCCCTGCGCCCGAAAGGGGACCGATGGAAAAGGAAGCTATCAGTGCGGGAAGCTCGGAAATGTCAAACTTGATAAATCCCGGCATGAACATGGGCACCGGGAAATCAAGGTACATCAGCACTGATGCCATTGCTCCCATCATTGCTGTTACGGTGAGCTGTCTGGTTTTTGATGTTTCGGTGTTTGGCTTGAAGATCTCGTTTTTCATACAGATTCCTCCATAAAATAAAAAATTTAATAAAAAGCAATCTGTTTATGAAAATAACAACTGCCCGCAAAGCATAGTGCTTCACGGGCAGCGGGTATTACGCAGTTAAACGCTGTGTTTCTTTCATCCGGACTATACCGTCGGTTTCGGAATTTCACCGAATCATGCCGCACTTATTATTAAGCTCGGCTCGCGGACTATACCGCCGGTGAGGAATTTCACCTCGCCCTGAAACAAATTGCAGTTTATTCGGTTGTAAATATGCCTTATTCCTCTGTGCTGTCGTCCTCGTCTTCATCCTCGATATCATCAAGGTCAAATTCGAGTAGCTCATTGCAGTTGGGACAGTTGATGGAGCCGTCCTCGATCATTGCGGCATTAAGGCAGATGGTGTCTCCGCAGGTGGGACAGGTAACTTCATAAAGCTCGTCATCATCGAAAAGCTCCTCGTCCTCATCCTCGTCGAAATCATCGTAATCGTCCTCGTCCTCGTTGTCACAGCAGCAGCAGTGGTCATCGTCCTCGTCGATCTCGTAGAAATCCTTCTCAATCTCTCCCAGATCCTCGTCAATGACATCAACAACCTCAGCCATTTCCTTCATGTCGTCCTTGAGGTCTGCGATCTCGGCAGCCATGTCGCTGAGGATATCAGCAATTGCGGCAATAACCTTGTCGTCGGTGTTCAGACCCTCCATAAGGCCCTTTAAATATGCGGTTTTTTCGGTAAGTGTCATAGGTTACAGCCTCCTTGAATTATTATATTTTTGGCTAAAGCTTACGCTCTTTCCATGTATTCGCCTGTGCGTGTATCAATTCTGATCATGTCGCCCTCGTTGATGAAGAGGGGAACCTTGATCTCTGCGCCTGTCTCAAGAGTTGCGGGCTTGGTTGCGTTGGTTGCGGTGTTGCCTGCAAAGCCGGGATCGGTCTGAGTTACCTCAAGCTCAACAAAGTTGGGGGGCTCTACTGCGAATACCTTGCCCTTGTAGGAGCAAACCTTGCATACCATATTTTCCTTAACGAACTTGAAGCTGTCGCCAAGCTCGTTTGCGCTTACGGGGAGATCCTCATATGTCTCGGGATCCATAAAATGGTAAAGATCGCCGTCGCTGTAGGTATATTCCATATCCTTTCTCTCAACGTAAGCAGTGGGGAATTTAGCGGAAGGGTTGTAGCTCTTTTCAATTACAGAACCTGTGATAACGTTCTTGATCTTGGTTCTTACGAAAGCAGCGCCCTTTCCGGGCTTAACGTGCTGAAATTCAACGATCTGAAGAACGTTGCCGTCCTCCTCGAAAGTCATTCCGTTTCTGAAATCGCCTGCTGATATCATATTAAACCTCCAAAATATTCAGGATTGAGAGCACCTCGGCTCTCTTATTTGAAATAATCATTATTCATTTTATATCATATCACATTTTCTGAAATAATGCAATACCTTTTTATAATTTTATAAGATTTTTAGGTGCATTTGTCAAATTATAACAAGAATTTTGTTTTATTACCACAAAATCCTCGATGCGGATTCCGAATTTTTTCGGCAGATAGACCCCCGGCTCAATGGTGATGACCATATTTTCTTTGAGAATTGTCTCATCCCTTGTATTTGCGCAGGGAGCTTCATGTATCTCCATTCCCACGCAATGACCCAGTCCGTGCCCGAAATATTCGCCGTATCCGTTGGCGGCGATGAAATCCCTTGCAACGCAGTCGAGGCGCTTTCCCGTTATGCCCTCGCAGGCTGCGGAAATTGCCCTGTTCTGCGCCTCAAGAACAACGGAATATGCCTTTTCCATTTCCTCGGAAATATCTCCCAGAGCTACAGTTCTCGTCATGTCGCTGTGATATCCGCCGACCGCTGCGCCGAAATCCATAAGGATAAATTCGCCTTTTTTCAGCTGTCTGTCTGAGGGAACTCCATGGGGCATAGAGGTGGTTTCGCCGCAGAGGGCAATTGTCTCAAAGGAAAGTGCCTCTGCGCCGTTTCTGAGCATATATTCATCAAGGCAGAGGGCTATTTCACGCTCGGTAACGCCCTCTTTAATGAAATTGAGAGCATTATCCAGAGCCTTTTCCGCAATTCGCTGAGCCTTTTCCATAAGCGCTATCTCGCTGTCGGATTTTATCATTCTCATTTCACCGATAACTCGGCTCAGATCGGCGGATTTATTGAACGTGACCGCACCTGTGATATTATTCCGAAGCCTTTCAAATTCGGACAGGGTCATTGTATCGCTTTCGACCATTATCTGCTCTGCATGGTTATTTGCGATCAGCTCGGAAAGCTGGCTGCAGAGACGCTCCTGCAAAATTACTTCACAGTCGGTAACGGTATCTTCCGCCTTTTCAAAATATCTTGAATCTATGATGAGAAAGGCACATTTTTTAAATACTATAAGCGTTCCCGCAGAGGACTTCATTCCTGTGAAATAGCGCCTGTTCACATCAGATGTGATAAGAGCGCAGGAGTCCTCGGGAAGACTGTTTCGCAGAGCTTCAAGACGGTTCATGCTTTATCCTCCAGAATTGCTTTCAGAGCGTAAAGACCCAGAATATAGCTCTCCTTGCCGAAGCCAGCGATCTGTCCTGCGCAGACGGGGGATATTACCGAGGTATGGCGGAATTCCTCTCTCTTGTGGATATTGGACATATGCACCTCGATGACCGGTATTTTTACTGCGGCGATAGCGTCTCTGATGGCGTAGCTGTAATGTGTGTACGCACCTGCGTTCAGGACGATTCCCGAAAAATCCAGCCTTGCCGCATGGATTCGGTCGATTATCTCGCCCTCGTGATTTGACTGAAAACATTCGCAGTCGGTAAATCCAAGCTCTGCTGACTTTTTCTCAAGCTCCTCACATATGCTTTTATAGCTGTCGCTGCCGTAGGTTCCCGGCTCTCTTTCTCCTAAAAGATTTAAGTTTGGTCCGTTTATTATCAGAACGTTCATTTTTTTAGTATATCCTTTCTTGGGTGTTTTATATTCTTATTATAATTCCATTTTTGGGGAATGTCAATATTAAAATAACGCTCCGGTCTGCGGATATCTTACTACCATTCTTATTAATTTGTATGTTGATTTGACGGCGCTTTTATGAATGTCTGTTTCTGGATATTATTATTAAAAATCCCCGAAAACCACATTTCTATGCAGCTTTCGGGGCGAAAAATTCTGGAGCTTGTGACGTGACTCGAACACGCGACCTGCTCATTACGAATGAGCTGCACTACCAACTGTGCTACACAAGCAAATATTCAGCATTAAAAATGCTGAATATATTATATTACAGAACGGGAAAAAAGTCAATAGTTTTTTTCAAAAAAATGCAAATCAAAGGGAATCCATAAATCTGTCAAAAGCCGCCATGCCCTCGGGAGTGCGTTTGTAAACGCCTGCGTGCTCAAGTACCTGAGCAAAGACCTTGCCGATCTCGTCCTTCACCACATCGGAAACATTCTCAGGGGTGATGGATCTGCGTGAGGAAAATTCCTCTGCCCAGTCGGCGTGCTTTTCCAGAACGGGATCATTGCGCAGGCTGTTGGGATCTTCGATAAGCGCCTTTTCCAGAAGCTCCATCTCCGACCTGAGACGGGCGGGGAGAACGGCAAGACCCATTACCTCGATAAGACCGATATTCTCCTTCTTGATGTGGTGAAGCTCGGCGTGAGGGTGGAAAACTCCCAGAGGATGCTCCTCGGTGGTGATGTTGTTTCTCAGAACAAGGTCAAGCTCATAGCTGCTGCCGTTTCTGCGGGCAATGGGAGTGATGGTGCTGTGAGGCTCGCCGTCTGTTTCGGCAAATATGAATGACGCTTCATCTGTGTAGCCTCTCCAGCTTCTGAGGATATGCTCTGCAAGCTCCGCAAGCCTTTCGGGACGTTCGCCGCTTAATCTGATAACGGACATAGGCCATTTTATCCTGCCCGCCTTAACGTCCTCAAAGCCCTTTATAACATATTCCTTTTCAATCTGAGCCTTTGCCATTGCAAAGGTGTAGTTTCCGCCCTGAAAATGCTCGTGGCTCAGTATGGAGCCGCCTACTATGGGAAGATCGGCGTTTGAACCGATGAAATAATGGGGGAACTGTCTTACAAAATCAAAAAGCTTTTCAAATGCCATTTTGTCGATCACCATCGGGGTGTGCTTCTGATTGAAAAGGATGCAGTGCTCGTTGTAGTAAACATAGGGGGAATACTGAAAGCCCCATTCCTCGCCGCATATTTCCACGGGGATTATGCGGTGATTCTGCCTTGCGGGGTGATTTACCCTGCCTGCATAGCCGACGTTTTCGGTGCATAACAGGCACTTGGGATAGCCGCTCTGCTTTGCATTTTTTGCGGCGGCGATGGCTTTGGGGTCCTTTTCGGGCTTGGAGAGATTTATGGTGATGTCAAGCTCGCCGTATTCGGTGGAAGCCTTCCATCTGATGTCCTTGGCGATTCTGTAGCGGCGGATATAATCCGTATCCTGACTGAATTTGTAGAAATTATCCGTTGCCTTAACCGGAGACTCGGCATATTCCTTTCTGAATTTGCCGATGACCTCAGAGGGACGGGGAGTGAGGCACGCCATGAGCTTTGTATCAAAAAGATCTCGGTAAACCACGCTGTTCTGAATAATGCCCCTTTCGCAGGCATTATCCAGAAGTGCCTTCAGAATTTCCTCAAGGGGCTTTTCGGGGACGCTCTGAGGCTCTTCAAATTCGTCCAGCTCCATAACGGCAAGTATGGAATTAATGGCAAAAGTCCTGTCTTCGGGAGCGATAAGTCCGTTTTCAAGACCGTAATTCGCAAGTGCTGCAATGCTTTCGTTTATCATTTTTCATAACCTCCTGTTTTTTTATTTGATCTTTCACGATGAAAGCGAATAAACAATCAATATTATTGAAACTGCCTTACAATTGGAATTTATATTAATAATCTGATCCATTATGCTTTTACAATAGCCATGAATTGAATATTGCTCTCGCAGAAACCACACTTCTATGAAACGGTTGACTTTGTTCGGCTTTTTATATTGTTCAGAATAATGTGGACTAACCATGACGCTAATATTGTACAAATCAAAACAATAATCGGTCGGCACCATTGCCATACGCATGTTTCGGTATCAATTCCCAATATTCTGTGACACATAAAGCCTGTCACGGAATTAATCAAAGAGTGGAATATATAAATATTCAGTGATAGCTTTTCGCCAATGTATTCTATAACTTTGCAAACACTGTTGTATGGATTTTTTAAAGATAAAGCAAACAATCCAACCGAATATGGAAGATAACCTATGATAGTAAATTTTAATGGCAGACTAAACAAAGTAGGAATTACAGCAATAACACAACCCGCCGCTGCCAAAATAACCAATATATGAGAATCAATATTTCTTATTTTTTTTGCTTTGTCCGTATGCATATAATATCCAAGTAAAAACCAAGGCATCGCGCGTGTAGGAAAGTTAATTTTCCAAAACCATTCAAGCTGCATAGTTTCACAATATGAAGTTAACAATATTTGCAAAACGAACAAAAATGGAAGAATTTTTAGTGTGAATTGTTCTTTTTGATTCTTGACAATAAAATACCAAACGATATATGTCTCGATCATTGCAATTAAATACCACAATGGTATTGCAAAGTCTATCGTACAGAAAACAATACATTTAATAGCAGTTTTCCAATTAAAAAGATCACAAAGCCATAATACCCCTATTTCATGGTTCATTATCGCATCTGCTGCTTTAAGAGCAAAAAACAATAAATATGCATACACAAATATTTTTATAATTTTGATTAATCTGCGTTTTACTACTGCTGTACCATTTCCAAAAGCATAATATCCCGCAATCATAAAGAAAATCGGTACTGCATAATCTGACGCTAATTTTACAATTTCACCGAATATTCCCGGAAATGTTATATGTATGAATACTACTCCAATACAGGCAAAGCCTTTTAAAAGATTCAGTTTATAATTAATATTTTCCTTATGCTCCATAGAGCTTTCCTCCAACAAATTACGATATGTCGGGCTGATATCTATCAACATAATTTTATCACATTCTCTAGAAAAAATCAATGGATAATCCGTTCATGTATATTAAATTTCAGTGCAAAAAAAAATCGGACGTCCGAAATCGGGCGTCCGACAGATATTTAAATTATCATTCCTCGGTCTTGTCAGCGGCAACAAGCTCCTTGACGGAGGTTGCAAGTCCTGCAAGGCTCTGTATTTCGGAGGGGATTATTATCTTTGTTGCCTTGCCGTCGGCAGCCTTTGCAAATGCCTCAAGGCTCTTGATGGCGATAACGTTCTGAGTAGGATTAGCCTCATTCAGCTGTCTGATAGTGTCTGCAAGAGCCTGCTGAACGTTTCTGATGGATTCAGCCTCACCCTCAGCCTCGAGTATCTTCTGCTGTCTTACAGCGTCGGCACGGAGGATCATAGCCTGCTTCTGAGCCTCTGCCTGGAGGATCGCAGCCTGCTTATCTGCCTCGGCACGAAGTATCTTTGATTCCTTTTCACCCTCTGCCACAAGCACCTGAGACTTCTTTTCACCCTCTGCCTGAAGGATCTTTTCACGTCTCTCACGCTCTGCCTTCATCTGCTTTTCCATGGCGTCCTGAATCTCTCTGGGAGGAAGGATATTTTTAAGCTCAACTCTGTTTACCTTGATTCCCCAGCGGTCGGTCGCCTGGTCGAGGATAGCGGTGATCTTGGTGTTGATAACGTCACGGGAGGTGAGAGTTGCGTCAAGTTCCATTTCACCGATAATATTTCGGAGGGTGGTTGCGGAGAGATTCTCGATTGCGGAGAGAGGTCTTTCAACGCCGTAGGTATAAAGCTTTGCGTCGGTTACTGTGAAGAATACCACAGTATCTATCTGCATGGTAACATTATCCTTCGTGATAACGGGCTGGGGCTTGAAGTCAACTACCTGCTCCTTGATGGATACCTTCTTTACCACCTTGTCAAAGATGGGGATAACGTAATGAGGTCCTGTGTGAAGTGCGCCCTTGAAGGTTCCGAGACGCTCCACAACGTAAACCTGCGCCTGAGGAACGATCTTGATTCCCGAAATAAAGATGATCGCAAGAATAATAATGATGACTGCAATAACCATGATACATTTCTCCTTTTGTGTTTATGTGATTATATGGATTTGGAAACGGGCTGCACGGTGAGATATGCCGCACCCTTTGCAATGACCGTTACCGAAGTCCCCTCTTCGATAATTGCTCCGTCTGCGGAGGCTGCGCCCCAGTCCACGCCATCGAGGCGTACTCTGCCGGTGCCTGCCATGCTGTCGATACGCTCGATCACAACGGCGGTTTTGCCCAGATCAAGCTCGCCGTTGGTGGGGATGTATTTTCTCGGCATGAATTTTCTGAGCAGGGGACGGGTTGCTGCCAGAAGTATCAGGGAAACTCCCAGGAATACTCCCACCTGAACGCCAACGCCTGCTCCCAGCAGCGCTGCTATGACAGCGGCAAGTGCTCCTGCGGCAAACCATATGGACAGCAGCGTAAAGGAGGCTGCTTCCACAAGAACAGCGGCGACCATTACAATGATCCAAAGAATGTACATCATAATAAACCTAACTCCTTCCGTCTGATTTTTTGTGTTGATTCTATTTTATCATATTCCTATAAAAAAATCAATGATTTTTACGATTTTTTTCTTAAAAACAGTTAAAATTATGATTAAATTCCTGTCAGATAAAATGAAAATACGAATAATAAAAGAAAAAACAGTTGAAAAGGACAGAAAAATATGGTATAATGATATCTGGAAAATTCCCGATCGTGAAAGGAATGAAAAAAATGGGATTTGATTTTGAGATCGGTACAAGCATCAGATTACAGGTGGCATCCCTTTGCTTTCTGATACTTGTTATCATCGACTTTATAAGGTCAAAGCGGATAAAGCTGCTTACCACAAGGATTTTCAGCGGTATGCTGTGCGTGTCGGCGGTCTATATGCTTTTTGACATTGCTACGGTTTATTCCATATATATGTTCCCCGGTTCGGCGGTAACGGATATTATCCACAGGGTCTATTATATCCTTATGCTCACGGTGGTTTTCGGTATGTCCGCTTATGTGGAATTTACGGGGAATGCAAGAAACAAAAACATTAACAATGCTCTTATCGCAGTCTGGATACTGCCATATATCATCTGCACGCTTGGTATGCTGCTGGGCGATATCGAATATATCTGCGACGAAAGCGGCGTTTATTCCTATGGTTCACCTGTGGATTTCCTTTATGCGGGCGTGGCGGTCTACATTGTCTTTACCTTTGCAGAGACCTTCAGGTACAAGGATGTATTGTACGAAAAGAAGCGCTTTGCTTTGAGAATGCAGCTTATTATCTGGATTGTTGTTGCGCTCATTCAGCTCCTGAATCCCTACCTGCTGCTTTCGGGACTTGCTATTTCTCTCAGCATTTCCGCTCTTTACTTCTCCTTTGAGAATCCGAATGTTTTCATTGACGAGAATACGGGAGCCTTCAATAACCGTGCATTTTTACAGGTGTTCTATGAAAATACCAACTGCCTCGGCAAAAAGAATGTGAATTTGGCTGCTCTTATTATCGACGATGAGGATATCGTTATAGACAGCATCGGCTTCTATCGCTTTGAGGAGCTGATGAAGATGGTCTCCGAGGATATGAGATATATGTTTATGTCCCCCGTTTACCGTCTGGGAAGCAATGTTTTTGCCGTTATTATCCCGGAAAGCGATGAGAACTTCGGCGACAAGCTTGTGAAGCTTGAAAGAAAGCTCTCCTATCCATATAGGCTGGAGGACGCATCAATTGAGCTGAAATCTCACGCTGTGACCATGAAATGCCCCGAGATAACTGATGAGCCTGCGGATATCCACGACCTTATCGCCTGTGGAACGGAATATGGCGGCACTGGCTTTGTGAGAGCGGTGAACAGCGAGATCGCAGAGCGGAAAAAACGCAGCGAGATACTCAGCAAAATGATGCTCGACGCCATTGAGAACGACGGCTTCGAGGTAGTTTATCAGCCCATTTATTCCACTGAGAAGAAGGCTTTCGTTTCCTCCGAGGCTCTCGTAAGGCTCAAGGACAAGGAAACTCTGGGCTTTGTTTCCCCCGAGGAATTTATCCCTCTGGCGGAGAAAAACGGCTACATTATCAAGATAGGCGAGATCGTTTTTGAAAAGGTCTGCAAAACTATCAAATCCATGCGGGATATGGGGCTGAAGGTCGATTATATCGAGGTGAATCTCTCCGCTCTCCAGAGCGTTGACGAGGCTGTTCCCGCTGGCTTTTCGGGTATTATGAAAAAATACGGGATCTCTCCCTCGTCCATTAATCTGGAGATAACCGAGACTACCGCTGTGGAGTCCGCTTCTATGCTTGAGAGGAATATGAAGCGATTCCGTGAAATGGGCTGCAGCTTCTCCATGGACGATTTCGGAACGGGATACTCCAATCTTTCCAAAATGTCCGAGGTGAATTACGATCTTGTTAAATTCGACAAGAGCCTTATCTGGCCCAGCTTCGGGGAAAACAAAAAGACTAAATCCGAGATCATTCTCACAAATACCGTTAAAATGGTAAGCTCTCTGGGTGCGCATATCGTTGCAGAGGGCGTGGAGACCGAGGAAATGGCAAACAGCCTTGCCGAAATGGGCGTTCATTATTTGCAGGGATATTATTATTCCCGTCCCATTTCCGAAGAGGCTTATATTGAATTTATAAAGGAAAAGCAGGCGGGATAATGAACATCAGAGAACGCCTTAAAAGCCGTATAATCATTGCTGACGGCTCATTCGGCACATATTACGCAGGTAAATTCGGCACAGATGAAAGCCCCGAGCTTGCAAACACTCTGCACAGGGAACGTGTTGCCGAGATACACAGGGAATATATACAAGCGGGTGCGGAGCTTATCCGCACAAACACCTTTGCTTCTAATTCCGCTGAGCTTGGTATGCCGTGGGAACGGGTCGCAGAAAATATTTCGGCAGCTGCCGACATAGCCCTTGAATGTGCTGATGGAATTTATATTGCGGGGGATATCGGTGAGGCGATAAAGCTGTCTGACGAGGCTGCCGCAGAGGAATATTTCAAGGCGGCGGAAATATTTATTTCAAAGGGCATTGACATTATTAATTTTGAGTCCTTTTCCGACACGGTTTCACTTCTCCCCGCAATGGAAAAAATCAGGCAGAAGTACGGCAGCGATGTTTTTATTATCGCCACCTTCTGCGTTGACCGCTACGGAAGCAGTCCCTCGGGACGAAACGCAGAACGTCTCTTTTCCGAGGCAGCTTCATTTGCGGACTGCGTGGGACTTAACTGCGGCGTGGGACCTGTTCACATGAGCGGGATACTTAAAAAAATCTCCGTTCCCGAAAATGTTTTTCTGTCCGTTCTGCCAAATTCGGGATATCCCGTTATGTCAAGAAATCAGCTTTCCTTCGGCAGCGCTGCAGAGCATTTTTCGGGAAAGCTTTCGGAAATATCCGAGCTGGGAGCGGATATTCTTGGCGGCTGCTGCGGTACAGACCCCGGCTATATCAGGAAAGCTGCGGAGCTTTTAAAGGGCAGGGCACCCTCTCCGAAGGCAAATGTGAAAAAGGATGGGGAAGAGAAAAAGCCTGTTTATTCGGGCTTTATCTATAACAAAAACGGGGATGTCAGAAAGGAAAAGCTTATTGCCGCCGAGCTTGTCCCGCCTCTTGACGGTGACGACGAAAAGCTTATGAGCTCGGCGCATTTTCTGAAAAATGCGGGAGTAGATGTTCTCACCTTCCCCGATTCTCCTTCGGGAAGAACAAGAGCGGATTCTGTTCTGATGGCGGCAAAGGTGCGCAGGGAAACGGGTATGGAGGTCATGCCCCACATCTGCTGCCGTGACAAAAATGCTCTTGCTATCCGTTCTGCGCTTATGGGTGCGCATCTTAGCGGGATCGGGAATGCTCTGATGATAACGGGAGATCCCATTCCTGCGGCGGCACGTCAGACGGTGAAATCCGTATTCAATTTTGATTCTGTGGGGCTGCTGCGCATAGCTTCGGAGCTTAATTCGGATATGTTCGCATCCCGTCCCATATGCTGCGGGGGAGCGGTAAATCAGAACCGCAGAAATCTTGATAACGAGATCATGAGAGTAAAAAAGAAAATGGCTGCGGGAGCGGTGTTTTTCATGTCCCAGCCTGTTTTTTCCGCTGATGACGCTGACAGGCTCAGACGGATAAAAAACGAAACGGGTGCGCTTATCCTCTGCGGGATCATGCCACTTGTGAGCCGCAGAAATGCTCTGTTTATGAAAAATGAGATCTCTGGCGTGAACGTTACCGATGAGATCATTTCCCGCTATCCCGAAAACGGCTCAAGGGAGGATGGAGAGGCTGCGGGCATTGCTCTTGCTAAGGAAATAATTTCAATGGTTTCGGATTTTGTCGACGGATATTATTTCACCTTTCCTTTTAATCGGGTGCATATGCTGCCTGAGATACTTGATTGTAAATAATAGCTGCGCCCGTATTTCACAAAATGAGAAATACGGGCGCAGCTTTAGTTAATAAGTGCTGTCTGAAAATTCAGATACGAAGCAAAAATAACCCACAGCAGATAGGGTATATTCATTATTGCTGCAACCGGACTTGCTTTCCAAAATAGAGCGATCATTATGATTATAAGTATTAGCAGCAGAATTATTACTCCGAAAGCTGCCCACGGCGCTTCAAACCTAAAGAACACAATGCTCCAGAGAAAATTCACTCCAAGCTGTATCCAATATACATTCAATGCATTTTTTGCCGCACTGTCGTTGTCCGAAACGGACACAATATATGCGGAAGCTCCCATTACGGCATATAATATAGTCCACACAATGGGAAAAAGCCATGAGGGCGGCAGCAATGGAGGTTCTTTGAATTTTTCAAAGAAATCCGAAAATCCACCCGAAAGCAGTGCGGACAAAGCACCTGCCAGCTCTGCCGAAAAAATATATATAAGAATATCGGTTATCTTATGCTTTTTCATGCTTCGCCTCCGTTCGATAAAGCTTATTCAAAGCGAACGGAGATTATTCATTTATTCAGAAAATAATCTTATGTCCTCATCGGACTCTGTTGCGAAGCCCGAAAAGCCCGAGGCGGCAAGCCTGTCAAGGAAGGATTTCATCTTTTTCGGTCTTAAAAACATGGAAACATCATATTCGGCTCTGAGCTTTTCAGCCGCAGCAAATGCAGCAGGGAAATCGCCGCTGTAAATATATGCAATCCGCTTTCTGCCGCTGCCCTGACGTCCCATTTCCGAAAGTATCTCGAATATCCGCTCGAAGCCGATGGAAAATCCGCAGGCGGGGATATTTTCCCCGATGAATTTGCCGATAAGTCCGTCATATCTTCCGCCCCCTGCCACAGAGCCGCTGAATTTGTCGCTTTTTATCTCAAAAACAGTTCCGGTGTAATAGCCCTGTCCTCTTACAAGGGAAAGGTCGGGTTCGATTGTGAATTTGCCCTCGGAAAGAGCCTCGGCGCTTTTTATTATGCTAATCATGCCCGCAGCAGCCTCTTCTCCCGCAAGCTCGGATATCTCGTCGGCGGAGAGGGGGAGCCTTCTGAAAATTTCCGAAAGTGAATTTATTGCGCCTGCCGAAAAGCCCTTATCCGAAAGCTCCTGTGCAACGCCCTCGGCGCCTATCTTATCAAGCTTGTCAAGGCTTATGCAGACCGATGTGAGCTGTTCTTCGGCAAAGCCGCATTTCAAAAGCGTGGAATTTAATATCCGTCTGTCGTTTATCCTGACGGTGAAGCTGCCGATATCAAGACGGCTCAGAGCCTTGGCGGTGACGGTTATAAGCTCAGCCTCGCAGTTCGGGGAGCTGTCCCCGATAATGTCGATATCGCACTGAACAAATTCTCTCAGCCTGCCCTTCTGGGGACGCTCGGCACGGTAGACTCTGTCCAGCTGAATACATTTGAAGGGCATTTCAAGCTTTGCTCTGTTTGCGCAGTAATACCTGCTGAGGGGAAGGGTCAGGTCGTATCTGAGCCCCATATCGCAAAGCTCGCCGCCCGTTTCAAGCGCCTTTTCCAGCTTGTCGCCCCGCTTCATTATGCGAAATATCAGATTAAGATTTTCTCCGCCGTCGCTTTTGTCAAGATTTTCGATATCCTCGATGGCGGGGGTCATTATCCGTCTGAATCCGTTCTCACGATAGCATGAAAGGATAGTCTCCTCCATATATTCCCTGAGCGCTGCCTGAGATGGCAGAAAATCCCTCGTTCCCTTTAAGCTTTCGATCTTCATATTTTTTTGTCCTTTCTTATAAATAAAAATACCGCTGTGGGAATACCCGCAGCGGTGAAAAAAGCCTTCTTCATCATCACGGGCATAGCGGAAAACGGCTATACCCGAAAATTTCATGGGTGTAACCGTCAATGGCTATGGTGATGATGGAAAATGTAAGGCATAATGATCTCTCCTGTAAATAGTTTAAACACATTATAGCATCAAATCACAGGCTTGTCAAAGGTTAATTTGTGGAGATGGATATTTTTGTTGATTTATCCAAAATCTGCCGCCATGCCGACAGAAAAATTTATTGACTAAATATAATTATCATGCAAATAAAAAAGCTTGTATCCCGAAAAAAGGAATACAAGCTTTTCTGGCGGAGACGGCGAGATTCGAACTCGCGGGGGATCACTCCCTAACTGATTTCGAGTCAGCCCCGTTATGACCACTTCGATACGTCTCCATCTGAATCAACTATAATATTATATCATATCTCCGAAAAAAAGGCAAGGGGTTTTGCTTAATGTAATAATTTGTTTACAATTTGGGATAATCCCTTTTTATAGTTGCAAATCCCGAAAATATATGGTATAATTATTTCTGTTATTTATGAGAACAGGAGTTTTTTCTATGAGCGATGAAATAAAAAATGAGCCACTGCCTCCCGAGGACGGGGCAGAAGTGCATGACGAGGACGAGGGACGTCCCCCCGTTGACCCGAAAAACAAGCTTTATACCTTCCTTTCTCTGCTGATATTTGCTGTGCTTTATGTGGGCTGGCAGCTTATCAAGGGGAATATTTATTTTTCCTATGCGCTGTATTCTGATGCCCTCACACCCGAGGAGCAGGCAGCGGTCATTTGCGAGATACCTATGCTTTCGCCTCCCGAGGGAGCGGAGCTTTTATATGCAAGGCTCCACAGGAATTTTGACGGCAACAGCTTTTATGCCGCATTTTCCCTTCCCGAGGGGATGGCTGATGATGAGGAATTTCCCGAAAGCTTTATTCCATTTCCCTTCGGCGACCCCGAAAAGGATATCAGAATGACGGTTTATCCCCATGAGGGAGTCGTTCCCGATTATGTTTACGGCGACTGCTATGTTAATATCGGCGATCCTAAAATGTCCTGCATGATATATGAGGATGGGGATTCATACACTGCTGTTTTCCGAATTTCGGGCTACTCGGGCGACATCGGCAGAAGGCTTGACAGCTGGGAAAAGACCCCTGTAAAATGAGGACTGCTATGTTAAGGAAATTATTGTTCACCGCAGGCTTTTTCATAATTGCCGTCGGATTTTTCGGAGTGAGAGTCTGCGCATTTGAATCTCACTTCGGCTATACCGTCAGGGGCAGCTCCGTTACGGTTTTCGTTACCGACGGCGTGGCGGGAGGATATCGGCTGAGCCTTGACGGGGGAATGACTTATTTTGATGCGAAAATGCCCTTTACCTTTCCCTATCTTCCCGACGGTACCTATCAGCTTCGGGTGATGTACGGCGGCGGTGAGCTTTCCGAGGTGAAGACTGCGGTGGTCGGGAGCAGCGGTATTCCTCGGGGAAACGAGATTTTTATATCCGCTGCGGGCTTTGCGGAGGAAGCTTTGGGAGACGGCGAAATATCCGTCAGAATAAGAAATTACAGCCCCGAACGCACATATCTCATATCCTGCGACGGCGGCAGGTCATGGACTCCCGCCGCGGGTGAGGAAACCCTGCTGCGGGGCTTTCATGCGGGGGAGCACTGCATATATGTCCGCTGCGCCGAGGAGCCTCATATCGCTTCAATGGCTTTAAATGTTCTTGTTCCCGTCAAGAAGCTTTCTGAGAGTGCTGTCATTCGGGTCCCGCTTGTAAAACAGCTTCCCGAGCTTCCTACAGGCTGCGAGGTCACAAGCCTGACAATGGCGATCAATCATTATGGAATAAAGATAAAAAAGACCGTTCTTGCGGACGTTTTTCTTGACAAGGGGGAGTATCGGGCTGCCGATTACCGCAAGGTTTTTGTGGGCGATCCCAGAGAGAAAAAGGCATACGGCTGCTATGCGGGTGTTCTGGTCAGATGCGCCGAGAAATTCTTTGCAACGATTCCCACGAGGAGCTTTGAAGTGACAGATCTCACAGGCTGCCCTCCTTCGGCGCTGTACGGCTATGTGGATATGGGCTATCCCGTTATCGTGTGGACCTCTAACAAAATGCTCCCCACCTTTGAGGGCTCTTCGTGGACGGATCCCGAGACGGGAAATACCGTTACATGGGTGGGAAACGAGCATTGCGTTCTTCTCACGGGGTATGATCTGACCAAAAAGGTTGTGTATGTGAACGACCCTCTTTACGGAATTGTTCCCTTTAAAATGGAGGATTTTGAGAAAAGATTCTATGAGCTTGAGCAGCAGGCAATTGTTATAGCCGAGACAACGGCAAAATAAGATAAATTATGCATTTTAAACAAAGTTTTCAAAAAATTAACAATTGCTTTGAAAAATTGTGATAAAATAAATACAAGGAATTTCTCCGAAAGGATGGTACATATATGGACACTAAAATTCTTCTTGAAAGCGGTACCAACGAGCTTCAGCTCCTTGAATATACTGTGGGAAACAACAGCTACGGCATCAATATCGCCAAGGTCAGCGAAATTATGACCGATCAGGAGATCACTCCCGTTCCCAACGGGCCTGATGTGGTGGAGGGCGTTTTCCTTCCCAGAGACAAGCTGATCTCCGTTATCGACCTGCATAAGGTACTGAACGTTCCCCAGACAAATTCCCGAAAGACCTTTATCGTGTGCCAGTTCAATCAGATAGTTGTGGCGTTCCACGTTACGGCGGTAAAGGGCTTTCAGACTATTTCATGGACGGATATCGTTGAGCCTCCGGCTGTTTCGGGCGGTCAGGACGGCATGGGAATTTCCACAGGCGTTGCAAAGATCAACGGCAAGATACTTATGATACTTGATTTCGAGAAGATCGTTTCCGATCTCAACCGCAGCAACGGTATCGACACCACCGGTCTTTCCAGCGTTGAAAAGGCGAGCATTGACGCAGGCAACAAGCGCATTGTTGTTGCGGATGATTCTCCCTTCCTTAACAAGATGATAACCGATACTCTTGCGGACACAGGCTTCAAGAATATCGTTTCCTTCCAGAACGGTCAGGACGCATGGGATTATGTGAACACCTTCAAGGCACGCTGCACTGCCGATAATATCACCGACAACATTGCCTGTGTGATAAGCGATATCGAAATGCCTCAGATGGACGGTCACAGGCTTACAAAGCTCATAAAGGACGATCCTGTTTTAAATCATATCCCCGTTATTCTGTTCTCATCTCTTATCGACGAGCAGATGATAAGAAAGTGCAAATCCGTCGGTGCGGACGCTCAGTTCTCCAAGCCTCAGATCACAGAGCTTATCAGGACTCTGCTGAAGATAATTGCAAGCTGATATTGCTTTCAAAAAGCGCTTTTGATTTCTTTCAAGGGCGCTTTTGTGCACCATAAACAAGGAGATGTGATGAATATGTTGTCAAAGCCTGAATATGGCTGGGCATTATTTCAGCTTGACGGTATAAATGCATATGATCTCAGCTATCTTGATGACATAGCTTCTGACTGGATCGACAGAAGTATCAGCGGCTTAGAGAACCTATGTCCGTTCTGCGTTAAAGGATACCTTGAGCCCGGGAGAATGGTTTGTACGGTAAGCTTCTGCAACTGTTACATTATTGTGGAAAACGATGACTGCGGATATACCGATAAAGCGGATATTGTCATTGATACCGCCCATATGACCATGCTTGATTTCTGCAAAAAGCTGTATGAGGATATCAGCTCCGATGTTGGCGGCTGGGCAGGCTTTTCAAGCAGCAGCGATGAGGATATCAGCGGGAAAATAAAGCTTCTTGAGGAAAAGCTTCGGCATCTAAAAGACCTTATTTCCGAAAGGGAAGAGTTTTTCGATGATGCTCACCGCTTTTTCTGAACTTTTTTGGCAGCACAGCCCAAAAGAAAACCCGCAGGGTTGTGATTCCCTGCGGGTTTTCTCATACATAATACTGCGCCTGCGCCTTGAACATTTCCGCATAAATTCCGTCCGTCTTGTGAACAAGCTCATCATGCGTGCCGTATTCCTTGACCGTTCCCTCGGAGAAAACGGCGATATTGTCGCAGAATTTGCAGGAGGAAAGGCGGTGGGATATGTAAACCGCTGTCTTGCCGTTTACAAGGCTGTTGAATTGACGGTATATCTCGTATTCCGCAACAGGGTCAAGTGCGGCGGTTGGCTCGTCGAGAATAATTACGGGAGCGTCCTTGTACAGAGCGCGTGCAATTGCCATTTTCTGCTGCTGACCGCCCGAAAGCTCAACGCCGTCCTTGTCAAACTGCTTGAACATCATGGTATCTCTGCCCTTGGGAAGAGATTTTATCTTTTCAAGGATACCCGTTTTTTCAAAAAGATCGTCCACAATTTTGTCGGAGCCTTCCTCATGTCTGCCTAAGAGAATATTATCCTCCGCCGAGAATGCAAGAAGTCTGAAATCCTGAAATACCACCGAGAAAAGCTTCATGTATTCGTCGTAATCATAATCCCTGATATTTACTCCGTCAAGAAGTATCTCGCCGCTGTCAACATCATAGAGCCTGCAAAGAAGCTTTATAAATGTGGTCTTTCCCGCTCCGTTGAGTCCCACCACCGAAAGCTTTTCGCCTGCTTTTATCTTTATGGATACATCCTTCAGCACGGCAACTCCCGTTTTGGGATAGGAAAAGCATACGTTTTTAAATTCTATCTCGTGACCGCCGTTAATATTTTCAATTTTTCTGCTGCCCTTTTCCATGGCGGGAGGGTAATCCATAAAACGGATTATCTCATACATATAATTGCTGCGCTTGGCAATATCCTGCGCACCCATTATCACCGCCTGAAGCGATGAATGAAGAGTGCCGCCTGCGCTTAACATCTGAGAAAAGGTTCCGATGGATATTTTTCCCAGGATGGCAAGTGCGCCCAGATATAAATATGTTCCGAAATCTCTGAGAACGCCCACTATGATATCCAGAATATTCAAGGGGAATTTCAGACGGTTGATATTCTCCCAGTAATCGGAAAGGCGCTTTATCTGCTGGGAGGTCTTTTCAAGCATCATTCCCGCTGCGCTGTAAAGTCTGACGTCCTTGCCGTAGCGGAAATCCTCCATCTCCCAGCAGATGTGTCCGAATATTCGGTTTATTCCCGAAAGCTCGGTGAAATTCTTTATATCAATATCGTTTTTCCTTGCGTTGATGATAGCTGACAGCACCAGCAGAACGCCGATTATTATGAGCAGAATGGGCGCATTTATGATAAGCACCGCTATTACTCCGAATATCTTTATCACATTTGAAATGATGGTGAAAAATGCGCCTGCTATCTGATGTGTGCCGCCCGACCACTGTATTCCCTCACGGGCTTTTTTTATCTGGTCGAGAGCTGCCTTATCCTCGGTGAGGGAAAAATCTATCTCCATGCACCTTGCGGATATCTCTCTGCTGGAGGCATTTAAAAACAGATCCTCGCACTTTGCAAGATGAATCGAAAGCACGCTGTTTGAGCCTTGTAGCAGAATGGTGAGGGTCGTCATTATCCCGAAATAGAAAAGTATCAGCGGAACGTTTTTCTCCTCTGCCATCAGTGCGTCAATGGCGAGGGGCAGAAAGATAAGCTCCGAAAAGGGAGCCGCCGCCCCGATAATTACATTTATCACCGACAATGGCAGATATGATCTTTTGTACTGCTTTATCTGGCGAAAGCAGTATTTTATTGATTCCCTTACGGGAGATATTTTTTTGTCCATTAAAATTTGTCATCTCCTTTTATGCAGTTGGGGAAGTCTCGGGGACAGTATCGAAAATATCCCTGTCCTCCACATAATACTGCGCCTGCACACGGAACATCTCCGCATAGTCTCCGTTTTTCTCCATAAGCTCCTCATGGGTGCCCGTTTCGGTAAGCTCGCCCTCATTGAACATCGCTACTCTGTCGCAGAAGCGGGTCGAAGACAGGCGGTGGGAGATATATACGGCGGTGCGGTCGCCCACAAGTCCGTCAAAGCTCTTGTAAAGCCTGTATTCAGCAAGGGCGTCAAGGGCGGCGGTAGGCTCGTCAAGGACGATAACATCGCTCTTTTTGTAAAGTGCCCTTGCAAGCGCAAGCTTCTGCTTTTCGCCTCCCGAAAGGTCAACGCCGTCATCGTAAAGCACCTTTAATAGCTCTGTGTCGATGCCATTGTCAAGCTTGTCGAGCTTATCTCCAAGACCTGCGTCACGGATATTTCTTTCCGCTTCCGCCTTGTCGGTCTCGGCGGGTGCCTTCATGGAAACATTCTCCGCCATGGGGCAGGCAAACACCGTCACGTCCTGAAAGGCGGGGGAGAAGAGCTTGTAATATTCCCCTCTGTCAAACTTTCTGATATCCGTTCCGTTCATTAGGATACGTCCCTCGGTGACATCGTAGAGCCGCAATAACAGCTTTATAAATGTGCTTTTTCCTGCACCGTTCAGTCCCACTACCGCAAGCTTTTCCCCTGCACCTATGGTGATATTCACGTTTTTCAGGGCGTATTTGTTCTGTCCCTTGTATTTGAAGGAAACGTTCTCAAAGGTGAAAACGTATTTGTCAGATTTCGGAAGGGGTATAGTATCCCTTTCACTGTCCTCGGGGATATCCATAAAGCTGCGGTAATCGTCGGTGTGGGCGCTTCTTTCTCTGAGAGCGGAAAGCGCCATCAGAATCTCATTTATTGCCATTGAAAATGCATTTGCTCCCGCAAGATACAGTGTGAAATTACCGATGGTAAGCCCCTCGTATATTACGCCCCGGACAAGCCAGCCTGTGATAATAAGCTGTCTCACAAGGGATATGCCATGGGCGAAAATGCTGTTATATATCCAGTACTGACGGGATCTTACCCAGTGCCGCAGCTCCTCGTCATAAACCTCCTTCTGCTTGCCTGCAAGGAAATTCTTCATCCCGAAAAGCCTTATGTCCTTGGCATAGGAAAAATCTGTTGTGACAGTCTCCATGTATTCAAGCTTTCGCCAGTGGGGCATCATTGCGTCCCACATTTCCTTTTTGTCCTTCTTTCTGATATACTCGAAAAAGAGAAACTGAACGTAGGACAATACTGCCACCACAAGTATCATTCTGAAATCAAATGCCGTCATGATGGCAATGGCTGTTATCACCGAGAATATCTGGGTGAGCATTGTCTGCATATAGGTCATCATGCCCTGAACGCCCTGCCAGTCGCCTGCGGTGGCACGCTTTGCCTTCTGGAGCCTGTCAAGCATTTCGGGGGTCTCAAGGGCTTCGTAATCCATTCGGAGAGTTTTGGCGATTCGCTCCTTGATTATCATCAGCCGTATGTAGGTAAAGCCCACGCCCGTTTTCGTTGATGAAACGGTGTTGAGCCACATGATGAAAAGCTCGATAAGCGATGTTACTGCCACAAGCTTTATAAGCGGCAGGGTATCTCCGCCTCCTGCGCTTGTCTGTATCATGTCGATAACAAGCTTTCCGATAAAGCTCCAGATATAGGACATGGACGCTGCCGCCGCGGCTCCCGTTATCATAAAGAAGATAAGGGATTTCCGATACTTCACGAATCTTTTCAGGATATATATGCAGTTGCTGAGCACTCCGTAATCCTTGTGAAGCTCATCTGTCTGTTCTTTTTTCTCGGGTGGTGTGAAAAGGCTCATGTCATTCCTCCTGTTCTGAATATCAAGGCGCAAAAAAGCCCCTGTTATGCGTTCGGCATAACAGGGGCTTTTGAGTATCCGCTCTGTCTCTTTAAGCTTCGAGGACGGGCGGATTATGTGCGCCTGTGAAAATGCCGTTAGTGTCCGTTGTGATATTTCTGATAATATTTACGAACATTCTGCCCGCCTCCTTTCAAAAAATAATATGCCCAAAGTATAGCACGATTTTTTACTAATGTCAATAGTTTTGGGAAAATTTTTTGGATATCAGAAGATAATATATAAAAAATGTGAAAAAATGTCCTTTGCCCTCTTGATTTTTTCAGAAAAGAATGGTAAAATATACAAGGATATTTTATTAAACAGGAAAGGTTGTTTTTTTAATGCTGATTTTAGTTGTAAATGCGGGAAGCTCCTCTCTCAAGTATCAGCTTCTCAATATGGAAAACGAGAGCGTTATCGCCAAGGGAAACTGCGACAGAATAGGCATCGGCGGTCATATCTCCCACAAGACCTCCGACGGCAGAAATGTTGAGCTTGACTGCGATTTCCCCACTCATACCGAAGCTTTCGAAAAGCTGGTTGAGGTCCTAACCTCCGGCGAGGGCAAGGTTATTGACTCCATGGACCAGATCAACGCTGTGGGTCACAGAATCGTTCAGGGCGCTGAGATATTCAAGGAGACTACTCTCGTTACCGATGAGATAATCGATCAGATCGATGCTCTTGCAGAGCTTGCTCCCGTACATAATCACCCCCACGCTCTTGCTCTGAGAGCCTGCCGCAAGGTAATTCCCGACGCTCCCATGGCTGTTGTGTTCGATACAGCTTTCCATCAGACAATGCCCGAGAAGGCTTATATGATGGCTTTCCCCTATGAGGATTATGAGCAGTATCATGTAAGAAAGTACGGCTTCCACGGCACTTCTCACAGATTCGTTTCCAAGGCTCTTGCAGACGCTATGGGCAAGGATGTGAAAGACCTCAAGATAATCTCCTGCCACATGGGCAACGGTTCCTCCATCACTGCTATCGAGGGCGGCAAGTCTGTTGATACCTCCATGGGCTTCACTCCTCTTGACGGTATCATCATGGGCACACGCTGCGGCTCTGTTGACCCCTCCGCAGTTACATTCCTTATGAACAAGAAGGGCTTCACTCCCTCCGAGATGTCCGACTACATGAACAAGAAGTCGGGTCTTGCAGGTGTTTCGGGCGTTTCCTCCGATAACAGAGACGTTACCGCTGCCGCTAAGGAGGGCAATAAGAGAGCTATCCTTGCAAATGAGATGCTCAAGTATCAGACAAAGAAGTTTGTGGGTGCATATGCCGCTGTTATGAACGGCGTTGACGCTATCCTCTTCACAGGCGGTATCGGTGAGAATGACGCTGCTATCCGTGCAGGCGTATGCAAGGACATGGATTACCTCGGAATCAAGATAAATGACGAGGTGAACAATGCCACAAGAGGCGAGCTCAAGCGCATTTCTGCCGATGACAGCAAGGTTCAGGTCTGGGTAGTTCCCACCAATGAGGAGCTGCTTATTGCAAGAGATACTCTTGCTCTTATCAGCAAGTAATTTAATGGCTTTATCCATTCGCCTCGGAGCTGCGGCTTGCGGGGCGGATTTTTTTATAAAAATTATTGCATTTTTCTGCGGGATATGGTAAAATAATTTTATTATGTGATTCGGAGGCGTTTAACGTGGCTGATAATAAAGAAAATATGTATAAAAAGAAAAATGCCGTAAGCAGGGACAACCGTCCTCAGTTCCCCAAGAGAGCTGTTATTACGGGAGGTATGCCCTACGGCAATAAAACGCTTCACTTCGGTCATGTGGGCGGTGTGTTCGTGTTTGCGGACGTTTATGCCCGCTTCCTCAGAGACAGGATTGGCAAGGAAAATGTTATCTTCGTTTCGGGAACCGACTGCTACGGCTCTCCCATTGCGGAAGGGTTCAGAAAGGCAAGCGAGCAGGGCTTTGAGGGCACTATCCGTGACTATGTTCAGCGCAATCATGACGCTCAGAAGAAAACTCTCGATGATTACGATATCAGTCTTGACCTTTTCGGAGCTTCGGGTCTGGGCGAGACCGCAAAGTGGCATAACAAGGTTTCCGATGCATTTATCAGAAGGCTTTACGAGATGGGTCATCTGAAAAAGATATCCACCGCTCAGTTCTATGATGAAAAAGCAGGTATGTTTTTAAACGGCAGACAGGTCGTGGGCAAATGCCCCGTTCAGGGCTGTCAGTCGGAAAAGGGCTATGCGGACGAGTGCGATCTGGGTCATCAGTACAATCCTGTTAATCTTATTGATCCCAAAAGCACTATAACAGGTGAAACACCCGTTATGAAGGACGTTGTGAACTGGTATTTCAAGCTCCCCGATTATAATTCCCTCCTCAAGGAAATGGTATCGGATATGGAGAAGCAGGACAACGTCCGTCCCGTTGTTACAAAGACTATCAAGGAATTTCTTGAGACTCCCGTTATCTATATAATGAACGATTTCATGGATGTTTACAAGGAGCTTGCGCCTCAGATGGCTGAGCATGAGCTTATCGAGGAGCCGAAAAAGACCTCCTTTACCATTGCGTTCAAGGAGCTTTCCGAGCGTGACGAGGCGTGCAGGCTTTTAAATGAGAGACACGTCCGCTTCCGTGAGGGCAAGACTCTCGTTCCCTTCAGACTTACGGGAAATATCGAGTGGGGCGTTCCCGCTCCCGAGCTTGAGGATGAAAAGGATCTTACCGTATGGGTATGGCCCGAGTCACTCTGGGCGCCTATTTCCTTTACTGTGGCATATCTTGCTTCTCAGGGCAGGGATACCGAGGAATGGAGAAAATTCTGGTGCGACCCCGAGGCGAAGGTATATCAGTTCATCGGACAGGATAATATCTATTTCTATGGAATTGCCGAGCCTGCAATGTGGATGGCTTTCCAGAATGAGGACCTTGACAAGATGTCTCCCTCGGAAACGGGCGAGCATCTTACCATGCCCGTGCTTGTGGCAAATCATCACATTCTCTTCCTTGACAAGAAGGCTTCCTCCAGCGGCGCTGTAAAGCCTCCCATGGCGGCGGAGCTTCTGGACTATTACACCGCTGAGCAGCTCAGGATGCACTGGCTGGGTCTGGGTCTCGGAATGAGAAGCGTAAGCTTCCAGCCAAAGCCCTTGAATCCCCTTGCAAAGGCGGAGGAAAGCGACCCTGTTACAAAGGAGGGCTTCCTGCTTTCAAACGTATTCAACAGAGTTATCCGCACCTGCTTCTATGATGTTCAGAAGTATTACGACGGCATGATGCCTGTGGGAAATGTTTCCGAAAGCGTTATGGCGGAGTCGGAGAAGGCTGTGCTTGAATATGAGAGATTCATGTACAAGACCGAGTTCCATCAGGTGACATATGTGCTGGATTCCTATATCAGAAAGGCAAGCAAGTATATGGCTAAGGCTAAGAATGATGCCGACAAGTCCGATGATGACAGCGCCCGCAGGCAGTATCTTATCGACACCTTCCACATGATAAAGACTGCGGCTGTTCTGCTTCACCCACTTGCTCCCCGAGGCACTGAGATGATAAGGGAATACATGGAGCTGGACGAGAGCCTCTGGAGCTGGGATAATATTTTCAGCACCCTTTCCGAGCTCCTTGGCGGCAATGACCACAAGCTGAAATTCTTAGAGCCGAAGGTGGACTTCTTCAAGAGACATCCCTCTCAGTTTAAGGCTGAATAATTTTATTATGACGGCAGGGCTTAGCTTTGCCGTCGTTTTTTGTGAATAATTACCAAATATCCTGTGAGTTGCTGCTGAAAAAATATCACAGGAATTTGCAGAAACTATTGCAATTATGTAACAAATATGGTAATATAGATATAAATATGCAAAACTTTTCGTGATTTGCATATAATTTTATCCGTGAAAGGACGGGGGATACATATGTGGAGTATTTCAATGCTTAAAGAAAACGCCAAGAGAATGCTCAGCGGCTATTACTGGGTCGCTCTTGCCGCTTCCCTTATCGTTATGATCCTGACAGGAGGCTTTCTCTCTCAGTATAAATCCGAGGAGATTGATCTTAACGAGGCTCTTATGAACAGCGACATCACTTCGGGCGATTACGATTTCAGCACCGAGGAGGGCATTAACGATTATTTCAATGACATTCAGGATGAGATCGAAGCTTCCGATGGAAGCGGCACTGACACAGGGGCTGTTCTCGATCAGTTTGAGTCGATCTTCGGAGATATTGACTCCATGGACGTTGAGCAGATAGTGGCTTCAATTGTAATTGCAGTGCTGGTCATCGTGCTGCTTTCAATGCTGTTTACATTTCTTTACAGCCTGCTTTTTGCAAATCCGCTTATTGTCGGTCACAATCGTTTCTACCTTGACGCAAGAATGGGCGGCGCTCAGGTTGGCAATATTTTCAGCCAGTTCGGCAGCGGTAAATACGGAAACACCGTTAAGACCATGTTTATCTACGATCTCAAGCTCTGGCTCTGGGGACTGCTGGGTCTTATTCCCTTTGCGATTTTCTGCGCTTCTATTGTAAACACCGTTTCCGGTGCGGGTGATATGGACGCAAATGATTATGACGCTGTTATGGCTCTCGGAATGGAGATACTCGGCAGCTTAGTGCTTGCGTGCCTTGCTTATGCTTTGTTTATGATACCTCAGTTCATAAAGAGGCTTTCCTACACACTGGTTCCTTATATCCTCTCCGAGAATCCCCAGATGCCTCAGAAGAGAGCGTTTGAGATCAGCGTTCAGACCATGAAGGGCGAAAAGGCTCATTTCTTCGGACTCCAGATGTCCTTTATCGGCTGGTTTATCCTTGCAAGTCTTGCAGGTTCTCTGGTTGGAAATATTCTTGGAACATCTATCGGAAGTATTGTTTCAATGGCTGCTCTTGCTTTCCTTTATCCTTATATTTATGCTACCTATGCGGAATTTTACTGCTGCATGAGGGAAAAGGCTATGGCTACGGGAATCGCTTCCTCCGATGAGCTTAACGGCACATTCGGAAAAGCGGCTCAGGGCGTTCCCTTCCCCGAGTCGGATCCTGCAAACACTATGCCCTATCAGCGTGTTGACACTCCTTCAGGTGCAAGCGGCAGCTATCCCGCTTATCCTCAGAACGGTTCTCAGCCCGCAGAGGCTCCCAAGGGCGGCATGGAGGAAATTCCTTCCGACGCTCCCGTCGGTAAGATCGAGCTTGAGAAAAAGGACGGCTCCAATGACGATTATTCGGGTCCCGAGATAAAGTAAATTAGTTTTTCCGCCTCGTGGATTTCACGGGGCGGAATTTTTCGTTATTCCCTTTTCGGTGCTTGACAAAAGCTTTTCGGGGTGATATAATTATTTTTGCCGACAGTTCATTAGTACCTTCCTGTCGTTAAACAAAACCGGGACATCTGAAGCTTGCATATTTCTGCGGACAGGTGCCTTGCCTGTCCGCTTTTTTTGAAAGGATAGATAAAATGTACATTCTGAAAACGGAAGCCGCCTTTGATTCCGCTCATTTCCTTTACGGCTATGAGGGAAAATGCAGGAATATTCACGGTCATCGCTGGAAAATTGAGGCGGAGATATTCGCTTATGAGCTTATCGGCGAAGGGCAGACAAGGGGAATGATAGTTGATTTCGGTGATTTCAAGAGGGATCTGAAAGCCATTGCCGACAGCTTCGACCACAGGCTTATTTACGAAAAGGGTACGCTGAAAAGCCCCACAGAGCAGGCTCTTGCCGACGAGGGATTTGCTGTGACGGCGGTGGATTTTCGTCCCACGGCGGAGAATTTCTCAAGGCATATTTTTGAGCTTTTAAAAAATATGGGCTACAATGTAAAGCGGGTCACGGTTTACGAAACTCCTGCAAACTGTGCGGTTTACGAGGAGGACGGCAGAGATGGAATTTAAGGTCGCCGAGAAATTCGTGAGCATTAACGGCGAGGGCACAAAGGCGGGTATGCCTGCGGTATTTATACGTCTGGCGGGGTGCAATCTGTGCTGCTCCTACTGCGACACCATGTGGGCAAACGGCTCCGATACCCCCCATGAGAAAATGACCGAAACGGAAATTGCCGATTATGTACGCAGCACAGGCATATCAAACGTTACCCTGACGGGGGGCGAGCCGCTTATTGCGGATAATGTTGCCGTTTTGCTGCAGGCTCTTGCTGATACGTGTGCGGCGGTGGAGATCGAAACAAACGGCAGTGCGGATATTTCCGTTTGTGATGGGATAATTCCTCGTCCCTCCGTTACAATGGACTACAAGCTCCCTTCCAGCGGCATGGAGAAATGTATGAGACATGAAAATTTCCCGCTGCTCAGGGAGAATGACACGGTTAAATTCGTTTCGGGAAGCATGGAAGATCTTGACAGGGCTTTGGAAATTATCCGAAAATATGATCTGACAAACAGGTGCAGGGTGTTTTTCAGCCCCGTTTTCGGAAAAATCGAACCTGCGGAAATTGTGGATTTCATTCTTGAAAATAAGCTGAATGGTGTTAATTTCCAACTCCAGCTTCACAAATTTATCTGGGACCCCGATAAGAGGGGCGTATAATGAGGAATGATAATATGAAAAAAATAGATACAAAGGCTATTGAGGAGCATATCAGGGGTATTCTTGCCGCTCTCGGTGACGACCCCGACAGGGAGGGGCTGAAGGAAACGCCCCACAGGGTGGCTATGATGTATGCCGAGGTTTTTGAGGGCATGAATCACACCAACCGGGAAATTGCAGAAATGTTTAACAAGTCCTTTGAGGAGCAGGGCTGCTGCGAGGATTTTGTGCTTGTGAAGGATATCGAGGCGTTTTCCTACTGCGAGCATCACATTGCGCTGATGTATGATATGAAAATTTCGGTGGCGTATATTCCCAAGGGAAGGGTGCTGGGGCTTTCGAAAATTGCACGCATTGCGGACATGGCGTGCCGCCGTTTGCAGCTGCAGGAGCGCATTGGTGCGGACATTGCCGAGATAATGGAGATGGCAAGCGGCAGCCCCGATGTGGCTGTTATGATAGAGGCGTGCCACAGCTGCATGACTGCAAGGGGCATTAAAAAGCCGTCTGCGAAAACCTCCACCATGACTCTCAGAGGTCGTTTCAAGGATGACGCTGCTTTGCAGAACAGGCTTATGATGCAGATGAACTGCGGGTGATTTTTTGTGAGGGCTTCTGTGGATATTATCGCAGGCTTGCAGAACAAAAACAATTCCGAGCCTTTAAGCTTCTGATAGAGCTTGAAAAGCTTTCGGAAAGCTCTGACGAGCTTTATCCGTATTTCGATGAATTTATCAAGCTTACAAAAAGCGGCAATTCATTTGTGAGGATAAGGGGATTCCGCCTTGCCTGCGCAATGGCAAGATGGGACTTTGAAAACAGGCTTGAGAGGGATATTGACATTCTTCTTGATATGCTCAAAAAATGAAAAGGGCACGCAGGTTCGGCAGTGCATTGAGGCTCTCCGAGGCGCTGTTATTTTTAAGCCCGCTCTTGGCGGGAAAATTTTATCAAATTTGAACGAGCTTGAAATATCGGCTTTTAAGGAGAGCATAAGAGAGCTTATTTTAAAGGATATTGAGAAACTTAAGGATGCTTTGAATGATGGAAGAAATATTTGACATTCTTGACGAGAACGGGGAGGTTTCGGGTGAGACTGCGCCCCGCTCTTTTGTTCACAAAAACGGGCTGTATCACAGGACGGCGCATATATGGCTCATTAAGGACGGCATGGTGCTGCTGCAAAGGCGAAGTCCCGACAAGGACAGCTTTCCCGGACGGCTGGATATTTCCTCCGCGGGGCATATTTCGGCGGGTGAGGAACCGCTTATTTCCGCTGTGAGGGAGCTTTCCGAGGAGCTTGGTATTTTGGCTTCACCCTCCGAGCTTCGGCTTATCGGGAAAATAAGCAGGCATTATATGAAGCGGTTTCGGGGTGAGATCTTCGATGACAGGGAGCTGGCTTTCGTGTATCTTTTTACGGGGGAGTATGAGCTGTCACAGATAAAGATACAGCGTTCGGAAATTTCGGAGGTGGGGCTTTATCCCATTGAGAAGTGTCTCAGGCTGGCGGGTGATGACGATGAGCCGCTTAATGCTCGGGAAATTGAGCTGCTTCGGGATATAATTGCTTCGGGTTATGATTATATTCAAAAATAATATGGTTCGGGAGAGAAAAAATTCTTTCGGGGGATTGATTATTTTTTTCGGGTGTGATAAAATAGAAGGAAAGATAATTTTGTCGGATATCCTCGGATTGGGTGTCCCGAAAGGAATGGTATCTTATAATGGTTAATTCAAGATTTACGAATCTCATTGATCTGAACGACATGAGCAGCGAGTGGTGGTTAAGCGTTGTAAAGCGGGCTGCCGATATCTGCGACGATCCTGCAAAGTATGCTAAGGTCTGCGACGGAAAGATAATGGCGACCCTTTTCTATGAGCCGTCCACCCGTACTCAGATGTCCTTTCAGACGGCTATGCTGAGGCTGGGCGGCACGATTATCGGCTTCGATAATCCTGCGACTTCCTCTGTTGCAAAGGGCGAGAATTTAAAAGATACCACCAAGATCGTGTCCTCCTATGCGGACATTATGGTAATGCGCCACCCCTCCGAGGGCGCTGCCAAGGCGGCGGCTCTTACTGCTGACTGCCCCATTATCAATGCAGGCGACGGAAGCCATCTGCACCCCACTCAGACCCTTACAGATATGCTCACCCTTTACAAGGAAAAGGGCAGGCTGGAAAATCTAACCATCGGTCTTTGCGGCGATCTGAAAAACGGCAGGACCGTTCATTCCATGTGCAAGGCGCTTTCAAGCTTTAAGGGAATAAAATTTGTTTTCATTTCCACCAAGGAGCTGGGTATGCCGCAGTACATAAAGGATATCCTTATGGCGAAAAACTGCGAATTTACCGAGAATCCCTCCCTTGAGGACGCTATCGGCGGTCTGGATATGCTGTATATGACCCGTGTTCAGAAGGAGAGATTTGCTTCCGAGGAGGAATATCTGGCTCTCAAGGACGCTTACATTCTTGACAAGAGAAAGCTTAACAAGGCTAAGAGCGACTGCATTGTGCTTCACCCCCTGCCCAGAGTGGACGAGATCACCATGGACGTGGACGACGATCCGAGAGCCATGTTCTTCAAGCAGGCTAAGTACGGTATGTATGTGAGAATGGCGCTTATTATGACTATTCTTGAAAATCCTGCGGAGAGCCGTCCTTTGCTGACGGGAAGCACTTATCCTTCGGTATGCTGCAACAATCCCAACTGCATTACTCACAAGGAGGGTTATCTCCCCAAGTATTTCCGAGGTCTCGGAGATATGCTGGAATGCGAATACTGCGACGAGCGCAGGCTGGGTATCTGATTATGTTTTGTAATAATTCCGCAGGGACTTTTCTCTGCGGGATTTTTTAGATTTCCATAATAATTTTTTACCAAATAAAATTATTGGAGGAATGAAATTATTTTTGCAATATTATGCACGGAATAAGGCATATAATATGCAAGCAAAAATATATAAATTGTTACTTGCATTATTGGAGAAAATGTATTATAATTAAATGTGTAACCGTGCTTTATCACGCATTGCCCGTCCAATGCTAAGGGGAGGATCAATGCACGGGTGTGAGGCAGCCGATGCCGCTTGGAATGAATTTTATGCTTATTGGCGGCTGCAAAATACCTAAAAGGATGGCTTTTAACTATGAATAACGAAACTACCAAGGCGGCTCTCACCGAGCTTCCTATGCTTCTGCTGAGGGGACTTGTGGTTTTCCCCAAGGTGATGATACATTTTGATGTGGCGAGAGACAAGTCTGTCAAGGCGCTTACTGCCGCTGCCAAGGGAAACAAGCTCATTTTCCTTGCGGCTCAGAGCGACAATGCCGAGGAGACCGAGCCCGAAAAGATCTACAGAGTAGGAGTGGTTGCCGAGGTCAAGCAGCTGCTCAAAACCCCCGGGGGAATTACAAAGGTAATGGCGGAGGGACTTTACCGTGCCCGCCTTGTGAACATTGTATCAAACGACCCCTATTATACCGCCGAGGTCAAGAAATATCCCGAGAGAAACGCTAAGATAGACCCTCTCGAGATGGAGGCGCTCGTCAGGGCGGTGAAGGACGAATTTAAGGCTTATTGCCAAAATATGCCCCGTATGCCCAAGGATTACATAGAATCCATTATCGGAAGCGATGATCCCAAGAGCATTTTTGACAATATTGCCGTTAGTATGCCCCTGCCTGTCAGCGAGAAGCAGCAGCTTCTTGAGGCTAACGGGCTTCATATCAAGCTTTCCATGCTCCTTGCAATGCTCTCCCGTGAGACGGAGGTTCTTGGCATTGAAAGAGAGATTCAGGAGAGACTCAGGCAGCAGGTGGATGAGAATCAGCGGGAATATTATCTCAGAGAGCAGATGAAGGCTATTTCCCATGAGCTGGGCGAGGACGATTCCATTCAGGATGAGGCTTACGATTATCTTGACAGGATAAACGAGCTTGCCCTGCCCGAGGAAATTTCCGAAAAGCTCTGCAAGGAGGCGGACAGGCTTGCCCGCACATCTTCATCCTCACAGGAGGCTTATGTTATAAGAAATTATCTTGACACCTGCCTTGAGCTGCCATGGAATAAATTTACGAAGGATAAAATTGACCTTAAAAAAACAAGGTCGGTGCTTGACAAGGACCATTACGGCATGGAAAAGGTCAAGGACAGGATACTTGAGACTATTGCCGTTAAAAAGCTAAATCCCGAGGGCAGCGGTCAGATAATCTGTCTGTACGGTCCTCCCGGCGTGGGCAAGACCTCTGTTGCCAAGTCCATTGCAAGGGCTTTGGGGAAGAAATATGTCCGCATTTCTCTTGGCGGGATCAGGGACGAATCCGACATCAGGGGTCACAGGAAAACCTATGTGGGCGCAATGCCCGGACGTATCATTGACGCTCTTATCAAGGCGGGAAGCAGCAATCCGCTCATTCTTCTTGACGAGATCGACAAGATATCGGGGGATTACAAGGGCGACCCTTCCTCCGCTCTTCTCGAAGTCCTCGACAGCGAGCAGAACAGCGGCTTCCGAGATCATTACATTGAGCTGCCCTTTGATCTGAGCAAGGTCATGTTCATTACCACTGCCAATGATCTCGGCACCATTGACCCTCCGCTCAAGGACAGAATGGAGATCATCGAGCTGACAAGCTATACCCGTGAGGAGAAATTCCACATCGCTAAGGAGCATCTTATTTCTAAGCAGCTCAAAAAGCACGGGCTCAAGGCTTCTCAGCTGAAAATTGCCGACAAGGCGATTTATATGCTCATTGATTATTACACCCGTGAGGCGGGGGTGAGAGGTCTTGAAAGGCAGATAGCCGCTCTTTGCAGAAAGGCTGCCAAGGAGATCTGCGACGGGGAAAAGACCAAGGTTTCCGTTACTGCTTCCAATCTTGAGGATTATCTGGGTCACAAGAAATATATTGAGGATGTGGTTTCTCACACCGACGAGGTTGGTGTGGTGAACGGTCTTGCATGGACGTCCGTCGGCGGCGTTATCATGCCGTTGGAGGTTCTTGTCATGGACGGCAAGGGCAATGTGGAGGCTACCGGTTCTCTTGGCGATGTGATGAAGGAAAGCTCGAAAATTGCTGTGAGCTATGTTCGCTCCGTTGCGGACAGGTACGGCATTGACGGCAATTTTTACAAGGAAAAGGACATTCATATCCATGCTCCCGAGGGGGCTACTCCCAAGGACGGTCCCTCGGCGGGTGTTACCATGACCACGGCGCTGGTTTCGGCGCTGTCGGGCATACCTGTCAGGGGAGATGTGGCTATGACGGGCGAGATCACTCTCAGAGGCAGGGTGCTTCCAATCGGTGGCCTCAGGGAAAAGACCATGGCTGCCTACAAGGAGGGGCTTAAAACCGTTATTATCCCTGCGGGCAACAAGGGCGATCTGGACGAGGTGGACAAGGCTGTGAAGGAAAATATGGAATTTATCTTCGCTGACAGGATAACCGATGTTCTTGACGCCGCTCTTGCGAAAAAGCCCGATATTTCCCGAAAGGGAGAGGCTCATTCAGCTGCTGTGCTTCCTATGAATGATGACGGGGGAAGAGTTCCCGTTCATTCAAGCAGGAGGGGCAGATGATCCCCTTTTATAATCGGAGGACATTATGAATTTTAATAAAGCAGAATTTTTCAGGGCTTACGGCGAATATTCCCAGCTGCCGCCCTCGGACAGGCTTGAAATCGCCTTTGCGGGACGCTCAAATGTGGGAAAATCCTCGCTTATCAACAAGGTTTTTAATCGTAAAAATCTGGCGAGGGTCTCAGCTGTTCCCGGAAAAACGGCAACAATAAATTTTTACAGCTTGGAAAACATCTTTCTCGTTGACCTCCCCGGCTATGGTTATGCAAAGGTTGCAAAGTCTGACAAGGTTAGATGGTCGGGGCTTATTGAGGGGTATCTTCACGACGAGAGGAAGCTCAGCCTGATTTTTCAGCTCATTGATATGCGCCACCCGCCCACTAAGGACGATATGCAGATGATCGATTTTCTCATTGAGAGCGAGATCCCATTTGCCATCGTTTTTACCAAGGCGGACAAGCTCTCCAAACGGGAGCGGCAGGAGCGCATGGCCGGATTTGCACAGGAAATTCCCTATTTTTCGGATATTGAAAAGGTTGAATTTTCCGCTCAGACGGGCGAGGGCGCTGACAGGATAAGACAGATCATCGAGGAGCTTGCTGACGATTCGGAAATTGACAGAGAAATGTGAAAGGATTTGAGATTATGCTGGTATCAAAGAATTTAGCGGTCAATGAACAGGGACATCTTACTGCGGGCGGGGTCGATACAGTTTCGCTTGCAAAGCAGTACGGCACGCCTCTTTACGTTATGGACGAGGGGCTTATCAGGGAGCACTGCCGCAGCTTCAAGGAGTCCATGGACAGATATTACGGCGGCGAGGGGCTTGTTTGCTACGCAAGCAAGGCATTCTGCTGCAAGGCTATGTGCAGGATAATGAAGGAGGAGGGCTTAGGTCTTGACGTGGTTTCCGAGGGCGAGCTTTACACCGCTCTGAGCGTGGGATTCCCTCCTGAAAAGCTTTGCTTCCACGGCAACAACAAGACTGACCACGAGCTTTCCTTTGCGCTTGAAAAGGGCGTGGGCAGAATAATTGTGGATAATATTTACGAGCTTGAGCGCCTTAATTCTCTGGCGGAAAAGACTGGCAGGAGCGCAAATATTATGTACAGGATAAAGCCCGGAATTGACGCTCATACCCATAATTTCATTATGACAGGTCAGATAGACAGCAAGTTCGGCTTTGCTCTGGAGACGGGTGAGGCTTTTGAGGCTGTTAAGATGGCGATATCCTGCAGCCATATCAATCTTGTTGGTCTTCACTGCCACATCGGCAGCCAGATATTCGACATTGACCCATTTGTCAGGGCTGCGGAGGTCATGCTCACATTTATCGCTAAGATAAAGGACGAGCTGGGCTTCGAGGTCAAGGAGCTGAATCTGGGCGGCGGCTTCGGCATCAAGTACACCGAGGAGGACGCTCCTGTGGCTTATGACAGGTACATGGAAAAGGTTTCCGAGATGGTGAAAAAGGTCTGCGCAGAGAAGAATGTGAAGCTGCCCTTTATCCTTATCGAGCCGGGCAGATCTGTTGCCGCTCCTGCGGGCATTACCCTTTACACTGTGGGCGGCAAAAAGGAGATACCGAATATCCGCACCTATGTGTCTGTTGACGGAGGAATGTGCGACAATCCCAGATATGCCCTTTATCAGTCGAAATATGACGTTGAGGTGGCTAACAAGGCTTCGCTGCCTAAGACAGAGGTCGTTACCGTTGCGGGTAAATGCTGCGAGACAGGCGATCTCATCGGCGAGGGTATGCCCATTCAGCCTGTTGAGCCGGGGGATATTCTTGCGGTGCTTGCTACCGGCGCTTACAATTATTCCATGTCCTCCAACTACAACAGGATACCCAAGCCTGCTGTTGTTATGATAAGAGACGGACAGAGCAGAGTTGTTGTCAAGAGAGAGACTCTTGAGGATATTGTGAGAAACGATCTTGATTGATCTTGTTTAGTATTATGCTGCGGCGGAATGTGCGAAATGTACATTTCGCCGTTTTTGAGTTTGTGCAAGATGATATTTTGGTGTAAAATCAATTAAAATTTGCGTCAGCCTCTTGATTTTTTTGTTATTTGTGTTATAATTTTATATGATGAATATGATTAGTATGAGAGGCTTCTTTTTCGGAAGCCTTTTTAAGGGGGTTATGATGTGAGTATAATTATGGAGCTGTTCATGCGCAGCCAGACTACAAGCAAGACTGTTACAGACAAGGATTTCTGGGAAATTATTGACAGCATTGACCACGAATACGGCGGTGACAGCGAGGCGGTCATTTCTTCAATTGTCCGCCATCTCAAGCACTGCGAGGACAGCTATATTTTCTCCTTCGACGACAAGCTTTGCGAGCTTATCTATGCTCTTGACGGCAGAAGATGGGCGGAGGATATCTTCGGTAAGGAGGAATTTGCCGAGGATAAGTTCCTGAGCGCACGCTGCGTTGCTGTTGCCGCAGGAATGGAGACCTACACCAAGGTTTTGGGTCACAGGGAAGCAATTGACCTCAGCAGCATCCATTTCCACGACGGCAAATGGTACAGCGCTACCGACGGGCTTATTACCGCTGCGGCGGAGGCTTGGTCTGCCAAGCATCTGATGAGTCCTTCAAAATATCCCCATGTGCCGCCCTTTTCCATCAAATCCCACAGCAATGAGGAAATGTGGAAATAATTCGGACTTTTTATACTAATCTTTAATCGTTCTGTAGACAAAGCCGACAGGTGAAATAATCACAGTCTAGGAAAGCGACCGCAGCAAGGCTTGCCGCCTTGCAAGGGAGCTTGACGACGAATGTGATTATTTCAGCCGAGGATTTGTC
>JALFVE010000043.1 GCA_022787085.1 Oscillospiraceae bacterium | reverse complement strand
GTAGACAAAGCCGACAGGTGAAATAATCACAGTCTAGGAAAGCGACCGCAGCAAGGCTTGCCGCCTTGCAAGGGAGCTTGACGACGAATGTGATTATTTCAGCCGAGGATTTGTCTATAGGTTGGTTAAAGATTAGTATTAAAGCGTTTTCCGACTGAATTGATCGGAAAACGCTTTTTTTCGGTTAATTAAAAGTTAACGTGGATTTCAGTAATTTACAACTTTTAGAAATTTGGGATATGATATAATTAGTTTACCAAAAAAATTGACCTCGTATCTGACTTTGCGGTAATGACGGAAAAACACTGTTTTGTGAGGTTTTCCATGTTTAAGAAGCTTTTTGATTTATCCATAGATTTTAAAAAGAGAATGTTTTTTGTGCTTGCGGCTGCGGGCGTCGTTTCAAATTTTCTGGGCTTTGCGGTGAATTTTGCAGTCTACGGTATGAATGCTGTGACGGCTGCCTGCGGTTTATGCGTGCTTATTATAGGTGCGGCGGGCTATTTCGGGATAAGGTCTGATAAGGTCACTCTTCCCATTCGGATAATTATCGGGCTTATCGTAATTTTCGAGTTCCCGATGGTGTATATTGCTTACGGTTCATCCACCTTTCCTTACATGATACTGGGGCTTTTTTCCATTCTTGTTTTCGGAGATGAAAAGCACAGAGGCGTTTTGTTTCTGGCTGCAATGATTTATGACGGGATAATTATCGCAGGGAGATTTGCTCTGGGGGACAGGATACCTGTGTTTGATGAATCTGCCTATTTCGGTTCGGGTTTCAGCTCATTTCTGATCACTGCTGCGGCGATGTATTTCTGCCTAAGCATACTTATCAGGCAGTACGAGCTCCAAAACAGGGAGCTTGAAAGGCTGGCGGACAATCTGAGAGAGGCTAACAAGCTTGACCCTCAGACGGGTATTTATAATCGCTCCTATCTCACAGAGTATCTGAACAGGCTTATTCGTGGGGAGAAGAAATTCTGCGTATCTCTGATTGATCTTGATGATTTCAAGAGTATTAACGAGAGATTCGGGCTGCCCTTCGGAGATATGGTTATCGCCGAATTTGCGGGAATAATCAATAATGCCACAGGCGGAACGGGTATTGCGGTAAGATACGGCGGTCAGAAATTTATGATAGTATCCTTAGGCGAGGTTTTGAAGGCGGAGGATATGCTGGAAAACGTCAGCAAGGAATATGCCGCTTTTTCCATGAACGAGAAGCAGGAGGAATTTACCTTCAGCGGCGGTATTGAGGAATATTCGCATGGCATGGAGATTTCCCGTATTCTTCGAAATGCCGAGGAAAAGCTGGCGAGAGCCAAGGTCAAGGGGAAAAATCGTGTGGTTTCAAAATAATTTCAGCCTGAGAGATTTTCATTCTCTCAGGCTGTTTTCATCCGAATATTATCTGTGGATATACTGAAAAAGAAGTCCGTCCTTTTTGCTGTACCACATGAGCTTTCCGAGGGACTGGGAGGGCAGTCTGAAGCAAAGGTCCCACTCGGGATAGAGCTTTGTGAGATACATGGTTTCGGCGGTGACAAATGCCGCAAAGGAGATATAATCCTCCTTTGTCATGGGGCAGTCTCCTGTGACGAGCCACTCATTTTCCACGGGGGAGACGGTGAGCTTCTGCTCTTCGGATGCCTTTTTGGCTTCCAGGGGAGGAAGCTTGTCTCCGCAGCAGGTTATTTCCGAATTTCCCGTTGATACGGTCAGGCTGCCGCATTTGGGACAGTAAAAGTAAACATTGTTTTTCATATTGATCTCCTTAAATTCGTTGAGGGCGCATTTTCCCGATATCAGGCTTTCGATGCTTACGGAGAGTATCTCAGAAAGAGATGCCACAAGCTCCACGTCGGGAAAGCCAAGCCCACGTTCCCATTTGGATACGGTTTTATCGCTTATGTTCATTTTATCTGCAAGGGCTTTCTGGGTCAGCCCCAGCTCTGTCCTGCGCTGCTTTATCAGTGCGCCTGCTTCTGTACAGTTCATTTTGTCAGCTCCTTTCATGATTTTATTTTAACCTATCCCGAGGGAAAATGCAATAAACGCTCCGTAGATTTTCGTATGCCCGGAAAAAATTCTGCAAATTTCGGAAAAATTTGCGAAAAGGTATTGACAAGCGTGGGATTATATGATATAATATAAAAGCTGACTGAGAATGTCGAAGTAGTATGCGAGAGTGCTGGAATAGGCAGACAGGCACGTTTGAGGTGCGTGTGTCTTTGACGTGTGGGTTCAAGTCCCATCTCTCGCACCAGTAAGGTTTGCGGATCTGTTGATCTGCAAACCTTTTTTTCATTTACTGTTGATTTTATTGACTCGATGTGTTATAATTTTTTCATGGAAAGAGTATTTCTGTTGTAAGGAATAATTTAAAGGAGGATATCTTATGTGTGGAATCGTGGGATTTACAGGCACAAGACAGGCTGCTCCCATTTTGCTGGAGGGGCTTTCAAAGCTTGAATATCGTGGATATGACTCGGCGGGAATTGCCGTCAGAGACGGCGACGGCAGGACTGAGGTGGTAAAGGCAAAGGGCAGGCTCAAGGCTCTTGAAGAGAAAACAGACTGCGGACTTGCTATGAAGGGCTGCTGCGGAATCGGTCACACAAGATGGGCTACCCATGGTGAACCCTCCGAGGCAAATGCTCATCCCCATATCAGCGATGATATGGACGTTGTGGCTGTACATAACGGCATTATCGAGAATTTCCGTGAGATAAAGGAAAAGCTTTCCAAAAAGGGCTATACATTCTATTCCCAGACCGATACCGAGGCTGTGGTAAAGCTTATAGACTATTATTACAAGAAATATAATTCGGGTCCTGTGGACGCAATTTCCAAGGCTATGGTCCGTGTAAGGGGTTCTTATGCTCTTGCGGTAATGTTCAAGGATCACCCCGGTGAGATATATGCTGCCCGCAAGGACAGCCCCATGATTATCGGTGTGGAAAACGGCGAGGCATATCTTGCTTCGGACGTGCCTGCTATTTTAAAGCATACAAGAAATGTTTACTACATCGGCAATCTGGAGCTTGCAAAGCTTTCTCCCGAGGGCGTGGAGTTTTATAACATTGACGGAGATATTATCGAGAAGGAGCCTACCGAGATAAAGTGGGACGCCGAATCAGCCGAAAAGGGCGGCTATGCTCACTTTATGATAAAGGAAATTCACGAGCAGCCCAAGGCTGTTTCCGATACACTTGCATCTGCTGTCAAGGACGGCAGGATAGATCTTTCCGCTGTGGGACTTTCCGATGAGGATATTGAGGGAATAGGTCAGATAATCATTGTTGCCTGCGGTTCCTCATATCATGTGGGAATATCGGCTCAGTACGTTATTGAGGACCTTGCAAGGATACCCGTCAGGGTGGAGCTTGCTTCCGAATTCAGGTACAGAGATCCCATTCTGAAAAAGGACGATATGGTTATTTTTATCAGCCAGTCGGGTGAGACTGCGGACACTCTTGAAGCGCTCAGAGACGTTAAGAGACGGGGCATCAGGACTCTTGCGATTGTTAACGTGGTGGGCAGCTCCATTGCCAGAGAGGCTGACAATGTTTTCTACACCCTTGCAGGACCCGAGATCGCTGTTGCCACTACCAAGGCGTACAGCACTCAGCTTATTGTCTGCTATCTTCTTGCGGTTCAGTTTGCGAAGGTGAGAGGGGAAATTGACGAGGAAAGATACGTCTCGCTTATTTCCGAGCTTATGAGTCTTCCCGCAAAAATGCAGAGGCTGCTTGACGACAAGGAGCGTATCCAGTGGTTTGCTTCAAAATTCTCCAATTCCAAGGATATTTTCTTTATCGGAAGAGGAATTGACTATGCCATCTGCATGGAGGGCAGCCTGAAGCTCAAGGAAATAAGCTATATCCATTCCGAGGCATATGCTGCAGGCGAGCTGAAGCACGGCACCATTTCCCTTATCGAGGACGGCACCCTTGTTGTTGGCGTTCTCACCCAGAACGATCTTTTTGAGAAGATAATCAGCAACATGGTTGAGGTCAAGAGCCGAGGCGCATATCTTATGGGACTGACTACATACGGTCATTACAACATTGAGGACACTGTGGATTTCACAGTTTACACTCCTCAGACCGATGAGCATTTTACTCCCAGCCTTGCAATAATCCCGCTCCAGCTTATGGCATATTATGTGAGCCTTGCAAAGGGACTTGACGCTGACAAGCCGAGAAATCTTGCAAAGAGCGTTACTGTTGAATAATAAAAAAATCTTCCGTTCTCACATTGAAATGCTCCCCTTTTGTTAGACAATGTGGTATAATAAAAATATACCGATATTGAAACTAACGAAAGGGGGCATTTTTATGCCTAAAGGACAGCCAAATAAAAGGTACACGCCGGAATTCAAAATCAAAGTAGTAGAAA
>JALFVE010000041.1 GCA_022787085.1 Oscillospiraceae bacterium | reverse complement strand
AATGCCTGGATACCAAGTCTGTGAAGTGTAGGCGCACGGTTCAGAAGAACGGGGTGAGACTTGATAACATTTTCCAGTGCATCCCAAACATCGTTCTCCGCACGGTCTACCTTCTTGCGGGCGGACTTTATATTAGTGGACTTGCCTGTGTCCACAAGGCGCTTCATAACAAAGGGCTTGAAAAGTTCGAGAGCCATCTCCTTGGGGAGACCGCACTGATACATCTTAAGCTCAGGACCAACGACGATAACAGAACGTCCGGAGTAGTCAACACGCTTACCGAGGAGGTTCTGACGGAAACGTCCCTGCTTACCCTTAAGCATATCGGAAAGAGATTTGAGAGCTCTGTTGTTGGGGCCTGTAACAGGTCTGCCGTGACGGCCGTTGTCGATAAGTGCGTCAACAGCCTCTTGGAGCATTCTCTTCTCGTTTCTGATGATGATGTCGGGAGCTTCAAGCTCCAGCATCTTTTTAAGACGGTTGTTTCTGTTGATAACACGTCTGTAAAGGTCGTTCAGGTCGGAGGTAGCATATCTGCCGCCGTCCAGCATGACCATAGGACGGATATCGGGAGGAATAACGGGGATAACGTTTAAAACCATCCATTCGGGCTTGTTGTTAGACATCCTGAAGGATTCAATTATCTCAAGTCTCTTGAGGAGCTTTATCCTCTTCTGACCTGCGGGGAGATCCTTAAGCTCGGTTTTAAGCTCTTCGGATACCCATTCAAGGCAGTTTACCCACTTTGATTTGTCGGCAATGTCATTGTAATCGCCGTTTGCATTTGCAGCTTCGATCTTCTCGTCAAAGAGCTGCTCGATATACTTTGAGCCGTAAATAACCTTAACAGCCTTGCCCGACTTCTTTTCTTCCTCGAGGCGATTGTAATTCATCACATCGTAGTTGTACTCGGAGCGTGAGATCCTCTGACCGACAGAATATTTCTCGTTCTCGCCGTTATCGGTGATGTAAACATAGCGCTTTGCGATGGTGTCTCTGATATCGTCCTCGGAAAGACCTGTAACAGCCGAGAACTGATCTATATATTTAATGATAAACTGATTGTATCTTTCGGGGTCATATTCCTCGAGAAGCTCCTGAATAGCCTCTGCGCCCATAGCAGCATAAAAGCCGTCCTCGTACTTCTCAACATTGTCGGCATAATCCTTCTCGGAAAGGAGGTCCTTCTTGGTAAGACCGGTGTTTCCGGGGTCAACAATGATATATTTTGTAAAATAAAGAACCTCTTCAAGGCGCTTCTGGGGTATCTCCAGCACCTGACCGATTCTAGAGGGAGTACCCTTGAAATACCAGATATGGGAAACGGGAGCAGCAAGCTCAATGTGACCCATGCGCTCACGTCTTACCTTTGCACGGGTAACTTCAACACCGCAGCGTTCGCAGACCTTGCCCTTGAAGCGGATCTTCTTGTATTTTCCGCAGTGACATTCCCAGTCCTTGGTGGGGCCAAAAATTCTTTCACAGAAAAGGCCGTCTCTCTCGGGCTTCTGTGTTCTGTAGTTGATGGTTTCGGGCTTTTCAACAATGCCGTGAGACCAGCTTCTGATTTTATCGGGGGAAGCAAGACCAATTTTTATAGACTCAAAAATGTTCTGTTCCAAAAGCTTACACTCCTTAAATCAATAGAGTATATACCTCTCCGCAGGAGTCCTGCGGAGAAAGGTATTAACGGCGGAGATTTCCATCTCGGGTTATAGTGTATCTGCCAAAGTGGCAGTAAATAATAGTCTTAGATCAGGTCGTCGTCAAAATCGTCAGAGCCGAAATCGGGATCCTCGTCGCCGTCGTCATAATCGTCGGGATCGGAGCCGCCGAATTCATCGTCGTCGCCGTCTTCGAGAGTGAAGCCCTCGTCAAGATCGCCCTCGTCGAAATCGTCAGCGTCGGAAACAGGAGGCGGAATAACATCATCATCGTCATCAAAGGTAGCCTTGAGATCGATCTCCTGATTATTCTCGTCGAGAACCTGAATGTCCAGACAGAGAGACTGGAATTCCTTTATAACAACTCTGAATGCCTCAGGGATACCGGGCTTGGGAACGTTCTGACCCTTGACAATAGCCTCATAGGTCTTTACACGACCAACGGTATCATCGGACTTAACGGTAAGGATCTCCTGAAGAGTATAAGCAGCGCCGTAAGCTTCCAGCGCCCAAACTTCCATCTCTCCGAAACGCTGACCGCCGAACTGAGCCTTACCGCCCAGAGGCTGCTGAGTAACCAGTGAGTAGGGACCTACGGAACGAGCGTGGATCTTATCATCAACCAGATGGTGGAGCTTCAGGTAGTACATGATACCAACGGTAACACGGTTGTCGAAGGGCTCACCTGTACGACCGTCACGAAGAACGATCTTGCCGTCCTCGTCCATGCCTGCCTCCTTGAAGCAATCACGGATATCCTGCTCGTGAGCGCCGTCGAAAACGGGAGTCATGACCTTCCAGCCAAGCTTTCTTGCATCCATACCGAGATGTACCTCAAGCACCTGACCGATGTTCATACGGGAAGGAACGCCCAGAGGGTTAAGAACGATATCCAGAGGAGTACCGTCGGGGAGGAAGGGCATATCCTCGGATTTAAGAATACGGGAAACAACGCCCTTGTTACCGTGGCGGCCCGCCATCTTGTCGCCCACGGAGATCTTTCTCTTCTGAGCGATATAGCAGCGAACAAGCTTGTTAACTCCGGGAGAAAGCTCGTCGCAGTTTTCACGGGTAAATATCTTAACGTCAACAACAACACCCGATTCGCCGTGAGGCACCTTGAGGGAATTGTCCCTGACTTCCTTAGCCTTTTCGCCGAAAATAGCACGGAGAAGTCTCTCCTCGGCGGTAAGCTCGGTCTCACCCTTAGGAGTGACCTTGCCGACGAGAATATCGCCTGCTCTTACCTCTGCACCGATTCGGATGATACCGCGGTCGTCAAGGTCCTTGAGAGCGTCCTCGCCCACATTGGGAATATCTCTTGTAATAGTCTCAGCGCCCAGCTTTGTATCTCTCTCCTCGATCTCGTATTCCTCAATGTGGATAGATGTGTAAATATCCTCACGAACAACACGCTCGTTAAGAAGAACGGCGTCCTCGTAGTTGTAGCCTTCCCATGTCATGAAGCCGATAAGGGCATTTTTTCCGATAGAAAGCTCGCCGTTGCTTGTAGCAGGGCCGTCAGCCAGAACCTGACCAACGTGAACCTCTTCGCCCTTGGAAACGATAGGTCTCTGATTAACGCAGGTGCCCTGGTTTGAGCGCTTGAACTTGATAAGCTTGTAGGAATGGGTAGCGCCTGTACCCTCCTTGATAACGACCTCGTCAGCGCTTACACGCTCAACAACGCCGTCATGCTTGGAAACAACGCAAACGCCGGAATCCACAGCAGCCTTGTATTCCATACCTGTTCCGACGATGGGAGCCTCAGTCTTGAGAAGAGGCACAGCCTGACGCTGCATGTTCGCACCCATGAGGGCACGGTTAGCGTCATCGTTCTCCAGGAACGGGATCATCGCAGTCGCAATGGAAACAACCATCTTAGGCGAAACGTCCATGAAGTCAACTTCATTTCTGTCAAACTCGGTGATCTTGTCTCTGCGGCGGCCCTTTACCTTGGCATTGGCAAATCTTCCGTCCTCGGTAAGAGGCTCATTCGCCTGAGCGATGGTGTATTCGTCCTCAACGTCGGCAGTCATGTAAACAACCTCATCGGTAACAACGCCCGTAGCCTTGTCAACCTTTCTGTAGGGAGCCTCAATGAAGCCGTACTCATTTATCCTTGCGAAGGAAGCTAGATAGGAGATAAGACCGATGTTAGGACCTTCAGGGGTCTCGATGGGACACATTCTTCCATAGTGGGAGTAGTGAACGTCACGAACCTCAAATCCTGCACGGTCACGGGAAAGACCGCCGGGACCCAGAGCGGAAAGACGTCTCTTGTGAGTAAGCTCTGCAAGAGGGTTGTTCTGGTCCATGAACTGAGACAGGGGAGAGGAACCGAAAAATTCCTTGATAGCCGCAGTAATGGGACGGATATTGATAAGGCTCTGAGGAGTGATAGTCTCAGCCTCCTGAGCCTGAGTGCTCATTCTTTCTCTGATGGTGCGCTCCATGCGTGCAAAGCCGATCCTGAACTGATTCTGAAGCAGCTCGCCGACGGAACGGATACGTCTGTTGCCAAGGTGGTCAATGTCGTCAACAGTGCCCACACCCTCGCAGAGATTGATAAAGTAGCTAACGGTAGCATATATATCATCAAGAGTGATGTGCTTGGGAACAAGCTCATCAGCACGCTTCTTGATCATTTCCTCCAGCTCGTCCCTGTCGGCAGCGCTGTCGAGAATATCTCTTAAAACGCTGTAGGAAACAAGCTCATTAATGCCGCAGGAAGCGGGATCGAAATCAATATAGCCCTTGATGTCCACCATACCGTTGGAGATGACCTTAACCTCACGCTCGGTCACATGGCTCTGAGTATCGCCGTGAACGGAGGTAACAGTCTCCTTGTGCTCGACCTTGAGCCATGCCTCCATAACGCCTGCCTGTTCGATCTCCTTAGCTCTTTCAAAGGTGATGCGCTCACCCTCATCAGCCATAAGCTCACCTGTGGCAGGATTAGCGATAGGTCTTGAAAGGTAATGACCCGCAATACGGGAAGCAAGACCCAGCTTCTTGTTATATTTGTATCTTCCGAAGCGTGAGAGATCGTATCTCTTAGCGTCGAAGAAGAGCATATTGATGTGATTCTGAGCGTTCTCAACCGTGGGAGGCTCGCCGGGGCGGAGCTTCTTGTAAATTTCGAGAAGAGCCTCCTCGGTGGTATTGATGTTGGAGTCCTTTTCGAGGATAGTCTGGCTGAGGATAGTGCTGGGGCCGAACTTATCATCGATCTCCTGATTAGTGCCGTAGCCGAGAGCTCTGATAAAAGTGGTCAGAGGGATCCTTTTGTTCTTGTCAATTCTGACATAAGCCACATCAGAGGAATCCATCTCATATTCGAGCCAGGCACCTCTGTTGGGGATAACAGTAGCCTTGTAAAGGTCCTTAGCGGTCTTGTCCTTTTCAACGGCATAATACACGCCGGGGGAACGAACCAGCTGAGAAACGATTACACGCTCAGCGCCATTAATAACGAAGGTACCGCTTTCGGTCATAAGCGGGAAATCGCCCATAAAAACTTCATTTTCCTTAACGTCGCCAGTCTCTTTGTTCCAGAGAGTAGCCTTGACTCTGAGCGGAGCGGCATAGGTAACGTCTCGTTCCTTGCACTCTTCTACAGAATATTTGGGGTTCTCATCAAGCTTGAAATCGACGAAATTAAGCACCAGATTGCCGTTATAGTCCGTGACAGCGGCAACATCACGGAAAACCTCTTTAAGTCCCTCCTCAAGAAACCATTTGTAGGAATTTTTCTGCACTTCGATAAGATTGGGCATATCGAGAACTTCGTTAATTTTACCGAAGCTCATACGGGTAGTCTTACCAAGCTGCACCGGCTTTACATTCACCATAGGCGGACTCCTCCTCACTTAACTTATAAACAAAACATCCGGAAAAAGCAATTCCGAACGGCAATGCATCATCTGCCCGACAGCAGAGAAACGCCCCGCAGTATTATTGACAAAAACAGGCAATTTCAAGCAGGCAGTCCGAAAAAACGGACGATCATCTGCAAAACAGGCATAAGAATACATTATGATACAGTATATTATTATATAACATTCGTCCACGGTTGTCAAGAGCTTTTCGGAGCATTTCGAAAACTTTTACATTTTGTACAATCCTGACTGTATATATTTTCATATTCATGCACTACGCTGACAAAAAAACAAGCTCCGCAGGGAAAATGATCTCTGCGGAGCAAAATATAAAATTAAAAACAGATCAAAGGGACTTGAGCTTCTTTTCAAGCTCTTCCTTGACAACCTTGGGAGTAGCGGCACCTCTCAGCTCCTTGTTGCACTGACCCATAAGGAAGCCGAATACCTTAACATCGCCGCTCTTGTACTGACCAACAGCCTTTTCGTTGGCAGCCAGCACCTTTTCGATTACCTCAAGCACCTTGCCCGTGTCGCTGACAATGAGCATACCCTCACGCTTTGCAATAGCCTCGGGATCGCCGCCCTTTTCAGCCATCTCACGGAAGATCTCCTTGGCGTCGTTCTTTGTGATCTTGTCGGTGTCGGACATTTCAACGAGCTTAGCAATATCGGCAGCAGTGAACATGGGCTTGTCAATGTCAATCTCGCCTAAATTCATACGTCTCATTATCTCGCCGTTGATGAAGTTAACGAGAGACTTGGGATTATTGTAGCATTTAAGCGCTTCCTCAAAGAGATCGGAGATCTTCTTTGTGTTGACAATGACCCTTGCTTCTTTTTCGGGAATACCGAAGCCGATATACTTTGCAAGCCTGTCCTTGGGCATTTCGGGGAGGGAGTTCTTTATCCTCTCAAGGTCCTCGTCGTAGAAATTCACCTGTAAAATATCGGGATCGGGGAAATACTTGTAATCGTGAGCGTCCTCCTTGGTTCTCATGGACTTGGTCTCGCCTCGGTTAGCGTCGAAGCGCCTTGTCTCCTGAACGATCTTGCCGCCCCTGTCGAGTATCTGAGCCTGACGCTTTATCTCGAATTCAATGGTACGGTAAATGGACTTCAGGGAGTTAACGTTCTTTATCTCAGCTCTTGTGCCGAACTCGGTGTCTCCCTTTTTCATCAGGGAGATGTTAACGTCCGCACGGATAGAGCCCTGCTCCATCTTGCAGTCGGAAACGCCGGAATACTGAAGCAGAAGAGCGATAGTCTCAACGAGAGTCCTTGCCTCCTCGGGAGAGGACATATCAGGCTCGGTAACAATTTCAATAAGAGGGATACCGCAGCGGTTGTAGTCGCAGAGTGAAACGCCGTTCAAATCATCGTGAATGAGCTTTCCTGCGTCCTCCTCAAGGTGGATACGGTTGATTCGGATAGATTTCTGCTTCTTCTCGCCGTTCTCCTCATATTCAATGGGAACGGAACCGTTAATGCAAAGAGGCAGGGGCATCTGAGATATCTGATAAGCCTTGGGCAGGTCGGGATAGAAGTAATTCTTTCTGTCGAAAACGGAGAATTTGTTTATCTCGCAGTTAAGCGCATAACCCGCTCTTACCGCATATTCAACAGCCGTCTGATTGATAACGGGGAGAGTTCCGGGCATACCCGAGCAAACGGGGCAGCAGCGGGTGTTTCTGTCGCCGCCGAACTCAGCGGAGCAGGTGCAGAAAACTTTGGAGTTGGTAAGCAGCTCCGAATGTATTTCAAGACCGATAACGGGAATGTAATCTGATACTGACATGACTTTTATTCACCCTTTCTTCAAATCTTTGCCGCAATACGGCTAAAATTCTTTTCAAAAGCATCTGCGGCGCCGATAATGGAAGCCTCGTCCCACATTCTGCCGATAAGGGACATACCGATGGGCATACCCTTCTCGTCATAACCGCAGGTGGTGGAGATAGCAGGGAGAGACGCGATATTAACGGTAACGGTGCAGATATCCGCCTGATACATCTTCTTGGGATCGTCAATGTTCTCATTAACGCCGTAAGCAACAGTGGGAGCGGTGGGAGTGAGAATCATGTCGCATTTCTCAAATATCTCTCCATATTCCTCTCTTATCTTCTGCTTGAGAGCCATAGCCTTGCCGTAATAAGCGTCATAATATCCCGAGCAGAGAGCATAGTTTCCGAGAAGAATACGGCGCTTGACCTCGTCGCCGAAACCTTCGCTTCTGGAAGCGGTGATAAGCTCATTGTAATTGCCCGCAATATCGCTTCTGTGACCGTACTTGATGCCGTCATAACGTGAAAGGTTTGAGGAAGCCTCAGCGGAGGAAATAAGATAGTATGCCGCAACAGCATATTTCAGCGAAGGCATAGAACATTCAACAAGCTCGGCACCCATAGCCTTGTAGCTGTCAGCAGCAGCGAGAACGGTCTTTCTCACATTCTCGTCAATGCCCTCGGCATAGAACTCGGAAGGAAGCGCAATTTTAACGCCCTTCATGTCCATGCCTATCTTAGCGGTGTAATCATCAACGGGATTTTTTGAAACAGTGCCGTCATGGGGGTCATAGCCCGCAATAATATTCAAAATAGTGCCGCAGTCCTCAGCGCTTCTTGCAATGGGACCTATCTGGTCAAGGGAGCTTGCGAAAGCCACCAGACCGTAACGGGAAACTCTGCCGTAAGTGGGCTTCAGACCCGTAACACCGCAGAATGAAGAGGGCTGACGAATAGAACCGCCCGTATCGGAGCCTAAAGCAGCAGCGCAGAGATTTGCGCCAACAGCCGCAGCCGAACCGCCCGAGGAGCCGCCGGGAACTCTCGAAATATCATAGGGATTCTTGGTTTTCTTAAATGCAGAGGTCTGAGTGGAGCCGCCCATGGCGAACTCGTCCATAGAGGTCTTGCCCAGCATAACGATATCCTGAGCCTCCAGCTTCTCCATAACGGTAGCGTTGTAGGGAGGAATGAAATTCTCCAGCATCTTAGAAGCACAGGTGGTCTTAACGCCGTCGGTGCAGATATTGTCCTTGATGGCAAGAGGAATGCCGCAAAGGGGAGCAGCCTCGCCGCCGTCAATTTTCTTCTGAGCAGCCTCAGCAGCGGACATAGCCTCATTTTCGGTAACGGTGATGTAGCTTTCAAGGCTGCCGTCCACAGTCTTTATCCTGTCAAGATATGCTTTTGTAAGCTCGGGAGAGGAAATTTCCTTCCTGTCCAGCATACCCCGCATTTCCTTTATGGTAAGGGAAGTAACGTCCATAAATACAACTCCTTATTATTTATTCAACGACCTTGGGAACAACGAAGCAGTTCTCGCTCTGAACAGCGTTCTGAAGAAGCTTCTCGGTGGCAAGAGAGGGCTTAGCCTCGTCCTTGCGGAGGTCCTTCAGATAAACGTTGTGATTATCCTTGAGGGGATCGTAGGCAATGTCTATTTCCTTGATGGTATCCATAATTTCGATAATGCTTGTCATGTCTCTTACAGCCTGCTCAAGCTCCTCATCGGTGAAGCTGAGCTTGCCGAGCTTTGCGAGATATTTGACCATATCAAGCTCCATAAAAATTCCTCTTTTCTGATAAATTTTTTTGCCGCACCAAAGCGCTGACAACAATACTTATTTATTATACCATATATTTCGCTTTTTTGCAAGTATTTTTCTCATTCCCCGCAAAATTACGGAAAATTTTTTTGATATCAATACTCAGAGTGAATAATTTTGCAAAAAATCCATTGACATTACCCTCGAAAAGTGGTATAATAATTACTGCATCGTATGCGGGTATGGTGGAATTGGCAGACACGATAGACTTAGGATCTATTGCGTAAGCGTGCAGGTTCAAGTCCTGTTACCCGCACCATAAAAAGCTCCCCCGAAATCATCGGGGGAGCTTTTTATGGTTATTTATCAGTTTTCGGCAGCGGGAACTTATAGGAATACTCCTTGAAAAGCTCAGCGAACTTCTCATTATCCTCGCTCTTGACAGCATTAAGATACCTGTGATTCTCAAAGCTGTTGTCATTTATCTGAATGAGATTGACGGCAATATTTGAGCAGTGATCGGAAATGCGCTCAAGGTCTGTGAGCAGATCGGTGAAAATGAAGCCCTGTTCAATGGTGCAGGTCTTTTTTCTCAATCGTTCAACATGGCGTGATTTCATCTCAGTGCGGAGATAATCCACGACCTCCTCCAGCGGCTCAACCTTGTAGGCAAGGTCAATATCCTTGGCCTCAAAAGCCTTCACCGTTAAATCGAGAATTTCCTCGATTGCGCCGAACATAACATTAAGCTCACGCTTAGCCATGTCGGAGAAATTTATCTCTTTTGTGTGAATTTCCTTTGCGGTGTCAAGAATATTCACCGCATGGTCGGAAATTCTCTCAAAATCGCCTATGGAATGGAGCAGACAGGAAACGGTCCTGCTGTCGTCCATGGTCAGGCTTCGACCCGAGAGCTTAACGAGATAGGTGCCCGTAATATCCTCATACTTGTCGATCATGTCCTCATTGTCAAGTATCATCTGAGCCTTGTCCTCATCGAAGCTCTTGTAAAGGTCGAGAGCCAGGGAGATGGTAGTCTTGGCAAGGGAAGCCATTCTGTTGGTAACGTTTCTGCACTGCTCGATAGCAACACCCGGGGTGTTCAGGAAACGGTCGTCCAGAAGAACGAGATTTTCCGCAGGCTCCTTCTGTTCGTCCCTGATGGTGAGATATGCAAGCTTTTCGAGAACATGAGTAAAGGGCAGAAGAACAAGAGTAGTGCCTATATTAAATATAGTATGAACAATAGCAATGGAAACGCTTGTGACCTCCATGTCCGCAAAGGTGAAGTGGATAAAAGCGTCCAGGGAGTAATAGCACACCAAAGCCAGGACTGTACCGATAATATTGAAATAAAGGTGAACAGCGGCAACACGCTTGGCGCTTTTGTTAGCGCCTGCAGAGGAAAGGATAGCGGTAACGCAGGTACCGATATTCTGACCGAGGATAATGGGGAGAGCCGCGCCGAAGGTGATAAGCCCCGAATTGGAAAGAGTCTGGAGCATACCGACCGAAGCGGCGGAGGACTGAATAACAGCAGTGATAACAGCGCCCACCAGAACGCCCAGAACGGGATTTTTAAAGAGGGTCATAAGGCTGGCAAATTTTTCCGATTCGCTGAGGGGCTCAACGGATTCGCCCATAGTGACCATGCCCCACATAAGCAGACCGAAGCCGATAAGGATGCCGCCCACGTCCTTTTTCTTGCCGTCCTTTGATACCATACGCATAACAACACCCACAAGAGCAAAGAGGGGAGCAAAATTCTTGGGCTTGCAGAACTGGATAAGCAGACTGTCGCCCTCGATACCCGTAAGGCTTAGTATCCAGGTAGTAACAGTGGTGCCGATGTTAGCACCCATAATTATGGAAATAGCCTGTGAAAGGCGCATAATGCCCGAGTTAACGAAGCCCACCAGCATGACAGTAGTAGCCGAAGAGGACTGCACCACCGCAGTAACGAGAATACCCAGCAGCAGACCCTTGAAGCGGTTGGAGGTAAGCTTTTCGAATATCTGTTCAAGCTTGCCGCCTGCAAGCTTTTCGAGCTTGTCGCTCATGAGATTCATGCCATAGAGGAACATGGCGAGACCGCCGAACAGGTGGATGACATTAAAAATGGTCATACTTTTGCTCAATCCTTTCACATAGCTCCGTAAGAACGCAGCGGAGCCTTTCGGGTTTTCTGCCCGAGCTTTCATAATAATATTTTTCGCTATACAAAATCATTTTATCATAAATAGATGAATTTCAAAATCATATATTATGAAGAATGCGTGAAATACTTTACTGCGATTTTACATAAACGAGAAATCAGCAAAAAATATCCGCACACGAAAGCATATCGTGTGCGGATATCGTTTTTTACCGAGCAGTCATAATCGGAAGATTTATTACGAAATAGGTACTTTTTTAAGGGTAATATCAGAGTATATCGGCGTATCTTCGGTGAAGACTTCACCCGTTTCTGCATTGACCCATTTGTAGCCATCTTCGATGGTAGGAAGACTGTCGATGAGATGACCATTGTCTACATAGTAAACTTTGGTGGGCTCATAAAGCTCTTCATCGTTCTCAGCAATAAATTTTACCGTGTAATACGTCTTGTAGTAGAGAGTAACATCATATGTAAAGGAACCTTCGCCAAACGGCTTTTCTACGCCATCTTCATTTTTATAGTACCAAGCAAAGTCACTTAACTCTCCCGGAATAGCAGAGAAATTTAAATAATAGCTCATTGTAAGCAATTCAGTGGGGTCAGAAGATTGGCATATTTTGGAAATAGTTTTTGTCGCTTTATCTGATACTCCGTCACCATCTGCGTCCTCACCAAGGATCGTGACAGTATATGTCTTCTGATAGAACGCCCTGTACTCAAGAGGTTTGGAGGCGTTAGGACTATCATTTGAAGGCGTTATGCCGGCGGCATCGGTGCCATAATTCAGTGAAACACCTCCGCCCGATGTAACATAGCCCCAGCCTGCAAAGGTAACTTCCTTGCCATCAATGGTTACGGTATTAGCAGTTTCAGGAAGATTGATGGTTTCGCCGTCGGAATATGTACCCTGCTTAACGATATGATCGTCTATGAACGCATTTGTCATAGTGTAAATATCGGAAGCATTCGTGTACTCGACATAAATAGGAGTATCCGCATTTATCGTTCCGATAGCTGAGAATTGAGTTTGCCACTTATCGTTATCAAGAACATACTTATAAGTATTGGTGTCAACAGTATGCGTGATCGTTGTAGGGAGAGAGGGCTTTTCGGGAGTATTGCCGTCAACGACCTTCTGTTCGATCAGCTTCAGATCCGTATAAGTCGTGCTGTCATAAGTGTACTTTGCGTAGTAGGTCACGGTGTGGATCTTTTTGTAAACCGCATAGACTGTCATATTTGAAGTAACGGTAACAGTAGTGTCAAAAACCGATTCCTCACTGTTAACGGTGTAATACCATTTTCCGTCAGTAGTGTAATTATCCTTGGTGGGAACATTGGGGAGCTGATTAGCAGTAGGCTTCTGACCATACTTAACGGTAATGGGAGCAGGAACGTTTTCAGCACCCTCGGCTTCAAAGATAACAGTGCAGTCAACAGGTTCGTAAACCGCATAGACTGTCATATTTGAAGTAACGGTAACAGTAGTGTCAAACTCCGAATCGGCTTCATCAAACCATCCGACGAAGGAATATCCCGTTTTTGAATTAGCTGCAGGAATGTGTGAAACAGTTCCGCCCTCGTCTACATCAACGCTGTCGATCTGCTCACCGTCGCATACGAATGAAACAGTGTATTTCACAGCGGTAGTAGTAGTCTCTTCGGTGGTAGTCTCCTCGGGAACAGTAGTAGTCTCTTCGGTAGTAGTCACTTCGGAAACAGTAGTAGTCTCCTCCGTAACGGAAGTCTCAGGGACAGTGGTGATCGCAGTCTCCTCAGAAGCAGTGGTTATCGTAGTTTCCGCAGGGATAGTAACAGTAGTCTCCTCGGGAATAGGCACAGTAGTCTCCGCAGGAGTTGTAACAGCAGTCTCTGTGGACGATACTATAATAATGGGCTTAAATTCCGAGGTGGCGAATGTGGCAGGCGTGGTCTGCTGCATGAATGAGTTGTTCGGGAATGTGAAAACAGGCGCCGAAGTAGCGGAGGTCTCCCTTTCGGTGTAAGTGATCACAGGAGGGAGCGTCATAAAGGTGCTGTTATCTGAGGGCAGAGTAACGAATGGTTTTGTTCCCGGAACCTGGTCATCCTTACCTGTTTTATCGGAAACAGCAGTTGTTATCGAAGCCGTGTCGGATGAAGCTTCCGTAACAGTGGGAGTAGTGACTGCGGCAGCCGTAGAAGCGGAAGTCTCCCTTAAAGTGATACTGTCCGAAGGAGCCTCAGCCATGGAAGTCTGAGCAGCGTCGCTTGGTTCCGTATCGTTAACTGAAGCGCTCACCGTTTCCGAAGCAGTCTCGGATTCCTCGGTAATGGGAACAGTCGTGACCGCAGGAGCGTCTGTCTCGGATATGGTGGTGATCTCCGTTTCCGTTGTATCGGAAGCAGTGGAAGAAACGGAAGTCTCTGTATTGTCTTTATCAGAGTCGTCCGAAACGCTGTCCTTCAGCTTTTTGACGATCTCATCGGCAAGAATCATCAGATTGGACTCATTGGAGCGCAGAGCATTTACCTTGACATTCTTAGAAATAAACTTGTAAATAATATCATAAACAGGGTCGGCACCCTCGGGAACATCAGAGATATTGCCGTCCTCGTCAATGTAAACAAATCTGGAAATGCCGTCTATCTCGGCAGGATTGCCCGTATCCGCATCAGGCTCGGTGTATATGGAAATGCACTTGTCTGCAGTAACGAGAGCCTTTTGACCGGTAGGATTTCCGTCCTTATCGAGAAGCCATACCTCGACCTTGCCCTGAAAGGTGTTAACAATAATGATATATCCGCCGTTTTCGTCCTTCTCAACAGAAATGGAGAAGCTGGTGCCTCTGACAGCCATAGTAGCCTTTGGCGTAGCCACCTCATAGAGGGAATCGGCGGAAAGAGGATTTGTGATCTCATTTAATATAGTACCCTGTCTCAGCTCAAGAGTCGTCCTGCTGTCGGCAGAATTTCCCGCGGCATTGAGCTTCATAACAGTGCCTTCGTCAAGGAGAATGTACTTGTCGTTATCGAGAGAAAGGCGGAGGGTGCTTTCCTCGCCGACAGTGAGAGTGTCGCCGTTTTCCAGATTCATACCCACATAAGCGTCAAGATCCCCCGAGCTTTCACGGTTAACGATCGAGCTGCCCGCCATTTCAAAAACCTTGAGGACTCTGTAGCTGTCCTCTTTTGTAAGGATAATGCCGACAATTACTGCAGCCGTGCCGATAACGGCAGCAATGCCGCAAATAACTGCGATCTTAGCCTTTAAAGACATAGCGGCAAATTTTGCTTTTAAACTCAAAATCATCGCCTCCTAAAAATAATAGAAAAAGGAGCTGCCGGCAGAACTGCATACCGGAAAAACCTCCAAATGCAGCCCGACCGCCATACTCCCGAAAATTCATCAGCTTAGGCTCGTGCTTTGCGCCGCCGACTTTCGTCGGTTTTGCCTTTTGATTTGATATTAGTTTAAAGACATTATAACACAAGCTAATAATAATTTCAATACCTTCAGAACAATTTTGTAACATTCTCCAAAAAATTTCTGTGTAAGAGGAAAAAATAAACAAAATAAACAATGCGGCGATACAGCAATAAATCAGATAAGCCCCAGATCTCTGAGGAACTCAGCGGAACGCCTCTGCCTTTCGATGGAAGAAGTCTCAATGAGCACCGTATCTGTTCCCGCCAGCTTGTCCTCAAAGCATTTTCTGAAATGGGCCCAGTCAATTTTGCCCTCGCCCACAGCAAGGTGGAGATCGTTTTTCAGATCGTTGTCATTAATATGCATATGCCTTACAAAGGGGGACAATGAATCCACCCAATCATCAATATCCGAGCCGAAAATAACAGCATGAGCGTAATCGAAGCAAACCCCGAAATTGGGAACATCCGAAAGTCTTTTCGCCAGAGCGGCGAGCAAACGGGGAGAATCGTCGAACATATTTTCCATATATATGTGCATATCGGGATATTCGCCGAGAATATTCCTCCAGAAAGTCTCATTGCGGTCCAGCCAGTGATCGAGATAAAGCTTGGCAGTGAGAGCGGGGTTGTGATTCGTGTGGAAAACAACGCCCCTGACTCCCAGCCTTCTTGCAATATCAAGGCTCTGCCTTATCCTCATCTCGGAGATGCGTCTTATCTCCCTGTCGTCGCTGAAAATCAGAACATCGAAAAAAGCTCCGTGAAGGGTGCAAAGCCCGGGCAGGCGGTGGGACTTGTAAATATCAATGATCCTGTCCGTAAGGGAGCTGTCGTCTAAAACATCGGGAATGAAGAAATCGTTATACTCAAAGCCGAAGCCGAATTCCTCCGCAAGAGAAAGGCTGTCCTCAAGCTCATTTATTCTCGGAATGATAAGAAATCTGCTCATTGTACCGGCTCCTTTGCAATGTCGTTTTCGGCTTCTTCCTTGAGCGCCGTAAGGGAATAAACGAAAACGCCCTTGGATTTACCCTTCAGAGGGATCTCACCTATGGGCTCGACCGAGACCCTGTCCTTCACCTGTTCATAAACATATTCGCTGATAAGCACCTGACCCCGCTTTGCATTGGCTTCAAGGCGGGCAGCAGTGTTAACGGTATCTCCGATGGCAGTGTAATCCATACGGAAATCGCAGCCGATGTTTCCCACGACCGCAGGACCGCAGTTGACGCCCACGCCGAAGCTGACGGATTTGCCGTATTTCTCGAGGAATTTGCTCTCGATGGCATTTCCGCCGCTGACGATATCCCACGCCGTCCTGACGGCTCTGTAAATATAGTCATCCAGATCGAAGGGAGCGTTAAATACCGCCATAGTAGCGTCGCCAATAAACTTGTCGAGAGTGCCGCCGTTTTTGAAGATGGCGTTAGTGGTAAGATTAAGATAGCTGTTTAGGATATCCACCACCTGCTCGGGTTCAAGGCTCTCGGACATGGGAGTAAAGCCTCTGATATCCACGAAAAGAACGGCAATATTGCGGTTTTCGCCGCCGAGCCTGATCTGATAGCCGCCCTTTTTTGCAATTTCCTCAACCACCTGAGGAGCGACATATTTCTTGAAAGCGTCGGTGATCTTGCGTTTTTCCGCCGCTTCCTCGGCATATTTTCTGCCCAGATTCACAAGGAAGGAAACAAGAGCGCAAAGGGGAGCGTAAAGAACGGGAACAGTGACTCCTGCGCCGTAAGCGGCAATACCGCCGCCGAAGCATCCGATGATAACAGCAATGGAAGCGGGAGTGGAGAATCTGAATTTAGCCCTTCTCGATAAAATGTATATCAGGCAGGCAATAGCCGCAGCCGCCAGAGAAGAGAAGACCCTGTTGGCATAAACGGGATATTTCCCGTCAATAAGCCCCTGAACGATGTTAGCATGAATTTCCGCCCCGAACATCTGGTCAGCGCTGTTTGGAACGGAGAACTGATCCTGAAGCCCCGAGGCATATGCTCCCACAATAACAATGCAGTCTGTGAAAATTCTGGGGTCAACCGACCCGTCAAGGACCCTGCAAAGAGAAATATGCTCGTAATCATAAGGCCTGCCCGCATAATTTATCTGCATCCTGCCGCGGCTGTCAAGAGCGGGGATGTTTTCGGCAAGCCCCATTCGTTGGCAGTACAGCGAATAAGTCTGAGCAGCAAGGCTTCTGTGCTCCGTGCCCTCAAAATCCTCGGAAATATAAGCAGTGCGCACAATGCCGTCATCATCGGGCACAGCATTAACAAAGCCCGTAACAGCGCAGTCCGCAATGATGGGCTGGTCAATGGAAGCAACGTTATGATAATCAATGTAAGGATCTCCATTTTCATCTGTCTTGTAGGCAGCGGAATAGTTTATGTACGACCCCGAAACTACCCGACCGCTGTTTTTGCAGGCGTCATGGAGAGCCATGTCGCCCTCGCTGTCCATGTCCCCGAATATCATAATATCCATCGCAATTACCGCAGGATAGTCCCCCAGCTTGTTAATGACGTCCGCATAAACGCCTCTGGACCATGTACCGAAGGGACCCAGCTCTCTCAGGGTGTCGTCGTCCACAGCAATGATCTTAATACTATTATTAATGCCGCGGGGCTGCTGATAGAGCTTGTCTCTCAGAAGGCAGTCAAAGGAATGAAAGATGTCGGAAAATGCGATAAAAAAGGAAAGTACGAAAACAATAGCAGCTTCAATGAACGGGGCAGCTTTATTTTTTTTTGACAAATCGGTTCCCCTCCGTTAAAAAAAATTGAATACGAACAAAAGTATATTAATCATTATAGCATATTTTTTTGAGTTTGTCACTATCCTTTTGGGCAAAAAATAAATTTTTTTTATTTTTCTATTTACAAACGCCAAAAAATATGTTATAATTTAAAAGATAAATTTGGGATAATAAGAAAGGGATGTTGCGGTAATGAAAACGGATAATTTTGTATCCGCCGATGCTTTGCTGGATCAGATATTCAGCATAACACAGGGACTTTATAAGGAGATGTCAAAGTCCGACAACGATGCGGAAAACGACCATAATACCATCTACCGCCTGCTGACCGATCTGGGAAGAACGCTTGTCAACGCCGACAGAGCCAGCTTCTGGAAATGGGATAAGCGGAATCATTCTCTGTGGACGACAGCGGCAGTAGGCGCAGGCAGGATAACTATCCCCGAGGGAACGGGGCTTGTGGGCAAAGCGCTTGTGGAAAGGCACGCCATCGTCACCAACGACCCCTATAATCATCCCGATTTCAATTCGGACGTTGATAAGAAAACGGGCTATGTGACCAAATCCATTCTTGTAATGCCCATATCGAACTGCAAGGGCGAGTTTATCGGCGCATATCAGGCAATAAATAAGCTTGACGGCGAGGTGGGCTTCGACCTTGAGGAGGACGTGCGCAGATTGTCGCTGGCAGCGTTCATCTGCGGAATAGTGCTTGAATCGGACACCTTCCTTGACGATTCCCAGCACGACAAGCTCACGGAGCTTAAAAACCGAATGGGCTTCTATAACGATTATACGAAAATATATGAGAAGATACTGCTTGATACGGAAAATATCCGCAGCGTGTCGCTGTTTATCTGCGATATCGACTTTTTCAAGAAGGTAAACGATACATACGGACATAACGCAGGAGACGCAGTATTAAAGCACGTTGCCGACAATTTCCGCAGAAATTCGAGGATATGCGACGGCGTTTACAGATGGGGCGGCGAGGAATTTATAGTAGTCCTGCCCGACTCCACAGCAGAGCAGGCAGCGGAAGCGGCAGAGCGGCTCAGATGCTGTATAATGAATTCGGTATGCTGTTTTGAGGATCTTGAGATCAAGGTAACAATGAGCTTCGGCGTCACAGCGATCGACTCTGCAATATCCATCGAGGATAATATCAAGGCAGCGGATGAAAAGCTTTACAGAGCCAAGGAAAGCGGCAGAAACAGAGTAGTGATCTGATAATACAATACTAATACCCGAAAGGAATGATTTTCAAATGTCAAAAACAATACTCGTCACAGGAGGGGCGGCAAGCGGAAAATCCAGATGGGCAGTGTCCTATTTTGCAGCCTGCGATTATGTGCTGTATCTTCGCACCGCCGAAGCAGTAGATGCCGACACCATGCACCGCATCGAATACAGCAACAAGCAGAATTATGTTGAGTGGGACATAAAGACAGGGGTAAAGGATACCCCCGCAGAAGCAATAGCCGACCATAAGTTTGTAATTTTCGACAGTCTTGCAGCATACACCTCTGAAACAATGACAAAGATGTGCCCCGATATCACGAAGATAGACGAAGAAACCAAGAAGGCTATCGAAAAGAAGGTTATCAATGACATAACCGAAATGTACGATAAGATCATGGTAATTGACGGCAGCATGATAACCATCACACTTGAAACAGGCTTCTCAGTAACACCTGAGGACAGAGCTCAGGCAGTATTCAGAGAGATACTGGGAAATGTAAACCAGCGAATCGCCAATATGTCCAACGAGGTTTACCTTTCGGCAAGCGGAATCCAGTTCAAGATAAAGTAAAAAAGGAGTTATCAATATGACCTTTGAAGAATTTATTCTGGAAGCCAGAGCAATGGGTGCTTCCGATATACATCTTACAGTAGGCGCACCCACAGTAGTGCGAGTAAACGGCGAGCTTCGTAAATTCAAGGATTTTTCGGATGTAGTGGTAAACAGAACTATCCTTTCGATATTAAATGCCGAGCAGGAGCAGCTTCTCACAACGGGAAATGATATTGACTTCAGCTTTGAGCTTGAAAACGGTGCAAGACAGCGTGTAAACGTGTTCAGACAGAGCGGAAAGCTTGCCTGCTGCATCAGACTTCTGAATGATAATATCCCCACACTGGAGGATCTGAAAATGCCCTCAGTGCTGGGCGAGCTTGCAGAGAAAAAGAGAGGACTTATCCTTGTAACAGGACCCACAGGCTCGGGAAAATCCACAACCTTATCCGCAATGGTAGACCATATCAATAAGAACCGTGCCTGCCATATAATCACCATTGAAGACCCAATCGAGTACAGATACGTTCAGGATAAAGCAACGATACATCAGCGTGAGATCGGCAAGGACGTAAGCTCCTTCAGCTATGCTCTGAGGAGCGCCCTGAGAGAGGACCCCGATGTAATTCTCGTAGGCGAAATGCGAGATTATGAGACAATTTCACTTGCAATGACCGCAGCGGAAACAGGACATCTGGTGCTTGGAACCCTCCATACCTCCAGCGCAGCCCAGACCATCGACAGAATCATAGATGCCTGCCCGCCCCATGCGCAGGAGCAGGTAAGAGCGCAGCTTGCGAATATGTTCCAGGGCGTAGTATCCCAGACGCTGGTACCCACTGCCGACGGACAGGGAAGAGCAGCAGCCCTTGAGATACTCACAGGAACCGACGCCGTAAAGAATCTTATCAGAACCAACAAAATACCCCAGATGGAAACAGTAATGCAGGCAGGCGCACGTCAGGGAATGTGTTCGCTTCAGGACAGCCTCGTAAGGCTTTACAAGAAAAATACCATTTCCTACGAAACAGCAATGGAGTTTGCCCCCGACAAGACCGAAATGGAGAAGGCACTCCGCACCAGCGCAGGCTTCTGATACATATAATAATAACAAATCCGCCTTTGAAACCAATCAAAGGCGGATTTTTATTTCTTAAAAAAAACAATAAATTTCAAATGTCTCAGCCCATCGGGAATACTTCTCAGATGGGATCTGCCATTTCTGCCGTCCTTCCTGAGCACAACTGGGATCTGAGCGATCTTCGCACCCGAAAGAGCGAATTTAGCAATTATCTCAGTGGCAAATTCCATACCGCAGCAATTAAGCCCCAGAGAAAGCGCCGCCCTGCGGTCAAAAGCCCTTATGCCGCAGTGAAAATCCCTCACATCGGTATTAAATCGCAGCCTGCCCAGAAGTGAAAGCAGGGGAATACCGAAATAACGGTGAAAAAAAGGCATAGCCCCCTTTTCAATGCCGCCTGCAAAACGGTCGCCCATAACAAGAGAATAGCCCTCCCGCAGCTTTTGGGTAAAGCCCTCGAGATGATAAAAATCGTAGCTCATGTCGCAGTCGCCCATAATAATGAATCTGCCTCTTGCCGCCTTAATGCCGCCGATAAGAGCGCTGCCATAGCCCTTATCGGGAACGTAAACGACCCTCGCCCCATGCATCTTGGCAATTTTCGCAGAATCATCGGAGCTGCCGTTGTCCGCAATAAGTATCTCAGCAGATAAATTATTATCCGAAATAAACCGTTTTGCCTCCTCAATGCAGAAAGCAACGGTCATTTCCTCGTTGAGACAGGGCATCAAAACGGTAAATTCAAGCTCGTTCATATTCTTCTTGCCGCCTTTTTCCGAGAGAGCTTCCGAGGCTTTTTTGAATCCGAAAGCTCTGTGCCGAACCAGACCGCAGCGCACAGCGCCAGAACAGCCGCCGCCTGCGCCCTGTAAGTGAAAAACTCATGTAAATAGGAATGATTGCTTAACACCAGATACCGCAGATATGGAACAGCGCCGAGGATAAGCATAATGACCGCAAAATCCCTGTCGTGCGTTTTCTTTCTGAAAATAAGATAAACACCGCCGAAAACAAGAACAGTGAGGAGCAGACAAACAGCCACCCTTCCGCCGTCCACCCGACTCTCGCCGCCGAACATGGTAGAAAGATTTGCGAGAGGAGACAGGAAAAGCTGCTTGAAAAACGGCAATTCCTCCGCCTCACCCGACAGCCTCACCTCCGCAGAGGACAGAGCGGAAATGAACTTGTTTTCCCCCGTAACAGCGGAAGCGAGAGCCCATTTCATAATAAAAGTGCCGCCGTAAGCAGCGCCCCACCCGCCGCCGCACTTTGCAGAGAGAATAATGTTTTCCCGCAGTGATCCGAGCCTGTTTTCCTGCTTTCTGATAATCATAACAAGGATAAGCGGGAGCAGTATGGAAAGGGTCTCAGCCGTCAGGAAATCGAAAAAAGCCGCCGCCGTCCCGCAGATGACCGACAGGATCGAAAGAGCCATATCGCCCTTTTTTTCAAAGCAGATAAAGCAAATGCACATAGCAAGGCTCAGAATAAACATAGGAATATATTCCATAGACAGCCTTACATTGTAAAACTGAACGGACAGCAGAGAAAAAATAAGCGCCGCCGCTCCGAAATATTGCTTTCGCCGAATAAGCAAAAAGCAAACCGCCGCAGTAAGCACCGAAACAGCGCCGAAGCCAACCGCCTTAATGCCGTTCACATCGGTAAAAAGCAGCAAAGGACGGATAAAAATCGCCGAGCCGTGCCAGTATCTGGAGTAATCGGTGTCAGGCAGCTCGCCGTTCACCGCAGCATAAAGCCCCCAGTTCACGCCCATCTCGCCGCCGCTGTAATATCTTGTGTCAAGGGAACCTCGAAGAGGGTCGCCGCCGTCCATGCACAAGATGATGTTCAGAAGAATAGCGTCAGCATAATTGTCGGCAATGCCGTTCAGCCGATTCCCGCTTTCAAAGGAATAAGCGGCAAGACTGCCGTAGCCCTCAGCGCTTTTGAGCATATTATCGTAAATTTTCTCCTTTGGGATAAGCAGTGTGAGCATAAGAGCGCCCCACAGCACAGCAATAGACGCCGCAAACGCTCCCAGATGGACAAGAATTTTTTTCGGCATAAAAAAATGACCTTTCTAACGGAAAAATAATCGGAAAAAAGCCGAATAAAGCCGCATAAAAATCACTCGGAGGAGCCGTTCAGACATAGCTCCGTAACCGTGCAGACCGCATGAGCGGCAACGCCCTGACCTGAGCCTGTAAAGCCCAGCTTTTCCTCGGTGGTAGCCTTAACGCTCACAAAGGAAACGTCGAGCCCCAAAGCATCTGCCAGAGTCTCCCTGATAATGCCGATGTGAGGCGAAAGCTTCGGATTCTGACAAATAACCGTGCAGTCAATGTTGTAAGGCAAAAATCCCTTTTCCCGCAGTAAAGCCACGACCTGTTCCAGAAGCTCAATGCTGAAAGCCCCCTCCCACTTGGGGTCATCGGGGGGAAAATATAAACCGATATCTCCCAGAGCGCAGGCGCCGAGAAGGGAATCCATCACCGCATGAGTCAGCACATCAGCGTCGGAGTGACCCAGAAGCCCGAAGGAATAGGGGATCTCCACCCCGCCGAGAATAAGCTTTCTTCCGGGGACCATCCTGTGAACGTCATAACCGTGCCCGATCCTTATCATACCCCAAAATCCTTTCTTTCCGAGAATGAAATGATAGCCTCCGCAACAGCCATATCCTCGGGAGTCGTAATTTTAATATTTCTGTAATCCGAGCGGGTAAGATGAATTTTCACGCCCACCGCCTCAGCGAGCTGGCAGTCATCGGTGAAATCAAGCCCATGCTCTCCCGCAAAATTTACGCCGTCAAAATAAAGCTTTTTCTTGAAAATCTGCGGGGTCTGAGTAATAAAAAGCCTGCTTCTGTCGGGGGTGTCGGTAACGAAGCCGCCGTCAGCCTGCTTGATGGTGTCCTTAACGGGAACAGCAAGCGCCGCACCGCCGAAAATGGCAGCGTCACGGATGCACTGCCTGATAAAAGCGGGGTCAACAAGAGGACGGGCGCCGTCATGAACGGCAATGAGACTTGTGTCTCTTGAAACTCTTTTCAGAGCGTTTACCACCGATTCCTGACGGGTATTCCCCCCCTCAGCGCAGCCGGCGAACTTGGAAATGCCGAATTTCCCTGCAATAGCTTCAATTTCCGCCATGTCCTCAATCCTTGCCGCAGCGATTATCTCATGGACCTCGTCAATTTTTTCAAAAGCCATCATGGAATAAGCGATAACAGGAATATCCCGAAGCAAAGCGAGCTGCTTGTTCACACCCTCCATGCGTCGGGAACTGCCGCCCGCCGCAATGATCACCGAAACAGAATCCATAAAAACTATCCTTTCATTTTGGGAGCAACAATAATGTCGGGAGGGATATTGCCGCCCGCATAGCTGTAATGCACCGTGTAATTTTCGTATTCAGTGCGGACGCCGTAATTTTCGCCCAGATAATCAAGGCTCTCGGGATATGCCCCCTCTGCCGCATAGCAAAGCGCCGCCGCCCTTGAAATGCTCTCTTTAATGCCCGACTGCCTGTATTTCTCATTTGCGGAGCGGGAGCCTGACAGGGAAATAAGGACAAAAGCCGCCGCCGCACCGAATATAATCAGTGGAAAAAGAGAGAAACGTTTTTCTCTTTTCCCTGTCCAGATATTTTTCATAGCCTGCCTCTTTTCCTTGCCTTTTCGGTTAGTTTTTGTTCTTTCAGATCAAGCTTTTCGCAGCGAGTCAGTGATTTCCTCCCCGAAAACTGCCTGTGATGGCTCCTGCACTCATCGCAGCAGCCATGCCTCTTGCACTTCACCCTTTTGCAGGGCAATCCCTGTTTTCCATTCAGACCACATCCGATAATCAGAATTTGCCGCTGGAGTGACCGCCGCCGCTGCTGCTGCTGCTGCCGCTGTCGGAGGGGCGCTTTGTCCTTGTGACCTGAGAGTAAAGGAAGATATCCCGTGAATTGGTAAGCTTAAAGCTGCCCTCACGAATGTATTTGTTCGCCATAGCCTCGGCACGGGTGGTTTTCATGCCATGCTTCATTATAAGAACGGTAATAATGCCGATAATAAGACCGCAGCCGATGCCGATAGGGATCGCAAAAGAGGACTCCTCATTGGGACCGTACTCTGAAACGTTCTCGATCTCAGCCCTGACCATATCGGCATATCTGTCAAAAGCGCCGTAATAATCCCCTGACGAAAGGTATGGGACCAGCTCCTCCGCCATATCGTCTCTGACGGAATTTATAAATATGCTGCTGTACATTTCGCCGAAGGAATAGATGTCATAATCCCTGTACTCCATGGAAACGAGATAAATAATGCCGCTGCCGTTAATGCCCGCATCAAGCTCGTAACGAAGCTGTTCATTGAAATCCTCAGCGTCCTCGCCGTCCATGCTGTAGGTAGTGTAAACAATAACATCATGACCGTAAGTATCGGCAATATCCCAAAGCTTATCCTCGAGAGCCGCCTCCTCGCTGTCGGAAAGGATGTCGGCATAATCATAAACCTTGAATTCGCTTTCCGCCGAAACTGATACACCGCCCGCAAGAACAGCAGCAGAGCAGAAAAGCGCACAGAAAATCTTTTTCAGCCTGTTCATAATCAAAACTCCTCTCCACTGTGCTTCTCCGCCAGCCTCAGAATGACTGAAACGGCGGCGGAGGTCAGAAACGAAACCAGAAAAACGGTCACAGCCTTTTTAATATTCATAAAAATAAGCCTCCTTAAACGCCAAGATAACCGAGAAGAATTGAGAGTATCACCGCCGCAGCAGCGGATATCCCCACCAGCAGCGCCCAGAATTTCGCCCATGAAACAGGCAGCTCGCCGACGAATCTGCCTGTCTGCCCGTTCATGGCAAAGGTGTAAAGCTTGCCGTTGTATTTGGCAGTCATAAGCCACATAGGCAGGAGAGCGTAATGAATTTTTCCGTTTTCAAGGGAAATGTTTGAATTTTCCACAATAACGCCCGTGTACATGCTTGCAGTTTCCCTGAAAGCAAATTCCACGCTCTGCTTGATTCGTTCATCTGCTCTGGGGCGGCTTTCCTCAGCGGAAATATCATATTTGTCCGCCAGATAGCCCGAAAGATAAGCAGGATTAAAGCTTGCAGCACCCGAAGGATCGAAGGGCTCTATCGCCTCGGTAATTTCCTTAGGGAGCTTAGTGGTGCCGTCAACGGGAACGTGATCGAAATCCATTGAGCCGTCTCTTACGAGCATATAGTGATCGGTCCTTGTAACATCGTAATCGCCCTCAGTCCAGCAGGTAACTCTGTGAGCCCTGAATCTGTAATGAGCCTTAGCGCCGCAGTCAAAAAGCCAGTAGGGAACATACATACCGTGAATGCTCTCAATGCGGTGAGAGGACATGAAATTGCCGGGGAGCAGAGGTCTTTTCCTGCAAAATTCCTTGAATTTCTCCACCGCCTTGTCCTTATCGACCTTGAACGGGATAACATAATCGGGCTTCTGCATACCGTCGAATTTGTCATTCACCACAAAAGGACTGTCGCAGTAGGGGCAGGTGGTAGCGCCGAGGCTTCTGTCGCCTGTGATCTCAGCGCCGCAGGAATTGCAGGTGTAGGTGCAGATATCCCCGTCAATATCCACAGTAGAGGCAGAAACAGTGCTCCAGTTCATATCGTCGGAGGATTGTTCATTGCGTGAAAGCTCGCTGACAGCATCGACTTCAAGCTCAGTACCGCAGTATTCGCAGGACATTTTCTGAGCCTCGGAGGAGAAGGTCAGTTCAGCGCCGCAGCAGGGACATTTGAAAGCTGTAATGCTCATGGTAATACCTCTTTCTTAGAAATAGAATAAAATTTGGCTGTCGGAAATTATTTCTTATTTATTTTATCATATTTTTCTCATTAAGTCAACAAAATTCCGAGACAAAAAAAGAATATTTTATAATAGATCGAAGGGAGAATGGGAGCGAATTTTTTGCTAAATTGTAAAAAATTCCGAATAAGCCGAAAAAAGGCGAAATAATTCTTGTAACTTTGACGGGAATGTTGTATAATTATACTCGGATAAATTTTTTTTATATTTTTTCGGCGCAAAAGCGTCGGGAAACGGAGGAACTGATATGATGACTGAAAGTCAGAAGTCGAAGCTGGCGGAATATACGGCGGCAAAAGCACCCTGTCCCGCAAGAGAAAGACTCTCGGCTCTTTTTGACGACGGTGTATTTACAGAGACCGCATCGGGACTCAGCGCAGGCGTTGTGACCGCATACGGATATATAAACGGAATCCCTGCCTATGCATTTTCCCAGGACAGAACAGCGGACAGCGGAGCAGTAAGCAAGGCTCATGGGGAAAAGGTCTGCAAAATGTACGACCTTGCGGCAAAGAACGGCGTTCCCGTAGTGGGAATATACGATTCCTGCGGAGCCTTTGTGGAGGACGGAGCTGAGGCGCTCAATGCCTACAGCGCAATGCTTCTTGAAGCGGGAAATCTCTCGGGCGTGGTGCCCACCGTGTCGGTGATCGCAGGAGTGTGCGCAGGCAGCATGGCAGTGCTTGCCGCAGCAGCAGATCATGTGGTAATGACCGAGGGAGCGGAGCTGTATGTTACCGCAGGCGGAGAATCGGGCGCAAAGGCAGCGGCAGAGAGCGGAGTAGTGTCGGCAGTAGCCGAAAATGACGCAGCCGCAATGGAAAGTGTAAGAAAGTATCTCTCGCTCATGCCTCAGAATAATCTCTCACCCCTTCCCGAGTTTGAATATGACGCTCCGGTCACGGCTTCCTTTGATAATGCTGAGAACAGTATTAAGAGCATAGCCGATAAGGACAGCGTGCTTGAGCTTTACAGAGATTTCGGCAAAGCATCAATGACAGCGCTTTGCACCGTAAGCGGCGTAACAGCAGGAATAGCCGCACTTAATAAAACATCGGATAAGCTCACCGCCGATGACTCTGCAAAGCTTGCAGGCTTTGTACGACTCTGCGACGCATTTTCTATCCCCGTTATCACTGCAGTGGATACCGAGGGCTTTGATATGGCAGGAGCAGATGCGGTAAGAGCGGCAGCAAGACTTTCGGGCGCATATGCCGAGGCGACCTGCGCAAAAATTGCCCTTGTAAGCGGAAAAGCCTGCGGAGCAGCATTTATCGCCTTTGCGGGCAAGAATGCAGCCGCAGATCAGGTGTTTGCACTTCCCGAAGCAGTGATCGCCCCCGTAGAGCCTGTGACCGCAGCAGAATTTCTCTATCACGATAAATTAAAGGGAGCTTCCGATCTGGCAGCAGAGAGAAATAAGCTTGCGGGAGAATATGCGGAGAATGAAGCCTCAGCCTTTGCCGCAGCCGCAAAGGGCGCAGTTGACGAGATAATAACAGCCGAGAATGTAAGAAGCGCAGTAGCGGGAGTGCTTGAAATAACCGCAGGCAAGCGTCTCAATAAGCGTCTTCCCAAGAAGCACAGCATCCTTCCCCTCTGATTAAAAAAATCCGAAAGGTCTGATAAAAAATGAAAAGATTCAATATTACAGTAAACGGAAAAGCATATGACGTAGCAGTTGAGGAGGTAGGCGGCACCGCCCCCGTAGCAGCACCTGCTCCTGCCCCTGCCGCAGCCCCTGCCCCCGCACCAGCAGCAGCCCCCGCCCCCGCAGCAGGAAACGGCACCCCCGTAAAAGCACCTATGCCCGGAAATATCCTTGACGTAAAGGTAAGCGTGGGCGACAGCGTGACCACAGGACAGGTTCTGGTAGTTCTCGAAGCAATGAAAATGGAGAATGATATCGTAGCCAACGCAACAGGCAAGATCACCTCCATAACCGTAAAGAAGGGCGATACAGTCAACTCCGACGACGTTATCGCAACCATAGCGTAACAGAGAAAGGAACGGTTGATATGGCAAAAGTAAAGATCACCGAAACAGTCCTCCGAGACGCACACCAGTCCCTCATCGCAACAAGAATGAGCATAGACGAAATGCTCCCCATCATGCAGGAAATGGACAAGATAGGCTACTATTCCGCAGAGGTATGGGGCGGAGCGACATTTGATTCATGTATCCGCTTTCTTGACGAAGACCCATGGGAAAGGCTCAGAACGATCAGAAAAGCAATGCCCAATACCAAGCTGCAAATGCTTTTCAGAGGACAGAATATGCTTGGCTACCGTCATTATGCGGATGACGTGCTGGAATATTTCGTTCAGAAGACCGTAGCAAACGGTATGGATATAATCAGAATATTCGACGCATTAAATGATATCAGAAATCTCCGTACCTCCATTCATGCCGCAAAGAAGGAGGGCGCCCACGCACAGGTGGCAATGTCCTTCACCTTAGGCGATGTGTTCACCGACGAGTATTATGTAAATTATGCAAAGCAGTGTGAGGAGGAGGGAGCGGATTCCATCTGTATCAAGGATATGGCAGCCCTTATCACACCTTTCAGAGCCGCATCACTAACAAAAGCGCTGAAGGAGAATATCGGCATACCCGTCCAGCTCCATACCCACTACACCTCGGGACTTGCGTCAATGTGCCTCTTAAAGGCAGTAGAAAACGGCTGTGACGCAATAGATACCGCAATGTCGCCCCTTGCACATGGAACATCGCATACCCCCACCGAGTCCATGGTAGCAGCGCTGCAGGGCACCGAGTATGATACAGGACTTGACCTTGTAAAGCTCACAGCAATAAGGGATTATTTCATGAAGCTCCGCAAGAAGTATATCGACAGCGGACTGCTTGACCCGAAAATGCTTGCAGCGGATGCAAACGCCCTTATCTATCAGGTACCGGGCGGAATGTTATCAAATCTTCTTTCCCAGCTCAAGCAGGCAGGCAAGGAGGATAAGCTTGAGGAGGTTCTGAAGGAAGTACCCAGAGTACGAGCAGACGCAGGAAATATCCCTCTTGTAACCCCCTCTTCCCAGATCGTGGGCACACAGGCAGTGTTCAATGTAATAAACGGCGAGCGCTATAAGATGGTAACAAAGGAATTCAAGGACGTAGTGGCAGGCAAATACGGCAAAACGCCCACACCAATTGACCCCGAGTTCAGAAAGTCCATACTCAAGGGCGAGGAAGCCATCGAGTGCAGACCCGCAGATCTGCTCTCCCCCGAGCTTGATAAGCTGAGAGAGGAATGTGCGGAGTGGCTCGAGCAGGAGGAGGACGTGCTCACCTATGCAATGTTCCCCAAGGTAGCGCCCAAATTCTTCGAGAAGCGCCGCAATAAAAAATACGGCATAGACGGAAAAAACTCCGACTCCGAGAAAAAGATACACATGGTTTGATAATAATATGATACAAAAGCACTCCGAAATGCACGCATTTCGGAGTGCTTTTTGCATTGTTGTGAAATATTATATAGGTGAGAAAAACATCTTGATTTTAAAATAAGATAATAAAATATTATAATAATGTCAATATGTTTGTGGTATTATATTATAAACACCAAACGGTGCGATACAAAAACTAAATGGAGTGATTGATTATGGGCTTTTTAGGAGATTTTCTTTCTGAAGTTGCAAAAAAAACTGCTGAATATTACAGAGATTCCCATTATGTTAGTGCACATTGTCCGAATTGCGGAAAACCAAACGGTGTTCGATTTAAAGATAATAACCGTGAAATTTATAAAGAAGTCAGATGTTTTGAATGTGGATATTATTATAATATTTACAATAATAAAAGATAATATATAGTATAAATAAAACAAAGTCTCTGCAGATAATGCGGAGACTTTGTTTTTGATACAATTTATGGCTATGTTTTATTTAAAAATTTACAATTATTGTATTATCAACTATATATTAAAACAATGCCTATCAAAAATTCCTCTCGATCTCATACCCTCTGAAAACTCGTTCCTTAGGCTTTTTGCGGGATCTGCGCTGAGCAGCGATCTCGAGCATTCTCGCCCTGAATTCACTTCTGCGAATTTCCCGTTTTTTCTGTCTTTCGGAGTGAAGAATGATCCTCTGAGCAATGTTTTCCGCATAAAAAAAGCTGTCGGGGAAGGAAGCGGAGCAGACAGCAGTGCCGCCGTACTCATCATACCACCAGTAATCGAAATCCACCCTGCCGCTGTCACCATAGGAATAATCGAGCCATTTAGCGGGAGCCTCAAAAAAGCGGCCCTTGCCCTGAATGATGATCCTGCTGCGTGTGCAGGTGACCTGCTCCACATCGGAGAGATTCATGACCCAGAGCCTGCGGAAATCGGTAAGACCCCTGTCGCCCGAGGAGGTGTAAACATAGCGGGAAATGACCAGCTGTTCACCCGCAATTTCGATGTAGGTATATTTCCTGTGTCCCCTGAGCCTGAGATTAGCAATGACCGCCACAATAACCGAAACGGTAAAGCTGTAAGCGCAGGTAATAAAAAAGCAGGTAATAAAGAGCCTGAAAAAATCATCGGGAACAGCAGTCCTGCGGATGATCAGCAGATAAATAATGCTCAGAGCCGCCATAGCCGTCAGAGAAGGGATGTTCACCGCCAGCATGATTTTGTCAAACTTTCGGGAGAGCTTTTTCCCGTCGCTGTGAAAGACCTTGTGCATGGAAAAAACCTCCTTGTCCCGTATTTCAGCCGATAATATTCAGAAAAGCCTCGTTCAGCTCACCCCAGCCGCAGGGCTCAGAATCGGGGAGAGCAGCTAACCTTTCCTCAATAACAGCAAGCTGTTCTTCAATATAATCATTGAGAACATCGATGCGCCTGCCCGAACCAAGCTCGGGAGACTCCATTTTCAGCTTTAACAGATCATTGACCGTTCCCTTGAGACTATCCTCAAGCATATCTTCCGAAAGCCTCGTGAAAAGCATAGGAGGCGGAGTGCCCTTTTCGATGATCCACTTGCAGGCAAGAACAGGGCGCAGAACATAAAAATACTTTTTGAGCTTAACTTCCTCGCCCGATAAAAACTCCCTGAAATTCCTTTTAGCCATGCTCAGATAATGCCATGCCCCGGGCTTTGAGCAGAAGCAGCGGTCTATCAGACCGTTAAGAGACTGCCATTCCACGGTGGTTCGGTAAACAATGGGGGAGGAATTCCATTCAAACATAGTAGGATTTGACTTGTGAAGGAGCTGCAAAGCCTTTTTGATATCCCAGCCGTTCATGTCCCACACATCGTCAAGCTGCCATTCAATAACGTCCCTTGTCTTGTCCAGCCTGAGATAAAAATCCCTTGGACGGGCATAAATAAACCTCACATCATAATCGCTGTCGGGGGATTCAAAGCCCCATGCCCTGCTTCCCGATTCAATGCAGTGAAGTATGCGGATATTTTCCCGCCTTTCAAGCTCGGAAAGCTTAATATCCAGCTCATGTAAAAAATCCATTATTTTTTCAACTCCTGCTTAACGGGCAGTACAATAACAACCGTAGTACCCATGCCCTGTTCGCTGAAAACCTCAAGAGTGCCGCTGTGCATAGTAATTATCTCGTCGGCAACCGCAAGACCGATGCCCGAGCCTCGTTTGTTGTGATTAGCACGGAAAAATTTGGTCTTGATCTTAGGCAGATCCTCGGGAGAAATGCCGCAGCCCGTGTCGCTGACTTCAATTTCGATCTTGTTTTCGTCCGCAAGAATGGCCTGAACAGTCACAAGCCCGCCCTTTTCGGAATATTTGATGGCATTGTCAATAACATTGATGAAAACCTGTCTTAACCTGTTTCTGTCGCCGTAAACCGCAGGCAGATCCTCAGGCTCGGCGTAAACAAGCTCAATTCCCTCTTTTTTCGCCTTTTCCGTGTAAATGAGTACAGCATCGCCAAGCTCCGCAAGGATATCCACATTGCCCTTGTTCAGGGTAAATTTGCCGTTCTGCATACGAGAGAAATCCAGCAGCTCCTCAACCATCTGAGAAAGCCTCTCGGTCTCGGAGGTAATGACCCTCATGCCCTTAACAATAGTCTCGCTGTCATCAGGCATAGAGCCGATAGTCTCCGCCCAGCCCTTGATTGCGGTGAGAGGGGTCCTCAGCTCATGGGAAACGCCCGAAATAAATTCATTGCGCATAGCCTCCGACTGAGAAAGCTCATCAGCCATTTTGTTAACAATGTCGCAAAGCTCGCCTATCTCGTCATCGGATTTAACAGGGATACGCACGGAAAAATCACCCCTTGCATATCTCCTTGCGGTAGCGCCCACCTGCCTTACGGGAATAACGATGGATTTAACGAAATACATACCCGAAAACATCATCAGAGAAAGGATAGCCCCGCACACAAGCGCCGCAATAATAATAAGTGAAGCAATGTGCCTATCCACCCTCGCCGTAGAAGAGACCACCCTTATAACGCTGAAATCCCCCGCAGTATCGGGCGTAACGATGCTGATGGCAATGACCTTTTCGCCCGAGGGGAGCCTGCCTGTAAATGAGCCTGAGCTGCCGCTGCTGACAGCGTCATAATAATCCTGAGTCAGAACATCAAAGGAGGGAGAGAAGCCCGAGGAGGTCATGGAGACCTGACCGCCGCCGCTGACCGTCATAAGCTCCATCCTGTTTTTCTCGGACCAGTTTTCCACAATGGATCGGACCTCGGAGGTAAAGCTTGCGGGATTGTCGGAGTAATACTGCGAAAGCATACCTGAGATCATGTTAAGCCTTGAGCTGATATACTGCTTGGCGGAATTGTAGTAATAAAACTTAATAAACACCGAAAAGGACAGCAGCACGCTCATAAGCACCAAAAAGATCGCACCTAAGCTGTTGACAAGCCATCTTCGTGTAATAGTGGCTCTTGACCGTTTGATAGCCGCCGCCTCCCCGTATTATTTTTTCTCGTCAGCCTTGCCGTCGCCGCACCACTTGTAGCCGAAGCCCCATATGGTTGCGATATACTTGGGATTGGAGGGAACGTCCTCCAGCTTCATTCTGAGACGTCTTATGTTAACATCAACGATCTTGTCGTCACCGAAATAGCCGTCGCCCCAGATGTGATTTAAAATGCTTGTCCTGTCCAGAGCGGTGTTCTGATTATTCATAAAGTATTCAAGTATCTGATATTCCACCTGAGTAAGCTCAATGTTCTCGCCGTTTTTGGCAACAGTCCTGCTTTTGGTGTTAAGGGAGAAGGGACCCGACGTGATAATAGGGGACTTTTCCTCTTTGACAAAGGACATACTTACCCTGCGGTAAACAGCGTCAATGCGTGCAGTAAGCTCAGAGGGAGAGAAGGGCTTTGTTATGTAGTCATCGGCACCAAGCATAAGCCCGCTCACCTTGTCCATTTCCTGAGTTTTTGCGGAGAGCATGATAATGCCGATGGTGCTGCTTCTTTTTCTCAGCTCCTTGCAGACCTGAAAGCCGTCAATGCCGGGCATCATAATGTCAAGGAGAGCGATATCGAAATTGCCGTTTTCCTCGGAAAAGACCTCAAGAGCCTTTTCGCCGCAGTTCACGTCAACCACATCATAGCCTGCTCTTTTAAGGTTAATGACCACAAAATCACGGATAACGTCCTCGTCCTCGCAGACAAGAATTCTTTTCATTGCAGTAACCGTCCTTTCTTATTCATTTGTTTCATTGTAAGGTCTGCCCAATACCATAACGGAATATGGATTGATGTTATAATCGCCGTTAACGGTGTAAAGGGGAGTGTTGCCCGCCCTTTCGCCGTCAATATATACGTTCAGCTCTTCAAATGCATGAAGAGAAATGAGATCGGGAGAGGGATTGAGGAATACAACTATCTCCTCAAGCTCACAGTCGCCGTAAAGCCCGAAGCCCACGATCCTCTTGGGGAGACGGTCAAAGAATTTCATATTCCTGCCGATATCCTCCACAGCAGACATCCTGAGAGCGGAGTGAGCCTTTCTGAACTCGATAAGCCCCTTGTAATAAAGGAAAACGTCCATAAATTCGGTCTTTCTGTCCCACTTGAGGCTGTTGACAATATCGGGGGAATTATAGCTGTTGTGATCGTAAGCGCCGCCGGGGAGGGGCTTGGAGCGTAAAAATTCCTGACCCGCCTGAATAAATGGAATACCCTGAGACAGGAAAACCATAGCCGCCGCCATCTTGTCCATCTGCTTTCTTATCTCGATGGAGTCGGTGGGATTGGTGTAAGCGAGCTTGTCCCAAAGAGTCAGATTATCGTGAGCCTCAACGTAATTCACCGTCTGACAGGGAGAAACCGCCCATGAATACTTGTCAAGATTTGGTATCTGCGGGTGAGGGATACGACCGCACATGATCTCCTTCACATAATCCTCAACGCCCTGAGCGCCGTTCACATAACCCTTGCTGCGGTTCTCGAAATTATTTCCCTTAACAGTGTCTCTGAAGTCATCGCTGAAATAAGCCACATTGGGAGTGTGACGGGCATTGAGCTTCATGCAGCGCTTGGCGTCGGAAAGAGGGGAATCGCCGCCCGTCCAGCCCTCGCCGTACATGATAATGTCGGGATTAATGGCATGGAGCCTCTCATAAGCCTCGTTAATTGTCTCAATATCATAAAGCCCCATCAGATCGAAGCGGAAGCCGTCTATCTTGTATTCGGTAGCCCAGTAAACAAGGCTGTCGATAATAAATTTTCTCACCATAAATCGTTCGGTAGCGACCTCGTTGCCGCAGCCCGAGCCGTTGGAGAAATACTCTCCGTTATTGCCCCAAAGGCGGTAGTAATACTTGGGGAAGGTCTTGTTAAAGGGGGAATCGGCAGTAGCATAGGTGTGATTGTAAACCACATCCATGACCACCTTGATGCCCTGACAGTGAAGCGCATGGACCAGCCTCTTGAATTCCGCCACTCTAGCCCTTCCGTCAAAGGGATTAGTGGAATAGGAGCCCTCGGGAAGATTAAAATTCATAGGGTCATAGCCCCAGTTGAACTGAGGCTTGTGAAGCTCAGCCTCGTCCACAGTCTGATAATCGAAGCAGGGCATGAGATGAACGTGAGTAACGCCCAGCTCTTTCAGGTGGTCAATGCCGATCTTGTCGCCCGCAGCATTGATCATATTTTTCTCCACAAAAGCAAGGAATCTGCCCTTGTAGCAGAAATTGCCGCTTTTGTCGATCGAGAAATCACGGATATGCATCTCATAAATAACAGCGTCAGCATAGGAGTCCATAGGAGCGGGATGATAATTATGCCAACCTGCGGGATTAGTCTCCTCCAGGTCAATGACCATGCCCATAGCGCCGTTAACGCCTGCACTGCGGGCGTAAATGTCAATAGTCTCCTCAATGATATCATCGTGTCTTATCTCATAGGTATAATAAACGCCGTTCAGATCGCCGTGAGCGACCTTTTCCCAAACACCCTTTTTGCTTTTCTCCATAGGCATTCGGCGATAGGGCTTTTCGTCGGTGCAGTTTTTGTAAAGAAGCACCGCAGCGTCATTAGCGAGAGGGGACCAGACCTTAAAAACGGTCTTGTCCTTAGAATAATTAGCCCCCAGATCGTCCCCCGAATAGGCGTATTTTTTATCTACGTCGCTGAACATAATCATGATCCTTTCTAAGTGGAGTAATAACGGTATCACCATATATTATATAACATTTTTCGCAATTTGTAAAGTACCAATTTATATATAGAAAAATCCCCCGCAGCTCAAAGGCGGCGGGGGATAAAAATTACTTGGAAACGATGATCTGAAGAGGAGCAGGATCGCCGCTTCTTGAAGCGGTGTACTGATAGGAGGGAGCGGAACCGCCGTCAAAAACGGGAGTTCTCAGGAGATTTATCCTGGTGCTTCTCTCAGGGGAGTTGCAGTCATAAGCGTCAATGATGAAAACGTTGGGGGATTCAGCGTCACGAGCTATCCTGATAGCGTTCATATAAGTGCCGTCGTAGCAGATGACAGCAGGGCTGCCCGTGGTAAGCTCGTTGACCAGAGTGTCCATAGCCGTGTCGCCCTCGTAACCGAAATCGAGGACATTGCAGCTGCCCGACTGAGGGTAATATTCAAACCATCTGAGCATATCCATGAGAGCCAGATCGTCGCCCCGGCACAAGGAGCTGTCAATAAGAACACATTCATATGAGCTGAAGCTTTTTAATCTGCTGAACGTAATAGTCCGCAGGAAATCCAGCAGCTTGTTTGATTCGGGAGGGTCGAAGCTGCAGTCAACAGCAGTGACCTTCATCATGTGTTCATCAATGTAATCCCTGACCTTTTCGCTGTAAAGGAGGGAGTTGTTTTTAGATCTGCGGAAATCCCACTTGTCGGGGAGAGCGAGATACTCGGTGTAATAATCGAGCAGCTCCAGCTTAACGCTTGTGAGATCGGACTTGTTGTCGGTAAAGCTCTGAACGGAGCGGATATCATAGCCGTTAACGGAATTGCCGTTAACAGTAGAAAAGCCCTTTTCGGTGAGATTCAGCTCACCTGTGTAATAAGCTCTGATAAGACCTGCAATGCCTGCGTCTGAGCCTTCGGGAGCGAAATCCGAGCGGAAATTGGAATAACCGATGCCGTCTTTGAGAACATTGAAGCCCGAGTCGGCAATGATATAACCCTTTCTGCCGCTTTCCTCCTCAATGGTGATCTGGTTGTAGGACATAAAGCTCTGTATCTTGTCGTAAATATTTTCGAGAGCGTCGGCATTGGAAGCCTGGAAGAACTGACCGTTAGTGTCCTCAGCTATGTTGAAAAGATATTCTGCATCGATCTGCTTGCCGAGGCCAATAGTGAAAATAGTGATACCCTTGGATTTGGCAAGCTCCACAGCCTTCTGTTCGGCAGCGGGGTTATAAACGGAGGGCATACCGTCGGTAAGGAGGATAATGTAATTCTTGTCGCTGGGTCTTATCTCGCCGAATTCGGCAACAGCTCTTGTAACAGCGCCTGCGATCTCGGTGCCCGAGAAGGTCTGTTTTTTGCTGCGGATATCGGAGATAGCCTTTTTAACGCCTTCGCTGTCCTTGGAAACGGGAACGATCTGAGTGTAATTGCCCGAGAATTCGCCTGCGCCGAAATTAGCCTCGTCGCTCAGCATATCAATAAGGTTAACAGCGAAATCCAGGCGTTTGAATTCCACATCATTCTCCTCTGAATTTGCGCACAGCTCATCGGGATACATGGAGCCAGAGTTGTCAATGAGGAAGAAAATATTGGTAGAACCCTTCTGCATAAGAACGGAAGCGTCGCAGACAGCATAAACGCCATTGCCTGAAATTTCGGCGCTTACAGTATTTTCCTCGGGATTGACCTGACTTGCGAGCTTTTCAAAAACGAGCTTATCCGAATCAAAGCGGTAAACGGAAAGAGCGCCCTCATTAGAACCGTTCTCTAAGATTTCCTTTTCGTCATAGGAAAAGGAAATGGTGCAGCTGTCGAAATTCTTGTCAGTAAAGAATTCATAAGCATAGCCCACAAGACCTGGAGTGCCCTGAATACTGTTGTTAGCGAGCTTTGAGAGGGAGGTGAAGGCAGTTTTGGGAATCCCGCTGATCTGAGCGGAAACATTTTTTTCGGAAACCGTAATATCCTTGATGACCTCTCCGTCGGGAGTAGAGCCGTCGGTGTAAGGCTCATGGGGATCAAGCTCCGCTCTAAGCTCTCTGCCGTCTAAAACGCCGTCGCCGTCGCAGTCGGGATTCAGAGGATCGGTGTGGGAATCATTTATCTCATAAAAATCCGAAAGACCGTCCCTGTCGGAATCGGCAAGGAAGAGAAAAAGCCCCTCAGAAGCCTTTTCATCGGAAGAAAGAGGGCTGATCTCGGGAACGATGTAGGAGCTTTCCTCGTTGGTAACGATCCTGCTGCGGCTGTTGAGCTTGTTTTCAAGCTCGGTGTAATATTTGTCATTTTCAGCGCCCACATAAACGAAAGCGCCCGCATAAGCAAGGATAAGGAGGATAACGACCACAAGAACAGCCTTGCCCGCCTTCATTGAAAGGAGAGTGCGGTTAAAGCGCTTGTTGTTTTTGATTTTTCTCTGAGCTTCATCGGAAGCCCTGACAGCGGCAGCCTTAGCCTCGGAAGCGGAGATAGCCTCCTGAGCGGCTTTAAGCTCCGCACGTTTTTTAGCCATTTCCTGAACGTTGTCCTGCCGCTGCTTAGCCTGTTCGGCACGGGCGAGACGTTCAGCCTCTTTTTTCATTTCGATCTCCTGCTGACGCTTGTTGTAAGCCGCCTCACGAAGCTTTTTCTCTCTTGCGGCGGCAAGGTCACGGTCGAGATCGTCCAGCGCCTGAGCCCTGCGTTCAGCCTCCTCCCTGGAAATGAGAGGACCCGAGGAAAGGGTCTCCTCGGCGGACATGACCTTCTTTTCGTCTGCCTTGGCAGCGGATTTCTCCTCAGCCTTGGCAGCGGACTTTTCTTCTGCCTTAGCAACAGGCTTGTCCTCAGCCTTGGCAGCGGACTTTTCTTCTGCCTTAACAGCAGGCTTGTCCTCAGCCTTGGCAGCGGGAATCTCCTCAGCCTTGACAGCAGGCTTGTCCTCTGCCTTTGAAGCGGAATTATCCTCCTGTGTGTCGTCGTCCGCAAAAGCCATCATCTCGCTGAAGCTCTGAACGGGAATATTTTCTTCCTCAGCAGGCGAATCGGGGGTGATTTTTGCAGATTTCTGCAAGTCTGCGCCGCCCGTGATAGAGGGTGAATGATTTTTTTTCTTTTTTTTGCTGCTCAAAATAATTCACATCCATTTATGTAATCGAAAAATTATTCGTATATGGTAAGATCCCACTTAAATATTATATAATATCAAGGGGATGTAGTCAACATATTCTTACATTTTACTTTGTAAAAATTTCTGCATTTTATATAAACATTTGTTGAAATGTTTCAAAAAACGGAAGCACCCGACAAAAATTCCGAAAATCAGCATGAAGCCGCAGGTATAACCTGCGGCATAAAACACTTAACATCGGTATATAAGCAAGGCACACATCATAATTCAAGTGGAGAAGCATGAAATATTGCTTTTGCACAAAAAGGGGGGAATAAACCGTGAAAACATTTACAGCCACATAATAAAAGCGGTCTTGTCATTGCGGTTAAAGCCCGCAGCCTCGTAAAATCGGAGGGTTGAATCCTCCTTAGAGCCCGTGAGGAGCATAATTTTGTAGCAATTTTCCTTAATGGCAATCTCCTTGGCAAAATGGAGGCAGCCCGAAGCAAAACCTTTTTTGCGGTATTCGGGACGAGTGACCACATTTTCAATAAAAGCATACGGCTGCTGCCCGTGGGTGAGATTGGGGATAATGACACAAACGCAGGAAGAAACGATCATCCCGTCCTCCTCCGCCACAATAATGTGGTGGTCCTCGTCGTCCATTATCCTCTCCCAGAGCGAAGATATCCTGTTGTCCTTTTGGGGAACAGGATTGCCATGGAGAAAGGTGTAAAGCTCAAAAAGCCCGTCCAGATCATCAAAAACCGCTTCTCTAATCATCATATCTCCCCCGCAATATTGCGAACGGAAGCAGTAATGAGCTTTTTAAAGAGAGGAGCGACCCTGTCAGCAGTCTCCTGGACCTCCGCATGAGAAAGGGGGCGGTTAGAAACGCCGCAGGCAAGATTTGAAATGCAGGAAATGCCCACAATTTTCATACCCATGTGATTAGCGGCAATAGCCTCGCAGGCAGTGGACATACCAACAGCGTCAGCGCCGAGAGTCCTCACCATTCTCACCTCGGAGGGAGACTCGTAATTAGGACCCGTAAGCTGAATGTAAACGCCCTCTCTGAGCGGGATATCAAGCTCTCTGGCGGACCTTTTAACAATATCCCTGAGCTTTTTGGAGTATATCTCGCTCATATCGGGGAACCGAGGACCCAGCTCGTCAAGGTTCTCCCCGATAAGAGGTGAGGGAGCCATGCATATCTGGTCATTAATGAGCATAAAATCGCCGCATTCAAAATGCCAGTTAACGCCGCCCGCCGCATTGGTGAGGAAAAGGACCTCTGCCCCCATGAGCTTCATAAGTCTTACGGGAAGGACCACGTCCTCCATGGAATAACCCTCATAATAATGAACTCTGCCCTGCATGACCACAACAGGAACGCCCTCCACATATCCGAAAACGAATCTGCCCTTATGACCCGGTGCAGTGGAAACGGGAAATCCCTCAATATCCTTGTAATCGAGGGTCGCTCTGATATCAATGCCGTCAGCATAATCCCCCAGTCCCGAGCCGAGGATAAGAGCGATCTTTGGGGTAAAATCCACCCTTGCCTTAAAGCATTCGTAGCATTTTTGCAGTCTTTCAAAGCGTTTTGACATAATTATCCTTCCTTTCACATTATACTAATCTTTAACCAACCTATAGACAAATTCGACAGCTATAACGCAGCCACTCGTCGTCAAGCTCCCTTGCCGGGCGACAGCCCGCCTGCGGTCGCTTTCCTAGATTGGCAGCGTTCTATCTGCCGCCTTTGTCTAC
>JALFVE010000037.1 GCA_022787085.1 Oscillospiraceae bacterium | reverse complement strand
CGCATCAAGCTTAAGCTTGATGGTCTATCTCCTGTTGAATACAGAAAAGTTGCATAACAAAAGCGACCAAAATCGCTTCTGGTCGCTTTGTATAATTTTTCTTCTAAAACTTTGTCTAACTTTTTGGGGTCAGTTCATTATACGACAGGCGAATTTTTAATATTGTTTTTCAGGGCGTTTTTTACCGATGTAACATCCGATAGAATATCCGACTATGAATCCCGTAAGTTCAAGCAGTGCAAAGACAAAATATGCCATGCCGAAGCGTCCCGTAAGATAGATCATACTAAAAATAACTGCGGCAAGCATTATGGGGAAATATACATCCCTCTCCCTTAAAACTGCGGCGAAAAACGCCGAGGATACAAGGGTAATAACGGGAATTGCAAGCAGAGCAGTAATAAAAGCTTCTATTCCGTTATCGGAAAAGAGATCAATCAGCATGACTGCCGCCGCTGACAGTGCAATGCTTATAAATGCGGACAGGAGCTGCATTATAATATCTTTTGTAACTGATTTTGTGTCTGATCGGGCAGCCATAAAAATCCCACCTTTCCGTTTCTAATATTATATATTATTCGGCAGGAAAAGTCAAGTAAAAAAGTCTCCATCCAAAATTCGGAAAGAGACTTTTTCAAAAAATCAGTATTACATCATAATGTAAATAAGCGCCGCCAGTATCACCCAGTCTGCGCCGCTTTTGGCAAGCATGATGATAAGGACGATAAGAATGAGCTTTTCCTCGTCAAGACCATTTATGCCCAGCATTGCAAGGGGATTTTTTTGCGGGGGATTACCCTTCTGAGGCGGCTTTTCGGGACTGTGAGGAGGAGCTGCCTGTGCCGTTTTGGGAGCTTCCGTTTTTGGGACGGAGGATTGGCGCTGCTGCCTGTTATCGGGAACAGGCTGAGGACGGGCAGGACCCATTCCCATGGCATTATACCGCATATTTCCCGAGACGGGGCGCTGCTGCTCCATTCCTCGGGGAGCATACCCGAAGGGAATATTCTGAGCCATAAAATCCACTCTCCCTTACAGCAGCTTGTCGAGGTTATTCAGCATACCGCTTTTTTTCAGTTCATTGAAAACGGCGTATATCCTGAGCAGCTTGACAGCCTTGTCAGCTCGTTCCTGCCGCTCAGCGCTGAGATAGGGCTTCAGCGCAAGTATCAGCGAGCGGTTTTTGTCATCGTTTCCCGCCGCCGACACAGCACCCATCAGGCTCATGAGCATGGAAGGATCAAAGCCCCCCGAGCTTTCCTCGGAGGCTGACGGTTTTTCCGTTTCCAAATTATCCGAATCGCCCTCTGTCTCACTTTTAAGCAGGTCCGCAAGCTCCTTTATCTGCTGTAAGCTTTCGGGATCGCCGAGAACGGAGCTCATCATATCGTTAATGCTGTCCATTATCGGCACCTCCCTGAGAAAAGATTATTTGCCGCCTGTGAGCTTTTTGTAAAGCGCCTGAGCCTGTGGAGTGCTCATCATCTTTTCAAGAAGCTGGGGATTTGACAGCACCTGATTGAATTTTTTTGCCTCATCGGGCTTCATGTTTTTGATGGCATTGTCGAATTTGCCCTGCATAAGCTCCCGTCTGAGCTGCTCGGGAGGTATTCCCAGCTTTGCACCGACGGTTTTAAGGAGAGCGTCCACATTCTGAGGATTGGTTCCCTTGATATCCATAATTATGACCATTCCTTTCGGTTATAATGTTGTTCAGAATCTTTCTGAAATTTCTTTATATATGTATGATATAATAAAGAAAAACAGAACGACTGCCTGATATCATAATATGCCGAAGGAGAATAAATGTGAGAATTGTTGCAATGTCCGACTCCCATGGGGACAGCTTTGCTCTGGAGAGAGTTTTTGAAATGACTGCGGAGAGCGGAAATATTTTTGTGCATCTCGGTGACGGCGAGCGGGAGCTTGACATGATGCGGATGAAATACCCGAACCTTGATATAAGGCACGTTGCGGGCAACTGCGACTACCGCTCCATGTCCCCGAATATGGATATAATTTTTGCGGGAGATGTGAAGATACTCTGCACTCACGGTCATCTCCATGGAGTGAAATACGGCACCGAAACGCTCCGCTCCGTTGCAAGGGACAACGGCTGCAAAGCGGTTCTTTTCGGGCACACCCATTGCCGGTATCAAAGCCTTGAGGACGGGATATATATGCTCAATCCCGGCAGCTGCGCCTGTCCTCGTGACGGGAACCGCCCCTCCTTCGGGTGGATAGATATAACCCCTGCGGGGATCATCACAAATATAGTGGAGCTGTGATATTTCTGAAAAGAAGGACGGTTCATAAAAAATTTACAACAAAATTTCAAAATCCCTTGCAATAGAGGGAGAAATGTGATATAATTTATTTTCGTAAGTGATTATGTAGCACTACTGTCCGAAGTAATGTGATGGGCTGCTATGTCGGTCATGTTATTTTCAGATGAAAGCGAGGTGCAAAGTAATGAGAGAGGGAATCCACCCCAATTACGTTGAAACAACCATTACCTGTGCTTGCGGCAACGTAATCAAGACCCGTTCCACCAAGGAGGATATCAGAGTTGAAATCTGCTCCAAGTGCCACCCCTTCTACACAGGCAAGCAGAAGCTCGTTGATACAGGCGGACGTGTTGACCGTTTCAAGAAGCGTTTCGGTATGGACAAGTAATGTCGGAAATAACGCATTTTTCAGATTGCCTGCGTAATTTACGCAGGCAATTTTTCATAGGAAAGGAGTTTTGTTTTTGAACACTCCCGATTATTCTACTATAAAGGGAAGCGCAGAGGCTTCCTTCACTGAGAAAAAGTCCGAATTTATCGGCTATATCCGCCATGTGGAAACTGACGAGGAGGCAAATGCCTTTATCGCCGAAATAAGAGCCATGCACCGAAAGGCAACTCACAATGTCTATGCCTACATACTCCGAAGCGGCAGCGTTACAAGGTACAGCGACGACGGCGAGCCTCAGGGAACGGCGGGAGTGCCTGTTTTCGAGGTGCTGCGCAAGGAGGGGCTTACCGATGTGTGCTGCGTTGTGACACGCTATTTCGGCGGCATACTTCTGGGCGGCGGAGGGCTTGTCAGGGCATATTCCCACAGCGCCAAAATTGCCGTTGACGCTGCCGAGCGGATGATAATGCGCTCATGCTTCCCCTTTGAGATAACCGCCGATTACAATCTTTACGGCAAGATCTCAAATATCCTTCCCGAATTTGAGGTAAAGGTCCTTGACACTGCCTTTACCGATAATGTCACAATATCACTCCTTTGTGTATCGTCCCTTGCAGACGCTCTTTATGATAAGCTTGTTGATACGGCTAACGGCAGAATTATTGTGCATAAGGGCGAGGAGATCTTCGGAGACTTTGCGTGAATTTGTGCATATCTACAAATATGATATAATAAAAAAGTTTTTTCGCCCTTTTCTGAGTATATATTTACAGATTATGTTTATGGGAAAGGGTTGGTTTGTATGACAATACGGGAAGAGCTTGAAATTGTGGAGCTTGGCACCCTCTGCGAGGATGCCTGCACATCAAAGCATACGGGCAGAAGAGCACGCCCCGAGCCGAAATGTCCCATCAGGACGGAGTTTCAGCGTGACAGAGACCGTATTCTACACTGCAACGCCTTCCGAAGGCTCAAGCATAAAACTCAGGTGTTTCTGTCCCCTGTGGGCGACCATTACAGGACAAGGCTCACCCATTCTCTTGAGGTGTCCCAGATAGCAAGGACCATCTCAAGGGCGCTGAGGCTCAATGAGGATCTTACAGAAGCCATTGCTTTAGGTCATGACTTAGGGCATACTCCCTTCGGTCATGCGGGGGAGGCTGTTCTCAATGAGATATGCTCCTTCGGCTTCAAGCATTATCTCCAGAGCGTCCGTGTGGTGGACTACATCGAGAAAAACGGCGAAGGTCTGAACCTTACATATGAAGTGAAAAACGGTATCGCCTGCCATACAAATAAAACAGCCGTCACAAAGGAAGGCTGCGTTGTACGTCTTGCGGACAAGATAGCATATATCAACCATGATATCGACGATGCCCTGAGAGCGGGGGTCATCACCGAGGATATGCTCCCGAAAAATTCTGTGGAGGTCCTCGGAAAGACAAAAAGCGAGAGAATTACCACTCTCATAATGTCGGTGGTCAAAAACGGCGTTTCGGATATCCGTCTCGAAGATGATATCAAGGCTGCCGAGGATGAGCTTTACCGCTTTATGTTCGACCACGTTTACCGCAACAATGCCGCCAAGGACGAGGAAGTCAAGGCGAAAATGCTGGTAGAGAAGCTTTTTAAATATTACTTTAAAAATCCCGACAAAATGCCAGAGGAATATAAAAACATTATGAACCGTTTCTCCAAGGAACGGGCTGTGTGCGACTATATTTCGGGCATGAGCGACGGCTATGCCATAAATCTTTACAGCGATCTATTCGTGCCAAAATGCTGGCATATTCAGTAAAATTCTCAGTCTTAGAGCCGAAAGGAGGCTGAAAATATGCCCCTGCCCGAGGAATTTATTTCGGAGCTGAAGCAGAATAATCCCGTTGAATCGGTCATGAGCTCATATGTGAGCCTGAAACGGAGCAGCAGGGACTATGTCTGCCTCTGCCCCTTTCATTCGGAAAAGACCCCCTCCTGCCATGTGAACGTGGGGAAGCAGTTTTTTCACTGCTTCGGCTGCGGAGCGGGCGGAGATGTTATCACCTTCGTCATGAAGGCGGAGAATCTTGAATATATCGAGGCTGTGCGCTTTCTTGCCCAGAGGGCGGGAATGAGTATGCCCGAGGAAGCGAAAAATAACGATCTGAGCAGGCTGAAAGCAAGGATACTCGAAATAAACCGCATGGCTGCCCGCTTTTTCAATCAGACTCTTATGAATGACAAGCGTGGCGAAAAGGGACGGCTTTATTTTAATTCCCGTCAGCTTTCTCCCAAAACCATCACCAAATACGGGCTGGGCTATGCCCCCGATGAATGGCGGTATCTCACCGATCATCTGAAATCTCAGGGCTGCACCGAGGATGAGCTTATCGCCGCAAATCTTGCAAGACGCAGCGATAAAGGCGGCATTTACGACAGCTTCCGTGACAGAGTAATGTTCCCCATAATTGACCTGAGAGGAAACGTTATCGCCTTCGGCGGAAGGATAATTGACGGTGAGGGACCGAAATATCTGAACTCTTCGGATACTCCCGTTTTCAAGAAAAGCCGGAATCTCTTCTCGCTTAATTTCGCAAAGCGCTCCGATGAACGCAGGCTTATCCTTTGCGAGGGATATATGGACGTTATCGCCGTAAATCAGGCGGGATTTGAGAATGCCGTGGCAACTCTCGGAACGGCTCTTACTCCCGAGCAGGCAAGGATAATGTCCCAGTATGCCGACGAGGTGATAATTGCCTATGATTCCGACGGAGCGGGTCAGAACGCCACTCAGAGAGCCATAAATCTTCTCAGCGAGGCAGGCGTTAAAACAAGGATAATCAAGATGGAGGACGCCAAGGATCCCGATGAATTTATCAAGAAATTCGGCGCTCTCCGCTTCAAAAAGCTGCTTGATAATTCCGACGGAGCCATAAATTTCCGACTGTCAAAATGCGGGAATGACCTTGACCTTGAAAGCGATACGGGAAAGGTTGAGTATCTGAAACGATGCTCCGAGGTGCTGTCGCAGATAGCCTCTCCCGTTGAGAGAAGCGTGTATATTTCAAGGATAGCCAAGGAGCAGGGAGTTTCCCGTGAGGCTCTGGAGCAGCAGATAAATTCCATTATCCGAAAGAGGACAAATGCCCAAAAAAAGCAGAGCTGGAACGAGATACGCACCTTCTCCGAAAAGCGGAAGGAGGATCCCGCTGCGGTGAATTTCCCCAAGGAATACAAGGCGGAAAAGGGGATTATCGCATATCTTTGCAATCATCCCGAGGAGCTTTCATTTGTGGAGCAAAGCCTGCCGTCAGATTGCTTTTTGACAGAATTTCACAAAAAGGTCTATGAAAAGCTCATTTCCGGCATGAAGCTTTCGGCGGATTTTAACATATTATCGCTTCAAAGTGAATTTACTGCCGATGAAATGGGCAAAATAACGGCGGTATTATCCGAGGCGCAGAGCCTTGAAACAAACAGGGCTGCGGCGGAGGATTACATAAAAATTCTGAAGGAACGGCAGGAGAATTTGCAGTCGGCAGCGGCTCCCGCAGCACTTTCCGATGATGATTTTCTTTCTCTTGCGAAAAAGATACGCAGCAGAAAATGATTATAAAAATAACCGAAAGGACGGTAAAAATTATATGAACAACACCACCGACAAGGCTCTGGAGGCTCTGATGGAGCGAGGCCGTGCACAGGGCAGGCTCACCACCACAGAGATAAACGATGAAATGGAGAAGCTGGATCTTGACGTTGACCAGATCGACTCCTTCTATGACAGCTGCCAGAGTCAGAATATTGATATAATCGAGGATTTTGACGCGGAAAAGGAGCTTGCTATTGATGATATCTCCATGCAGGACGATCTGGAGCTTGCTCTTTCCACAGAGGGAATCGCCATTGATGACCCCGTTAAGATATATCTCAAGGAAATAGGACGTGTTCCTCTCCTGACCCCCGAGGAAGAGATCCACCTTGCCGAGCGCATGGCTGTGGGCGATGTGAAGGCAAAGCAGAGACTTGCAGAGGCAAATCTCCGACTGGTTGTTTCCATTGCAAAGAAATATGTGGGCAGAGGTATGCAGTTTCTTGACCTTATCCAGGAGGGTAATTTAGGTCTTATCAAGGCTGTTGAGAAATTCGACCACACCAAGGGCTTTAAATTCTCCACCTATGCCACATGGTGGATAAGACAGGCTATCACAAGGGCTATTGCAGATCAGGCGAGAACTATCCGTATCCCCGTTCATATGGTGGAGACTATCACAAAGGTAAAGAAGGCTTCAAGCCAGCTGCTTCATAAAAACGGTCATGACCCCTCTCCCGAGGAAATTTCCGAGGAGCTGAATCTCCCTGTTGAAAGAGTCCGTGAGATAATGCGTATCGCACAGGATCCCGTTTCTCTCGAAACTCCCATCGGTGAGGAGGAGGACAGCCATCTGGGCGACTTTATCCCCGATGATGACGCTCCCGCACCCGCAGACGCTGCCTCCCTGATTCTTCTCAAGGAAAAGCTTGGAGAGGTGCTTTCCACCCTTACCGAGCGTGAGGAAAAGGTTTTAAGGCTCCGTTTCGGTCTTGAGGACGGCCGCTCCCGTACTCTTGAGGAAGTGGGCAAGGAATTTGAGGTCACAAGAGAGCGTATCAGACAGATCGAGGCAAAGGCTCTCAGAAAGCTCCGTCACCCCAGCAGAAGCAAAAAGGTCAAGGATTTCCTTGACTGATATTGTTCTCATATCTTGAAAGGAATGATAAAATCAGATGTGCCTGACTCTGGAATCGGATTATGCGGTCAGAATTATCGGATGTCTTGCCTCTGAAAACAAGAGGATAGACGCTAAAAACATATCCGAGCGCACGGGCGTCAGCCTGCGCTTTTCCTTAAAAATTCTGCGAAAGCTCGTTTCGGCAGGTCTTGTAAGGTCCTTCAAGGGTATGCAGGGGGGCTATGAGCTGGCAAGATCCCCTGCGGAGATAACCATGCTGGACGTTATCGAAACGGTTGAGGGGGATTATTATCTCAACCGCTGCCATGAGGACGAATTTGTCTGCACAAGAGGCGCTAAGGACTGCTGCTGCTATCAGAACGTTTTCAATGAGATAAACGAGACTGTCAGCAAAAAGCTTGCTTCCTACACCTTTGCAGATCTGTTGAATAACGGAAAGTCGAAATAAGCATAATAATGTCTCCCTGTCCCCACGGGGAGATTTTATATTATTATAATGCACAAAATACATCAGCAAAATTTGTTGGAAATTGCCATATGAAAATCTGAAAAAAATTGCGCTTCTCAGTTGTTTATATAACAGAAGCGCTTTTATGACAGGGGGAACCTATTTAATGTATTCGGGTTCAAAAGGTACCTTTGACGACGGATACATCAGATATGTGCTTGACTGCTACTCAGAGCCGCTGATCAGGCTGTGCTATTCCTATGTCAGGAATATGCACGATGCCGAGGATATTGCGCAGGATACATTCTGCGAGCTAATAAAGCGAAAGCCCGTTTTTGAAGATGAGAATCACGAAAAGGCATGGCTTTTGCGGACTGCGGCAAACAAATGCAAAAACCACCTTAAATCAGGCTGGGTCAGCAAAACAAGCTCAATAGATGATAATTTGTCGTCCCCTGCTCTCGGGCGGGAGGACAGCGGTCTTGACGATACCTCCAGAGCAGTATTCGATGCGGTGATGGAGCTCCCCGAAAAGTACAGAACGGTCATCCATATGTATTATTATTCGGGGCTGAGTATCGCAGAGATAGCCGCCGTAAAGCATATCAGCACCGCCTCCGCAGGCACTCAGCTTGCAAGGGGTCGGGCGCTTTTAAAGAAAAAGCTGGGAGATGATTTCTGATGCCCGATTTTTCGGATAAATACAAAAAAGCCCTTGAATATCAGGAAATATCTCCCGATTTCAAGGAACGGACAGCAAGGCTTATGGCAGAGCTGCGGGACAGCGAGGAGCCTGTTCTCAAAACGGCGGAGGACGAGCGGGCAGCGGCTTCCGTTGCTCTTTCGGATAACGAGGAAAAATTCCCCCGCAGGATAAATTACATCAAGGTCATTTCCGCAATTGCTGCTGCCGCTGCCTGCCTTACGGTGGGTGTGGCGCTTAACAGAGCGGGAATATTCGACAGAGCTTCAGACCTTGCCGCTGTCAATTCGGACGGCGCTGTGACCGAAGCTACCGACATTATGGAGACTTTTGAGGATAAGACTGATGCAACGGCGGCTATGGGAGCGGAGAACATTTCCGGGGAATTTACCCCTTCCGATAACGGAGATATTCTTATTCACGGCTCAGAGCAGGCTGAAAATGAGCCTTCCGAAGATTCGGGTGAGGCTGATGAAATGCCCGCTCCCGCTGTGGGTGCAGCGGCATTTGCCGTGGAGGAAACTGCTCCCTTGACCCGTGAAGCGATTCCCGAGGAGAATGCTTCTCCCGATTCAATTGCAGGCGTTCAAGGGTATGAGGATATCGCCGAGGAGCTGCCCGATTATGAGGGCGCTGCTCCCGATGAAGCGGTTCCCACCACAGAAGAACCTGTTGAGGCAGCTGCCTCTCAGAATGATACCAATGACCCTGCCGAAACGGGTCTGATACTTGAGCCCTTCTCCGACGAGGCTGATGCGGTACCGGACGGCGAAGTTTTTGAGGAGGAGAACGAGGAGGCTGCTGAGGATGATCTGCCTGTTGAGGAAATTGCGACCTCGGATATGTCCCGTTCCGCAGATTTCTCTCCGAGACGTGCTGTGGCAGGCTTTCCCGCCCAGACCTCAAGCGCTCTCATAACCCCATCCTTCGAGGATACCATTTCCGAGGACGGCACGGTAGTGAAATATCAGGCTAAAAGGATCCGCAGCGTTACAAAGCTTTTAGAGCTTAACAAGGAGCTGTATGCCTATACCGAGGAGGACAGCGCCGCTGTGGGCGACGCAGCCCCCTCAGACAGCCGCTATATCATTGATTACACAGGCGATCAGGGAAACGCCATGCGTATATATATCGGAAGCAGATACATCTGCTTTGCATATGAGGGCGGCTTTTACACCTATGAACTGACGGAAGAGGAGTACAAGGCGCTGGACAGCTCTCTGTTCGGACTTATTTCATAATTTTGCTTCTCATAATTTATGTTCTGTTAAAATAGATTTCCCGCAGAGAATGTTATCTTTCTCTGCGGGAGATTTTTTTCATAATAATATCATCCATTTAAAGAAAAAATTATTTCAGCTCGTTGATAACGTCGGACATATCGTAAAGACCTGCGCCCTGCTTTGCAAGGAATATAGCCGCATTTACGGCGCCTACCGCAAAGACCTCCTTTGAGGCTGCGGAATGAGAAAGTGTGATGACCTCGTCTCTGCCTGCGAATATGATGTCATGCTCGCCCACAATGGTTCCGCCTCTGATGGCGTGCATACCGATCTCGTATTTTTCACGCTTCATTCTGCGGGAATGGCGGTCATATTCAAAGTGATATTTGTCCTCAAGAACGCTGTTGATGGCATTTCCAAGCATAATGGCAGTGCCGCTGGGAGCGTCAATCTTCTGATTGTGGTGCTTCTCGACTATCTCAATATCAAACTGTCCGCCCAGAAGCTTTGCGGCGGTCTTTGCAAGGCTTGCAAGGAGATTTATGCCCAGCGACATATTGAAGGAGAAGAATATGGGCACCTGTTCTGCCGCAGTCTTGATCTTTGCTATCTGCTCATCGGAAAAGCCTGTGGTGGCAATTACTGCGGGAGTTCCTGTGGAAAGGCAGTATTCAAGAAGATCGTCAAGAGCGGAGGGGTGTGAGAAATCTATTATTACATCGGGCTTTTCGGGGAGCTGAGAGGGCTCATATACAATGGGATATTTGCCGTTTTCGGCGGTGTTGTGGTCAATGCCGCTGATAACGGTGCAGTCGTCACGTCCTTCGATAATAGAAGTTATAACCTTGCCCATTTTTCCGTTGGCGCCTGTTATAGACACTTTTATCATATTAACATTCCTTTCCTATTACAGTTCGGGCGGCAACAGAGCCGCCCGATTTTCTGTGCTATTGTCAAAAAATTACTTGATAAGTCCTGCTTCTCTGAGAGCTGCGGCAAGAGTTTCCTTCTTAGCGTCCTCCATCTCATAGAGAGGGAGACGGCAGGGACCTGCGGCAATGCCCATCATGTTGAGAGCCTCCTTGACGGGAATGGGGTTAACGTCAACAAAGAGGGAATTTGCAAGCTTCAGATATCTTGCTGCCAGCTTTGCTGCTTCTGCGCAGTTGTTATCGAGACAGAGCTGTGCGATATCGTGAGTCTGCCTGGGAGCAACGTTTGAGAGAACGGAGATTACTCCCTTGCCGCCCAGAGCCATGATAGGCACGATTTGATCGTCGTTTCCGCTGTAAACATCAAGCTTGTCGCCGCACTCGGCAATGAGCTTTGCAATTGCGGAGATGTTTCCGCTTGCTTCCTTTGCGGCGCAGATATTCTTATGCTCCGCAAGGGTCTTGTATGTATCCAGAGAGATGTTCACGCCTGTTCTCGAAGGAACGTTGTAGAGGATAATAGGAATGTTCACAGCGTCTGCAATTGCGGTGTAATGAGCCACAAGTCCTCTCTGGGAGGTCTTGTTGTAATAGGGAGTCACAACAAGGAGAGCGTCTGCGCCCATTTCCTCGGCATCCTTGGAAAGCTCAATTGCATAAGCGGTGTCGTTGCTGCCTGTGCCTGCGATAACGGGAACTCTCTTATTTACCTTCTCAATGGTGTAGCGGATACATTCTCTGTGCTCGTCATCGGTGAGGGTGGAGCTTTCGCCTGTGGTTCCGCAGATGATTATAGCGTCTGTTCCGCCTGCGATCTGCATTTCGATAAGCTCGCCCAGAACTGCGTAATTAACAGAGCCGTCGGGATTCATGGGGGTAACGATGGCAACGCCTGCGCCTGTGAAAATGGTATTTTTCATAATAATTAGTCCTTTCTCAGATCAAGTGTGTATGTGAGCCATTCGGGGTCGGAAATGCCGCCTCTGCTTTCGTAGAAGCTTCTTGCTGAGGTGTTCCATGCAAGGCATTTCCATTCGATCTTTAAACATTCAAGGGACTTTGCGGTGCGGATGATTTCATCAAAGAGCATTTTGCCTATTCCATAGCCGCGCTGTGCTTCTTCAACGAAAATATCCTCAATGTACAGCACCCGCTTTCCCGAAAAGGTTGCAAGCTTATAGAGGCTGAAAACAGCCATGCCCACAGCCCTTCCTTCTGCTTCGGCGATAACGCCCCGCAGACCGTTTTCTTCGGTCATCATTCGGGCGACGCTTTCAGGGGTTGCTGTGCATTTGTCCGACATTTTTTCATATTCCGCCAGCTCGTGAATGAGCCTTGAAAGCTCGGGAGCGTCGGTGATTTCCGCACTTCTTACGGTAATATCCGCAATGTTCATCAGTCAAAATAGCCCTTTGCGGCAAGAAGCTCTGCCATGAGAACGGCTCCGCCTGCTGCGCCTCTGAGTGTATTGTGGGAGAGGCATACGAACTTGTAGTCCCAGATGATATCGTCTCTCAGTCTGCCGATGGAAACAGCCATGCCGTTTTCAAGGTTTCTGTCAAGCTTAGCCTGAGGACGGTTATCCTCCTCAAAATAGTGGAGGAACTGCTTGGGTGCGGAGGGAAGCTCCAGCTCCTGAGGAACGCCGCTGTAATCCTTCCACGCCTTGATTATCTCTTCCTTAGAGGGCTTCTTCTCAAACTGAACGAAGATAGCTGCGGTATGACCGTCGGAAACGGGAACTCTGAGGCACTGTGAGGAGATCTTGGGTCCCTCTGCGCTTACTATCTTATCGCCCTCGATATGACCCCAGATCTTCAGAGGCTCCTGCTCGGACTTTTCCTCCTCGCCGCCGATGTAGGGGATAACATTGTCGATTATCTCAGGCATTGTTTCAAAGGTCTTGCCTGCGCCCGAAATTGCCTGATAAGTGCATACCATTGCCTGCTTTACTCCGAAATCCTTCATGAGAGGGTGGAGTGCGGGAACATAGCTCTGGAGGGAGCAGTTGGATTTAACTGCGATAAAGCCTCTCTTTGTGCCCAGTCTTTCTCTCTGAGCCTTGATTATCTCGATGTGATCGGGATTTATCTCGGGAACCACCATGGGAACATCGGGGGTTCCTCTGTGAGCGGAGTTGTTTGATACTACGGGACATTCTGCCTTTGCATAACGCTCCTCAAGTGCCTTTATCTCGTCCTTTTTCATATCTACTGCGCAGAATACGAAATCCACCTGAGATGCGATAGCGTCGATATCCGCAGTTGCGTCCATAACGATCATATCCTTAAACTTCTCGGGGATAGGCTGCTTCATTGCCCACTTTGCGCCCACAGCGTCCTCATAGCGCTTGCCTGCGCTTCTGGGAGATGCTGCGAGAACCTTTACGTTAAACCATGGGTGCTCTGCAAGGAGCAGGGAGAAACGCTGTCCCACCATGCCCGTTGCGCCGATAATTCCAACATTATACTGCTTCATCTGAAATGCTCCTTTATTATTTAATAAAATTTTACAGAGAAATAAAAAAAATCGGTTGAAAACCGATCCATCATAGTATATAATGTTAAAGTGCCTGCTTAAAACAGAAGATATGCTTCAAGCCACGAATTTTTTTATTCGATAGCACTCCATCACATTTGCTATGATGACAATCGCATACCTGTTCGGCATACGCTCAGCGGTGAAAGCTCCGCAGGCTTCCAAAGCTTCGGCAGTATCGCCCTTCCCCGTACTTTAAGCGGCTGCGGTGCCTTGTGAACGGGTACTCATCTTTACTGCGCCTCTATCAGTTTATCAAGTGTAATTATATAATAACTTTGCGATTTTGTCAATACCTGTTTGTAAATTTTTTGTCACATATACGGAACTTTTTATTTGAAAGGAAGCTGCGCTTTGAAAAATCTGGAAATTGATATGCTTGCCATTGAAAACAGGGAGGCTTTTGATAAATTTATCTCCGAAAATATTTCGGGAACGGAGGAGGTTTCCGTTCATGTTAAAAATATTTCTGTTGCTCCCGAATGGGCTAAGGCGGCGGCGGGAGAGCTTAAAAATATTCCGAATATCCATGTTATTACCGAGCTTGATATTGAGACTATGAAGCGCTCGGATTTTTGGTATGACCTGCCCGAGGAGCTTATTGCCCAGACTCCCGCAGAGCCGAGAAATTCTTCAAGGCTGATGTGCGTTGATAGGGAGAGCGGCGGGATATCCCATGACCGTTTTTATAATTTATGCAGTCATCTCAAAAAGGGTGATTTGCTTGTAATGAACGATTCCCGAGTGCTGCCCGCACGTCTTTACGGCGAAAAGGAGGGGACAGGCTCATTTATCGAGTTCCTGCTTCTTGAGCAGAAGGGGGACAAGGTCTGGGAGATTCTTGTCCGTCCCGGCAAAAAGGCAAAGCCCGGCACGAAATTCTCCTTCGGAAACGGCAGGCTGAAAGCGGAGATACTTGAGACTGTGGAGGGCGGCAACCGCATTGCAAAATTTGAGTGCGAGGGCAATTTCTTCACCGCTCTTGAGGACGTGGGACAGATGCCATTGCCGCCATACATTACCAAAAAGCTTGAGGACAAGGAACGTTATCAGACGGTTTATTCCCATGAGCTTGGCTCTGCGGCGGCGCCCACTGCGGGACTTCATTTCACAAAGGAAATGATAGAAGAGCTTCATGAAAAGGGCATTAACACTGCATTTGTGACCCTTCATGTGGGTCTTGGCACATTCCGTCCCGTGAAGGAAGATGATGTCAAGGGACACAAGATGCATTCCGAGCATTATCAGCTGCCGAAGGAAACGGCGGAGCTTATTAAGCGTACAAAAGCCGAGGGCGGACGTGTGATCGCCGTCGGCACCACCTCCTGCCGAACCCTTGAGAGCGTTGCAAGCTTTAATAACGGTGAAATAAAGGAAGCCGAGGGCTATACGGACATTTTTATTTATCCCGGCTACAAATTCAAGGTGCTTGACGGACTTATCACAAATTTCCATCTGCCCGAAAGCACGCTTATCATGCTTGTTTCCGCTTTTATGGGCTATGACAATACTATGAATGCTTACAAGGTGGCTGTTGAGGAGAAATACAGATTTTTCAGCTTCGGGGATGCTATGCTGATATTGTGAGTTAAGGAGACTTTCTATGTACACACTTAAAAAAACCAACGGAAAAGCCCGCAGGGGACAGTTTGAGACCGTTCACGGAACATTCCAGACCCCCTGCTTTATGAACGTGGGAACTGCCGCAGCTATCAAGGGCGGCGTTTCCTCCATCGACCTTAAAGATCTTAAATGTCAGGTGGAGCTGTGCAACACCTATCATCTCCATGTGCGTCCCACCGACAAGGTGGTAAGGGAGATGGGAGGACTTCACAAATTCATGAATTGGGACAAGCCTATCCTTACCGACAGCGGCGGATTTCAGGTGTTTTCTCTTGCAAAGCTCCGCAAGATAAAGGAGGAGGGCGTTTATTTCAACTCCCACGTTGACGGGCGGAGAATTTTCATGGGTCCCGAGGAATCCATGCAGATCCAGTCAAATTTAGGCTCCACCATTGCAATGGCATTTGATGAGTGCGTGGATAATCACATGGCGCAGATAACCCCCGACATGGACGAGCAGACCAAAAACAAAATTATCCGCAAGGCATATGAATACTCGAAAAATTCCTGCGAGAGAACTACACGCTGGCTTTACAGATGCAAGGAGGAAATGACACGGCTCAATTCTCTTCCCGACACCATCAACAAGCACCAGCTCCTTTTCGGAATAAATCAAGGCTCTGTTTTCGAGGACCTGAGACTCAGGCACATGGAAGAGATAAAGAAGCTTGATATGGACGGCTATGCGGTGGGCGGACTTGCTGTGGGTGAGCCTACCGAGGATATGTACCGTATTCTTGACGCTGTTGTCCCCGTTATGCCCGAGAACAAGATACGCTATCTTATGGGCGTGGGAACGCCCTCGAATATTATCGAAGCGGTCGCAAGGGGAATTGACCTTTTCGACTGCGTTATGCCAAGCCGAAACGCCCGTCATGCTACCATTTTCACATGGAACGGCATTATGCACGCCACAAACAGGTGCTATGAGACGGATTCACGTCCCCTTGACCCCGAATGTGACTGTCCCACCTGCCGCAATTTCTCTCGAAGCTATATCCGTCACCTGTTCAAGGCGGACGAGCAGCTGGGAGGCAGGCTGGCGGTGGTTCATAATTTGTATTTCTATAACACTCTGATGGAAAAAATCAGAGATGCTATCGATAATGACGAGTTTGACAGCTTCCGTGAAAAATATTCTGTTCTGCTTTCTTCAAAGCTTGTTGATTGACATTAAAATCACCTTAATTATAAGTTAATAATAATTCTTAAACAGTTCACAAAAAAGGCTGATAATAATTGTGAAAATGTGGTAATATTATTATTGCGTTAGGAAATATCCGGAAAGGAAATAAAATGTATAAGCTTGTTATCTTCGACCTTGACGGAACTCTTGTGGATTCCCTTGAAGATCTGGGAAATGCCTGCAATGAGGCGCTTTCAAGGTTCGTATATCCCGTTCATCCTATGGACAGCTTCCGCTATTTCGTGGGAGACGGCGTGCCCATGCTCATAAGAAGGGCACTGCCCGAGAATGAACGCTCCGAGGAAAATATCGCAAGAGTTAAGGCGGTGTTTGACGAGATCTACGGCAGGACGTACAATGTCTGCACCCGTCCATATGAGGGAATACCCCAGCTGCTTCAAAGGCTCAGGGAGGAGGGTATCCTTATTGCCGTGGCTTCAAACAAGCCCGATAATTTCACTCAGACCATCGTTTCGGTAATGTTCGGAGATGTGTTCTCCTATGTATCGGGAAAGAAGGAGGGCTTTGAGAAAAAGCCCAGTCCTCAGATAGCTCTGCACATAATGAAAAAGCTGGGCGTTTCTCCCTCTGATACTCTTTTTGCGGGAGATTCGGCGGTGGATATGCAGACTGCTTTAAACGCAGGCTGTGACAGCATCGGCTGCCTGTGGGGCTTTCGCACTTTAAAGGAGCTTACCGATAATAAGGCAAAGTACATTGCCAAAACGCCCGAGGATATTTATAACGCTGCAACAGGGAACCGCTGCGATTCCCACGAAAAATAATTTTATCTCTTATTCCCCCAAACTTTTGCGGCGGGGAAACATGAGATATCTTTCGGAGGTTCTATTTATGAACGTGCAGGATATCCATATGCAGTATATCGAGGAGGGCTTCGACGAAAACGGAGTCATAAGTAAATTCGATTTAAAGCTCCCCGAAAATTTCAGCTACGCTTACGATATTATTGATAAGATCGCAGAGACCGAGCCTGACAGGCGTGCTATGATATGGTGCGACGACGAGGGCAGAGAGAGGATATTTTCCTACGGCGAGCTTTCCGCTCTGTCCAACAGGGCTGCAAATCTCCTGCTTGATATGGGCGTGAAAAAGGGCGAGCGTGTTATGACCGTTCTCAAGCGCCACTGGCAGATGTGGATAGTTACCTTTGCTCTTGAAAAAATAGGCGCTATTTTAATTCCCGCCACCAATCAGCTCAAGAAGAAGGATTACGTTTACCGCTTCAAAGAGGGTGATATTGACCATGTTATCGCCACGGGAGACGGTGATGTCTGCGAAAATATCGAGGCTGCCTGCGCAGACTGCCCCTTAAAGCTCAGATTCATCGTCAAGGGCGAAAGGGACGGCTGGATATCCTTTGACGAAAAGCTTCAGAGCTATTCCGACAAGCTTGACCGTATTCCCACAAATGTGGACGATGACTGCCTGATGTTCTTCTCCTCGGGCACTACGGGTTATCCAAAAATGGTCATCCATTCCCACAGATACAGCGTTTCGCATATTCCCACCGCAAAATACTGGCATCATCTTAACAAGGACAGCCTTCATCTTACTATTTCCGAAAGCGGCTGGGGCAAATTTTTCTGGGGCAAAATTTATGGTCAGATGGCGCTGGGCGCAACTATTATGACCTATGATTTTACACGCTTTGTTCCCGGCGATGTGCTTCACATAATCGAAAAATACAAGGTCACAAGCCTTTGCTGCCCGCCTACAATGTACCGCTTCTTTATCAAGGAGGGTATGGAGGGACATGATATCTCATCTCTCGAATATGCCACCACTGCGGGAGAGGCGCTTAATGCCGAGGTTTACGACAGGTTCAAGGAAATGACGGGGCTTTCTCTCATGGAGGGCTTCGGTCAGACCGAGACTACTCTTATTATCGGCAATCCCTATGGCTCGGTTTCCCGCTCGGGTTCAATGGGCAGGGCAATGCCTATGTTTGACGTGGTTATTGCTGATACGGAGGGAAATGAAGTCCCCGACGGCACAACGGGCGAAATCTGCGTCCGTCTTAAAGAAGGCGTGAACAACGGCATTTTCAAGGGCTATTACAATAATCCCGAGGCTAATGAAAAGGCGTTTGCCTTTGGGCTTTATCATACGGGAGATACCGCATACAGAGATCCTGACGGCTATTTCTGGTATGTGGGACGAATTGACGATGTTATCAAATCCTCGGGCTACCGCATCGGTCCCTTTGAGATAGAATCCATTTTAATGGAGCATCCTGCTGTGCTTGAAGCGGCGATCACCGCAGCACCCGATCCCATCAGAGGTCAGGTAGTTAAGGCGACCATCGTGCTTACAAGCGAATATAAGGGCAGGGGTGATGAGGCACTTGTCAAGGAGCTTCAGAATTATGTGAAGGAGAACACCGCTCCTTACAAATATCCAAGAATCGTTGAATTTGTTGACGAGCTTCCCAAGACCATCAGCGGAAAGATACGCAGGGTGGAGATAAGGGAAAATGACGGTATAAAATAATAAAAAAGAGATCGCACTGTGCGGTCTCTTTTTTGCTGTTATACTAATCTTTAATCGTTCTGTAGACAAAGCCGACAGATGAAATAATCACAGTCTAGGAAAGCGACCGCAGCAAGGCTTGCCGCCTTGCAAGGGAGCTTGACGACGAATGTGATTATTTCAGCCGAGGATTTGTCTAT
>JALFVE010000034.1 GCA_022787085.1 Oscillospiraceae bacterium | reverse complement strand
ATAGACAAATTCGACAGCTATAACGCAGCCACTCGTCGTCAAGCTCCCTTGCCGGGCGACAGCCCGCCTGCGGTCGCTTTCCTAGATTGGCAGCGTTCTATCTGCCGCCTTTGTCTACAGAACGATTAAAGATTAGTATAAAATAAATATCGTCAAAAATGCAACCATAGGTTGCATTTTTTGTAAGCTTTGCTTGGTTGAAACCTGACGGAAAAGGATATATAATAAAATTACCGAAAAGAGGAAAGGAAAATTCATATGATGGAATCAAATTTAAAAAGGCTCCGCAAGCAAAGCGGACTGTCTCAGGAGCAGGTAGCGGAAAAGCTGAATGTCTCCCGTCAGGCAGTGGCAAAGTGGGAAAGCGGCGATTCCCTGCCCGATATCTATAACTGCCGCGCTCTTGCCGACCTTTACGATATCACCATTGACAGCCTTTTCGACGCCGTTACGGACAGCAAGAAAAAGGATATCCGACCTCGCGGAAAGCACATTTTCGGTGCAATAAGAGTGGGCAAGGACGGCATGGTAAAGCTTCCGAAGAAGGCGCTGCGGGTGTTTGATCTCAAGGAGGGCGACACACTCCTTGCACTGGGAGATGAGGAACAGGGCGGAATAGCCCTCTGCAAGACCGCTTTCTTTATAGAAGTGCTAAAATCAATGAAAGCCTCGGGCTGCAAGGAATTGACCCTTGAGGATATCCTCCCCTCGGACAACGGCTCGGACAGCGAATAATACATGAAAGGAACAAGCTATGGAAAATTCTTCTATCGAAATAAAGAACCTGTGCAAAAACTTCGGAGATATTACCGCAGTAAATGACCTCTCGCTGAGCATCGCCTCGGGAGAGCTTTTCGGACTGCTGGGAGTAAACGGCGCAGGAAAGACCACTACTATAAGAATGTTATCCTGCCTCACAAAGCCTACCTCGGGAGAGGCATTTCTGGGCGGAAAGAGCATTGTCACCGAAGGTAACGAGGTCAAAAAAATAATCAATCTCTCCACTCAGGAAACAGCCGTTGCCCCCAAGCTCACAGTAAGAGAGAATCTGGAATTTATGGCAGAGATCTATTCGGTAAGCGACCCGAAAAAGGCAGTGGAGGGCGTTATAAAGGACTTTTCCCTGGAAACGGTGCTTGACAGGCGGGCAAAGACCCTTTCGGGCGGCTGGCAGAGAAAGGTAAGCATAGCCATGGCTCTCGTGACCTCTCCCCGCATACTTTTCCTTGATGAGCCTACCTTAGGACTTGACGTTCTTGCAAGGCGTGAGCTGTGGACGGCAATAAAAGCCCTGAAATCGAAAATGACCATTATTCTGACCACCCATTACCTTGACGAGGCAGAAGCCCTCTGCGACAGGATAGCCATAATGACAGGAGGCTGTCTCAGAGCCGTGGGAACCGCCGATGAGCTTAAAGCACAGGCAGGCAAGGATAATTTCGAGGACGCATTTGTGGAGATAGCCGAAAGAAGCAAGGCTTCAATATAATATGAAAGGAATAACCGAAATGAGGACCGCAGTATTTTCAAAAAGAAACCTGAAGGAGCTGCTTCGTGACCCGCTGAGCTACATATTTTGTCTGGGCTTTCCCATCGTCATGCTGCTGATAATGACGATCATAAACAAGAGCATACCTCCCGAGGCAAATATGACCGTTTTCCGCATAGACAATCTTTCGGGAGGAATAGCAGTATTCGGACTGTCCTTTGTAATGCTTTTTGCGGCGCTGCTGCTATCCCAGGACAGAACAGGAGCCTTTCTCACCAGACTTTATGCATCTCCCATGAAGGCCCATGAATTTATCGGAGGCTATTATCTGCCAATAATCCTCCTTGCCATAGCCCAGTCCTGCGTAACATTCATCGCATCATTTGTGATCGGAGCAGTTGAAAATATTGAGCTGAACGTGGGACGGACGCTGCTTGCAGTGTTATCCCTTATTCCCACAGCAGTAATGTTCATAGGCTTCGGGCTGCTTTTCGGCAGTATCTTTAACAGCAATGCCGCTCCCGGAATATGCTCAATAATCATCTCCGCCGCAGGAATCTTAGGCGGAATATGGATGGACGTGGAAAGCATCGGCGGAGGACTGCAGAAGGTCTGCCTCGCCCTTCCCTTCTACCATTCTGTAAGAGCCGCACGCAGCATAATGGCAGGCACCTCGGATAAGCTTGGAACAGACCTGCTTATCGTCCTCGGCTATACCCTTGCAGCCTTTGCGCTCTCAGTGGCAGCCTTCCGCAGGAATATGAAAAGTGACAATAAATAATTATAATTATGCAAATGCATGAAGCCTCAAAAGCTCCATGCATTTTTCTTTTCAATTAAATTCACATAATAAATAAAAGGAAACACTTGATTATTTTTTCCCAAAATGCTATAATGAAGATTATTTAGATGATAATATAAAGAGGTATGAGCAGTTGATAAAGAAATGGCTGATAAAAACACCCGATGAAAAAGCAGTAAAGGATCTGAGCGCAAAGGGAGGACTGACATCCCTTGCCGCCAAAACGCTTGTCTGTACGGGTGCGGACACAATGGAAAAGGCAGTGAGCTTTTTCGGACAGGATAGCGAGGACGGGGCTGAATTTTCCGATCCCCTTCTTATCCGTGATATGGAAAAAGCCTGCGAAATAATAAATGAAGCCGTTGACAGCGGAGAGCTTATCTGCGTCTACGGGGACTATGACTGCGACGGAGTGACCGCCACAGCCGTCCTCGCAGGATATCTTACGGATATCGGCGGAAATGTCATCACCTATATCAATGAGCGTGCCGAGGGCTACGGAATGAACTGTAACGCCGTAAGAAAGCTGTCGGAGCAGGGAGTTTCTCTTATCGTCACCGTGGATAACGGCATATCCGCCATAGAGGAAGCCGAGCTTTGCAGGGAGCTTGGCATAACTCTCGTGATAACCGACCATCACCAGCCCGGGAAAGCTCTGCCCATAGCCGCCGCAGTGGTAGACCCCCACCGACCCGACTGCCCCTCGCAATATAAATCCTACTGCGGCTGCGGACTGGTGCTGAAGCTTATTACCGCAATGGAGGGCGGGGATACCGAGCAGATAATCGAGCAGTATTCCGACCTTGCCGCCATAGCCACCGTAGCCGATGTAGTCCCCCTCACAGGGGAAAACAGGGAGATCGTCCGTCAGGGGCTCCATTACCTTGAAAATACGGAAAATGAGGGACTTCGTGCCCTTATCGAGAAATCGGGGATAAAACCGCCCTATACCTCCATGTCGGCAGCCTTTGCCCTTGCCCCCAGAATAAACGCCGCAGGACGGATAGGCTCTCCATCGGACGCATTAAAGCTTCTCATGTCGGAATCCCCCGAGGAAGCAGAGGAATACGCCGAAAGGGTCTGCACCCTGAATACCTCCCGCAGGGACTATGAAAATAAAATCATCAGGGATATTATCGCTCAGATAAATGAGGATAATTCCATCCTTGACAGCCGTGTGCTGATATTCAAGGGAACAGGCTGGCACCATGGCGTTGTCGGAATAGCCGCAGCAAGATGTGTGGAGAGATTCGGCAAGCCCGTTTTCCTCATGTCGGCAGACGAGGAAGGCACCGAGCTCAGAGGCTCCGCCCGTTCGATAGAAGGGCTGAATGTGTTCAAGGCACTAAGCTTTGCGGAGGAAGCCCTTGAAAAATTCGGAGGACATTCGGGAGCGGGAGGCTTTTCCCTTGAGGAAGATAAATTCCCGCTTTTAAAGGAAAAGCTTCTGGAGTATGCGGATATGCAGGCAGCCGAGGGCATAACCTGTGTGCCGTCAATACAGGTCAGCGGAGCAGTATCCCCCGCCGAGCTGACGGTCGAAAATGTAAAGGGGCTTGACGTGCTTGAGCCCTTCGGAGAGGGAAATCCCCGTCCCGTATTTCTGCTTCAGGGCTGTCGGATAGACAATATAATCTCCCTGTCAAACGGAGCGCACACAAAGCTTGCCCTTTCGGGAGGAGGAACCAGCCTCACTGCCCTTATGTTCGGAACAAAGCCCGAGGAATTTCCTCTTCAGCGAGGAGACGAGGCAAATCTTCTCGTTTCCCCCGAAATAAACAGCTATAATGGCAAGGAAAGCGTCAGCCTGAGAGTTTCGGATATCAGAAAGAAGGGGCTGAATCAGCAGAAGCTCATAGCCGCCGAGGACGCATATTATAGATTCAGACGGGGTGAAAGCCTTGAAAGCAGGCTTATTTCGGCAATAACGCCCGAAAGAGCCGACCTTGCGGCAGTGTATAAATCCGCAGGCAGGAATGAGCTGTCCCCCACAGGGCTTTACAGCCGTCTTGAAACGGAAATGAACTACTGCAAATTTCTCATCTGTCTTGATATATTCTCCGAAGCAGGTCTTATGAAATATGACCGCTGTGCCGAAAGAGTACATATAATCCCGGGAGCGCCCAAGGCTGATACGGAGCAGACCCCCACAATGAAGCGGCTCAGATCGCTCCTATGATATCTGCGGATAAAACCACAGGAAAGGTGATCATGTTATGATGAACAAATCCGAAACTGTATATACCATAGATTCTCTTATCCAGAAGATACTTGATGACGAGAAGCAGTACGATCTGAGCAAGATAATCTCAGCCTATGAGCTTGCCGCCAAAGCCCACGCAAATCAGACCCGTTCCTCGGGAGAGCCGTATATTACCCACCCCGTAGCGGTAGCGTATATTCTTCTTGAGCTTGGAATGGATACCGATACCATCTGTGCAGCGCTGCTCCATGACGTGGTGGAGGATACGGATACCACCCTTGAGGAGCTGAAAAAGCTGTTCGGACAGGACGTTGCAATGCTGGTAGACGGCGTAACAAAGCTGGGCAAGATACCATTATTCACCAAGGAGGAGCAGCAGGCGGAGAACGTGCGCAAAATTCTCCTTGCCATGTCTCAGGATATAAGAGTAATAATCATCAAGCTCTGCGACCGCCTCCACAATATGAGAACGCTGCAGTTCCGCCCCGCAAATAAGCAGAGAAATACAGCTCTCGAGACTATGAATATCTATGCTCCCATCGCCCATCGACTGGGAATCAGAAAGATAAAGGACGAGATCGAGGATCTGTCCTTCCGATATCTTGACCCTTATGCATATTCGGAGATCGAGCAGAGCCTGAAAATACGCAGCGACGAGCGTCAGGCGTTTATCAAGTCCATCGAGGAGCAGATAGCAAAGCGCTTTGCTGAAATGAACCTCCCCGAGCCGCAGATGTCGGGACGAGTAAAATCCGTTTACGGAATATACAGAAAAGCATTTATCAAGGGCAAGGGACTTGACGAGGTCTATGATATCTATGCAGTCAGAATAATCGTAAATACCGTAAATGAGTGCTATAACGCCTTAGGAATAATCCACGATATGTACAGACCTATCCCCAACCGCTTCAAGGATTATATTGCAACACCCAAGGCAAATATGTATCAGTCACTGCATACCACCGTTATCGGCAGAGAGGGGATCCCCTTCGAGGTGCAGATAAGAACGGTGGATATGAACTATACTGCCGAATACGGAATCGCCGCCCATTGGAAATATAAGGAGGGCATCAAGGGCAAGGACAAGCTTGAGAGCCGCCTTGCATGGATACGCCAGATAATCGAAGCCCAGCAGGAAACCGACGACGTGGAGGAAATTGTCCGCACCATCAAAAGCGACCTTGCCCCCGAGGATATTTTTGCCTTCACCCCCAAGGGAGATATCATAACTCTCCCCGCAGGAGCCACTATAATAGACTTTGCCTATGCGATACACACCCAGGTGGGCAATAAAATGAAGGGAGCCAAGGTGGACGGCAAGCTTGTCTCCCTTGACTATCAGCTCCAGACAGGTGAAATAGTTGAAATACTCACATCCCAGTCTCCCGACCACGGACCCAACCGTGCATGGCTCGATATCTGCAAAACAAACGAAGCCAAATCCAAGATACGTTCATGGTTCAAGAAGGAGCGCAGGGAAGAGAATATTGCAAACGGCAGGGAAGCCATCGAGCATGAATTCAAGCGTTTCGGCATAAATATCCCCCCCGAGGAAATGGAGAAATTCCTTGCGGACGATATGAAGCGGCATAACTGCGCCCAGCTTGATGATTTCTATGCCGCAGTAGGCTACGGCGGCATAATCCTCTCAAGGATAATGCCCAGACTGAAGGACAGCTATGCAAAGCTCACCGCCGCACCCGTTTCAAAGCCCGTGCCCTTCTCCCCCAGAAAGAGCAATACGGGAATAATAGTAGGGGGCGAGAGCAATATCGATGTAAAGCTCTCCAAGTGCTGCAACCCATTGCCCGGAGAGGATATCATCGGCTTTATAACCAAGGGACACGGCGTTTCCGTCCACAGAAAGGACTGCTCCAAGTATGTTGAATCCATTGAAAAGGGAATCGAGCCCGACCGCTGGGTAGAGGTAACATGGGCAGAGAATGCCAAGGAAAATGATAATCCCATCTTCAAAGCGTCCATCGACGTGGTATCCTATGACGGCATAACCCTCCTTGCAAATGTAGCCGCAGTGACAGCGGAAATGAGGATACCCGTCTCCGAGATGTCCACAAAGACGCTGAAAAACGGCAATGCCAATCTGATAATGACCTGCTCCATCGCAGGAGTGGGACAGCTCACCCAGCTTATCGGCAGACTCAGAAAGATACCTGATGTAATAAGCGCAGAAAGAATGATAAAGTGATAAGACAAAAGGAGCATTTCCATGAAGCTTCACCTGAAAAACGGCAGATATCTTGATGTAAATGAAATGACCGTAAAAACGGGCAGCGTCTGCACAGAGGACGGAAAATTCACCTATGCGGGAGAAAATCCCCCGAAGAATGATTACGACCGAACCATAGACCTTAACGGAAATCTCATAATACCGGGCTTCTGCAATGCCCATACCCATTCGCCAATGGTTTTCCTGCGCTCCTATGCGGAGGACCTGCCCCTTAATAAATGGCTCACCGAAGCGGTATTCCCACATGAAGCGAAGCTCACCCCCGAGGATAATTATACCCTCACCAAGCTTGCAGTGGCGGAATATGTCTCAAACGGAATCACCTCCTGCTTTGATATGTACTATTTCCCCGAAGCAATGGCAAAGGCATTTGCCGAAACAGGCTTTCGCTGCGTGTTCTGCGGAGCGCTCAATAATTTCAGCGAATCCATAGAAAAGCTTGAGGAATATTATCTGAAATACAATAGCTATGACCCCCTTATCTCATATAAATTAGGCTTTCATGCGGAATACACCACAAGCCTTGAGCTGATGAAGTCGGTTTCGGAGCTTGCCCGAAAATATAAAGCCCCCGTCTGGTGCCATAACAGCGAAACAAAGTCAGAGACCGAGGAATGTGTCTCCCGATACGGCATGACCCCCACAGGGATAATGGACAGCCTCGGAATGTTTGAATACGGCGGCGGCGGTTACCACTGTATATATCTCACCGAAAGTGACTATGATATATTTGCCCGCCATAATATGACTGTTGTCACAAATCCATGCAGCAATTTAAAGCTTGCAAGCGGGATTGCGGACGTAACGGAAACCTGCAGACGTGGAATAAATCTCGCCATAGGCACAGACGGAGCCGCAAGCAATAACGCTCTCGATATGTTCAGAGAAATGTATCTCTGCTCGGTGCTGCAAAAGCTTAAGCTTTCGGACGCAGCCGCAATGCCCGCAGAAAAGGTGCTGAAAGCCGCCATGACGGGGGGCGCCATGGCAATGGAGATAAACAGCGGCATTATCGAAGCGGGCAGAAACGCCGATTTTGCGGTAATAGATATGCACAGTCCCAATATGCAGCCCGAGAATGAAATAGTCAAAAATCTTGTATACAGCGGCTCTGGAGCAAATGTGATAATGACAGCGGTAAATGGCAATATCCTCTATGAAAAGGGAGAATATTTTATCGGAGAGGATATGGAAGCCCTTTACAGCAAAGTGAGAGGTATCTGCGAAAGGATATTCAGATGAAAATAACCGATAAAATAACCGCCCTCAGCGGAGTAGCCGCCAAGAGGGCGGCGCTTTATAATAAGCTGGGGATAGAGAACGTAGGCGACCTGATAGCCCATTACCCCAAGGATTATATCGACTATTCGGAAACGGTAAAAATAGCCGATGCCCCCGTAAACGAGCAGTCAGTCATAAAGGGCTTTGTAACGCAGAAAATACCTGCCGCAAGGATAAGGCAGGGACTTGTGATATATAAGGTGATCGTGGACGACGGCAGCGACAGCCTGACAGTGGTGCTGTATAATAACCGCTTCGCCTATGAAGCACTGGAGAAGGATAAGGAATACCGCCTTTTCGGACGTGTAACGGGAGGCTTTACCCGCAAGGAGATGAACACCCCACAGATAATCCCCGCCGAAGAAACAAGGCTTATCCGTCCGAAATACTCCCTCACCGAGGGCCTCACCGCCCAGATGGTCATAACCAATATGACCGAAGCGCTGAGATCGGTCTCCGAGCAGATAGAGGAATTTATCCCCGACGAAATCAGGCAAAGGTATGAGCTTTGCACCGAGGAATATGCCTGTCGGAATATCCATTTCCCCGAATCCTCCCACGCAGCGGAGATATCCCGCCGCCGCCTTGGCTTTGACGAGCTGCTTATGATACAGTGCGCCATGGGAATGATGCGGGCAGGGCGAAAGGAAGCCGCCGGCTGTCCCATGAAAATGAAGGATATCGCAGAATTTGAAGCCTCCCTGCCCTTTGAGCTGACGGGAGCGCAGAGGAAAGCCTGCAGAGAAATATTTTCCGATATGTGCGGACAAACGCCCATGAACAGGCTTGTTCAGGGAGACGTAGGCTCGGGAAAAACAGCTGTAGCCGCCGCCGCCTGCTGGCTTGCAGCGGAAAACGGCTGCCAGTCGGCGCTGATGGCTCCCACGGAAATTCTCGCAAGGCAGCATTATGCCACATTAAAGAGCTTTCTTGAGCCTCTGGGAATAAATGTGGGCTGCCTCACAGGCTCCATGACAGCGAAGCAGAAAAACGAAATAAAAGCACAGCTTTTAAGCGGAGAAATAAACGTTATAACGGGAACCCATGCCCTTATCTCGGAAAGCACCGAATTTAAGCGTCTCGGGCTTGTAATAACCGATGAACAGCACCGTTTCGGAGTAAATCAGCGGAAGCTCTTTGCCATGAAAGGCGAAAAGCCCCATAAGCTTGTAATGTCCGCCACCCCCATTCCGAGAACACTTTCGCTGATAATCTACGGCGACCTTGATATTTCAATAATAAACGAGCTTCCGAAGGGAAGACAGCCTGTGGAGACCTATGCGGTCACAGGAAAGCTCAGAAGCAGAGCGCTTGGCTTTGTAAAAAAGGAGCTTGACGCAGGCAGACAGGGCTATATCGTCTGCCCCATGATCGAGGAATCGGACGGCGCAGGAGAGCTTCAGGCAGCAAAGGCGTATGCGGAAAGGATAGCCGAGGGCGAGCTTAAAGGCTATTCAATAGGGCTTTTGCACGGCAAAATGCTCCCTGCGGAAAAGGACGCAGTAATGGCGGATTTCAAGGATGGAAAGATACAGCTTCTTGTGTCCACCACCGTAATAGAGGTAGGCGTTGACGTGCCCAACGCAACGGTGATAATGATAGAAAGCTCCGACCGCTTCGGACTGTCCCAGCTCCATCAGCTCCGAGGACGAGTGGGCAGAGGAAAATATAAATCATCCTGCATACTTATCACCGACAACGCCACCGAGGAAACAAGAGCAAGGCTCAGAATAATGTCCTCCCTCCACGACGGCTTTGCAATAGCCGAGGAGGATTTAAAAATAAGAGGCGGCGGCGACTTTTTCGGCAGCAGGCAAAGCGGACTTCCCCCCCTCAAAATAGCCGATCTCTATAATGACAGAGAGCTTCTCGGAGATACATCACAGGCGGCAAAGGAGCTGTTTGCAGCATCCCCCGACCTTTCGGAATATCCGAAGCTGAAGGAAAAAGCCCTTGCCCTTTTAAATGAAAACGGCTCGGAGGGAATGAACTGACATTATGAAAATAGTTGAATATAAAAGCGAATATCACAATGAGTTTATCCGTTTTCTTGAAAAATGCCTTCCCGAATCGGGACGGGAGCTTGATATAAACGGACGGCACAGGGCATATTCGGATATTGAAAAATACTATACAAAATTCTGATGTATGTATGAAAATATCATAGGAGCCGCTGCCGTAAAAAAGCTGAATACAGACAGCTGTGAACTTAAATCCCTGTATCTGCTCAAAGAATACCACGACAGGAAGCTCGGCTATTCCCTGTTAAAAACCGCCGCTCAGTATGCCGCCTCGGAAGGCTGTAAAAGGATGTATCTCGATACATTTTCAACAAGCACCCGAGCCATAAGCTTATACGAAAAAGCAGGCTTTACTTATACGGAAAGATACAACGACAATTTCACGGCAGATGTTTTCATGGTTTTGGATTTAAAAAATTGGAATGTTGATAGTACGGAAGGAGGAATATAGATGGATATTAGACACATAAAAAATTTTGGACAAATCATGTCATTTAGCGACTTGAATAATGTATCTTTTGATTTTTATTGTTATCCCGGGCATCCGAGCGATATACACGATGAATATGGGGCGTTGGCAGTTGAAGAGTTTTATAATCAAGTGATCAGTGAACTTGAATGTTTTAATTCGGCGGTATAGAGTATCAACTGCTGTTTTCGCAATTCCATATGCTGATAATAATCCTATGATGCTTTCAATTGATTTTAAATCAAAAAAATACGAATAAAAAAGAAGAACAGTAACTATAAACAATGTTCAATAATTTGTATTATATACCCTCGGCGTGGCAAGCGAGCGCAAGGTTTTCACTCACCAAGAACAACCGGTACACTACACCCTATGGGATAAGTCGGGTATTGGGCGAATTATCCCAATGCGGAACTCAGATCACAGAAGAGGACATTGATACATTCTGATAAGAAATATTGGCGGACTTTTTCGGCGGCATATATATTATAGCACAAATGTGTCGTTTTGTCAATCCCTTTTCAAAAAAATAATTATGGGCTTTCGGAAAATAATTTTCTAAGGAAGCCCATTTTTGCACCTGTATGCAAAGTATGACGGATTTTGGATAATTTTTTTGCGCATATTCTGTTGACATATCGGTCAAAAAGGTGTATTATTATACTTGAGTATATGTGTGCATACGATATTGAAGCTAAGCTGAAAGGAGCGGAGCAAGCCTCCGCATGAGGATAATATATGTATTTCGGAAGCGTAAAATTTTTCAGACACCTTATATTATCAGTGGTGTTTGGCTGGATAGGCATTGCCACACTGCTTGCAGTGTTTTTCGGCGTGAAGTGCCATAAGCTTGAAAATGAGGAAAAGCCGCCGAAAACCATCGAGGAGCATATCTCGGAAATGACCGCCGAGGGCTATACCCCCGAGGAGATCGAGGCAGTATTAAGACGGGGCAGCAGCCCGACTGAGGATAAAAATGATATTATTCCCGCAGGAGCAGACCTCCCGAATGAGACTCTCGCCGTATCGGAATCGATCACCGAAGCCGTTTCATCGGAAACAGAGCCTCGGGAAACGGCAGAAACGGACATATCCCTTCTGTACCCTGAAATGAGAGTAACCCCATCGGGAAGCCCGCAGCCTGCCTCAGCAAAGGATGTGTTCCTGACATTTGAAGGAGCGCCCTCCAATAATATGAGCGACCTGCTGATAATCCTCAGCCGCCAGAAGGTAACCGCCTCCTTCTTCCTTGAAGGCACAGGAGAATCGGAGGACGAACATGACATTCTCCGCTCAGCCGTATCATCGGGAAATACCGCAGGCATCCTTGCGGGAACGGACAGAGCCTATTCCGATGCGGAAAGCTATCTTGCGGATTTCAACAGCCTGTTTGAGGAAATATCCGAAATAACAGGTATCGCTCCCATGCTTTACAGGATCCCCGATTCAGCTGAAATGAACGCCGAAACAAGGCGGCAGATAACCGATGAGCTTGCCGCAAGAGGCTTTGTTTACTGCGAATATAACACAGCCTCCGACGATAAGGCTCCGGGCAGCGGCTGGCAGGAAATATACGACAGGGTAACATCAAGGATATTCCTGAACAAGGTGGCGGAAAAGGGAAGCGTAGTGCTTCTCCACGGCGGAAAGGACGATCGGACCACAGTCTACACCGTAGAGGACATCATCATTGATATGACCGCCAAGGGCTATTCATTCAAGGCTTATACGGAAAACACCGTAATATAAACATACCCATTTACGGAAGGATGATAAAAAATGAGCTTAAAGGATAATTTCAATCAGGCCGTCAAGGAAATCCTGAAAAAGGACGGACTTGTGGGAGACAGTCTTTCCAAAGGCTCCAAGAAAAAAACCGAGGTAGATAAATTCATGGGAGAGACCCCCGTTCCCGCAGGAACAGGAGAAAGCCTCACCCCCGATATATCCACTCCCCCCGAGAGCTTCACCCCCGACGAGCGCCCCGAGCAGAGCGCTCCCACAGCGGAGGATTTCAGGCAGGCGGTACATAATCCCAGGAATGCAGACCCCTTTGCCGACGAGGAAAAGACAGAAATGCCCGCCGCTCCCGAGCCTCCTCTTGAGAGCTACAGCAGATTTGAATATCAGACAGCGGACGACAGCTTTGCGCCTCCTCCGCCTCCCCCTCCTCCCGTTACCCGTCCATCCTACGGCGGCGGATATAATCCTCCCCCGAGAACACCTGCAGGCGGAAATGCCTTCAGAGGCGGAAGACCTCCCGAGACCCCCTATTATGAAACGGAGGAAACAACGGTCATTTCCCGAAACACCCGTATCAGCGGCGATATCAGCTCCTTTGCCAATATAAACGTGGAGGGCAGCGTCCAGGGAAATATCAAGCTCACCAAAAATATAGCCGTATCGGGCAAGGTGGTGGGCAATATCGAGTGCAACAACGCCGTAATGGCAGGTGCCCAGATGCAGGGAAGCATTTCCTCAAAGGGACAGGTCCAGATGGATCATGACAGCATCCTTTTAGGGGATATTGACACCCAGTATCTTGATCTGAACGGCAGAATACAGGGCAATGTTGAGGTAGGCGGCAAGGCAGAATTTAAAAATGACGCCATCATCGTGGGCGACATCACCGCCTCTACCATTTCAGTAATCGACGGAGCAATAATCCGAGGCTTTGTAAACACCACCTTCATGCAGGACAGCACATCAAACGTATTCCCCGAGGCAATCACCGTCGGAGAATAATCTAAGTAGAAAGGACGCTTTGACCCATGGCAGATAATAATATTCTGAATAACAATCCCGAGCTTATAGCAGATTTCGAGCTTCCCCCTCTCCCAAAACGTCCCGTCAAGCTTACGGAAAGCGCATCTCCCGCTGCAGCCGAAAAGCAGGAGGAAAAAACTCTTGAAGCCGTAACCGAAAGTCCATCGGCAGATTCACTGAAAAATGCCAATGCCGAGGATATTCCCGACGAGGTGGAGGAAATAACCGCAGAGGACGATTTTGAGCTTCCGCCCCTCCCCGAAAAAACTGTTGACAATTCCCTTGATTCCGTTAATGAGAACGTCTCTGCAGATTCTCTCGAAAATGCCGTTTCGGAGGATGTTCCCGACGAGGTGGAGGAGATCGAAGCAGATGAAGATTTTGAGCTTCCCCCGCTCCCCGAGGTAAAGAAGGAGGAGAAGAAGCCCGAGGATGAGCCGATCATCGAGAAGGACGAGGAGCCCATTGATGAAATAACAGATTCCACCTTTGAGTTTACCGATGATTACGATCTTGACAATATAGACCCCTCTGCCGTCCAGCTTTCAGCCCTCACATCAAATATAGCTCCCATCCGTTCGGGCAATGAAGAATCTGCCCGCAATATGCGTGAATCCATCAAGATGAACGACCTTGCCATGTCAGTGGGCAGCGGACCCGTTCTTGACGATCTCAGCAGCGAATACAAGGAGCCTAAGAATCAGGCTGAAGATCTTCTTGAAAAGGACAAGCTTGATGCCGAACAGAAAAAGATCCTCCGCCAGAGGCTCGATGCAGACCTTGGCAGACGTCCCGAAAATTTCAATGCCCGTGCCAGCAAGAACATTGCCAACAAGCTTCTTGAAGAAAAGCGGCTCAAGATATCCAAAAAGGGATTTGCCATCTCCATCATCCCCATTTTCATGGGACTTATATCCACAGCCATATGCTTTTTCGAGATGAACTGGGGCAACTATAACTGGTTCCCATATGCCGCACCCTTCATGCTCCTTGCGTCCCTGCTGCTCCTGATAAAATCGAAGCATGTGAAGCTTCTCTCTGTGTCGATCTATGGCATAATGGCACTTATCTATGCAGGTCCGGGACTTGTGCTGTTCACCCTCCAGAACGGAATTGACGGCGACATGAAGCACCTTCTTTTCGGGATCGCCGCCGTTGCCCTGAATGTTATATCCATTCTTATCCTCGTTAAAAACGAAGCGGTGAATACATATTATTCCAGCAATATTCAAAAGAGATAAAAAAAATTTCTGCCCCTTATCTGTGAAAGGATAAGGGGCAGATTTTTTATGTTATATAAAATCAGCTGTTATTTTCTCTCTCGACCATATTGTCGCCGCAGTACATTTTGCGGAGCTTGGGCTTTTCAATCTTACCCGTAGCATTTCTGGGAACGGGAGCAAAGATTATCTTCTTGGGACGCTTGTAGCGGGGCATTGCAAGACAAAATTCATTTATCTCCTCCTCGGAACATTCCTCACCTTCCTTCAGCTCCACAATAGCCGCAGCGATCTCACCAAGACGCTGATCGGGCAGTCCGATAACGGCAACGTCCTTAATTTTCTCAAATCTGCTCATATAATTCTCGATCTCAACGGGATAAAGATTCTCGCCGCCGCTGATAACAACATCCTTTTTGCGGTCAACCAGGAAATAGAAGCCGTCCTCATCCCGACGAGCCATGTCTCCCGTCCAGAGCCAGCCGTCATGGAGCACCTCGGCAGTCGCCTGAGGATTATTGTAATAGCATTTCATAACGCCGGGACCCTTTACAGCCAGCTCGCCGACCTCGCCCTGAGGAACTTCATTGCCCTTCTCGTCAATTATCTTGACCTCCCAGCCGTATCCGGGAACGCCGATAGCGCCGACCTTGTGAATATTCTCAATGCCCAGATGAACGCAGCCGGGACCGATGGATTCGCTGAGTCCGTAATTTGTGTCATAGTCATGCTTGGGGAAATAAGCCTTCCAGCGGTTGATAAGGCTCTGAGGAACGGGCTGTGCGCCGATATGCATAAGTCTCCACTGAGAAAGCTCATAATCCGCAGGATCAACCTTGCCCGTATCTATCGCCTCAAGGATATCCAGCGCCCATGGCACCAGCAGCCATACAATGGTGCATTTCTCCTTTGAAACGGTGTCAAGTATCGTCTCGGGGCTGACGCCCTTTAAAAGCACCGCCTTGCTGCCCGAAATAAGGCTGCCGAACCAGTGCATTTTTGCGCCTGTGTGATAAAGGGGCGGAATGCAGAGGAAAACATCGTCCTTTGTCTGATGATGGTGCTTCTGCTCCACAATGCAGGAATGCATCAGGCTGCGGTGGGAATGGAGGATAGCCTTGGGGAAGCCCGTAGTACCCGAGGAAAAATAAATTGCAGCGTCATCATCATCGGTAACGGTGATACCGGGAGAAACGCTTGCGCAGTTGGAGGTGAGCTTGTCGTAATCCTCTGCAAAGGAGGGACAGTCGCCGCCCACATAGAAAAGGATACGTCCCTTGCTGATATCCTCGGCAATGGTCTCAATTCTTCCGATAAATTCAGGACCGAAAACAAGAACGTCCGTCTCGGAAAGGTCCAGGCAGTATTTGATCTCCTCGGAGCTGTAGCGGAAATTCATGGGAACGGCAAGAGCGCCGATCTTGAGTATTCCGAAATAAATGGGCAGCCATTCAAGGCAGTTCATAAGGAGAATCGCAACCTTGTCGCCCTTTTTAACGCCCCTGCTGAGGAGGAGCTGAGCGAAACGATTAGCCTTTTCGTTGAAAACGTGCCAAGTGATCTCACGGCGGTAGCAAAGGGAGGACGTGGGCTGGATAAGATCGAAATCCTTCCACAGCACCCGCCTTGTTTCCTGAATCTGGGGGTTTATCTCCACGAGACAAACGTCATTTCCGTATTTGCGGGCATTTTCTTCAAGAAGCTCTGTAATGGGCATTATGTTTTTCCACCTTTCAAAAATTCCCCGTAACGGGAAATTTCAGGGATTTTGCGCTTTAAACTTTCTGCGCTTTAAACCCCTGCAATGCAAAATAAATATGTACTCTTATATTGTAATATTTTTCGGCAGTAATTACAAGAGCTTTTGCCAGCTTTTTGCATTTTTCACAATATTTTCTTAAAAATTTGAGCAATACCGACATAATAATTCAGCATTAAACATGACATTTATTTGAAATTGCTAAAGAGACAGGGAAAAATTGATTATTTTGTCTAATTGACAAAATTAAGCATATCTGGTATAATAAGGTGTAATTTATTGCTTTAAAGCTTATATGTTTTCATCTGATGAAGCGATAAACGGATAAAAGCGTGAAAGGACGGTCTTTAAAAAGTGTTGTATGTGATCCTGGCAATTTACCTTGCGGTAATGATCGGCATCGGCGTTTACTGCCACAAGAAAACCTCCTCAGTGGCGGATTTCGTTCTGGGAGGAAGAAATGTTGGCGGCTGGATAACCGCCTTCGCCTACGGCACCTCCTATTTTTCGGCGGTGGTATTTATCGGCTATGCAGGACAGTTCGGCTGGAGCTACGGTGTTTCGGCGGCATGGATAGGCATAGGCAACGCCGTTATCGGCTCAATGCTCGCATGGCTCATTCTCGGCAGGCGCACCCGTATAATGACAAAGCAGATGGGCGCCTCCACCATGCCCGAATATTTTGAAAAGCGTTATAATTCAAAGGGGCTCAAAACCGTTTCGGCAGTTATCGTATTCATATTCCTAATTCCCTACACCGCTTCGGTCTATAACGGTCTTTCAAGGCTTTTCGGAATGGCGTTCAACATCCCCTATTCCGCCTGCATTATCGGAATGGCAGTGCTGACAGCCGTTTACGTTATCCTGGGCGGCTACAAGGCAACTGCAATAAACGACTTCATTCAGGGAATAATCATGCTTGCGGGCATTTCCGCAGTTGTATTCTGCGTAATAAACAATAAGGGCGGCTTCTCCTCAGCACTGGAGCAGCTGGGCGCAATTTCCGACAAGGGAGTTCCCGAAAACACCCTCAATTCCCTTTTCGGGCCCGATCCCATCAACCTTATCGGCGTTGTGATACTTACATCTCTCGGCACATGGGGACTTCCTCAGATGGTGCAGAAATTCTACGCCATCAAGGACGACAGTGCAATTAAGAGAGGCACTGTCATCTCCACGATCTTTGCACTTGTAGTTGCAGGCGGCTCCTATCTCATGGGCGGCTTCGGCAGGCTTTACGGCTCTGCCGACGAGGCTGTGGCTGCCGAAACGGGCAGGGCATTCATTGACAAGGGCTCAAACGGCAAGCTCATTTATGATTCCATCGTTCCCGCAATGCTCCATGACGCACTTCCCGAGGTGCTTATCGGAATAGTTGTGGTACTGGTGCTTTCGGCTTCAATGTCCACACTTTCCTCGCTGGTGCTCACCTCAAGCTCAACTCTCACCATTGACCTTATCAAGCCCGCAGTAAAGGGCGGAATGGACGAGAAAAAGCAGGTATTCACAATGCGTGTCCTTATCGCCGCATTCCTTGTTCTTTCCGTTGTTATCGCCCTTAACCCCAATGCATACATATCCACTCTGATGTCAATTTCCTGGGGCGCTCTTGCAGGCGCATTCCTTGCCCCCTTCATGTACGGACTTTTCTCCAAAAAGATCACAAAGGCAGCCGTATGGACAAGCTTTGCAACAGGCGTGGGCATCACCGTTATCCACATGGTGATATTCAGTCTTGGACTTTTCCCAGAGGCAACAAAGGCAGCCGCTTCCCTGAAGCTCAATATGGCTTCTCCCATCAACGCAGGCGCCATTGCAATGATCGTGGGACTTATCATCGTTCCTCTTGTAAGCTCCTTTACAAAGCTTGGAGATGATGATAAGAAATATGTTGAAAAGCTCTTTGACGAATCGGGCTCGGAGCTGAAGGTTTAATATCTGCGGGACTTCATATCGGTGAAGTCCCGTTTTATATTTTCTGCGCAAATTACAAAAGCAATGAGAAATTTGTGCAAAAAAGGTATTGACATTTCAGAAAAAATATGGTACATTTATCTTAAGTACAATTACAGTTACTTGTATTGCATGAAAACGATTAAACTATAAGGAGAAATGAATTATGAAAAAGCTCAGAACTCTCAGTGCCATCGCAGCAGCAGCAATGGCAGTAAGCATGATCCCCGTATCTGCATCTGCAGAGGAAACCTACCACGCATATATCGGCGTTCAGTCCGCAAGCTTCTCTTTCAGAAATGCTTGGTATGAACCCAGCTACGGCAAGGGCGTAACAGGCGACGACGGAATGGTTTACTTTGACCAGATCACAGGCTGGGACGGCCCCACAGCTGTAAGCAAGGGTGGCGTATTCACAGACGCTGAGATCACAGGCGACGGTACATATACAGTTTCTGTAACAGATTTTGATTTCGGTTCGGACGAGTCCCTGAACCTCCTCTTCGTTTCCACCGATATTCCTCTTGACAGCGGCGTTACCATCAGCGATGTCAAGGTAACTCTCGACGGCAACACCAAGTACACCTTTGACGAGGCATATCTCAGCCCCGACGCTAAGGAGTACCTCGAGCCCATGTGCATCAACATCTGGAATGATGATCTCGGCAAGGAGGAAGGTCTTTTCGGTTATGTAATGCCCGAAAACTCCATCGAGCTCACATTTACAGTAAGCGGTCTCGACGCAGCTGCTGAAGAAGCACCTGCAGAGACAGAGGCTCCCGCTGAGGAAGCTCCCGCAGAGACAGAGGCTCCCGCAGCAGCAGAGGAGACCACAGCTCCCAAGACCGGAAACGCAGCAGCAGGCTCTATCCTCGCTGTAATGGCAGTTGCAGCAGCTGCAGCAGTTGTTTCCAAGAGAAAGTAATTTTCTGATCATTTTGGAAAAGTAATTTCAAGGCATAGCCGGGCAGAGTTTAATTATGTCCGGCTATGATTTTAAATGAAAGGCGGAGTTATTGTAAATGAAGTTAAAGAAGATCCTTTCCGCAATTCTTGCGGTTTCAATGATGGCTGCAGTTACAGGCTGCGGCGGAAGCAGCGAAAAGGCTCCTGCAGACACCAAGTCTGCCGCAAACGATACTCAGGCAGCTGCTGATGCTGACAGCGATGACAATGATGATGCTGATGATTCCGAAGACTCAGAGGGCGGCGCTTCAGCTGCGGGAGAAGAGGATTTCACCGAGCTTTACGGCGAGGATACCATCAATATCACCATCTACAGCCAGCTTGCCAACTACTCAGGCGAGCTTACAGGCTGGTTCGCTGAGCTTATGAAGCAGAAGTACAACTGCGTTATGACCATCATACCCGATTCCGACGGAACCTTCGACACCCGTATGGAGTCAGGCAATCTGGGCGATATCGTAGTTTTCGGCTCCACAGGCAATCAGTATCAGCGTGCTGCTACCGAGGGAATGCTTTTTGACTGGAACGAGGACGATATCCTTTCCGAATACGGTCCCTACATCAAGGAGCATATGCCCTATGCCCTTGAAAACAACGCAAACCTCAATAATTCCATCGGCGCAGGAGATGTTGTTTACGGCTTCGGTCATAACGTTGCTTCCTCTCCCGACGATCACGAGGCTTTCTTCTACACCATGGACCTTCGCTGGGATCTTTACAAGGAGCTGGGCTATCCCGAGGTTAATACCCTCGATGACCTTTACAATCTCTTTGTTTCCATGAAGGAGATATGCCCCACCGATGAGGCAGGCAACGAGACCTATGCAATGTCCATGTGGCCCGACTGGGACGGCAACATGGTTATGTACATCAAGGCATTCGCAACCTGCTACTGGGGCTATGATGAAATGGGCTTCGGTCTTTACGACGTTGAAACAGGCAAGTATCACGACGCTCTTGAGCCCGACGGACCCTATATGCAGAGTCTCAAGTTCTTCAACAAGCTCTATCAGGCAGGTCTTATCGACCCCAACTCCATCACTCAGACCTATGACAAGATGAGTGAGAAGGCTCAGAACGGCGGTATCTTCTTCTCCATCTTCGATTATGCAGGCTCCGCTCTCTACAATTCCGAGGAGCACCTCACCGAGGGCAAGGGAATGTTCCCCATGGTTCCCGCTGACGCTTCACCTCTCTGCTACGGTATGAATGTAATGGGTGGCAACAGAGTCTGGTCCATCGGCGCAAACACCGAATATCCCGAGCTTTGCATGGCTATCATCAACTACCTCACCACTCCCGAGGGCTATATGACATATTGGTACGGTCCCAAGGACGTTTGCTGGTACTATGATGAAGAGGGTCACAGCTGCTTCACCGAGCTTGGCGAGCAGGCATACAAGGACAGAAAGGGCACTATCATGCCCGCAGAATGGGGCGGAATCTCCTTTAACGAGGGTACCTTCCAGGCTAACAACACCACCTGGTCCAGAGACGCTTCCAACCCCGATTCCAACGGCGAGACCTATAACTGCGATAACTGGGTAAGCCGCCGTGCAGACTCCAACTTCGATATCCAGAATGACTGGAGAGACCGCACAGGCTGCTACAATTCTCAGGAATACATGAACACCACAAATTACAAGGTTGCTCTTGCTACCTCCTACTCCGAATCCTCCAAGTCCGATGAGCTTGAGATCGTTTGGGAGCAGGTAAAGAACACCATCGTAACCTCTACATGGAACGCAGTTTATGCTGATTCCGACGCAGAGTTCGATCAGATCGTTGCTGATATGACCGCTAAGTGCAAGGAATACGACCCCGAGGGCGTATGCCTCGCATGGTGCGAGAACGAGGCTGCAATCAGATGCGGACTTGAGGATCAGGTAAGATAAAATTTATCCCGAATAATTTTCGGCTGACAGCTCAATGGGTTGTCAGCCGATTTTATTATTGCAGAATATTACTCACAGTATATCTTTTTTCAACCGTTTTCGACGGCATTTGAGATAATTATCAGGGTGGTTTTCAACCTTTTCAACAGAGTTTTCAACAATAATTCAAAAAAATAAGGCTGAATATCGCAGAAAAAATTTACCAAATGTATATTTTTCCGTCCTTCAGGATATAATATCCCCAAAAGAAAAATTCAAACGGAAGGAAATGTGCATAGAATATGATAAAGGGCGTAAACAAAAGGATCGTGGAGGTCAGCTTCCCCGAAAGCGTTTATTTTGAAAAAGCGGTGGTATTTTTAAGAGCGGAGGGACTCCCCCGCCCCGATTCGTCTCTTGAGGACGAAGCCCGTGCCCAGATAATCAGATTAGAGAACGGCATTTCACCCGCTCCCCTCTCACCCGCAAAAATAAAAGCCCGCATTGCTGCAGGCATGATAATAAACTGGCTTTTCAAGCTTTCGGTAATAATCTGCGGAGGAGCGGCGCTGATACTGCTCCTTGAGTAAATGGTTACAATGTGGATACAATTTCCCGTTTGACTTGAAAAATGACCCCATTTGAGTTATAATAGAGTAAGCTGGTTTTCATCGGGAAACAGCACCCCAAGGTCTATCCTGCGGATATCTATGCCCTGATTTTCGGCGTAGCGAATGGTCTGACCCGTTCCGCTCCGATCATTTCCCACCACTGCGATAAGCCTTGAGGAATTGTCAACCATATATTGATTGCGCAGCTTCATGCAGGAAGGCGTATAGGTCTCGGATATGATCACAACGCTCTCCGCACTGTCGGTTATCCGTCCGAAATTCCATTTATCAGCACCCTTGAAGCCCTTTCCGAAATCCCGATAGGGCAGCGCTGCGATAAGCCTCAGCCTGCGGGATGCAGCAAGCTCCAGAACGATCTCCCCCGCCCACAGGTCGATCCCCCTCTGCATTCCTGTGATGAAGGTGTCAAAGCCCTCATCGGCAGCGGCGGATATCTCATTATAAAGCATACTTTTAATGACCTTTATCTCCCCCGAACCCTCCGCTCCGCCGCAGGGGAGCTTCTCTGGGCGATGTCCCGTAAAGCAAAGGGTCTTTTCCCGGATAATATCCATATTGTCACCCCTGAAATATTTATATTAATATTATAGCACATACTTTCCTATAAATCAAGCATAATTTTTCGGGAGCTTCCCGATCTAAAGGAGATACATACAGAATGAAGAAATTCCTCAGACGAGCATGGGCAGAGGTCCATCTTGACAGGCTGGACGGCAATCTCAAAGCTCTGAGAAGCCTTATTGATGAAAATACCACGCAGATAGCCTGCGTTGTCAAGGCAAACGCCTACGGTCACGATGACGGCAATATCGCTCCCTATCTTGAGTCCAAGGGACTGAGCTTTTTTGCCGTTTCAAATGTAAAGGAAGCGGAAACCCTCCGCCGCAGCGGTGTAAAGGGCGAAATACTGATCTTAGGTCACACGCCCCCCGAATACGCCTCGGAGCTTGCGGAATATGACATTATCCAGGCGGCTGTCTCTCTTGAATATGCAAGGGAGCTTTCCGAGTACGCCGAAAACTCGGGCGTCAGGGTCAAGATACACATGGCTGCGGATACGGGAATGGGCAGAATAGGCGTATGCGCCTCGGACGAAGAGGCGATCGCGGAAGCCGCCCGTGATATATGCTCTGCCGCTGAGCTTGGGGGAGTTATTCTTGACGGAATATTCACCCATTACGCCGCCGCAGACAGCATGGACGAGGATGACAGAGCCTACACCGCAGCCCAGACAGAAAGATTTTTCAGCCTGTGCAAGGCGGTGAATGACAGCGGCGTTTCTCTTCGCCACAAGCATTGCCTTAACAGCGCAGGAGGCGCATTCCGCTTCGACAGCCGAAGCACTCTTGTGAGATTCGGAATCATGCTCTACGGCTTAAAGCCCGACAGAAGCCTTGAAATGCCTGTGAAGCTCAGTCCCGTAATGGATCTGAAGGCTGCAGTTTCCTATGTCAAGCCGCTTAAAGCGGGCAGCTTTGTAAGCTACGGCAGGACCTACAAGGCAGATAAGGATATTATCCTTGCCACCATTCCAATCGGCTATGCGGACGGCTATTCAAGAAGCCTTTCGGGCAAGGCGTATGTTCTGATAAACGGCAGAAGAGCGCCCATTGTGGGACGGATATGCATGGATCAGCTGATGGCAGACGTTACGGACATTCCCGACGTTCACGAGGGAACCGAGGTCACGCTTATCGGAACGGACGGCAGCGAAACGATCACAGCCGATGATCTTGCCGAAATGAGCGGCACTATCGGCTATGAGATAATCTGCGGCATTTCCAAGCGAATCCCCAGAGTTATTTTCAATGGAAACCGGATCTCCGACGTTGTGGAATATTATTAAAAAAACAGGCTTATGCACAGCCTGAAAGCCATACATAAGCCATAGGACCTGTCTTCAGAATACAGGTCCTTATTCTTTTCCCGAAAGCCTTTCCTCGATAAGCCTGCCCACCTCTTCCTCGGATATTCCAAGAACTGCGGAAAATTCCGAGCTGATGACCCTGCAGGCAGAGGCAAGCGCCTTCTCATCGCAGGATATAAGCTCCTTTCCCTGAGCGGCACGCCGCTTTTTTTCCTCAAAAAGCTCCCTTATCATGCCAATGATAAGACGGCTGTCACCGCTTTTCACCGTCTGAAGAAGAACAGCCCTGCGCTGATTTTTATCGGTGCAGCTAAGGCTGTGCCCGGTTCGGCTGCCGTCAATGGCGGCATAGATCTCCTCCCTTGTCATAAGCGGACGGATCCTGCCCTCCAGCCTGTCTGCGGGGACATAATAACAGGCTTTCGGCTCATTTTCGGGGATGAGACAGAAATATTCCTCCTCGTGAACGCCGTCAAAGCATTTTCGGCAGATCTCCCCCACTCTGCAAAGCTCTCTGCCGTTATAGATCACCCTTTGTCCCGTTTCAAAGCTCATGCCGAACCTCCACCGTCCTTCCAGGGGCGTTTTCCGCCGTAATATTTCCTTGCTATCCTCACCTGCTCCTCCTCGGAAAGAAGGGAGAGACGTGCCCTCCAGCTGCTCAGATCGGCGCTGTCCGATGCTGCGGAAAAAAATGAGCAGCTTCCGCCTCGGCACCTTGGGATACTGAGCCGCCCGCAGCCGCCCTTTTCATTCAAAAACCTGCAGTCGGGCAGGTTAAGCAATTCCTCGTCTCCAATGGGGGTGTGCTTTCTCATAAAACGCCCTCCCCGTCAGTCGAAAAAATCTCCCACATCATAGGTGTTGTACTGCTTTTTGATATGGACGATTATTCCGCTACCGCTCTTCTCCGTTCCGAGAATACGGTATTTAATGCTCTTGCGGTCAAGCTGAGCCTTGTATGCATCAAGCTCCTCCTCAGCTTCAAATTTTATGGTCTGCTCCAGGCAGGCGGTGATTATTCTTTTCATATTTATGACCTGCTTTCCGAGAGTTTTCTCTCAAAATCTTATATATTAATGATATCATATTGCAAAATTTTTTTCAAAGGCGATTTTTCACAAAAATATCCTTCGTTTGCAAGTCAAAAAACCCATAAAAAATCCCGTCATTTTCCTTGACAACGGGCGCAATTTATATTATTATATATATAGACGTTTATGCCGATGTGAATAACAATGGCAATTTTACATATGCGAGGTATCATATTTATGAAAAGAATCACAGCGTTAATGCTTGCTATACTGTCAATGCTCACCCTGCTCTGCGCCTGCAAGAAGGAGGAGGCTCCCGCAGATGACTATGCGGGCGTTCTCAGCAAAGTAAGGCTGGGTATGCCCATGAAAAAGATAATTGCCCTTAATTCCGCTTCGGAGCTTTACTATGACAGCGACACAGAGATCTGGTGCGTCAGCACGGACACCGACCTGATGGAGCTTAAAAACCGAATCCCTGCCGACAGCCAGTTTTTCTATGCGGACGATTCACTTATCACCTATACATTTAAATACAACGAATCCGACGGGGAAAATTATCTGACCGCCTACATGGAGGAGATACCCTGCAAGATCGACCGCAAGACCGCCGAGGAATATTACAGCTATAAAAAAGCCGCTCTTACCTCAAAATATTCCCCCGCTCCCGAGGCTGTAGTCTCAACGGTAACAGGCACAGAGGGCGTTGATCTCACTCTGGATCACGTCACTGTGATGACCCTTTCCAGCTTTGAAGTCACCCTCACCATGCAGCTTACCTATGATACCGTTGACGGTGTTGAGGATTATTTCGGAACCTATTACAGCGTCAAGATAAAGGAGCTTGCAAACAAGACCGCTGTGGAAGTCTCTGACGAAAAGAAATAATATTAAATTTCATTCCGCTTCCGATTTCGGAGGCGGATTTATACTAAACACCTATTGAATTATGGGAATCTCTCGCCGCAAAATCCATATATGCAAGCTTTTGCGGCGATTTCTTCTCCATAATTCTAATGGTGTTTATAGCAATCCACAAAAATATCCTGCCAAGTTCGGCAGTGCAAAGCTTGAATAGTGTCGTCACTCACCCTTGACAGGCGGCAAGCCTGCCTGCGGGTTCGTTCCTAACTCTTCAAGCTTTGCCCTTGCCTCCTTTTGTCAGTCTATTTCTGTGTCTTGCTATAGTATTATTTTTTTACACGAGCCATTGCGACAAAATATCCCCGCTCATGCGGTGTATGATAATCTCATAAACCTCTTGAGGGATTTTTTGTTTCTTTTCCCTTTTCTTTCATGGTTCCATCACATTCGGCGGTTATAATATAACCATGATAAGGGAAATGATACGGAAGCTAAACCGTATCCGACGGAAATCCCTTAACATCTCTCCTTTTATGATACGGTAACGCCGCTGCGTCTTTCCCTTCGCAGCGGCAGCACCGAAAAAAATGCAGCGCATTTCGCTCCTGCATTGCAAACGCTGCAGGCTTTGATTTCTGAAACAATAGGATCTCAAACTAAATTTTTAAATGCTGTCCGCAGGCTGAATGGCATTGCAGGGAAATCAGCTTTTCGGCAAAGCGGGCAGCGCCTAAAATCTCCTCCACCCTCCTTGTGGAGTAATTTATATATAGGTCTCCCCGAAGGCTTACATTTGCAGCAAAGAGCATTCGGGAAGCCCATGAGTTTATTTTCTGTTTCATGCGCACTCATTCGGGTGCGTATTTTTTTGCGTTGACATCGGGACAAAGCTGTGATATAATCATAAGCAGGAAATGTTAATGAAAGGAAATGGGAAAATGATAACCTACAGAAAAGCAAAGCCTGCGGATATTCCCACCCTCATTGAACTGAGACTCGGCTATATGCACGAAACCCATGAGGACCTCAGGCAGTCTGTCTTTGATGAGATCGCCGACAAGACAAAGGGCTATTTTCAGGAGCATCTTAACCGTGACTGCGTGGTATATCTGGCGGAGGAGGACGGCACTGCGGCAGGCTGCGTTTTCTTCCTGCTAATAAATAAGCCTGCAAGTCCCCTGTTCATTACGGGAAAAACAGGCACGCTGATGAATGTTTACACTCTCCCGCAGTATCGCAGAAAGGGCATCGCAAACAAGCTGGTCACCATGGCTATCGAGGACGGCAAGGCGTGGGATCTGTCATACATAGAGCTGAGAGCTACAAAGTGCGGTTATCCGCTGTACAAACAGCTGAAATTCATTGAGGACAAGTCCATTTATATGTCCATGAAGCTAAGCTTTACCGAGGAATGAAAGGAAGAATGAACTGTGAAAAAATCATCAACTGCATTCGGCGCCGCCGATATTTTGCTGCCAAAGGATACCGATATGAGCCGCTGGGCGGTGGTTGCCTGCGATCAGTTTACCTCTCAGCCCGAGTATTGGGAGGACGCCGCAAGGCTTGCGGGAGATATTTCCGCATTGAAGCTCATACTCCCCGAGGCATATCTCGAAAGCCCCGATTCGGAGAAAATGATCGCAGATATCCGCACTGCCATGACGGATTATCTCCACAGGGGAATTTTTAAGGAATACAAGGATTCTATGATATATATCGAGCGCACCGACAGCACAGGCAAGGTTCGTCAGGGGCTTGTGGGAATGATCGACCTTGAGCAGTATGATTTCAGAAAGGGCAGCACATCTCCCGTAAGAGCCACTGAAGCAACTGTTGCCGAGCGTATCCCGCCCCGTCTTAAAGTCCGCAGAGGCGCTCCCCTTGAGCTTCCCCACATTATGATACTCATTGACGACCCCGAAAGAACGGTCATTGAGAGGATAGGCGGAAAAAAAGCTTCACTTGAGAAGCTTTACGATTTCACTCTTATGAAAAACGGCGGCAGCATCAAGGGATATCTTGTTGGTGATGAAGATATTGACAGCTGCGACAAGGCTCTGGCGGCTCTCGGAAGCAGGGAAAGCTTTGAGAAGCGTTACGGCATAAAGGACGTTCCCGTTCTGCTTTATGCCATGGGCGACGGAAACCATTCCCTTGCCACCGCAAAGGAATATTACGAGGAGCTGAAAAGAGAAAATCCCGATAAGGATATGTCCTGCCATCCCGCAAGATACGCACTGGCGGAGATAGTAAATCTTCACAGCGAGGCGCTGGAATTTGAAGCCATCCACAGGATAATCACCGATATAGAGCCTGCGGACCTTCTCGGTAAAATGACCGAGGCTTTGGAGCTTACAGGGGATATCTCCGAAAATATGCAGAGCTTTGAATGGGTTTGCTGCGGCGAGACAAAACGCTTCGGGATCAAAAATCCCACCTCAAATCTTACTGTGGGCAGCGTTCAGAGCTTCCTTGACGGATATCTGAAGGAAAAGGGCGGAAAAATTGATTACATCCATGGCGCAAATGTGGTGAAGGAGCTTGCCATGGCTCCCCGCAGCGCAGGAATACTGCTCCCCGATATGGGCAAGGAGGAGCTTTTCCCCACCGTCATCAAGGACGGCGCACTCCCCCGCAAGACCTTCTCCATGGGTCACGCCGAGGACAAGAGATATTACATTGAGGCAAGGAAAATAAAGTAAAATAATCAGGGAGGACACGAAGGGGAGCCCCCTTTGCCAATTCGTTTATAGATAAGCGAAATGAACAAAGTTTGTGGCTCGGTACCGATAAATACTTCTTTATCGGCAATACCCTAAATCATGTCCTCCCTGATTTTTTATTCCTTAACAGTGATTTTCAGTTTTACATATGCGTTTGGATTTTCGGTGGATTTTATGGTAACATAAGCGGTGCCCTTCTTCATGGCTTCAATATCTCCCTTGCTGTTTACAAAAACAACGGAGGGAGAGCTGCTTTTGAAGGTCACATCGGTGCAGTTTGCGGTTATGGGACGGAACTGATAGGAAAGCCTGAATTTTGCTCCCTTTGAAACAGTAAATTCCGTATCGGTGACTTCGATCTTTTCGGGAATGATCTTTTCCTCGGTCACATCGGATGAGGTGCTTTCCTTTTCCTTGGAGCTGTCATTTTCCTTCGGACTTTCCTCCTTAACTCTGCCGTTCTTGTCAAACTTCACCTTCTCACCGTCAATGATAACGGTTTTATTTACGGCTCTCTTGCCGTTTGTGCCGTAATAATAATCGTCCTGCCAGCCTGTGAGCATAACTCCCTCGTCGTCAAAGCAGTAATGATCCCTGCCGATCTTCACCGCTCCTGTCTGCATAACGCCCTTGTCCGAAAAATAATACCTGCCCGATTTAAGTTTTAACCAGCCTGTCCGCATCGAGCCGTCGGAATTGAAATAGTATTTCGCACCCGATTTTGCGGTCATCCAGCCCTTTTTCATAATCCCCTTGCTGTTAAAATAATAGGTCTTGCCGTCGATCTCCTGCAAGCCCGTAACAGCCTTGCCGCTGTCGCTGATATATGTCATTCCGTTTTCCGTTTCCTTCCACTCCGCCGCCGAGCATACGGAGGAAAAGGAAAATATTGTCGCTGCGGCAATGCAGATAATTCCTGCCCTGTTAATGGTCTTCATAAAATCATCTCCATATGAAATCCAAAATAATTGTTATGAATTGATTATACAACTGTTTTGAGAAAATGTCAATAGGGATTTTCTGACCCGAAAATGAAATCCTTTTCACTTTTTTCTGTGAAAAAGCAACACCATTTCGGCATAATACAAAATAATAATCGTGAAGTCTGCATATAGCATTATTTGCGCCGTCTGTGCTACAATAATAACAGCAAAGCAATTATGCCAAAAAGGCAAAAAAGGACGGTACGCTTATGTATAATATCGCAGCAGCTCAGTCGGGAGGCCCCACCTCCGCAATCAACGCTTCTCTTGCGGGAATTTTCAAAAAAGCCTCACAATCCCCCGAGATCGGCAAGATCTACGGCTCGATCAACGGCATTGAGGGAATGATAAACGGGAATCTCGTTCCTCTTGACAGTATTCTGACCTCCGAGCATGACATCGAGCTTCTTAAAAAGACTCCCTCCACAGTTCTCGGCTCCTGCCGCTACAAGCTTGCGGAATACGACCCCAACGACAGCCGCACAGAGGCGGAATACATGAGGATTATAAACACCTTTGAGGAATATGAAATAAAGGCATTTTTCTACATCGGCGGCAACGACTCCATGGATACCGTTATGAAGCTTGACCGCTACTGCAAGGCTGTGGGCAAGGATATTAAAATAATCGGCGTTCCCAAAACAATTGACAACGACCTTCCCGAGACCGACCACACCCCCGGCTTCGGCTCCGCCGCAAAATACGTTGCCACCACGCTCCAGGAGATCATCAGAGACAGCCGTGTTTACAGCATACAGTCCATCACAATTGTTGAAATAATGGGCAGAAATGCAGGCTGGCTCACTGCCTCCTCCTGCGTTCTGAGGGCAAACGGCGAGCCTGCGCCTCATCTTATATATCTTCCCGAGGCATTCCCTCAGGGCTTTGATATGGAACGGTTCCTCGGAGATGTAGAGCGGATGATGAAGCGTTATCGGGCTGTTATTATCGCCGTTTCCGAGGGAATCGTCCCCACCGACAGGCAGTATGTGAAAACAGGTGCGGATGCCTTCGGTCATACGGATAATTCTGGAGTTGCAAAATATTTAGAGCATAGATGCTCCGAGAGATTCGGCTGCAAGGTCCGTTCCATTGAGCTGAATGTTATGCAGAGATGCAGCTCTCATATTGCTTCACTGACAGATATCGAGGAATCCGAAAGAATAGGATCTGCTGCCGTTGACTGCGCCCTTGCGGGAAACAGCGGCAGAATGATGGGCTACAGAAGGATAAGCAATGAGCCCTATCGCATTGAGATCGTTTCATTTGATGTTGCTCAGGCTGCCAACAAGGAGAAATATCTCCCTGCCGAATGGATAACCGATGACAAGTGCGATGTTACTCCCGACGCTCTGAATTACTTCCTGCCTCTCATTCAGGGAGAGGTAACTACCGAGTACAGAAACGGTATCCCCGTTCATTTCCGTCTGAATCAGTAAGTTTTTAATAAATCAACGAGACCGCTTTTTTTCGGAGCGGCCTCGTTTTTTTCGTGATATATCGTCCTTTCTGCGAATATAATGTTATGATATATTCTCAGAAAGGAACGGTATCACAATGAAAAAGAATCACTCTGGGGGCAGCGGCGGAATAAGCATTGCTCTTGCGGGAAATCCCAATGTGGGAAAATCCACCGTTTTCAACGCCCTGACAGGCATGAAGCAGCATACGGGAAACTGGACGGGCAAAACCGTTTCCACCGCCAGAGGCAAATGCCTCCGAGGTGGCAGAGATATCACTCTCACCGATCTTCCCGGCACATATTCCCTGATGGCTCATTCGGCGGAGGAACAGGTGGCAAGAGATTTTATTGCTTACGGCGGCAGCGAAGGGGTGATAGTGGTCTGCGACGCCTCCTGCCTTGAGCGTAATCTGAATCTTGTGCTTCAGGTGCTGGAAATAACGCCCCATGCCATGGTTTGCGTGAATCTCCTTGACGAGGCGGCGAAAAAGAAGATAACCGTTGATCTGAATCTGCTTGAGGAGCTGCTCCATGTGCCTGTTTGCGGAGTGGTTGCACGAAATGATGTGGGGCTTGATGAGCTTCTTGAGCGGGTTGATGAAATGTGCGAAAACATCCTTCCCCAGCCTGCGGTAATTTATTCCGAGGAGACGGAACGGGCTGTTTCAAAGCTTCTGCCGCCCTTGGAAAAGCTGCTTAAAGGAAGAATATGCCCCCGATTTGCGGCTCTGAGAATACTTGAGCGCTCAGAGGATTTCATATCCACCCTTGACAGCTTTACCTGCGGCGAGCTCAAAAATGCCCTTTCCGACGAGGACGGCGAGCTTGGCTCCGCATATAACAGCGCATTATCCATTTTAGCAGAGAGCGGCATGGACGCTGCGGCTCTCAGAGATCACACTGTCACAAGGATCGTTATGAGGGCGGAGGAGATCGCAGATGAGGCGGTCAAAAGAGAACTGCCCGATTATTACGAAAGAGACCGAAAGATAGATCATATTCTCACCCATCGGATATGGGGTCTGCCTGTTATGCTCTTAATGCTGGCGGTGATTTTTTACATAACCATTGCGGGGGCAAATTATCCATCTGAGCTGCTTTCCTCGGCGTTTGCTTCCCTGGGAGAGATATTCAGGGACGGGCTTCGCTCCGCAGGCTGCCCCTCATGGGCGGAAAGTATGCTCATTGACGGGGTTTATCGTGTTCTCAGCTGGGTCACTGCGGTAATGCTGCCCCCAATGGCTATCTTTTTCCCATTATTTACCCTTCTTGAAGATGTGGGATATCTTCCTCGGGCGGCGTTTAATCTTGACAGATTCTTCAGCAGGGCAAACGCCTGCGGCAAGCAGGCTCTCACCATGGCAATGGGGCTTGGCTGCAATGCTGCGGGTATCACAGGCTGTCGGATAATTGATTCACCCAGAGAGAGGCTTATTGCTATTCTTACTAATGTTTTTATGCCTTGTAACGGGAGATTTCCCGCCCTTATCGCCCTGATCGGAATGATAACGGCGGCAGGAGCGGGGGGAGGCTTCATAAACGCCCTGATGCTCACAGGTGTGATAGCACTTGGTGCGGCGCTTACCTTCGGTATATCCCGCCTGCTGTCAAAGACCGTGCTGAAAGGCGTTGCCGCCTCCTTTGCGCTGGAGCTGCCTCCCTACCGCCGTCCTCAGATAGGCAAGGTGCTTGTGCGGAGCCTGCTTGACAGGACTATCTTCGTTCTGGGAAGAGCGGTAACTGTGGCAGCTCCTGCGGGACTGGTGATCTGGCTCCTTGCGAATATCTCCCCGGGCGGACAGAGCCTGCTTGCTTCCTGCGCAGAATTTCTGGATCCAGTCGGAAAGCTATTCGGAATGGACGGGGCAATACTTTTAGGCTTTATCCTTGGATTTCCCGCAAACGAGATCGTTCTTCCCATCATTATGATGATATACACAGGGCAGGGAACACTTTCCGAGGGCGGTGCCTCCGAAATGGGCGCCATATTTGCTCAGAACGGCTGGACCTCTCTCACAGCATTGTGCGTGATGATATTTATGCTCTGTCATTTCCCATGCTCCACCGCCTGTCTGACCATCAGAAAGGAAACAGGCTCATGGAAACAGACGGGGCTGGCTGTTGTTCTGCCGACGGTCACAGGGCTTCTCCTCTGCGGCGCCATAAATGGGATATATCATTTATTCATATAATATATCATTCTCAACAGTTAAGATTTCCTAAAATATGCGTATAAAAATCGCCTCCAAGTTCATAACGCTGATATCGCTTTTATAATAATTCTCAATATTTTATTATACTGATAACCAATTGTTCTGCGGATAAAAACAGCGAATTACAGCCGCTGTATTTTGTCCGCAGATTAATTGGTTATCAGTATTATATCAAGGTTTGCAAAAATTTTATTCCCTGTTTTTCAGCACCTCGGCAGGAGTGATCTTTTTCAGCTTTGCAGTAAGCAGACCGTTCACCGCAAAATATATCAGCATAATTCCAATATAGATCTCAGCATACATATGCCACGAAAAATGCAGATTCATTCCGCAGGCAATGTTGGATATGGCATAAGGGTATCGTCAAGCATTTCACGGAAATATTTATCGTCAATAGTATTATAATCAAATTCAAAATTCTTGATCATATTCTTTAATTCATCGTGGGAAATTTTATCGTTAAGCAGATAGGCATAGCGTATATCCTCGGTTTTTCCAAGGCTTTTCAGCACTTCATAATCTTCCGGAACAACAGCTCCGATTCCGAAAAGAGAGCTGTCCACCGAACCGTCTGAGAAATTTTTCGTGGGAGCATCATAATCGGGAACAGTGCCGATTCCCGTTACCGTAAAGCCGTTTCCGCCTATCTCCATAGTATCTCCCACAGATATTTCATGCTCTTCGCAATAACGCTTTTCGAGAAATATCTCCCCTGTTTTTTCGGGTATCCTGCCATTGTCCGTGTCAATAAGGTCTATATTTTCACGCACCTTGAATACTCTCAGCACGGAATTATCAGACATTTCTATATCAAAGGAAAAAATCCTTTCAAGGGTAACTCCCCTATCGGTTATTTCTTTTTCCTGCTCCGCCGCAAGCTGTGTGAAAACGGCAAACTGACCGTCCTCCACATGATTCTGAACCCCCTTTTCGGCAGTTCTTGTTATTATTGTTTCCGCCGCACCTTCCATTGATACTAATGCTTTACCAAAAGTATCATCAGAAAACTTGTCGGTATTCATGCTTTCAGGTCGAATAGTGATTTTTTTAAAGAATCGTTCTTCCACATAAAAATAGCTCCTTTTTTAAATAATAATTGGTTTATATATATTCTACCACAGTTTACAATAATGTGCGACCGCCTATACACGCAACTTTCAAATGCCGTATTTACGTCATTTGGCAATACAGTATTATGAAAAAGCTCTCTATTACGTCACTTCAAATATGCCTTATCAGGCGTATGGATTTTTTGTAGAAAATCTCATCAAATCTTTATTCATACTGCACAAAACCACGAGATATATCGTCAAATGATATACGACTGATCTGCCACTCCTTGAGAAAACAATAAGGAGCGATGCAGTTATTCCGCATCGCTCCTTACACAGAGTTTATGGCTTATTCTTTTCCTTGACTTCATTGCAAATCCCGGAGTGATCACCGCACTTCCGGTATCACAATATCCGATTCCTTCACAAGCACTCGTTAATGCACTGCTTTATAACTTTCTCTCACTTTTAAAGGTAAAAAATCAAGTGATTGAGCCATATATTTTTTAAAAAATCCGAACTTTTCCTCACATTTATTATTTCAGAATAAATGTCACTCTAATATTCAAGCCGAAAAATAAGGCTGGTGGCAACCTTAAATCCCCCCTACTTTTAAAAGCCAAAAAAATTGCAGGGTGTTAACCACAGCATATAAAAAAGCACCGTTCCGATACAGATTTACTGTACCTTTCCGGTGCTGAAATTGCTGTTTTATTTGGTTTTGCCGTGCCACAGAAATCCTGTTACGGTAGTTTCCGTTTGCGTAGATTGATGGATTGATTGTTAATAATAGCTCTTTTGTTTTTAGATGATAGCTACCTTATATCTTTAATATCTCCCATAATATTCCTTGCGTGAATTTCTGTGGCGTGGAATATGATGTGCCGATATTTCGGTGCAGGATAATATCCTATTATGGTGATTTCCTTGTGAGTTGAAAACTTTTTCAGGTGCGCTGGCGGTATAATTTTATTGTGCATTTTCGGGGCGAAAAATGTTTTTTATATACGCTGTGTCTGCTGTAAAATGTGCAGTAGGGTAATTTCGTATACAAGAGAATAAGAGTCTGAAAAACCTTATAAATCCACCAATTGCGCCTTGACAAATTTTTCCGCAAAACCCGTTCAGATATTGAAATCCGACAGATTTTGTGTTATAATAAAAATTGAGTTATTATACACATTTTTGAACGCCGACTCGTCGTGAACGGGTCAGCTCCCACAATTTATGGCTGTGGGTATGTAACGAAATGCGATTGAGTTATCTCCGCCTGTGTTTGCGGCAGAGGGCAACTCTATTGTAAGCTGGGCGGAGATCTCAAATGCTCCCGAAACAAGCCAACACCGAAATGGATGGCATCCAAATGGTTTCGATATGGTTTTCTGATATTCTTCCTTGCCATGTTCGGCAATATGGTTTTTCAGACCTACCTTGTGGCAAGCGGTTCGGAAAATCTGCGTGAAGCAATCAAACTGTTTTGGACATTCCGTATTCCGTGGGGATGGACATATTCGGGAAGTATATTCCCGGATTGGGTGGCACAGTTCAGCTTCGGATTTTACAGCCTGATGCTTACATCGCTTCTAATCGGTCTTATTGTTATGATTTTCTTTAAGCCGAGAATGTGGTGCGCTTTCTGCCCGATGGGAACAATGACACAGGCAATCTGCAAATTAAGGAACAGAAAAAGAGGTAAGTGATAACATCACAGAACTCTGATTTCAAATCGGTTAAAATAAAGATACAATAAAACAAAGGAGGACACGAAGATGCCTGTCATTAAAATTAATAAAGAAAATTTTGCAAGCGAAGTTTTGAATTCTAATAAACCTATACTTCTCGATTTCTATGCCGATTGGTGCGGCCCTTGCCGTATGGTGAGTCCGATCGTACTATGGTTGAAGGTTTTGCCGATACCGATTGCAGTATTGATGTGAAACTCAAAAATGCTCCGACACTTCATACCGATATGGTTGTAATGGCAATCGGCGTCGCTCCCGAAACCACACTTGCGAAAGAAGCGGGTTTGGAACTCGGAATAAAAAGCAGTATTGTGGTCAATGACAAAATGGAAACATCTATACCTGACATTTATGCGGTTGGAGATGCGGTGCAGATCAAAAATTTTGTAACTGATACAGACACACTCATCTCTCTTGCCGGGCCTGCAAACAAGCAGGGAAGAGTTGCTGCCGACAACATCTGCGGCAGCGACAGCCATTATACCGGCGGGCAGGGCTCATCCGTCATCAAAATATTTGACATGACTGCTGCTACTACGGGTATTAACGAAAAAACCGCAAAGTCCCTTGGTATTGCTACAGACAAAGTCATTCTTTCGCCGATGAGTCACGCAGGATATTATCCCGGCGGTAAAATGATGACTATGAAAGTGCTGTTTGAAAAAGAAAGCTACCGCATTTTAGGTGCACAAATTGTAGGCTTTGACGGTGTCGATAAGAGGATTGATGTGCTTGCAACCGCTATCCGTGCCGAAATAAAAGCATATGAACTTACAGAACTTGACCTTGCTTATGCTCCGCCGTATTCCTCCGCAAAGGACCCTGTGAATATGGCAGGCTATATCATTGAAAACATGAAAAACGGCATTGTAAAGCAATGGTATTATGAAGAAGATGAAACACTTCCCCGTGACGGCAGCATAACACTTCTTGATACACGTACACCAATGGAGTACAGCATGGGTCATGTGAAGGGGTTTATCAATATTCCCGTTGATGAACTGCGTGAACGTATAGGTGAGCTGGACAGGAGCAAGCCTGTGTATGTTATCTGCCAAAGTGGATTGAGAAGCTATATCGCAAGCAGAATTTTAATGGGTAACGGTTTTGATGCCTATAACTTTGCAGGTGGTTTCCGATTCTATGATGCAGTCCGTAATGATAAAGCCTTAAATAAAAAATCCACCCTCTTGAATGGATGATTAAAAGAACAGAAAAGAAAAAGCGTTGAGAACTCTTTTTGATATAATCCCCTTAGAGTAGACACTCGAAAAAACAAAAATTCGAGACTACACTAAGGGGGTTAATTTATGCCAAAAAGAATACATAAGAAATATTCTGTAGAACTGAAATTAAAAGCAGTGAACGACTATTTGTCC
>JALFVE010000029.1 GCA_022787085.1 Oscillospiraceae bacterium | reverse complement strand
ATAGACAAATTCGACAGCTATAACGCAGCCACTCGTCGTCAAGCTCCCTTGCCGGGCGACAGCCCGCCTGCGGTCGCTTTCCTAGATTGGCAGCGTTCTATCTGCCGCCTTTGTCTACAGAACGATTAAAGATTAGTATTAAATATCCGATATGATCACCTTGAAAAATCAAAAGAATAACCAAAAACTCAGAACAGCTTTAAGCATCTTTTCTCAAACATTTCCTGCAAAGCACAAAGAACGCCCATTCTGCCGGTGGCGTATGTAAGGCCGCCCTGAACATACGCAGCAAATGGTTCTCTGAGGGGAGCGTCAGCGGAAAGTTCAATGGAAGCGCCGTTGTTGAAAGCGCCCGCCGCCATAATGACCTGACTGTCGTAGCCGGGCATATCCCAAGGCTCGGGAGAAACGAAGCTGTCAACGGGAGAGCCCTTCTGAATACCCTTGCAGAAAGCGATAAGATTCTGGGGATTTTTCATAAGGATGGCAGTGATGATGTCCCCTCTGGGCTCACCGGGAGCGGGATAGCACTGATAACCCAGCTGAGTCATAACAGCGCTGGTAAAGGTAGCCGTCTTGAGAGCATTAGCCACCACCTCGGGAGCATAGAAAAGCCCCTGATACATTCTCTTGTTCTGATCGAGGGAGCAGCCTGCCTCCCTGCCCACACCGGGACAGGTAAGCCGATAGGAAACCTGTTCAATGAGCTTTTTGGAGCCTGCAATATAGCCTCCCGTCTCAGCAATACCGCCACCCGGGTTCTTGATAAGAGAACCCACAATGAGATCGGCACCGACAGAAACAGGCTCAGACTTTTCCACAAATTCTCCGTAGCAGTTGTCAACCATAACAATAATGTCGGGATTAGCGCCCTTAGCCGCCTTAACGATCTCCGCAATGCCGTTTACCGTCAGGGAGGGACGCAGGGAATAACCTCTTGAGCGCTGAATATAAGCCAGCTTAGCGCCCTTCACCTTCTGGAATATCTCCGCCACATTAGGCTTGCCGTCGGGAGTAAGGTCCACCTGCTCGTATTCCACACCGTAATCGGCAAGGGAACCGTTTCCGCTTCCTCTGAGACCGATGACCTCTTCCAGAGTGTCATAAGGTCTTCCCGTAAGGGAAACCATCCTGTCACCCTTTCTGAGGATACCGAAAAGAGCAATAGTCAGAGCATGAGTGCCCGAAGCGATGCTGTGTCTGACAAGAGCGTCCTCAGCGCCCATAGCCTGAGCGAAAACAGCGTCAAGAGTGTCTCTGCCCATATCGTTGTAGCCGTAGCCCGAGCTGCCCTTCATGCAAACATCGCTGACCCTGTTGTCAATAAAGGCTTTGAGAACCTTTTCGCCGTTAAAGCGTGCAGTGCGGTCGATCTCCTTGAAAGCGCTCTCGCAGGATTCCTCCGCCTTAGCCGCAGCCTTGAGGATCCTCTCCTCAATTTCAAAGCCCTTCTGAACGACAGGCTTGGGGTCAAAAATTTCTGCCATATAAAAAATCTCCTTAAAATCAGTAATTTTTAAAATAAATAATATCCTCATCGATGGGGAGAAAGCCCGCCTTGCGGTAAAAGCCCGCAAGCTCATCATATGCCCATAAACGCGGAACGATACCCTTTTCAATAAGCTCAAGGGAAATCATTTCAAGCAAAGCCTTGGCATAACCCTTTCCCCGTTCACAGGAAACAGTAGCCACCTGAGAAATATACGCCGCCCCGTGATAAACAAAATCCACGCAGGCACAGGAAACGCCATGACACATAAACGCCCTTGAGACCCCATGCCTTATCCGATGGGACATATCCGCATACCATAGATCAGGCTCCGTCTCTCCGAAAGCGTCCTTAACGATTCCGAGCATATCCATAAGTCTTGCCTCTTCGGGAACAGCATCAATTTCGGGACGAACCCGCCTCTCAAATAATATCCTCCGCCGCTTTTCATATCCGGGAAGGTCAAGACCATTTCCGAGGGAAACGGGACATTCCAGCATATCGGGAGAATTTATCATAATAAATTCGGATATTTCCTCGGGGTCATCACAATTCCCGCTCAGAACGCAGGAAGAGTTGTAAATAAGCCCGCAGCCCGAATCCAAACGGTACAGCCTGCAAAAATCGTAACCCGTACCGTAAGCCTCGCAGGCAGCGTGAATCCTGCCGCTGTAATAGCTTTCGTCAAGGATAAGCTCTGACGGCTCGGAAATAAGCCTTATCATACCTCGCCCGAAAGGATTTTTTCAGCCATAGCAAGGCTGAGAGCATAGGAATCGAAATAATCCTCCTCGTTTATGACGCAGCAGGGCGTGTGCAGATATCTGCATGGAACGGAAACAGCGCAGGTCCTCACACCGCCTCTGCTGATGTGGATAGCACCGCTGTCATTTCCGCCCGCAATGACCGTCTTGGTCTGCCGCTTAATGCCCATATCCTCGGCAAGCCTGATTGAAAGACCGTACAGCCCCCTGTCATAAAGGGTGCTTCTGTCCATGTATGAAACCACAGGACCTTCCCCGAGAATACAGCATCGCTTGTCGCCCTCGGAAAGAGGAATGTCCGCCGCCGTAGTGGCTTCAAGCACAAGAGCGAAATCGGGAGCAACGTCAAAAGCAGCAGTCCTTGCGCCCCGAAGTCCAATTTCCTCCTGAGTGACAAAGGTAAAGGTGCAGTCATAGGAAAGCGCATTATCTAAAATCATCGCAAGCATGATAGCACAGCCCGCCCTGTCATCAATAGCCTTAGAGCGGATAAAACCGCCCTTTTCGGCAAAGCCCGAGGTAAAATAAGCATAATCTCCGAGAGAAACGTGCTTCTCGGCGTCAGCCCTGTCAATAGCGCCGATGTCAATGTAAAGCCCCTCAAATTTGGGAGCGCATTTGCGTTCCTCCTCGGACATATTGTGAACAGCCTTGGAGCCCACAGCACCCATAATGCCGTTCTGAAGCCTTACCTGCCTGCCGATAACAGCGTCAGCCTCAACGCCGCCGATGCAGTTGATGTTAAGGGTGCCGTCGGAATTGATCCCCGTAACAATAAGCCCCACCTCGTCCATGTGAGCGGATATCATAAGCTTTCCCGCAGGGACATTGCCGCCCTTGTACTCTGCAATAACGCAGCCTAAGGGCGTGACCCGACATTCACATTTGTCCCGGATTTTATCTAAAATAAACTCTCTTACCCTGTCCTCCTGCCCCGAAGCGCCGTCGAGCTCGCAAAGCTCTCTGAGAAGCTGCCGAAGCAGAGTTTTGTTAATGTTAATGCTCATTTCACATCACCCGCTTTCAAGAAATCCGCAATAAGCCTTGCCGTAAGCTCGCAGTCTGAAAGGTCGATGACCTCTGCGGGAGTGTGCATATATCTCAGAGGGATAGACAGCGTAACAGCCCTTGAGCCGCCTTTGTTAACGGAAAATCTGTCCGCATCCGTGCCCGTAGTGCCGTTCATGACCTCGATCTGATAGGGAATATCATATTCCTTTGAATGTTCGATGAACCATTTGGAAAGCCCCCTGTCAAGGGAAGGAGCAATGCCTATCATGCAGCCCTTTGAAAGCTCGCCGCACTTGCGGGGATTTTCGCCGCCGCAAAGAGCGAAGCTAACGTCCACCGCAATAGAAATATCGGGCTCAATGTCAAAAGCACCGATGCAGGCGCCTCTCTCCCCAAGCTCTTCCTGAGCGGAGAACATCACCGTAAATGAGTAAGGCAGATTGTCATAGCAGCCGCTCAGACAGTCCACCGCCTTGATAACAGCCGCAATACCGCAGCGGTCATCAAGCCCCGCCCCGCAGATTCTGCCGTTTAAAAGCTCGGTGCATGGCGAATCAAAGGAAATGAAATCCCCGAGAGAAATGATCTCGGAAATATCATCCCTGCCCGAAATGGGGTCAATAAATATCCGGTCCTTATCAAGAACGGCGCTGTCCTTTTTCAGATGGGGAGGGATAGTGCAAATAACGCCCGAAATGTCCTCTTTGCCGTGAATAATGACCCTCTGAGCGGGAAAAATGCGCCTGTCAAGACCGCCTATGCAGTCCGCCTTGATAAAGCCCTCAGGGGTAATGCCTGTAACTATCAGCCCCACCCTGTCCAGATGAGCGTCAATGAGAACATGAGGCTTATTATCGGTTCTTTTTCCGAAATGAGCAATAACATTGCCGTTTTTGATAATGGCGCTGTCAGAATATTTTTGAATTTCCTCAAGGCAGACAAGAGCGGTGTCCGATTCACAGCCCGAAACGCCGGAGCAGTCCGCCAGCTTAATAATAAGCTCAGCCAGTTCCTTTCTGTCCATATATATCAGATCCTTTCAGAATCAAAGCGCATTAACAAGGCTTTTGAAATGATTGCCCCTGTCCTCGAACATTCTGTACATATCGAAGCTTGCGCAGGCAGGGGAGAGGGAAACGATGTCGCCGCATTTCGCATGAGAATGAGCAGTGTTCACAGCCTCTGCCATGTCATTTACAATAATAATTTGGGGAGCATTTTCCCTGAATTTGGGAGAAGCCATAACAGCAGCCTTAATTTTTTCCTTAGTCTGCCCCATGAGAATAAGAAGCTTAACCTTTTCGCAGACAAGATCAGCCATAGGCTCAAAGGAAATCCCCTTGTCGGAGCCGCCCATGATCATTATCTGCTTCTGAGGGAAGGTGTTCAGACAAGCAATAACTCTCGTGGGACTTGAAGCGATGGAATTGTTGTAATATTTTACCCCATCAAGCTCCCTTACAAGCTCAATGCGATGCTCCACACCATTAAATTCCCTTGCGACCCTTCTGACCGTCTCAGGGGAAACCTTTCCCCATGTAACAGCAATAGCAGTGAGATAATTCTCCACATTGTGAAGCCCCGGTATCTTAATTTCGTCCATGTGCATAAAAGGAGTGATGCTGCCGAAATCATTGTAGCAAAGCATACCGTCCTCACGAAGGAACGCACCGTTTTCCACCTTTTCACGCCTGCTGAAAAAAGCGAGATCTCCTCTTACAAGAGGCGCAAGATTCTTAGCAGTCTCATTGTCAAAGCTCAGAACAGCCCTGCCGAAAGCATTCTGATGAATGAGCAGATTAGCCTTAGCGTCAATATATTCCTGCATATCCTTGTGAACGTTCAGATGATTGGGAGTGATGTTTGTAATGGCAGCCACATCGGGTGAACGCCTCATAGAAATGAGCTGAAAGCTTGAAAGCTCCACAACCGCAGCGTCATCCTCCTTCACATCTTCAATGATAGGAAGAAGTGCCCGACCGATGTTGCCGCCCTTATGTACGGTTTTACCCTCAGCAGCGAGCAGCTCGGCAATGATGGTGGTGGTGGTAGTCTTGCCGTCGGAGCCTGTCACCGCATAAATGGGGCAGGGGCAAAGATCGAAGAAAACCTCCATTTCCGAGGTAACAGCAGAGCCGTTATGCCTTGCAGAAACAAGCGCCTCGTGATAATAATACATACCCGGGGTGCGGAAGACCACATCAAACCTGCCCGCCGCAATATCGTCAAGATAAGCCTCGCCAAGGGAGAATTTGGCTCCCGCCTCAAGAAGCTCAGCATATTCCTTCATCTGTTCTGCAGTTTTTTTGTCGCAGACGGTAACATCCAGACCCTTTCTGCAAAAAAGCTTTATCAGATCGGTGTGGCTCACACCCACGCCGATAAAGGCAATGTGCTTGCCGATCATATCCCCGAAGAACTTTTCAGCTTTACTCACTTAAAATCATATCCTCTCATCAAAAAATAGTTATTCATCCTATATTATACTACATATTGGGAGAATTATCAATACAAAAAGTAGCGGCATAAAACAATAAAAAATTAGAGATAACTCACAATTAATAAAAACAGAGCCGCCCATCATAGTGATGAGCAGCCCTGTCCCCCTCATTCCATCCCGAAATCAGAAAGCATTTTCTGAACCTCAGCCAGTTTGTCTCTGCATTTCTTATGATCGGGAACGAATTGTTCAACCAGCGCCCAAAAATCAGCGGAGTGGTCCAAGTGAACGGTGTGGCAAAGCTCGTGAACGATAACATAATCAATAGCCTCGGTATCGGCAACAATAAGCTTTTGGGAGAGATTAATAGATTTTTTGGCAGAGCAGCTGCCCCACCTTGTTCCGGCAGAATTTATCCTCACCGCCGAAATATCAAAGCCCATCTCCTTTGCCGCCGCCCACACCCTTGGGACGAGATACTCCTTGGCAATGCGGGCATAAAGCCTGTGCAGATATGGGAGAAGCTCTTCGAGAGTCATATTCCCGGGAATGTGAATAACGCCGTCAATATAGCCGTAAGGCTCCTCATGGGACACAGCCCGCAGCTCACCGAAAAGGGGCAGCGCCTCGGGCGGACGGGAAAGCCGATCATTCCGCTTTGCAGCACGAATTTCGGCAGCAGAGGAGTGCTTGTTGATCCAGTCCGCCTTTTCATTAACGATCTCCCTGATCCTGTATTCGGGAAATCCGAAAGGCGCACGAACAATAAGCCTGCCCTCCTTGTCAATAGAAAGAGCGACAGATTTTCTGCCGCTGCGGATAATGGAGTAATCCAAAAAAACGCCCCGCTTTCGATGAAAGATTTTATACAATTATATCATATAACAGAGAAAATTCAAGGAATAAACTGTAAATTCTGACGAAATGCACTAATAATTCTCAACAAGTTGTGCGAATCGGAGAAAAGACGGACAAGCGGGATAAAACCTTGACATAAAGTCTCCGCAGGGGTATAATATTAATATGAAAGCAGATCACAAAAACACTTTTATCTCAAGAGGAGGAGTCGGCCATGAACAAAAACAGCGCATGGAGCATAGTGCAGTCCGTATTCACTGCAATAGAATTTGCGGCAGTATTTATGATGGTCGCAGTGATAGTAGTGTTCGGAATAATGTAATGGTAAAAAACGAGAGGGAGCCGTTCATGGGAACGGCTCTTTTTTTGCATTAATATGGACATCAAATTTTTTGCAAAAAACGTTGAAATTCGCTGAAAAATGTGCTATAATGAAATAAATTATGCGCCTGAAAAAACATCAGGCAAAGAGGTGAGAAAAACGGAGACCGCAGTATTTGCAGTACCGGGGAGCAACAGCTTTCATAAGCTGGAGCTGTCGAGATCGCTGCTGAGATTTGCCGAGTTTGATTTTACATATTTCTGGGAGCAGTGCATCGAGGTAGGCAGGAACGCCAGAAAAACGGGCAGGATATCGAAAAACATGGAAAACATGGCAATAAGCGCCGTAGTGAAGTGTCATCCATATGTGGAGGCGTGTGCGCAGACGGAGTTTGCCTCAGTGGTGATGGACTGTATAATCGCATATATCTGCCACTCCGAGGGGATAGGGCTTGAGGAGCTGTGGGCAAGGTGCGTCTCACCCAAAAGCCTGTATGAGAAGAATATATTTTACAGAGTCAGCGAATATAAAACGAGCAGAGGGATAAACCAGTGGATAAATATCGTGAGAATGCAGGAATATGCCCGTTCCAAGCTGAAATTCATCTATGACTGCGAATCCAATGTAATGCTCCGCCCTGGGGATTACCGTGCCAGAACGGAGTATTTCGACCTTGCGTTCAGCGTAGCGGCAAATGAAACGGGCTGTCCCATGGATAAGCTTCCCTCAGTGAAGGTGTACAGTCCCTCCCAGCTGCCCGATTCGGTATTTATGATGGGCAGAACCTCAAAGAATATCTACCGCCGCCTGTCTGACGTCCTCCGTGACGCCGAGCAGTGGGACGAAAAAAATCTCAATGATCATAACAGGGACCAGACCGCCCTTGATGCCTTCAGCTATGTAAAGGATATGCCCCGACCTGCAGAGAATGATATGAGATTCGTGCTTGAAGCCATATCGGAGCTGCCCCAAAGGGTGTATGTGCCCGACAGCTTCAAGGCAATGATAGACCTTGAGTTCACACTGATGAGCGAAAACGGGATATATCTGTCCAGATGTCCCCGCTGCGGAAAATATTTTGTCAGGGATATAAACGAAAAATCCCCCTATTGCCATAGAGTAAATTCCAGCGGAATGACCTGCTCCGAGCAGATAACAGAGGAGCTGGGGATAGCCGCAATGAAGCGGAATGAAGAAGCGCCCGAAACTGCCGCAGCGGAAGCGGATGATCTCGTATCGCAGGAGAAAACCGAAATACCCTCCGCCGAGGAGCAGGTGCCTCCCGAGATTCCCGTTCCCAAGGAAGAGCCCGCCGAAAAAGCGGAGGAAATGACCGCCCCCGTCACAGAAGAGAATCCCGAACCCATCGAAATACCCAAGGAGCTTGAAAAGCGGTGCCAGAGGGTGTATAACCTGCTCTATAAGCGGATAGGAACGCTTATGACCGAAAAGGAGTTCCGTGAATGGTCGGGCTACCTGTCGGATACCAAGCGTGACCTCAGAGAGGGCAATGCGGAAATATCCCAGATGGAGGAATTTCTGGATTATTGGGAAACAGCGGTCAAAAAGCAGTCACGAAAAAGGGGAAAGCATAAGAGCGCAGCGGCGGAAAGTGAGCCTGTTATCCGCAGCGAGCCGTCATCGGGAGAGCTTGGCAGCCTGTTCAATGAAGCGCTGAAAGCTGCCGAGGAAAAGGAAGATTCGGGCATATCCCCCGCAGGAACGGAGGCAGCGCCCGAGGAAAGGGAGTTCAAGCCTTTTGAGCCGCCGAAATACAGCACCGTCCTTGAAGCAATGATGGACGGAAAATATAAATCGGAGGAGCTTTTGACCGACAGCGTGAGCGAAACCGCAGCCGACGGCGATATCACCGTAAACGGCAGAAAAATAACCCTCCCCAAGTGGGAAAAGATCAAGCGAGAATAAAAGAGCGGGAGATGATACAGTGGATTTTATCAACGAAGCCGCCGCAGTAAACGGGCTTGCAGAGGAGATAGTAAAGGGCGGCGTGTGTCTGTTTAACGCCGTAAAATATATCTACTCCATAGCCGAGGAAGGCTTCTATACCGTCAGCATAAAGGACGCCTTCAAAATAGTGCTGAATAATATAACCGATACCGATTCTCTCACCGCCTTAGGGCTCAGGATAGACGAAAAGAACTGCGGAGAAATGCTGGGGGAGGAATATGAAAAGGTGCTTCCCCTCATGGTTTACAGCCTTGCGGTGAGGATACCCGTCTTAAAGAATCTGCGGGGAGCCAGCGGTCCCATGACCGACGATCAGCTGTATAAGGTCTATAACGCAGTAATGGCAAGGGGAGCGGAGAATTATAAGGAAGCAGTCACGGAAAGCTTTATGGAGATAAAATATCTTGTGCGCAAGGCAAAAAGGCTGCCGCCCTATAATGCCGACTGGTATAAGACTTATATATATACAAACGTCCCCGCACTGGCGGAGATAACCAATAAGAATATGTTTCTCTTAGGGTTTGCGGACGTGCTTTTTGCCATGTTCTATTCCTGCCTTGAGGAAGCTCTTTTTGAGAAGATAAAGGAATACTCCGCCGATGATTTCGGGGAGAGCGTTGAGATATGAAAGCTTGAAAGGGAGAGCATAATATGACGATTTATTTGTGCGGCTTCATGGGCTGCGGAAAGTCCACCGCAGGCAGAGCGCTGGCGGATATGATGGGACTTAAATTTACAGATATGGACGCATATATCGAAAAAAAGGCAGGCATGAGCATACCTCAGATATTTGCGGAAAAGGGCGAGGACACATTCAGAAAGCTTGAAACGGAATCGGTAGCGGAGCTTGGCAAGGCAGGGGGGATAATTGCCTGCGGAGGCGGAGCGATGCTCAAGGAGATAAATGCGAAAACCGCCTCGGAATACGGAACGGTGGTCTATATAGACGTGCCCTATGACGTGTGCTACGACCGCATTTCGGGAGATACAAACCGCCCCATAGTAATGGCAAATACCAAGGAATCCCTTGAGGAGATATATAAAGAAAGGGTGCCCCTGTACACAGCCCATTCGCAGATAACCGCAGACGGTACAGGCTCGCCTGCAGAAATAGCCGCCCGAATCAGGGAAAACGTAAACAATTACCTTAAAGTTCAGAAAGGATAATTCAGAGATATGTCAAAAATATATTCGCTGGGTCTTGACATCGGTTCGACCACAGTAAAAACGGTCATCTTAGAGGACGGAAAAATAATCCACGCAAAATATCAGCGTCATTTCTCGAAGGTGCGTGAGACCGCCGCTGAGCAGGTAGCGGAGATCGGCAGAGAATACCCCGACGCAGAATTTCACCTTGCAATAACAGGCTCAGCAGGACTGGGACTGGCGAACGCCGCAGGCTTGCCCTTTGTGCAGGAGGTGCACAGCGCATTCATATCGGTAAAGAAGGATTATCCCGATGCAGACTGCGTAATAGAGCTTGGCGGCGAGGATGCAAAGATAATCTTCCTCACAGGAGGAACGGAGCAGCGAATGAACGGCTCCTGCGCAGGCGGCACAGGCGCATTTATCGACCAGATGGCAACCCTTCTGGGAATAACCGTAGATGAAATGGACGAGCTCTCCGCAAAAGCAGAGAAGCTCTATCCCATAGCCTCCCGCTGCGGAGTATTTGCAAAATCGGATATCCAGCCGCTTCTGAATCAGGGTGCAAGACGAGAGGATATCGCCGCATCAATATTCCAGTCTGTAGTGGATCAGACCGTGTCGGGACTTGCTCAGGGCAGGGAGATAAAGGGCAAGGTGCTGTTTCTCGGAGGACCTCTTACATTTATAAAGGGACTTCGCAAAGCCTTTGTAAATACTCTGGGACTGTCTGCCGAAAACGCCGTGTTCCCCGAAAATGCCCAGTGCTTCATGGCATACGGCAGCGCATTATATGCGGCAGAATCGGAGCCCCAGGTGTTCACCGCCGCCGAGATAGCGGAAAAGATGAAAGCCGCAAAGGTAAATGACGATATCATCACAGGCAGACGGCTCTTTGAGAATCAGGCTCAGTATGATGAATTTATCGCCCGTCACGGCAGACATGACCTTCCCTTTGAGGATATAAAGACCTATGAGGGCGAAGCATATCTTGGAATCGACGCAGGCTCCACCACCACAAAGCTTGTGCTGATAACCCCCGACGGCAAGCTTCTCTATCAGCATTATGTGTCCAATAAGGGACAGCCCTTAAATGTAATAACCGCCCGGCTGAAGGAGATATACAGCCTTATCGGAGACAGAATAGCAATACGCTCCTCCGCAGTAACAGGCTACGGCGAAGATCTTATCAAAGCAGGCGTGGGCGTAGATTACGGACTTGTAGAGACCGTCGCCCATTATAAAGCCGCATCCTATTTCTGCCCCGACGTAGATTTCATAATCGACATCGGCGGACAGGATATCAAGTGCTTTAAGATAAAGAATCACGCCATCGACAGTATCATGCTTAACGAAGCCTGCTCATCGGGCTGCGGCTCATTTATCCAGACCTTTGCGCAGGCGATGGGCTATGATATCGCCGAATTTGCAAGACTGGGACTGTTTGCGGAAAGACCCGTTGATCTGGGCTCACGCTGTACAGTGTTTATGAACAGCTCAGTAAAGCAGGCACAGAAGGACGGCGCATCGGTGGAGGATATCTCCGCAGGACTGTCCTCCTCCATCATCAAGAACGCAATATATAAGGTAATACGAGCAAACTCCGCCGAGGAGCTTGGCAAGAATATAGTAGTGCAGGGCGGAACCTTCTTAAACGACGCCGTGCTGAGAGCCTTCGAGCAGGAGATCGGCAGAGACGTGGTAAGACCCGCCATCGCAGGACTGATGGGAGCATTCGGCGCAGCATTATATGCAAAGGAGACCTCCGAGGCAGAAAATAAGCTTGCCTCCGACCTTATCACCCCCGAAAAGCTGGAGAACTTCTCATTCAAATCCCGCCAGATGAACTGCGGCGGCTGTACAGCAAAATGCTCGCTCACCATGATAACCTTCTCGGACGGACATAAATTCATCAGCGGAAACCGCTGTGAAAAGGGAGCGGGAATAACGAAAAAAGAGGAAGCCCCCTGCCTGTACCAGTATAAATATCAGCTTATCCGCAGCCTTTCGGATAAAGGAAATCCCGAAAATCCCAAAGCCACCATCGGAATACCGCTTGTACTGGGCTATTACGACCAGCTTGCCTTCTGGACAGCCTTTTTCCATAGACTTGGGTTTAAAACGGAGCTTTCTGCAGAGAGCACCAGAGATCTGTACTTCAAAGGACAGCATACCATCCCATCGGATACCGTCTGCTACCCCGCAAAGCTTGCCCACGGACATATAGTAGACCTGCTTGAGAAAAAAGTTGACGTGATATTCTACCCCTGCGAGACCTATAATATCGACGAGGGACATTCGGACAATAACTATAACTGCCCCGTAGTAGCATATTATCCCGAGCTGTTGAAAGCGAATATCCCCGAGCTTAACGAGGAAAATTTCCTCTACCCCTATATGGACGTAAATCTTGAGAAGCATATCGTGCAAACGGTGTGCAAGGTATTCGGAAAATATAAGCTGAACAAAAAGGACGTAAAGGAAGCATGGCATATAGGCATGAGATCGCTGGAGGAATATCACGCCGCCATAGTGAAGAAGGGCAGCGAGATAATCTCGGAAGCGAGAAAGAAGAATATGCCCATAATCGTCCTCAGCGGCAGACCCTACCATGTTGACCCCGAAATAAACCACGGCATACATAAGCTCATAACCTCTCTGGGAATGGCAGTAATAACCGAGGATGCAGTCTGCCACCTTGCAGAAACGCCCGTACTCCACGTGCTCAATCAGTGGACGTACCATTCAAGGCTGTACCGGGCAGCGGAATATGTGACCACACAGCCTGATATGCAGCTTGTGCAGCTGGTGTCCTTCGGCTGCGGAATAGACGCAGTGACCACGGACGAGGTTCGTTCAATACTTGAGCCCAAGGGCAAATTCTACACCCAGCTGAAGATCGACGAAATAAGCAATCTGGGAGCGGTAAAGATACGGCTCAGAAGTCTTGAAGCAGCGATAAAAGCGGCAAATAACGGATAAAAAAACGGGTATCGTTCCGAAAAAGGAGCGATACCCGTAAATATTATCATAAAAATTACTGAAGCTTCTCAAAATCCACAGCGCCATGCTTGCAGATGGGACAAACGAAATCCTCGGGGAGAACATCGCCCTCGTAAATGTAGCCGCAGACCTTGCAGACCCAGCCTGATTTTTTCTGAGCTGCAGGACGGGGCTTGACATTAGCCTGATAATATTCATAGGTCATGGAAGGCTTGTCGGAAAGCACCTCACCGTCGGTCATCTCGGCAATAAACATGGTGTGAGTGCCGAGATCAATTTCCTTAACAACCTTGCCCGACATAAAAGCGTTAGCGTAAGCGCTCACATAAAGGAGCCCGTTGTCCGCATACTTGGGAGCGAACTTGTAGGAATCGGGAGTGCCGAACTTCATGGAATCCCTTCCGCTCTGAAAACCGAAGTGCTTGAAAAGCTCAAAGGGAGCGGTGTTGTCAATAACGGAAACATTGAATTTACCCGTATTTTTGATCATGTCATGGGTAAAATTGCCCTTGTTTACCGTAACAGCGATCTGCATGGGGTCGCTTGTGAGCTGAATAACGGTGTTCACAATGCAGCCGTTGTCCTTGTCGCCCTCGGAAGCGGTGAGAACGAAAAGACCGTAGGAAATTTTGTAAACAGATTTTTTGTTCATAATATCATATCCTTTCTGATAATTATTTTATTTTGCTGACATATTTTTCCATATCCTTCTGTTTGCCCAGAACAAGAACATGGTCTCCGAGGCAGAAAACGTAATCAGCGCTCGGCAAAGAAATGACCTCCTCATCTTTTTTGATGGCAAGAATATTTATCTTGTACTTGTTTCGGATATTAAGCTCAATAATGCTGTGATTCACCCAAGAATCAAGAATGGGTATCTCGTAAATACCCGTGTCGGAAGAGATCTCGGTGTAATCGAAGATGTTAGAAAGGCTGTACTGAACAGCAAGCTTTTCAGCACGGTCACGTTCGGGATAAACGACCTCATCTGCGCCGTTTCTTCCGAGGAATTTAGCGTGGATATTGGTGCTTGCCTTGCTGATGACCTTTTTGGCACCCATTTCCTTGAGCTGGCTGGTAATTTCAAGGCTTGCCTGAAAATTGCTGCCGATGCAGACGAAGCAGATGTCAAAATTTCTTACGCCGAGGCTTTCGAGGGCCTCAGGCTTGGTGCAGTCAGCGATCTTGGCATTGACAGCATACCGCATAAATTCACGGATATTGTCCTCCTGGTTGTCAACCACCATAACATCGTTGCCAAGCTCAGAGAACTTAGCAGCGAGAGTTTTTCCGAATCTGCCCAGACCGATAATAAGAACAGAGCGCATAATAAAAAATTCCTTTCATTAACCGACATTGACCTGTTCAACAGGATTGTGAACACCTGTGAATTTCTTTGTACCCGTAAAGATTAGGGCAAAGGAAACGCTGCCCACACGGCCGCAGTACATAAGCAGAATAATGACAATTCTGGAAAAGGGCACAAGCTCTCTTGTAATGCCCGTGGTCATGCCGACGGTGTTGATGGCGGAGAATCCCTCAAAAAAAACGTCCTTGAGCGCAAGCTCGGGCTGAGCGGCGCATATGCACAGGATACCCGAGAAAACGATAAACAGATTCACCGTAATAACAGTAAGCGCCTTAGCAGTGATATCCTCCTCAAGCCTCCTTCCGAAAATGTTGATGTCCTCGCTGTTTTTCATGCTTGAGAATGCAGCAAGAAAGAGAACGAAAACAGTGACAGTCTTAACGCCGCCCGCAGTAGAACCCGGGCTTCCGCCGATAAACATAAAAATAATGGTAAGAATAGTGGAAGCAGGGCTGAGAGCAGCGGTGTCAACAGTGTTAAAGCCTGCGGTTCTGGGTGTAACGGAATCAAAAAAGGAATTAAGAAGAGCCTGTCCTACACCCGCACCCGCATTAGTGTGATTTCTTTCAAAGAGGAAGAAAAGCCCCGTGCCGACCACCGTAAGCCCAACGGTAAAAACGAGAGCCAGCTTGCTGTGAAGCCTGTAAGCGGAGAAATTCAGCTTGTTTTTGCCGATGTCGTCCCAGACGGAAAAGCCGATGCCGCCGATAAGGACCAGCAAACAAACGGTAATGCAAACCAAGGGATCGTCCGCAAATTCGCAAAGGGAGGAATATTCCCCATACTTGCCGTTAAGATCGAAGCCCGCATTGCAGAAAGCAGAAACAGACATGAACACAGCGTTTCCGATGCCCTCGGGAGCGCCCATTTTAGGGACAAACCGAACCGCAAGCAGCACAGCGCCTATGCCCTCGAAAATGAAGGTGCCGAGAGCCAGCCTTTTAGCCATTCTGACAATTCCTGCCAGCTGTAAACCGTTAACGCTGTCCTGAAGAACGCTTCGTTCTTTCAGACCGATCTTTCTGCCTGTAGCGAGAGCAGCGAGGGAAATAATGGTCATAAAGCCAAGACCGCCCACCTGAATAAGCATGATAATGACGACCTGACCGAAAAATGACCATTGAGTGTATGTATCGAAAACCGCAAGACCCGTAACGCAGGTAGCGGAAGCGGCAGTAAACATAGCGTCAAGAAAGCAGGGGGAGGCATCCTTGGAAGAAACGGGCAGCATAAGCAGGAAGGTGCCCAGAAGAATGATAACCAGATAACCGAAAGCAAAAATGTGAGCGGAAGAAAGCCTGTTCACCCTGAGCTTACCGCTGTTATTAACAAAAATATCCGAAAATTTTTTCATAGCCTGTCCTTTCAGAAGCTGTGTATGTATATATTTTATCACAGCGTACGCTTTTTGTCAATTATTATTTCACAGATTTAATGTATAATAAAAATAGAAAAAAATTCAAAAGGAGAATGATCCGTGATACCGCTTGAAATAGAAAGAAAATTCCTTATCCGCAGGACACCCGCCCTCTTTGCGGAATGTACGGAAAAAACGGAGATCGAGCAGATATATCTGAAAAAGAAAACCCCCGATATACAGAGACGAGTCCGTAGAATGACAACAAATGGCAATGCTAAATATTATTATACAGAGAAGCGTTTTCTCTCAGCGGCAGTCCGTGAAGAAAACGAGCGTGAAATAACGCCCGAGGAATACGAAAAGCTCAGAATTGAAGCAGACAGTGCCCTTGTTCCCATACTCAAAACAAGGTATATCCTGATATACAGCTCCCAGCGCTTTGAGATAGATACCTACCCCTTTTCATCTGAATATGCGTCCATGGAGCTGGAGCTTGCGGACGAATCACAGGAAATAATCCTGCCGCCCTATGCGGAGATAATAAAAGAGGTCACAGGGGATAAACGCTATTCAAACGCTGCCCTCGCCAAAAATAATTGTTTCCCCGAGCAGTGTCACGAATAAGAATCCCTGTAATATTTTAAATATTTTCATACACCACGCAAAAATCACCCTGCGCCGAATCCATAGCAATATCCAAAAAATCCGCCCTCGCCCCGCCTTGCCGCCAAAACCCAAACAAGGCATATCCTCAAGTTATTCCCGCCGCTTGAGATAGATATACACCTTTTTCATCAAAATATACGTCCATAGAGCCGTATCATTCCGACGGATCTCGGAAAAACCTCCTAAAATCAAGATCCCGCTTCATCTCAATGATTCGCCAAAGCCCGCAAAAGTCATATCCAAAAATATATGTAATATGAACGAAATCGACATTTGTGCATATTTCCATACCATAAAATCCGTCCAAAAAACATTTGGTATTATTTCCAACAAAATCTCGAATCTGATTTAAATATTCTTATACTCTAATGCCAAAAAATCCTGAAAAATTGTCAACTTCGTACATATATGAATAAATAGTATACCAATCCGATTCAAATATCCAAAAACTATAAATATAAACAATAGTCATTTTGACGAAAAATAACCTAAAACGTTTTAAAGATCCAAAATAAAACAGACTTAACAATTTCGCAATGAGAATATATTAAGAAAAAACGCCCAAAATGCAGTTCATATTTAAAAATCCTGCAAAATCCCCCAAAAAATCATCGCAAAATCCAATAAAACGGACAATCTGGTTGACAATGTCTTCGAAAAAACAACTATATTCCAAAATATGTAAATCCGCCGCTCTCGAAAACCGCCTGTTCACACTTCCGAAACATTAGCGGAAAGCAAAATATCCAGCTTCTGACCGAAAAGGCGGGTAAAAAGCTTCACAGCCACACCCGTAAGCAGCGCCGCAATGACCGTGCCCTCTCTCGCCCCAACTATCCTCATGTCGAAGAAGATCAGCGAAAGCACCACCGCAAAAAGAACACAGGAAATGTCGAAAGCGATCTTCACATTCCCGAACTCCTTCCCCGAAACATCCGAAACTGCCTTGACAAAAGCCTCACCCGAGTTCATGATAACGTCCGCAGCCACCGCCAGAGAGATACCGAATCCCAGAACAAACGTCCCCAGAAGCACACAGCCCAGCCTTATAAAATAGCCCGAAACGGGTATCAGCGCCGCAATCTCCATGCCGATATCGGTAAACCACCCGAACAAAAAGGACAAAGGCACCTGTAAAAGCTGAGCAGGCTTAAAGCGTTTCCCCAGCAGGGCGATCTGTCCGACAATAAGAACGCAGTTCCAGATAATGAGCCAGCTTCCCAAAGACAGCTCGGTAAACCTCATGCTTAAAACGTTGGCAGCGGAGGAAATAGGGGATACGCCAAGCTCGCCCCGCTTGGTTATCGCCACCCCCAGCGCCGAAATAAATAGGCTGAAAATAAAAAGAGCATACCGCCCGATAAGCTCTTTGCCGCTCATTTTCCTGTTCATTAAAATCCTCCGAAAAAAGGCGGACAGTCCGTAAGCTGTCCGCCGTATGTAATTACTTAGTGTTGGTGAACTTCCACCTGAACGTGGAAATACGCTGAGCCTTGGTGTTGTCGTAGGAAATGTTGCTGCAGGCAATGCTCAGATCGTTATATCTGTAATCGGTGCGGGCAGCCTTTGAGCCGAACAAAGCGGCAGCGCCCTTAACAGCGTCCGAACCGTAGTTTCGTGACATAACAGCGCCAATCTTATGATCGCTGCGGAGAACCTCCACAATGTCCTTAGCCACAATAGGCTTGGAGTCGCAGACGTTGTAAATTCCGGGATATGAGATACCCGCAGGGCAGGTAAGGATACCGTTAACAAAATCAACGATGTTGTAAAGGCAGGTAAATGTGTAGCCGTAGTCGCCGTAGCCGTAAACAAAGGCACAGCCGTCCTTGGGATCATATACCTTCGCCTTGAGATTGTCGGTGAAATCCTTTGTATAAACAGGGCATACACGCATGACAACGCCATTGGTATCAGCCTTTTTGAGAGCAGCTGAAAGAGCCTTTTCCGAGTCTGACTTCAGCTTGGCATAGATGGAAGAGGGTTTCTCGCTCATAGTTTCTCTGATAGGCTCCCTTGTCTTCTGGGGGGCGTATATCTGATGAGTGCTTATCATCATAATATCTCCCACCCCTGCGGATACAGCCGCTTTATAAAGGTATTTGTCCACAACAGCGCTTATCTTCTCCTCCTCCGAGGAAAGCACGGCAGGGAAATCGTTATCAACGGTGCAGGCAAGATGGATGAGCACATTTGTCTTGTTCTTGTTAAGCAGATCGGTTATAGTGTCCTTGTCGGTAATGGGGCAGACAGTATAGCTGAGATTTTCAGCGTCACCGAAAGGATTTTTCTCCTTATCCACAGCAATAACGTTATAGCCTTTGGAAATCAGCATTTCGGTAACTGCTTTTCCGATAAGACCTGCGGCGCCGGTTACAAGTATTGTTTTCATTAAGATTCTCCTTTCCGACGCAAATTCCTGAAGCAGGCAAAATAGCATACTTCGATACTTATAATAATTATATCATATCCTGCGAAAAAATCAATAGTTTTTTTGCTTAGATTTTTTAAATTTGTACTAACAAGACGAAAAATAACGATAAACGGCTTGATATTTTTAATAAATTATGATATTATAAGGATGTTTGAAGAGTAATATGAGGTGAAAAAGCATGGAATGTCCGTTTCCCTATTCCGATACAAACAAGAGATATCATACCCAGAGCTATTATCTGAAAAAGCGGTTCGGGTGCAAGGTGATGAAGATATCGTTAAACTGCGGCTTTACCTGCCCGAATATCGACGGAACAAAGGGGACGGGCGGCTGTACCTACTGCCTTGAGGGCAGCGGGGGATTTGCGGGCTCTCCCGAAATGTCGGTGACAGAGCAGTTTGAAACGGTGAAAAGAGCTATGAACCGCAAATGGAGCGAGGGGCTGTATATCCCGTATTTTCAGGCGGGGACAAACACCTACTGCTCAGCCGAACGGATACGCTCTCTCACCGAGGAGGCGCTTGCTCTTGAAAATGTGGTTGGAATAGCCATATCCACCCGTCCCGACTGTATCTCGGATGCTGTTCTGGAGGTGCTCGGCGAGCTTAACAGCCGCACCTATTTAACGGTGGAGCTGGGACTCCAGACCGTTCATGACGAGACAGCCGCAAAGATAAACCGCTGTCACACCTACGGGGATTTTCTCCGCTGCTGTGAAAGGCTTTTTAATAGTAATATAAATGTCTGCGTACATCTGATAAACGGGCTTCCCGGCGAGGATTCTGAAATGATGCTTGAGTCTGCCCGTGAAATGGCGAAGCTTCCTCTTCACAGCATAAAGCTCCATCTTCTCCACATCCTGCGGGGAACGGTGATGGGTGAGCAGTATCTGAGAGGGGAGATAACGCCTCTCACTCTTGAGGAATATGTTCAAATTGTCTGCGAGCAGATAAAGCTTTTCCCGCCCGAGCTTATTATCGGGCGGGTAACGGGAGACGGCGGACGTGACGTTCTTCTTGCTCCCGAGTGGAGCCTGAAAAAATTTACGGTAATGAACGAGATCGACAAGACCTTTGCCCGAGAGAACAGCTTTCAGGGCATCAATTACCGGAAATAAGGGAGGATTTTATGGAAAAGGAATACAAGGGGACGTTTTTCAAGGTAATGATGATCCTTTCGTTTCTGACGGGAGCTATAGCTCATTTCTTTGCTCTTATGTATGTTTCGGAGATACCCTGTAAGCTGGGTTTCGGCTTTCTCGCCCTGCTTTGCCTGATGTGCGCTGCGGGGGTGAATGCTGCGGATATTTCGGGGCTGGGAGCTATAAGGATAACCACAAAGCTTGCCGCTTTTTCCTTTCCCTTTTCGGTGAACGGCGGAGGGCTTGCTATAGAAATACTGCTGATGAGGGGCATGAATACAGCCGCTCTTATCGTGCTTATTGCTGCCTGCGTTCTGTCGGTCATATCCTCTTCGGCGCTGGTGAGAAGATATATGGAGGATGATTTTTAAGCGGACGGCTTTGAGCTGTTACAAAACCTGTCGGCGCGGTGACAAAACAAACAGATCCACACTAATCAACAACGTGATCTCGCCGCGGGTCGTCACCCGCTGACCTCGCTGCGGGTCGTCACCCGCTATTATTTTTTACAAAAAAGTAGTGACAAAATCAAAATAATGGTATATAATAGTAAGTGTTGTTTTAAAAAAACAGAAAGGCAGGAAATGATCATGTCAAAGAAACCCTACTACATTACCACCCCCATCTATTATCCCTCGGGCAATCCCCATATCGGGCACTGCTATACAACAGTTGCCTGCGATTCGATCGCCCGTTACAGACGAATGCAGGGCTATGACGTGATGTTTCTCACAGGAACGGACGAGCATGGTCAGAAGATAGAGCAGAAGGCAGCGGAAAAGGGCGTAACACCCAAGGAATATGTAGACGAGATCGTTGCTGTTTTCAAAAATCTCTGGTCATATATGAATATAAGCTATGACCGCTATATCCGTACCACCGACGATTATCACATCAAAACCGTCCAGACCATATTCAAAGCGCTCTATGACAAGGGCTATATCTATAAGGGCGAATATAAGGGCAAATACTGCACCCCCTGCGAAAGCTTCTGGACTGAATCACAGCTGGATGAAAACGGCAAATGCCCCGAGTGCCACAGAGACGTGGTTGAGGCAAAGGAGGAGGCTTATTTCTTCAAAATGTCCCCATTTGCGGACAGGATCGAAAAGCTCCTTACCGAGACCGATTATCTGCAGCCCAAAACGAGAGCCGTTGAGCTTGTAAACAACTTCATAAAGCCGGGACTTGAGGACCTCTGCGTTTCGAGGACCAGCTTCAAATGGGGGATCCCCGTGACCTTTGACGAGGGACACGTTGTGTATGTGTGGATAGACGCCCTCTCAAACTATATCTCCGCTCTGGGCTACGAGAATGACACATATAATGAGTTCGATAAATTCTGGCCCGCAGACGTTCATATGGTAGCAAAGGATATCATGCGCTTCCATGCGATAATCTGGCCCGCAATGCTCATGGCACTGGAGCTTCCCCTCCCGAAGCATCTTGCGGTACATGGCTGGATAACCTTTAACGGTCAGAAAATGAGCAAATCTCTCGGAAATGTGGTAGACCCCCTTGTTCTGGGCGAGCGATATGGCGCAGATTCCATCAGATATCATATTCTCCGTGAAATGGCTCTCGGCGCAGACAGCTCCTTCTCCAATGAGATAATGATAAACCGCATAAATTCCGACCTGGCAAACGATCTGGGAAATCTCGTTTCCAGAACCGTTGCAATGGTGCTCAAATACTTTGACGGCACTCTTCCCGAGGAAAAGAAGTCCGACCCCATGGACGATGAGCTTATCGAAATGGCTAAATCGCTCAGAAGCATTGTTGACGAGTGCATCGACAACACCACTCTTAACATTGCCCTTGCGGAGATATTCAAGGTAATTTCCAGAGCAAATAAATATATTGACGAGACCGCTCCCTGGGCGCTTGCCAAGGACGAGGCAAATAAGCCGAGGCTGGCAGCTGTGCTTTATAATCTTCTTGAATCCATCAGGATCTCCACATCGCTCCTCAGCGCCTTCATGCCAACCACCATGCCCAAGGTATGGGAGCAGATAGGTGCAGCAGCCGACGATGTAAGCTATGAGAACGCAGGAAAATTCGGCGTTCTTCCTCAGAACATCACCGTTCATAAGGGAGATATCATCTTCCCGAGAATCGATGTGAACAAGGAGATCGAGGAGCTTAACGAGCTTATCAGGGCACAGGCGGAAAAGGCGCAGGCTGCACAGGACAAGGACGGCGCAAATCTTGAGCCTCTTGCTGACATTATCGGCATTGATGATTTCTTCAAGGCAGACCTCCGTATCGCAGAGGTAAAAAGCTGCGAGAAGATACCCAAGGCAAAGAAGCTCTTAAAGCTTATCGTTAATGACGGCTTCGGCGAGAGACAGGTAGTTTCGGGAATCGCAAAATGGTACACACCCGAGGACCTTATCGGCAAGAAGATAATCCTCGTTGCAAATCTCTCCCCCGCAAAGCTCTGCGGAGTTGAGTCAAACGGCATGATAGTTGCCGCAAGCGTGGGCGAGGACGCAAAGGTCATTTTCGTGGACAAGGATATTCCCAACGGTTCAAGACTTTCATAACTTAATATTGCTGCGGGAAATATTATCCGTTTCCCGCAGCATTTTTTAATATGTGAAAAATAAATTAAAGGAAATAGTGTAAATTTTCCTTGTAAGCTATTGCAAAAAATAAAAGAATGGAGTATAATAGAAATATAAAATTAAAAGTGTGCGTAAAAGCGCACCGTATGGAGGTTTATTCAAATGTCAAGATTAGTTTCCGCAAAGGATATGCTTAACAAGGCACGCGACGGCAAATATGCTGTTGCTCAGATCAACATCAACAACCTTGAATGGACAAAAGCTGTGCTTCAGACCGTTCAGGAGCTTAAGGCTCCCGTTATCCTCGGTGTTTCCGAAGGCGCAGGCAAGTATATGTGCGGCTTTAAGACCGTTTCTGCTATGGTAAGCGCTATGATGGACAGCCTGGACATCACCGTTCCCGTTGCTCTCCACCTTGACCACGGCTCCTTCGAGGGCGCAAAGGCTTGCATCAACGCAGGCTTCTCTTCCATCATGTTCGATGGTTCCCACTACCCTATCGCTGAAAACATCGCTAAAACTACCGCTCTTGTAAACACCTGTGACGTTCTCGGTCTTTCCCTCGAGGCTGAGGTTGGTTCCATCGGCGGCGAAGAGGACGGCGTTGTCGGCATGGGCGAGTGCGCTGATCCCGACGAGTGCAAGGCTGTTGCAGATCTGGGCGTTACAATGCTCGCTGCAGGTATCGGAAATATCCACGGCAAGTATCCCGAGAACTGGCCCGGTCTCCGCTTCGACGTTCTCGAGGCTATCAAGGCTAAGACAGGCGATATGCCCCTCGTTCTCCACGGCGGTACAGGTATCCCCGACGAGATGATCCAGAAGGCTATCTCCCTCGGCGTTGCTAAGATCAACGTTAACACCGAGTGCCAGCTGGTATTCCAGGAGGCTACAAGAAAGTACATCGAAGAGGGCAAGGACCTTCAGGGCAAGGGCTTCGACCCCAGAAAGCTTCTTAACCCCGGCTTCGAGGCTATCAAGGCTAAGGTTACCGAGAAGATCACTACCTTCGGTTCCGTTGGCAAGGCTTGAGTTTAATTTCTGATTATAATATTTTCGCCGCCGTACCCGTTTAGGTGCGGCGGCGTTTTAATGCAAAAAACAAAATCGGCCATGGAGAAAAATCCATAGCCGATTTTGATATCACTTCACTGCAATTTGCGCCTTTTCGTTTTTCTTGTATTTGAGCCTGAGATTGTCAGTGATAAGAGCAATAAATTCGCTGTTTGTAGGCTTGCCCTTGCCCACGCTTACGGTGTAGCCGAAAAGATTCTGAATGGTGTCAAGATCGCCCCTGTCCCATGCGGTCTCGATAGCATGACGGATAGCCCTCTCCACCCTTGAAGCAGTGGTGTTGAAGCGCTTTGCCACGGTGGGATAAAGAAGCTTTGTAACGCTCTCAAGCATTTCCTCGTCCTCAAGGCTGAGAAGGATAGCCTCTCTCAGATAATGATAGCCCTTGATATGAGCGGGGATGCCTATCTGATGGATAATTTCTGTAACCACCATTTTCATATCCTCTTTAAGTCTGGGATCGTCTGGAGGCAGCTCCATCTCGGCAGCGCTGCGGATAACATTCACAAGCATATCGCAGTCAAAGGGCTTGAGCATGAAATATGCATTCTCCATTGACATTATCTGCCGCTCGGCAAAAAGATTTCTGTATGCCGAGGTAACGATGAAAAAGGGCTTATGTACAAAGCTGTCGCAGCGCTTGATAAGCTCCGCCGCATCAATTCCCGGGATAATGCTGTCAACGATCACCACATCAGGCTCCTCGCTGCGGATAGCCTCCAGAAGCATAAGACCGTCGCTGTCCCTTGTCACAGCGAAAAAGCCTCTTCCTCTCAGAGAATTTGCAAGCATACAGCCGAACTCCTTGCTTTCGTCACCGATAATCACCTTAATTTTCTCATTCATTTCCAGTCTTCCTTTCCGTTTTCTTTTTTACTGTTTTTTTCTTTGGGATTTGACCCGTTGACATAATATTATCACGTTTTTTTCAAATTTGCAATAGGTTTTGCGGTATTTTAGGGCATAATATTTCCCCTGTAAATCGTTTTATTATGGATAATTAATTATTTTTTCACACTCTCTGACAGCAGATATTTCCATTCGACCAAATCGGCTATACGGAATTTTTACACCTGACAATGAACTTCGGGAAAATACGCTCCGAAGCGGTTTTTAACAGCAAAAAATGGCAGTCTCCGTCATTTTTCGTGAAAACGCCCCCGAAAATGCAATTTTTTGCAGCTTAAAACTTGCAATCCTGCAAAAAGCGATTGACATTATGATAAATGTGATGTATAATTTAGTTATATGCTGTGAACAGAATAATCCTGCATTAAAATGAGATAATAGGTTTATTATGAAATGCAGGAGGTAATTTCGGTGACGGAGAAAAACTACAGCAATGAAGAATCGTCGGATTCCCCATCCTCTGAGCTTATCGACAAGGAGGAGCTTATTGAGCGGACGGGGCAGGCGGTCTCGGAAAATTCCAAGCATCTTATCCACTGTCTCACCGTAATAGGACAGATAGAGGGGCATTACAATGCTCCCTCGGGAACTAAGACCACCAAATATGAGCATATCATGCCTGCCCTTGTTGCCATCGAGCAGGACCGCTCCATCGAGGGGCTGCTCATAATCCTCAACACCGTCGGCGGAGACGTGGAGGCGGGGCTTGCCATCGCCGAGCTTATTTCGGGAATGAAAACCCCCACCGTGTCGGTAGTTCTGGGGGGCGGTCATTCCATCGGCGTGCCGCTGGCTGTTTCGGCTAAGCTCTCGTTTATCGTGCCCAGCGCCACAATGACCATCCACCCCGTAAGAATGAACGGGCTTGTGCTGGGAGTGCCCCAGACTCTCACCTATTTTGAAGCCATGCAGAAGCGGATAACCGATTTCGTCTGCCGAAACAGCAGGATATCCCCCGAGAGATTTTCCGAGCTGATGATGAATACGGGTGAGCTTGTTCTGGACATGGGAACGGTGATAGACGGCGAGACCGCCGTTAAAGAGGGACTTATCGACAGGCTGGGCAGTCTCTCGGACGCAATAGAAGCTCTGTATGAGCTTATTGAAAAGGGAAAGCCCCGCTATCCCGATGATGAAAAAAATAATAAATAATACGGCTTCATATCCCCGTTTTAAAGCGGGGATATGAATGCTCAATATATTCATTATACACCATAAAAAATAAATATAAATAGACATATCATAAATTTTTGAAGGGAGATTACATAATGACTATTCTTGAGGCGGTCATTCAGGGAATCATTCAAGGCGCAACGGAGTTTCTGCCCGTATCAAGCTCGGGGCATCTATCTGTTTTCCAGCATTTTACGGGAGTAACGGGAGACGAGGCGATCTTTACCTCGATCGCCCTCCACATCGGCACACTGATCGCCGTATTCATCGCATTCAGAGAGAAAATATGGGCGCTTATCCTTGAAGCCTTTGCAATGCTGAGGGATATCTTCACAGGGAAATTCTCATTTAAAACAAATGCAGGAAACAGGCGGATGATACTGATGATAATCGTTTCGATCCTACCCCTGTTCGTCTTTTACATTTTTAAGGATCTCTTTACCTCCGTATCCTCGGACAGCGATATCATAGCGGAGGGAATATGCTTTCTATACACTGCCGCTATCCTGACGATAGGCGACAGAGCCGCACGGAAAAATGCCGAGAAGGGCACCCTGAAAACAGCAGGCGAGACTGCCGTTCCCGACGCTCTCATAATCGGTTTTTTCCAGGGAGTGGCGCTGCTCCCCGGAGTATCCCGCTCGGGTTCCACCATTTCGGCAGGGCTGATGTCGGGGATGAAAAGAGAGGACGCTGTGGAATACAGCTTTATTTTGGGAATACCCGTTATTCTGGCAGGGGCATTGTCGGAGCTTCTCGATTTAGGCGGTGGGGATATGTCCTTTGAGTCTGTCCCATTGCTTATCGGAATGGCTGTGGCGGCAGTTTCGGGATATTTCGCTATCAGCCTTATTAAATGGCTCATGAAATCGGACAAATTCGGAATATTTGCTGTATACACTTTCATTCTCGGAATCGCCGTGATCGGTGCGGGAATTTATGAGCATATATCGGGCAGTACCATTATTATCGGCTGATAAATACATATGTTTCAAAAATCTAAACAAAAATTCGTTGGAATTGCCCATTGAAATTATAAAACAGATGTGCTATAATTATCTGATAGGATAAACAGACTAAAGGAAAGGAAGATATAAAATTGGCTGCTCCCAGAAAAAATTCATCATCGGGAAAGAAAAGCTCCTCGTCAAAGGGAAGGCAAACCAAGGCAGAAATAGAATCAAAGCGTGCAAATGACAGGGTGCTTTGGTCAACGGTCATTTTCGCCGTGGGAATACTGATCCTTGCATTTCTGCTTTTTGAGGGCGAGTCGGCATGGCTTGCAATACATAATATTATTTTAGGCTTATTCGGCGTGGGAGCAATTCTCGTCCCGCCTATTCTCATCTATGCTTCGGTAATGATATCAAAGGACGCCGAAAGGGACACCGTTTCGGGCAAGCTCGCACAGGGTATCCTGCTGGTGCTGCTCTGCTGTGCGGTGATCCAGATATTTTTCTCCGACCCCATCAACCCCGATATCACCTTCGGCAAGCTCCTTACCGATCTTTTCGAGGACGGCAAGGCAATGCACGGAGGCGGTCTTTTCAGCGCAATTATTGCACTCCCTCTGCTGAAGCTCTTCGGCAAAACGGGTGCGGCAATAATTGTGATAATCCTCGCCTTTGTGTTTGCAATGCTCCTTGCAAATAAGACCATTGTGGACGTTTACAGAGCCATAAGGAATATCTTTGCCGCAGCAGACGCAGCCCGTCCCGAATATGAAGAGGTGGAGGATTTCGTCCCTCCCCCGGGAGCGAGAAAGCAGCCCAAAAAGGCATTGCCCGCAAATCCCCCTGCACCGCCCAAAAGCGTTCCCAATGCGGATGTCCCACCAGCCGCTGCCGAGGAAAAGCGGAAGGATTTCAATATTGACATACCGCTCCCATTCGGTAAGAAAAAGGCTGAAAAGGAACCCCCTGCAAAGCAGGAGGATGCCGTTCAGCCTGCACCCGCAGAGCCCGAAAAGCCCAAATCCGCAGTGGAGCTTGAGGCAGACGCAATAGCCCGCTCCGTTGAGGAAAACGAGGCTCAGAGGCAGGCGGCAAAGGCAGCAGCTCAGAACACAGCTGCCGAAAGCAAGCAGGATAAGCAGGATGACCTTGCTTCGATAATCAAAAAGGCAGTTACAAAGCCTATGGGTCAGCCCGAAAAGCCTGCGTCTCCGGCGGCAGGCTCACCCCTGTTCAGGAAAAACGAAAAGGCAAAGGGCTCGACCCTTGCTTCAAACAAGATCGGCGATGATGAGGATCTGGATATGCCCGAGACTACGGCTCAGGACATTCAGAACGAGATCGCCGAGAATATCCCCGCTCCTGCGGAATATGTTATCCCGCCCATGGAGCTTCTGAAAAAGTCCTCCAATGAGCTGAACGCTGAGGAAGCGGAAGCGGAGATGAAGCAGAATGCGGACACTCTGGTGGAGACTCTCAAGAGCTTCGGTGTAATGACGAGAATCGTTGATATCCACCGAGGACCTACGGTTACAAGATACGAGCTTCAGCCCAATGCAGGCGTTAAGATATCCAAGATAACCGGACTTGCGGACGATATCGCTCTGAATCTTGCGGCGGCAGGCGTTCGTATTCAGGCACCTATCCCAGGCAAGGCGGCGGTTGGAATCGAAGTTCCTAACAAGATAAAGGATATCGTGACCCTGAGAGATGTGCTTGACACCGATGAATTTAAAAATGCCGAAAGCAAGCTCACCTTTGCGGTTGGAAAAAATATTGACGGCGAAACCATTTTAGGCGATATTGCTAAGCTTCCTCATGTAATTATCGCAGGAACAACAGGCTCGGGTAAATCTGTCTGCACCAACGGCATTATTATGAGTATTCTTTATAATGCCACCCCCGACGAGGTAAGGCTTGTGCTTATCGACCCCAAGGTGGTAGAATTTAAGATATATGACGGCATACCCCACCTGCTCATTCCCGTTGTAACAGACCCCCGAAAGGCGGCAGGCGCACTGGCTTGGGCGGTGCAGGAAATGCTCAAGCGATACAAGCTCTTTGCGGATAATAATGTCCGTGATCTGAAGGGATATAACGAAATGGCGGCGGAAACCGAGGGCGTTGAGCCGCTTCCGAGAATTGTCATTGTGATAGACGAGCTTGCCGACCTGATGATGGCGGCGGCAGGAGAGGTGGAGGACAGCATATGCCGTCTTGCTCAGATGGCAAGAGCTGCGGGTATGCACCTTATCATTGCGACTCAAAGACCTACCGTTGACGTTATCACAGGTCTTATCAAGGCAAATATTCCCTCACGAATCGCCCTCAAGGTTGCTTCGGGAATAGATTCCCGCTCCATTATCAACGAGATAGGCGCAGAAAAGCTTCTTGGAAACGGCGACCTTCTGTATTTCCCCACAGGCTATGCAAAGCCTGTGCGTGTACAGAACTGCTTTACCTCCGACAAGGAGGTTACGGCTGTGGTCAACTTTATCAAGAACGGCGCAGGAGATGTGACCTACAGCGACGATATTATGAAGGAGATCGAGCAGAACATTCCTCAGCCCAAGGGCGAAAAGGAGAAGCCCCAAGATAACGGCAAGACCTACGAAGGCTCGGACGATGATGTTATTGAACGTGCTATCGAATGTGCGGTGGACGCAGGCGGAGCGGGCGTTTCCGTTTCCTATTTCCAGAGAAAGCTAAAGCTTGGCTATGCGAGAGCTGCCCGTATCATGGACGAGCTTGAGGAGCTGGGCGTTGTGGGTCCTTTTGAGGGGGCAAAGCCCAGACAGGTGCTTATGACAAGGGAGATGTTTTTGCAGAGAAAGCTTTCGGGCAATGGCGGCTCTTCCGCTCCCGCCGAAGCTGCGGAGGAAGATGTGCCCTTTGAGGAATAGATCCTGCGGACGCTATTCGCTTATGTAAATTATTGGGAGTAATAAAATAAAAAAGGACACTCTTATCAGATTCAGGGTAATTTTGCATATTGCACTTCCCGTTTAGTTTTTATTGTCGGCGGTGCTGACGGTGCTGTTTTTATGCGGCATTATAGCAAATGAGGATATTCCTTATCTGTGCTTTGCTGTATCAATGCTTATAAACTCAGTGAGCCTTATCGCAAATGCTTATGTGAAAAACTATGATATTAAGGAAGTCTTGCCGGAATATCCTACAGGCAGGGGCTTTATGGTGTTCTCTGTTGTGACTGCGGTGGTATGGCTCATTAGCTATGTAATGTTTGTATTTTTAAAATAATTTTTTCGGGTGATTATATGCCGTTTTTACCAATTTCAAAAGAGGATATGAACGAGAGAGGGATAGAGCAGCTTGACTTTATCTGCATTACGGGTGACAGCTATGTGGATCACCCCTCCTTCGGAATTTCCATTATTTCCCGTATGATAGAGGACTCGGGCTTTACTGTCGGAATTATCGCTCAGCCCGATTGGAGAAACGATAATGATTTTAAAAAGCTTGGTGCGCCGAAATATGCTTTTCTCATAACGGGCGGAAATATCGACTCTATGGTTGCCCATTACACAAGCGCAAAGAAAAAGCGCTCCGATGACGCTTATACTGCGGGAGGAAAAGCGGGAAAACGTCCCGACAGGGCGACTATCGTTTATTCAAAGGCGGTCAAGCGGATATTCGGGCAGGATATGCCTGTTGCAATTGGCGGGCTTGAAGCGTCCCTCAGAAGATTCGCTCACTATGATTACTGGGATGACGCTGTGCGCCCGTCCATTTTAGAGGAAAGCGGTGCTGATCTGCTCATGTACGGCATGAGCGAGCATCAGATAGTCGAGATTTGCACAAGGCTTGCAAAGGGCGAGAAAATATCCGAGCTGCGTGATATCAGAGGTACGGCTTATCTCTGCGACCCCAGGGAAACACCTTACGGCGCAGCGGAATGTCCCTCCTATGCACAGGTTCGTGATAACAAGGAGGAATATGCCAAAGCCTGCAAGATACAGTATGATATGCAGGACGAGATATACGGAAAAACCGTTATCCAGCGGCAGTCGGGCAAAATGCTTGTGCAGCTGCCTCCGTCCTATTCACTCACCACCCCCGAACTTGACCATGTATATGAGCTGCCGTATATGAGAACCTATCATCCCGTTTATGAAAAGGAGGGCGGAGTACCGGGAATACAGGAGGTGGAATTTTCCATCACCCATAACAGAGGCTGCTTCGGCAACTGCAATTTCTGCTCCATCGCTCTCCATCAGGGCAGGCGCATTTCGGTGAGAAGCAAGGAAAGTATCCTGAGAGAAGCGGAGCTTCTGACCACTCTGCCCAATTTTAAGGGATATATCCATGATGTGGGGGGACCTACAGCAAATTTCCGAGCGCCCTCCTGCACTCATCAGCTGACTCATGGGCTCTGCAAGGGAAAAAAATGCCTTGCTCCCGAGCCATGCAGAAACCTTGAGGTCGATCACACCGAATATCTGGATATTCTTCGGGATATCCGAAAAATTAAGGGCGTTAAAAAGGTATTCATACGAAGCGGAATACGCTATGATTATCTTATCGAGGATAAAAATGAGGAATTTATGCGGGAGCTTATCGAGCATCATGTCAGCGGACAGCTCAAGGTCGCACCCGAGCATTGTTCCGCCGCTGTGCTTGATATGATGGGCAAGCCCCATATTGAAGCATACAAGAAATTTCAGGACAAGTTCTATAAAATAACGGGAAAAATGGGCAAGGAGCAGTATCTTGTGCCGTATCTCATGTCCTCTCACCCGGGCAGCACTCTGAAAGAGGCGGTTGAGCTGGCATTGTTTCTTAAGAGCCTGAAAATGCGTCCCGAACAGGTGCAGGATTTTTATCCCACCCCGGGAACTATATCCACCTGTATGTTTTACACCGGGCTTGACCCATACACCATGAAAAAGGTGTATGTGCCCAGAACTGCGGAGGAAAAGGGTATGCAAAGAGCGCTTTTGCAGTATTTCCGTCCCCAGAATCAGAGAAAATGCATCGAAGCGCTTATCAAAGCCCACCGCACCGACCTTATCGGCAACGGAAAGGATTGTCTTGTCCGTCCCGACGAGCAGTATAACGCATATCTGAGAGAAAAAGCTGCGAAAAACAGCGGAAGAAAGCCCTCGGGCAGAAATGCAGCCCATTCAAAAGGCAGGAGTGACAAATGGCAAAAAGGAAAAAACAGACGGGGTCAGTAAAAAAGCTTCTGAAAATGCTCCCCGCAGCCCTGCTGATAATGCTCATGTGTGTGGGTATATGCCTCGGCGCTCTTATCGAAACGGGGCTTGTGTCCCTGACGGGGGTTCAGCAGGCAATAGGCATTGCCCCCGCAGAAACCACGGACACCCCCACAGGCTCGGATATCCCCGAGGAAGCTAAGGCTTTTGCCGTTCATGTCATTGACGTGGGGCAGGGAGACAGTATCCTTATTCTTGCGGGCGGAAAAAGTATTCTTATTGACGCCGGTGAAAAGGAATACGGCGGTAAGGTGGTTTCATTCATAAAAGAAAAGGGCATCGGGAAGCTCGACTATATTATTGCCACCCATCCTCATTCCGACCATATCGGCGGCTTGGCGGAGGTGATCTCCTCGGTGGGAGCGGAGAAGATTATCGTTCCGAAGCTCCCCGACGAAATGGTCCCCACAACGAGAGTTTATGAAAATTTCCTTAAAGCTGTGAAAAACAGCGGAGGAAAGCTCACGGCGGCAAAGGCGGGAAATTCCTATGACATTGCCGAGATAAACGGATTGCCCGTAAAAATGACCGTTCTTACCCCCTGCGACGGAGCGGAATATGACGATCTGAATAATTATTCCGTTTCGGTGCGGGTGGATTATAACCGCATTTCATGGCTGCTTGCGGGCGATCTGTCCGAAGAGGGTGAAAAGGACCTTATTAACAGCGGCGCTGATATTGACGTTACGGCATACAAGGTCTCCCATCACGGAAGCTCATCCTCTTCCTCGGAAATGTTTCTTGAGAGAGTGACCCCGAGATTATGCGTGATATCCTGCGGCGAGGGCAATTCCTACGGTCATCCACACAAAGAGACATTAAACTGCCTTTCGGAATTTACAAGCAGCATTTACCGAACCGATCAATGCTCCACGGTTTCCGTATATTCCGACGGAACAAGGCTTTTTGTTTCAAAAGCCTCAAAGGAGGGTGAATGATATGCTTATTCTTGAAAGACTTCGTGATGATATAGCGGTAATTTCCGATGAGAAGGTCGAATTTACCGTTCCCGCTGATATGGCGGCGGGCTGCAAAGAGGGAGATGTGATATATCTCTCGGGGGAGGTTTATGTTACCGATACTGCCGCTACCGAAATGCGGAAAAAAGAAATTCTGTCGCTTCAAAATTCCCTTTGGGATGAATGATTAAAAAAGAAATGAAAGAAGGGCTTACCATGCAGAATAATCTGCCTGCAATTCTTACCGAAAGACTTCCTAAATTATCTAAGGGTCACAAAAAGATCGCCGAATACATCCTCAGTCATTACGACAAGGCTGCCTTTATGACCGCTTCAAAGCTTGGAACTATCGTTGGGGTCAGTGAATCTACCGTGGTCCGCTTCGCTACGGAGCTGGGCTTCGAGGGCTATCCCGAAATGCAGAAGGCACTCAAGGAATTTACCAGCAACAAGCTCACTACCGTTCAGCGAATGAATGTGATGAACGACCAGCTGGCAGGTGAGGATGTGCTGAGCCGTGTTCTCAATTTCGATATTGAGCAGATCAGAAAGACCCTTGAGGAAATTGACAAGGAAAGCTTCTACACCACCGTTGACGCTCTTGCGGACGCTAAGACCATTTATGTTATCGGCGCAAGGTCGGCATCGGTGCTGGCGAGATTTATCGTTTTCTATTTCAATATCATGTTTGATAACGTTAAGATAATCCATACCACCAGTACAAGCGAAATGTTCGAGCAGATACTCGGTATCGGCGAGGGAGATATTATGATAGGCGTAAGCTTCCCACGCTATTCAAAGCACACCGTAAAGGCATTCAGATACGCTCACGAAAACGGCGCAAAGGTCATTGCCATAACCGACAGCAAGGCATCTCCTCTGGCACAGTATGCGGATCATCTGCTCCTTGCCCACAGCGATATGGTTTCCTTTGCGGATTCCCTTGTGGCGCCTCTCAGCCTGATAAATGCTCTTATTTCCGCAGTGGGAATGAGAAAGCAGGAATATGTATCAAAAAGCTTCGAGCGTCTTGAGGAGATTTGGGAGAAATATGAGGTCTACGAAAAGACCGATGACAAGGATTTCAGCTTATAATCCCGGAGGGCTGACAGATGAAAAAGTTAATGAGCCTGTTTTTTGAAAAGGTGCTTTTGACAGCCGGAGTGCTGTGGTCGGGCTTCTGCTTACTTGGGCTTGCCGCTTCCGCTGCAAAAGAGGAACATCACGACAATATTCCGTTTATTATTGTTTGTCTCGGTCTGGGCATAGCAATGATCCTTTCTGCAAAGAGAAGGGGAAAGCTCAGGAACCGTGCGGAGGTGTATGCCATGTGCCTTGCGGACAAGCCCAATTCCGAGCTTGCAGAGATTGCAAGGACAATGAATATTCCCCTTGAACAGACAGTCAGGGAGCTTGAGGAGCTTATCGACAAGGATTATCTCAATAATATCTATATTGACAGGGCAGAGGGCAGAGTCAAGATACTATCCGAAGAAAAGGGCGGGCTCAGGCTCATCAACGGATATCGGTTTGTCACCTGCAAAAGCTGCGGCGCATCAAACAGGATAACAGGCAGCTCCGAGGGAAAAAGGTGCAGCTACTGCAAGGCGCCTCTGACCGAAAATACCGAAATAAATAACTGAAAGGCAGCAATATTTTATGGCAGACTGCATTATTATTGGCGGCGGCGCTGCGGGGCTGATGGCGGCTGTCACAGCCGCAGACTATGGCAAAAGCGTTATCCTCTTTGAAAAAAATCCCCGGGTGGGCAGAAAGCTGCTTATAACGGGAAAGGGTCGCTGCAACGTTACAAACAACTGCATGAGGGAGGATTTTTTTGCAAATATCCCATGCAATTCCCGATTTCTCTATTCCTCCTATTCCGCTTTTGACTGCAATGATACCATGGCATTTTTTGAAAATCTCGGAGTTCCGCTGAAAACCGAGCGGGGAAACAGGGTATTTCCCGTAAGCGACAGGGCGGAGGATATTGTTAATGCCTTTGAGCGGGCAATTAAGGAGCGTTCAGATAGGATAACCGTCAAAAATGCAAAGGTAACAAGGATACTTGCCGAAAACGGCGCTGTTACGGGCGTATCGGCGGAGGGAGCGGCATATCACGCACAATCGGTGCTTATCGCCTCGGGAGGGCGTTCATATCCCAAAACAGGCTCGGACGGAGACGGCTACCGCTTTGCTAAGGAGCTTGGGCACAAGGTCATACCCCTGCGGCCGTCACTTGTTCCCATGGTTAGCGAGGAGGGGTGGTGCAGCGAGGCAATGGGGCTTTCCCTCAAAAATGTCACCCTCACCCTTGTTGACGGAGAAAGCGGCAAAAAGCTTTTCTCGGAAATGGGAGAAATGCTTTTTACCCATTTTGGTGTATCGGGACCGCTGGTATTATCCGCATCGGGGCATATCCGCAAAATGGAGCGGGGACGGTATAAGCTCATTATCGACTTAAAGCCCGCTCTTGACGAAAAGACCCTTGATAACAGGCTTCAGCGGGATTTCTCGGAAAATTCAAACAGGGATTTTATTAACAGTCTGGGCAAGCTTCTTCCTGCAAAGCTGATTCCTGTAATTGTAAAGCTTTCGGGAATCCCTGCAGACAAAAAGGTGAATCAGATATCCAAAAAGGAGCGGACGGAGCTTGTGCGGCTGCTAAAAAATCTGACGGTAACAATAAAGGATTTCCGCTCAATTGACGAAGCAATCGTAACGGGAGGCGGTGTGGCCGTCAGCGAGATAAATCCCAGAACTATGGAATCTAAGCTTGTGAAGGGGCTTTATTTCGCAGGAGAGGTCATTGATGCTGACGCTTATACAGGCGGATTTAACCTTCAGATTGCTTTCTCTACGGGATATTCTGCGGGGATCAATATGTAATAAAAAGAGCATATGCCGATTTGAAGCATATGCTCTTTATATTTATGATATCATGATATCAGGTCTTTACTGCCTTAGCGGGCTTCTTGGGAGTTGCCTTGACAGTCTTTGATTCGGTGCCGGGGACATATTTCTTGGTCTTCGAATCATAGCGGACTGCTGCAATGCGGAATTTATATTCGGAGCCGTTTTTCAGGTTCTTAATGGTGTATTTTGTACCCTTAATGGTCTTGAAAGTCTCATACTTTTTGGTTTTTGCATTGTATTTGAAAATCCGATAGCCGTCTGCCTCATCAACGCTGCTCCATGAGAGGGTGATTTTTTGGTCGCCTGCCGTTGCTTTGACGGTGAGAGGAGCAGGGAGAGTGTAGTTGGTGCCCTTCTCAACCTTCACAGATGTATCCTTATTTGTTCCCGCAGTCTGGGACTTGACATCGGATACGAATTTGTAATCCTTAGAGGACAATGCGGAGAAGGTTTTGTTCAGTACCTTGACGGTGTAGGTCTGACCGTCCTTGAGTCCCGATACCTCGATGTTTGTATCGGTAACAGACTTGCTGAAAACGCTTTTATTCTGACCGTCAACGATCTCGACCAGGAAGATATCCTTTTTGGTGCTGAATGCGTTGGGATTAGTCCAGCTGATAAGGAGCTTGCCCTTATTCACCATAAGGGTGATATTCTGAGCAGCGCCGTATTCGGGATATTTGCTCATATCGGATTCAACGGTGAATTTGCTGGCAGATGGAGCATAGAAGGAAGTGCCTGTAAAGTCAGTCTCACCCGGTTTCAAAGCAATAACGCAGGCATAAAACTCCTTTTTGGAATTATAATCGACTGCAAAGGTGGTTTCGGGGACGAGAACGGCTGTTTCTTTGCTTGTGGCATAAATGGTGGTTACAACGGTTCCGTCGGTATTGCAGATCTTGAGCGCATAATTTGATGCACCCTGAACAGCAGTCCAGCTGAACTTCACGCAGCCGTCGAAAAACTCGGGGATCGCATTCTGAACGGCAGAGGTGGTGGTAACGGTCTGAGTCTGGGAAGAGGTGCTTGTGGAGGTGTTGGTGGTATCACCCACAACCGTAAATTCAACAGCGCCTGCTGCTGCGCCTAAAACGGAGCAGGTCATGACTGCTGCCATAAGTGAAGCGGCAATTTTTTTTGTATTTTTCATATGTAACCGACCTTTCAATGTGATAATTATGCAGTAAGTATATTGTAGCATAAAAAAATCTTTTTTTCAATAGATTTTAAAAATTTTTACCGAAATATGGTTTTCTTGGGGAACTTTCAGCAAATCGCTGCATATAATAATGATACAGAATATGCCTTCCCTGCGTTGATATTGCCGCCTCCCAGAATTTTTTTGAAAAAAATTTCAAAAAACACTTGACAAATGAGATAAGGTAGTGTATAATATAAAAGTCGGTTGACGAGACTGATGAAAAATGTGGGAGCATAGCTCAGCTGGGAGAGCATCTGCCTTACAAGCAGAGGGTCATAGGTTCGAGCCCTATTGTTCCCACCACATGGCCTGGTAGTTCAGCTGGTTAGAACGCCGCCCTGTCACGGCGGAGGTCGTGGGTTCGAGTCCCATCCAGGTCGCCATTTGCGGATTTAGCTCATCTGGTAGAGCGCCACCTTGCCAAGGTGGAGGTAGCGAGTTCGAGCCTCGTAATCCGCTCCATTTTTTCTCTGCCTTTTTTGTTATTTTTGCAGCAGCAAAAATATGCGCTTCTCTTACTTGCAGAGAAAAATATCAAAGGCGCTATAGCCAAGTGGTAAGGCAAGGGACTGCAACTCCCTGACCCCCGGTCCGAATCCGGGTGGCGCCTCCAGAATAAAAGCTCCGATTTTCTCGGGGCTTTATTTTTTGCTTTCTTGACTTTTTTAACGGAGCCGCTGCATATCGCAGCGGCTCCGTTTTTATCTTAATATTATCATTCAAGATCAAAATTTGTCTGTATATAGTATTCTATCAGCAGATCAAGGTTCTGTGCGTCGTGGCTTTTCGGACCGCTTAAAAGCTTTCTTGCGTCGTCGGGGTGTGAGCTGCCCTTGTATTCGCTGTCCTTCAGATACATTCCGAACATCGCCGCCGCAGCTGCAAGCTTCATTCTGCTGCTTGGAGCTTTGTGTACAAAGCTGTCGTCAACAACCGCCGAGGCAAGCTTTGATTTGCTGCCGTCAGGCTCCTTGTAGCGTATCTTTACGGTACACCAGTCCTTTGAGCCTGTGGACTTCTGATATTTAAGGCTGCTCTTGGAGTTCGCATCGGCAGGGATTATCTCGTAAAGCACCGTCACGCTCTGACCTGCGCCCACTTCTCCGCCGTCCTTTTTATCATTGTCAAAATCCTCGTTGCCCAGCCGCCTGTTGTCATAACCGATGAGACGATAGGATTTTACCTTTTCGGGATTGAACTCAGCCTGAATTTTAACGTCCTTTGCGGCGGTGATGATATTTTCGGTGCACTCCTCAATAAGAACCTTTGCAGCTTCGTCGGAGCAGTCAATGTAGTGATAGCTGCCGTTGCCGTTGTCTGCGAGGGTTTCCATCTTGTTGTCCTTGATGTTGCCCTTGCCGTAGCCGAGAACTGTGAAGAATACGCCGCTTTCACGCTTTTTCTCGATAAGCTTTTTAAGCTCGCTCTCGTCGGAAATGCCCACGTTAAGGTCGCCGTCGGTGCAGAGGATAATGCGGTTGTTGCCGCCCTCGATAAAGTATTTCTCGGCTATCTCATAAGCCGCATTTATGCCCCTTTCGCCGTTGGTGCAGCCGCTTGCTTCCATACAGTCTGCCAGGTCGGTCACAGCGTTTATGCAATTGCCCTTTGCGCCTGCAAGAACTGCCCTTTCCTCGCCCGAATAGGTGACAATGGAAATGGTATCATTTTCGCTCATATTTTTTGTGAGCATCTCAATGGACTCCTTTACCAGCGGCAGTTTATCCTTGTTGTCCATAGAGCCGCTTACGTCCACAAGAAATACAAGATTTGAATCGGGGATAGTTTCGGGAGCATAAGCCTCGATACCCAGCTGTAAAAGCTTTGCGTCCTCATTCCAGGGGCAGTCGGCTATCTCGGAATAAACGGAAAATGTGTCAAGCCTTCGGGTATATTTCGTGTCCGTATCGTAATCATAATCGAAATAGTTTATCATCTCTTCAATACGCACAGCGTCCTCGGGAATGGGGCTGCCGTCGTTTATGAGCCTGCGGATATTTGCATAGGAGGCGGTGTCCACATCAGCTGCAAAGGTGGAAACGGGGTCTGTTGAGACGTTTTTGAAGCTGCTTTCCTCGGAGTGGGAATATTCCTCGGTGTTGTACTCGGAGGACGGATAATAGCCTCCCTTCACCGATGTGCTTGCGGCAGGAGCCTCTGCAGGCTCGTATGCAATGTCATATCCGGCTTCCTCATACACTTCCTCCTCGTATTCATAATCAACCCCCTCTCCCGCATCATTGGCATAATATGGAGTGGGACGATTAGCACGGTATTTCAGAGTTATCTTGTTTGATGTCCTGCTGATTATCTTTGTGTCATTCTCATCGTAGGAGACCGCTCTGATACAGTAGGAGGTGGTTATGGAATAGGTGGTGAAAAACTCCGTGTCATAGGTGGCGCCTATCTTTTCAAAGCTTTTCTTGTTTGAGGGCTTTGCGTAAACGTAGTAGAGAAGGGCATTATCCACAGGCTCCCATTTAAGGGTGCGGCTCTCCACAGAGGAATAGTAATAGTCCTCTCTGCTCTCTGCGGTGAGCTTAGGTTTGGATTTCTTGAATTTGAGTATTGCGCTTTCGTCATTTTTGCTTGAGAAAAGGGTGGGGAGATCGCTTGTGTCGATCTGTGAACGAGCCTCAGTGGGAAATGCTCCCACACAGCTTACTGCCATTGCTGCCGCAAGTATTGCCGAAATTTTTCTTTTGGTCATAGTGCATTTTCCTTTCTGTG
>JALFVE010000020.1 GCA_022787085.1 Oscillospiraceae bacterium | reverse complement strand
ATAGACAAATTCGACAGCTATAACGCAGCCACTCGTCGTCAAGCTCCCTTGCCGGGCGACAGCCCGCCTGCGGTCGCTTTCCTAGATTGGCAGCGTTCTATCTGCCGCCTTTGTCTACAGAACGATTAAAGATTAGTATTACATTATTTTGAGGATCACATATTTTCCACAGTTTCGATTCCAAGAATATTCAGATGCTTAATGATCATCTTTCTTGTGAGACGGGCGAGAGCAAGCCAGCTTGATCTTTTCTTCTCGTCAGGCTCGTTGATAATGTGATTTTCATGGTAAAAGCCCGAGAATGACACTGCAAGCTGATATGCGTTCTCGCAGATGTAGTTGGGAGCCTTTTCGCTCAGTGCACGCTCGAAAACATCGCCTGTCATTATCATTTTTAGAATAAGCTCACGCTCGCTGTCGGAATAAATTCCCGAGAGCTCTGCCTTCACGTCTCCTGCCTTTTTCATTATGGAATTGATTCGGGAAACGGTATAAAGCAGGTAAATTCCCGTTTTGCCCTCCGAGGACATGAATTTGTCCAGGTCGAAAACATAGTCCTTGGAGCGGTGATTGATAAGGTCGCCGAATTTGATTGCAGCCATTCCCAGCTTGCGGGCATAATCCTCCCTGTCCTCCTCGGAAACAAGCTCGGAGCCTTCAAGCCGCCGAAGTGAAGCGGCGGTAACGGTATTTATAAGGTTGGAAAGACGCATTACTCCGCCTGAACGGGTCTTGTAGGGCTTTCCGTCGCTGCCGTTCATGGTGCCGAAGCCTAAAAATTCAAGCTCTGTGCTTTCGGGAACAAGCTCCGCACGCCTTGCACAGCGGAATACCTGTGTGAAATGCAGCTCCTGACGGTTATCCACCACATACCATATTTTGTCAGGGGAGAAGTCCTTATTTCGCTGAATGATGGTGGCAAGGTCGGTGGTTGCGTAAATGCTTGAATTATCCGACTTGCGGACGATAACAGGGGGCATGGGTGCCTTGTCATCCTCCTTGGCAACGTCAACAACAAGTGCGCCGTCGCTTTCATAGGAAAGCTTCTTGTCCTCAAGTATCTTCATAAGCTCGGGAATATATTTGTCTGCGTCGCTCTCGCCGTACCAATAATCAAAATCAACGTCCAGTTTGGAGTAATTATCCTTCAGATCGTCAATGGAAACACGAAGTATCTCCTTCCAGAGTGCGATATATCCGGGTCTGCCGTTCTGAAGCTCAAAGGTGGCGGTGTGAGCTTTTTCCTTGAATATATCGTCATTCTTGCTCTTTTGGCTTGCGGTTGGATAAACCTCGCAGAGCATTTCTGCGTCAAGGGTGAGAACGCTGTCCTTTTCGGGATCGAAGTCCTCCGCAAAACACCTTTCCTCGGGGAAACGCTCGCTGAGCTCGGTAATAACAAGACCTATCTGAAGACCCCAGTCGCCCAGATGAACATCTCCGTAAACCTTATTTCCGCAGGCACGGGCAAGCCTTTTAAGAGCTTCACCGATAATTGCGGAGCGGAGATGTCCGATATGAAGGGGCTTTGCCACGTTGGGTCCGCCGTAGTCGATTATTATTGTCTCGGGCTTTTCAGCCTGAGGAACGCCGCAGAAGCTGTCGCTTTCGATTGATGCGGCAATGCTCAGCATATATTCATCGGTAAGAGTGAGATTCAGAAATCCGGGCTTTACGACCTCAGCTTTGCTGAAAATGCTCTCCTCTCTCAGAACGTTTGCCACGTCCTCGGCTATTATAAATGGAGCCTTATGGTATATTTTTGCTCCCGCAAATGCACCGTTGCACTGAAACTGGCAGAGGTCGAGTCTGTCAGAGGCGGTCACAATACCCATTTTAGGGTCATAGCCGCATTTTTCAAAGGCTGCGGATACTATCTCCGTCAGCTTTTTGGTAATTGACTGCATTATTATCAATCCTTCCGAAAATAATCGTATATCCTATTTTATCACATAAATTTTAATAAGTCAAATACTTCCTTGAAAATGTATTTGCATTTTTCCGAAAAAAGTGATAAAATGATATTATAATAATCTTTTGGAGGAATATCCATGCCATTCTCACCCCGTACTCTTGACTTTTTATTCGAGAACACTCTTAACGACAGCAAAAGCTGGTTCAATGAACATCGGAATGATTATAATGAATTTGTTCTTGCGCCTTTCAAGGAATTTACCGAAGCCCTGACCCCCGCTGTGAAGAAAATTGACGAGAATATCTCTCAAGTGAAGATATCCCGGATTTACAGGGACGCAAGGTATTCAAAGGGAAAATCCATTTTCAGAGAAAATATGTGGTGCACCTTTGGAAGATGCCGTGATCTTTATAAGGCGCTTCCTGCATTTTACTTTGACATCTCGGGAAATGGCTTTGAATACGGCTGCGGATTTTATGTTGCCTCTTCGGAAACCATGAATAATATGCGCAGTATGATTTTAAGCGGAAGTCCTCATTTTGCGGCGGCGCTGGAGGCTTATAAGAATCAGGATGTTTTTGAGCTTTACGGAGATAAATACAAGCGGAGTAAATATCCGGATGAAAGCGAGGAAAAATGCGACTGGCTCAACAGAAAGACTATCGGTTTGTCGGCGCTGAGCAAGGACTGGGAGCTTCTTTTCTCGGACAGGCTTTATGAGAAGATCGCTGCCGATTTTGCGGTGATTGCTCCCATATACAGCTTCTTTTTGATGGCGGAGGAAATGTCTTCGGATAAATAAAATAAGGTCGGTTTGAATATTTATCAAACCGACCTTAAAATTATGTACTGTTATCAATAAAGAGTAGCAATAAGCCTCTTCTTTTCGGAAACATACTGCTCTTCGGTGATCTCTCCGCTGTCTTTCTTTTCTTTGAGAATGATAACTGCGGACTCGAACTCGGAAAGCTCGGCAGTCTTGCCGATGGGATTTACCCTGACAGGCTTGGGAGTCGGTGCGGGAGCAGGCTCGGGTGCAGCTTCGATAACGGGCTCGGGAGCAGCTTCGATAACGGACTCGGGAGCAGCTTCGATAACGGGCTCGGGAGCAGCCTCGACAACAGGCTCAGGAGCTGCTTCGACAACAGGCTCTGGAGCAGCTTCAACAACAGGCTCGACGGGCTTTTCTGCCTTTTTCTTTGTCTGCTTGGGCATAGCTTCAATGGCTTCGTCAATATTGTTCAGATCAATGATCTTAGGCTTTGTGGAAGCCTCTGCCTTTGGCTTGGGTGCAGGTGCTTCGGCAGCGGGCTTCGGAGCCTCCTCAGCCTTGGACTCTGCCTTTGGCGCAGAGGAAAATACCTTGTCAAATTCATCAAAATCGAATATGGGCTTTTTGGGAAGAGGCTTGATATCTGATTTTGCGGAATCAATGGATTCAAGCGCCTTGAAAGAATCCTCAAGCTCATTTGTGAGAGCCTTGGCGGATTTTATGCCCTTAGAAGTCTCGGCAGCAGCCTTTTTCTTTGGCTCGGGGGCAGGGGAAACGGGTGCCTCGGTGATAGGCTCGGGAAGCTTTTCCACTGCGGGGAGAGGAGGAAGCTTGCTCTTTGCGTCGTTTGCGATCTGCTCCTGCATACGGGCGGTTTCAAGCTCTGCACGCTTTCTCTGATTCTCACGCTCAATGGCGGCTTCATATTTCTGCATATGAAGAGCTTTGACCTCGTTGATCTGGTCGGCAATGGCAGTGGGGTCGTTAAGGCAGGGGATTACTATTCTCTTGCGGTGGATAACGCCCTTGACATTGGTATCGCACTGGATGAAAAGAGGCCACGGCTTCTTGATCTTGTCATTAACGTAGACCTTGGTGATCTCCTCAAGGGGGCAGACAAATCTTGAATAAACAGGATCGCCTTCCTTTGTGCCCTCCTGCTCAAGAATGTATGCCTGTCCGAAAACGTGAGCCACCGTTATTGTAAGATACACTTCCTGGGGCTTTGCAAAGTTGGACTCTTTAAACAAAGACTCATATGCTGCTATCTTCTTTTCGGTATAAACGCTGGACTGGCTGCTCATGTTCATTACTCCATTCTTAAAAAAATAGGGACTGCAATTTTTTGCGGAAAAAAGAAACCGTCATAATAAACGCAGTATTATTGATTATATTATAACATAAATTTTCCATGCTGTCAATTGTTTTTTAAAAATTAAATGACAAAACGGTTACAAGTTTTTGTGAAATTTGCACATAACTTGATTTGGATTATTTAAAATTAACAATATAATTTACAATTACACAAGCATTCCGTCCTTAATGGTGATGATCCTGTCGGCTTCTGCCGCAACGGAGCTGTCATGGGTGATGAGGATAAGAGTCTGATCGTATTTCTTAATTGTTGACTTGAGAAGAGACAGTATCTCCTTTCCCGAAGCGGAATCAAGATTTCCTGTCGGCTCGTCCGCAAGGATGACCGATGGCTTTGTTATCATTGCCCTCGCAATGGCAACACGCTGCTGCTGTCCGCCCGAAAGCTGATGGGGATAATGGTTCAGCCTGTCGGATATGCCCATTGTTTCGGCTATTTCTTTTAAATAGTCTTCATCGGGAGTCCTGCCGTCAAGCGAAAGAGGGACGATGATGTTTTCCTTTGCCGTCATAACGGGCAGGAGATTGAAAAACTGGAAAACAAAGCCCACCTTTCTGCGTCGGTATTCGGCAAGAGCCTCTCCTTTCAGGGCGAAAACGTCCTCGCCGTCCACAGTGAGACTTCCCGAGGTGGGGGAGTCCATTGCTCCCAGAATGTGAAGCAGGGTTGATTTTCCGCTTCCGCTTTGTCCCACAACGGCGACAAATTCTCCCTTTTTAACTTCAAGGCTAACGCTGTTCAGTGCCTTGACCGCAGTTTCGCCGCTGCCGTATACCTTTACAAGATTTTCCGCTTTAAGAATGATCTCATCAGCCATTTTCATACACTCCCTGTCGGTTGGATTTCTTTTATTATAACATAAAATATATTAAATTGCAATAGCAGGTTAATAAAAACCTGTGCCAAAATCCTCCGCATACCTCTTGACAAAAGCTTTCCACTGTGATATAATATCCCTGAATAAAGGCGATGATGGGGAGGAGTACGCATTTGCGGGCGCTCAGAGAAAAGACGGTTGGTGCGAGTCTTTGCGGCGGCGGTGCGGAAGGTAGCCTCGGAGCTTCGGCGGCGAAAGCATACTGCAATTAGCTGTCGGCGTTGTCTCCTGCGTTAAGGGATAATCGAGTGCGCCCGTTTTGGGGCGAATTCAGGTGGTACCGCGGATTTTTCCGCCCTGAAGCCGTTTTATCGGCTTCGGGGCTTTTTTATTTGCCCTGCGCCGAAATAAAATGTGAAAGGAAAGAGCTTTTATGAAAAAAGAACTGTCAAAGGTTTACGAGCCAAAAGAGGTTGAGGACAAGATCTACAAATTCTGGATGGATAACAACTGCTTCCGTGCAGAGGTGGATTCCAAGAAAAAGCCTTATACTATTGTAATTCCCCCTCCGAACATTACGGGTCAGCTCCACATGGGTCATGCCCTTGATGAGACTCTTCAGGATATACTTATCCGCTGGAAAAGAATGTCGGGCTACAGCGCATTATGGCTTCCCGGAACCGACCATGCTGCCATTGCAACGGAAGCTAAGATCGTTGAAGCAATGCGCAAGGAAGGCGTGACCAAGGAGGATCTCGGACGTGACGGCTTTATGGAGCGTGCATGGAAATGGAAGGAGCAGTACGGCGGCAGGATAGTTGAACAGCTCAAGAAATTAGGCTCCTCCTGCGACTGGTCAAGAGAGCGCTTTACTATGGATGAGGGCTGCTCAAAGGCTGTAAAAGAGGTTTTTGTAAAGTATTATGAAAAGGGTCTTATTTACAGAGGCGAGAGGATAGTAAACTGGTGTCCTCACTGTAAGACAACTCTTTCCGATGCAGAGGTAAATTATGAAGATCAGGCAGGTCATTTCTGGCATCTGCGCTACCCCCTCAAGGACGGCAGCGGCTATGTTGAGCTTGCTACCACCCGTCCCGAGACTCTTCTCGGTGATACTGCGGTTGCGGTAAATCCCGCCGATGACCGTTATAAGGATATTGTGGGCAAGACTCTTATTCTTCCCCTTGTCGGCAGAGAAATTCCCGTTGTTGCCGATGATTATGTTGAGATGGATTTCGGAACGGGCGTTGTTAAGATCACTCCCGCTCATGACCCCAACGATTTCGAGGTTGGAAAGCGTCACGATCTTCCCATTATCAACGTAATGACAGATGATGCCAAGATCATCGACGATTATCCCGATTATGCGGGCATGGACAGATATGAGGCAAGAAAGAAGATCGTTGAGGATCTTGACAAGGGCGGCTTCCTTGTAAGAGTTGAAGATCACGCTCATAATGTGGGCACCTGCTATCGCTGCGGAACCACCGTTGAGCCTAAGGTTTCCACTCAGTGGTTCGTTAAGATGAAGCCCCTTGCACAGCCTGCCATTGACGCTGTAAAGAACGGCGAGACCAAATTCGTCCCCGAGCGCTTTGAAAAGACCTATTTCCATTGGCTGGAAAATATCCGTGACTGGTGCATTTCCCGTCAGATATGGTGGGGTCATCAGATACCCGCATTCTACTGCGACGACTGCGGCGAGATGGTTGTTACAAAGGAAGGCTCCGCTGTTTGTCCCAAGTGCGGCAAGCCAATGAGACAGGATCCCGATACCCTTGACACATGGTTCAGCTCCGCTCTGTGGCCCTTCTCAACTCTCGGCTGGCCCGAAAATACCGAGGATCTTGAATATTTCTATCCCACAAACACCCTTGTTACAGGCTATGATATCATCTTCTTCTGGGTAATCAGAATGATGTTCTCGGGTATTGAGAATATGGGCAAGGCTCCCTTTGACACCGTTCTTATCCATGGTCTTGTGAGGGATTCTCAGGGCAGAAAGATGTCAAAATCTCTCGGAAACGGCATTGACCCCCTTGAGGTCATAGATCAGTACGGCGCAGACGCTCTCCGCTTTATGCTTGCAACAGGCAACGCTCCCGGAAACGATATGCGTTATATCGATGAAAAGGTAAAGGCTTCCAGAAACTTCGCTAACAAGCTCTGGAACGCTTCCAGATTTATTCTCATGAATCTTCCCGAGGACTTTAAGCTTGCGGGTCTCCCCGAGAATCTCGCCACCGAGGACAAGTGGATAATCAGCAGGTTCAATACCCTTGCGGGAGAGGTAAATCAGAATCTTGAAGCCTTTGAGCTTGGCGTTGCCTGCCAGAAGCTTTACGATTTCATCTGGGACGTTTACTGCGACTGGTATATTGAGCTTACAAAGCCCCGTATCCAGGCAGGCGGCGAGACTGCAAAGACTGCTCAGACCGTTCTCGTCTGGGTAATGGAGGGAATGCTCAAGCTTCTCCACCCCTTTATGCCCTTTATTACCGAGGAAATATGGTCTGCGGTTTCCGACAGCGACACGCCAATCATGCTTTCCGATTTCCCGGTATTTGACGAAAAATATGTCTATAAAAAGGAAGAGGAGGACTTCGGCAAGATAATCGACGCAATTAAGGCTGTCAGAAATATCCGCTCCGAAATGAACGTTGTTCCCTCCGTAAAGGCTCAGCTCTTTATCGAAACTGCGGACAAGGATGTTTTTGCGGCAGGCGTTATGTTCTTTGAGAGACTGGCTTCCGCTTCCTCCGTTGAGATCGGAGACAGATTTGATATTCCCGATTCCGTTACCGTTGTAACACATTCCGCAAGAATTTTCATTCCTATGAGCGAGCTTGTGGACAAGGAAAAGGAGCTTGCTCGCCTTAACAAGGAAAAGACTTCCGTTCAGAAGGATATTGATTTTTCTCAGGGCAAGCTGAATAATCCCGGCTTTATGGCTAAGGCTCCCGAAAAGCAGGTCGAGGCTGAAAAGGCTAAGCTTGCTAAGGCGCTCGAAAAGATGGAAAAGATCGAGCAGTCCATTGCGGCATTCTCAAAGTAAGCGGTGTGTCATCGAGCCGCTTCGTTGGTAAGTTTTGCGGGCATTTCTTCATATGCGGCTCGGTTCCGCAAAAAATAAACAGATTATTATTTCATCATGGCGGCTCTCTCCCGAGGCTTATTCGGGGGGAGCCGCATATGATATGGGGTGTACATTGATGATTGATCTTACCAAGGAAACTCTTGACAAGGTTTACAAAAAGCAGAAAAATACGATCTCATTGTGGTGGATAGCAGGAATTATTATTTTCATACTATATTATTTTTTTCTTAGAATTATTCCCGACAGGACGCTGCGTTATTTCATATTATTTTCGCTGTATGCTCTTCTCATTATTTTCATGCGGTTCACTTTTAAAAAGCTTATTATGTCGGGATTCGGCAGGCTTTCCAAAAAGGCTTACAAGGTCCTTCAACAGGATTTTATGTCTGAAAGCTCGGTTGATATGCTTTACAGATATATCGGGCAGGCGAAAAAATATCCCGAAAGGGTCAGGCTCACTCTGCTTCTTGCAGATATTCAGACCATCAGAGGAAAAACGAATGAGGCTTTGCAGATCATTTATTCGGTGGACAGGAGCGGCTTTGATAAATATCCCGACCTTGGAATGTCTTTCTATTCCGAGATAATCGAGATATATAGTTATCTTGAGGACTATGACAGCGTGCTGAGAGCATATTCGGACGGCGAAAGCTTTATTGACAGGGCTGCCGAAAATAATTACACCTGCTGCATAACCGCCTTCGGAGCAATGATAAACGTGGAAAAGGCTCGGGGAAATTACAGAAGGGCTCTCGATCTGCGGCTTATCAAAAATGAGTATGAAAATCTTTTCAATTCGTCTACGGGTGCTTCACAGCAGGGAACGCCTCTGAACAGATTTTACAAGGGTGCGGTTTTTATGGAAACGGCTGAGCTTTTCTATCTCTGCGGAGACCTTGAAAGCGCAGGAAAATACCTTGATATCGGCGGTCCCATGCTTTCGGCAAGCCCCGCTCAGACGGAAAATGCAAACAGGCTTTCGGCAAAAATAAGAGAAGCTATGGCGCAAGGATAACAGGCTTTTGGAGGAATAATTTTGAACGGCGAAATAATGAATTTTCTCGGAGGATATACCAAGTCGGGCACTCCCGTTCACGATCTTTCGAGATTTTCCTCGCTTATGAGGAAGCTGGGAGATCCCCAGAACAGACTGAAATTCGTTCATGTGGCAGGCACCAATGGCAAGGGCTCGGTTGTGAGAATGCTTGCAAATTCCCTGACTATTGCAGGCTACAGAACGGGTGAATTTACATCTCCCTTCATTTACAGATACAACGACCGCATTAAGATCAACGGCGAGGAGATTCCCGATGAGGAGCTTTCAAGGATAATCGGCATTATCAAGCCGATCATCGAGGGAGACGGTCAGGGATATTCTCAGTTTGAGATAACAAATGCAATTGCATTTATTTATTTTGCAGAGCAGAACTGCGATATCGTTGTGCTTGAAACGGGCGTTGGCGGGCTTAATGACAGCACCAACATCATAAAGGACAATATCTGCTCGGTGATTATGTCCATATCCTACGATCACACGGCGATTTTAGGAGATACCATTGAGAAGATCGCCTTTCAGAAGGCGGGGATAATCAAGGATGAGTGTCCTGTGGTGGTTTATCCGCAGAATCCGACGCAGGCAAACGATGTCATTGACAAATATGCGGCTATCCACGGCTCGGGGGTGATCCGTCCCGATCTCACAAAGCTGAATATTCTGAGAAGCCGTCCCGATGGGACTATGTTTACCTACAGGCTCAGGGATTACGCTACGGCTATGCCCGGAAATCATCAGATCTACAATGCGGTCACTGCCATTGAGGCGGCAAGGATAATCAGAAAAAAATTTAAACGGCTGACGGATAATGCTGTTTTTGACGGCATTTCAACAGCGGTGATGCCTTCAAGATGTCAGATAGTGCGGAAGAAAAATCCCATGATAATCATCGACGGCGCACACAATCCCGATGGAATGAGGGCGCTTACCGAATTTGTTGCCTCACTGCCTCAGTTCCCCAAGGTCATGATATGCGGAATGAGCTCGGACAAGGACTGGAAAACCTCCATATCCTACATTTCTCCCTACATTGACAAGGCATTCTGCATTGACGGCTTCTGCCCGAAAACGGTTTTCGCTCCGAAGCTGGCAGAATGTTTCAGGGACGGTGAATCGGCTTCTATTTCAGATGTTTACCGTCGGGCTTATTCCTTTGCGGAGGATGGGGGACTGCTCCTTATCGGCGGCTCGCTTTATATTCCCGCTGCACTCAATAAATTCGGCAGCAGGTGATTGATGATTTTTACTTTATGTATAGTTTTACATGATGATATTTTTGATATTTGTGAATTATTGCCAATGGCTTTTTTTACAGAAAAATGCGTCGGATTATTATTGTTAGTTTAGCATAATTATCCGACGCATTTTCCTTTGCAAATTTATAGAATATGCATAACTTTAATGCGTGAAATCATTCAAGTAATCACCTTGAAAATTTTTTCCCCATAGCATATAATTATGTAAACTAAAGCCGAAAGGAACGATTTATTTATGAGTGAAAACAGAGCTGAGCTTAACAGAAATCTCGCCCAGATGCTCAAGGGCGGAGTTATCATGGACGTTACCACACCCGAGCAGGCAAAAATTGCAGAAGCGGCAGGTGCCTGCGCTGTTATGGCGCTGGAGCGTATCCCTGCGGATATCAGAGCGGCAGGCGGCGTATCAAGAATGAGCGACCCCAAGATGATAAAGGGTATTCAGGCTGCGGTATCCATTCCCGTTATGGCAAAGTGCAGGATAGGTCATTTTGCCGAGGCGCAGATCCTGCAGGCTATTGAGATAGATTATATTGACGAGTCGGAGGTTCTTTCTCCCGCAGATGATAAATATCACATTGACAAAACCGAGTTTGACGTTCCTTTCGTTTGCGGCGCAAAGGATCTTGGCGAGGCGCTGAGACGTATCAACGAGGGTGCTTCCATGATAAGGACAAAGGGTGAGCCCGGTACCGGCGATGTTGTTCAGGCGGTGCGCCACATGAGAATGATGCAGTCCGAGATAAGACGCATTTCCTCCATGTCCAAGGACGAGCTTTACGAGGCTGCAAAGCAGCTGCAGGTGCCTTATAATCTTATTGAATTTGTTGCCGTAAACAAGAAGCTTCCCGTTGTAAATTTTGCTGCGGGCGGAGTTGCAACTCCAGCGGACGCTGCTCTTATGATGCAGCTGGGCGCAGAGGGCGTTTTCGTAGGCTCGGGCATTTTCAAGTCGGGCAATCCCGAAAAGAGAGCAGCTGCGATTGTGAAGGCTGTTACAAATTACAATGACCCCAAGCTCCTTGCAGAGCTTTCGGAAGATCTGGGCGAGTCTATGGTCGGAATCAACGAGCAGGAGATAGCTCTTCTTATGGCGGAGCGTGGTAAGTAATGTCACTTAAAATAGCCGTTCTTGCCTTGCAGGGCGCTTTTGCGGAGCATGAAAAAAAGCTGTCGGAGCTGGGAATAGAAAGCTTTGAAATAAGGCAGCTCCCCGACATTGTACGCTCCTTTGACGGACTGATAATCCCCGGGGGAGAGAGCACCGTTCAGGGCAAGCTGCTCAGAGATTTAGAACTTTTTGAGCCCATCAAACAGCATATTGAAAATGGTCTCCCCGTTTTCGGAACCTGTGCGGGAATGATTCTGCTTGCGGAGAAAATCGACGGGGGAGAGCCCGCCCACCTTGCCACGATGCCTGTGACCGTCAAGCGTAATGCTTACGGCAGGCAGCTGGGAAGCTTCTTTACAAGAGATTATTTTGACGGCAAAGAGATTCCCATGAGCTTTATCCGTGCGCCCTATATCAGCGATATCGGGTCTGCGGAGGTCTTAGCCGAGACGGGCGGAAAGATCGTTGCGGCAAGGTATAATAATCAGCTTGTAACTGCATTTCACCCCGAGCTTTGCGATGATATGTATGTTTATGAGTATTTTCTTTCGATGATGAAATAAAATAAATAGCAGGCTGTGGGAAGTGATTTTTCCCATAGCCTGATTTTTTGTTCAATATAACAATTGATGATATTATAATCTAATAATTAATTGTGATATCCTACAAATATAATAAATCCTATCAAAATTATAGGAAAAACTATTGACAAAATCAAGAAGACGAGTTATAATATAATCACAGTTAAACACTACTAAACTTATAGGAATGGTGGAGATTAAAATGATCCAAATAAATAAAGCTCCCTACGGACGAATGTGCTGTTGATGTTCTTCTGATATAGGTACGCTTCAAATTACATTAAATTATAAGAAAAGAGGAAAAATATTATGGCACAGATAAAAGATACTTCTACTTGGGGATTTGAAACAAAGCAGCTTCACATCGGTCAGGAAAATCCCGACCCCGTTACAGATTCGAGAGCGGTTCCCATTTATCAGACCACTTCTTACGTTTTCAAGAACTCAGCTCATGCGGCTGCACGCTTCGGTCTTGCAGACCCGGGCAACATCTACGGCAGACTTACCAATTCCACTCAGGATGTTTTTGAACAGAGAATTGCGGCTCTTGAAGGCGGCGTTGCGGCTCTTGCGGTTGCTTCGGGTGCGGCTGCCATTGCATACACCTTCCAGAATCTTGCGGCTGCGGGAGATCATATCGTTTCTTCAAAGACAATTTACGGCGGTACATATAATCTTCTGGCGCACACTCTCCCTCAGTACGGCATCAATACCACCTTCGTGAACATTCACGACCTTGACGAGGTTAGAAACGCCATCAAGCCCAATACCAAGGCAGTTTTTCTTGAGACTCTGGGAAATCCCAACAGCGATATTGCGGACATTGACGCTCTTGCCGAAATTGCTCACGAAAACAAGATCCCTCTTGTTATCGACAGCACCTTTGCAACTCCTTATCTGCTCAGACCCATTGAGCATGGCGCAGATATCGTTGTTCATTCCGCTACAAAGTTCATCGGCGGTCATGGAACCACGCTGGGCGGCGTTATTGTTGACAGCGGCAAATTTGATTGGGAGGCAAGCGGAAAGTTCCCCTCTCTCGTTGAGCCTAATCCCAGCTATCATGGCGTTTCCTTTACTAAGGCTGTGGGTGCGGCGGCTTTCGTTACTAAGATAAGGGCAATTCTTCTGAGAGATACAGGCGCTACACTTTCGCCCATCAGCGCATTCATTCTTCTTCAGGGTCTTGAGACTCTCTCCCTTCGTGTTGAGCGTCATGTGGAGAATGCGCTCAAGGTGGTTGAGTTCCTCAAAAATCATCCCAAGGTTGAGAATGTTAATCACCCCTCTCTGCCCGATCACCCCGATCATGCCCTTTATGAGAAATATTTCCCCAACGGTGCAGGCTCTATTTTCACCTTTGAGGTCAAGGGCGGCGCAAAGGAGGCGCAGGAGTTTATTGACAGGCTCCAGATATTCTCACTTCTTGCCAATGTTGCGGACGTTAAATCCCTTGTTATCCATCCCGCGAGCACCACTCACTCCCAGCTCACCGAGGAAGAGCTTCTCGATCAGGGCATCAAGCCCAACACCGTAAGGCTTTCAATCGGTACAGAGAGCATCAAGGACATCCTTGCTGACCTTGAGCAGGCTCTGAACGGTTAATCTGATAACATATCCCCCGACGGTCGGTTTGCAGGCTGTCGGGGGATTTTTTGCGGTTATATTATTTGTTATTCACATAAATAACTCTGCCGTCTTTTCTCGGCTTTGCGGCGGGACAGGGCTTGTCGGAATAGCCTAAAATGCAGTTTCCGATGCCCTTGTATTTCTCGTCAATGCCCCATTTTTTCATTAGAGCCCTGCCCTCTTCTGTTTCGAATACCTCTCTTGCACGATGGATCCAGCAGGAATCTACGCCCATGGAATGTGCGGCATTAAGAAGATTTCCCATTACGAGAGAGCCGTCCTCAATGTAAGTGTGAACAGTGCTGTCGGCAAACACGATTATAACCGTTGCAGCGCCGTAAAATGGGTCTGTATTGCTTCCCATTACGGCGGCATTCATCATGGAAAGGTCGGAGATAAGGTCTTTATTGCGCACTGCCACCATTATTGTGGGCTGCCTGTCCATTCCGCTGGGGGCATATTCTCCTGCGGCAAGTATTTCATTAAGAACATCATCGGGTACGGGTCTGCCGTCATATGAACGAACGCTTCTGCGCTCTGTGAGACATTTTATAACTTCATTCATGGCTGTATTTTCCTTTCAGTTTATTACGATAACATCATCGGTCTGCTCGGTGAGGGAAATGTCGGATATTGCAAGGTCTATGCCTGCTTTATCTGCCATTTTATGGGCTTTGGCGATTATACGCACCTTGTTTTTCTCAAATGCCTTGAGTATCATTTCGTCCTGCTTTTCCTTGGGTATGAATTTCAGAAAATTTTCCAATACCCCGGGAGTTTCTGCGGCGTTTTTCACCATATCGGGTATGGGCAGGTCCTCCTTTTTGATGTAGGGGAGCAGGGCTCGTATCGCCTGTGCATAGTTAAGCTCGTCTATATCTATTTTCAGCTCGAATTTCAAGCATTATCATTCCTTTCATTTTCTTTTTCCAGTTTTGGAAAGGCTCTGACGTGTAAAATCTCGGTCAGGAGCCTGCCGAAATAATCGGTCATCAGCTTCTGACATTCGGGTGGGCTGATAGCTTCGGAGGTACTCATTACGTCATAAATGACTCTGCCCTCCTGTATCATGCAGTTTATTGGCATTAAGCCGCTTTTTATATAAAACTGTCTGCGCTTTATTCTCTCATTATTATTGGGTGCCGATTCGTCAAGCTGCTCCAGTGCGAGGAAAAGCCGCTGTCCCTCGTACATACGCTTTAAAGTCCGCATTATGGCGGAGCCGCAGCCCTTGCCTCTTTCGCTTTCGGATACGGCAAGATAGTACAGATAGGACAGATCACCCGATGAAATTACATAGGCAAGCCCAACCCATCGTCCGTCGGCGTATATTGCCCAGAAATCCACGTCCTCATTGTTTGTTTTTGACATTATCAGGAAAAAGGGCGGGCGTTCCTCGGGGGGGAAGGCTGTAAGATAAAGCTCCTTGACTTTTTGGTATTCGGGAAGCGAGGATTTTACTCGTTTCAGGGTCATTCGCATTTGTGTTATCATTCCTTTTTGTGTTTTTTGCTCCGCAGAGGATAGCTTCTTTTTCCTCTGCGGGGGAAAGAGCACAACAATATTATTATTCAAGCAATTATTACACAAGGGCGCTCGGCTTGGAGCGCCCTTGCTCTGATGTTCAAATAGCTGAATCAGATAAGCGATCTGTAAAGCTCCGCGATCTCCTCCACGGAGGTCTCTCTGGGATTTCCCGGACGGCAGGCATCATCATATGCAGACTGTGAAAGGAAGGGAATATCCTCAGCTTTGACGATATCCTTGAGATTTTCGGGGATTCCGACGTCCTTTGCAAGCTGCTTTACTGCGTCGATGGCTGCTTTGCGGTATTCCTCCTGCGTCATATCGTCAACGCCCTTGACACCCATTGCACGGGCTATTTCACGATATTTTTCCCCTGTTGCGGGTGCGTTATACTCCATTACGGTGGGGAGGATTATTGCGTTTGCGATGCCGTGAGGAGTGTCATAAAGTGCGCCGAGAGGGTGTGCCATGGAGTGGACGATTCCAAGTCCTACATTTGAAAAGCCCATGCCTGCAACATACTGTCCGAGAGCCATATCTGTTCTTCCCTCGGGGGTATTGGCAACGGCGTTTCTGAGGCTTCTTCCGATTATCTCGATTGCTTTCAGGTGGAACATATCCGAAAGCTCCCATGCACCTGCAGTTATGTAGCCCTCGATGGCGTGGGTGAGAGCGTCCATGCCTGTTGCGGCGGTAAGTCCCTTGGGCATGGAGGACATCATATCGGGATCGACAAAGGCAACAACGGGGATATCGTGGGGGTCTACGCATACCATTTTTCTGTTATTCTGAACGTCGGTGATAACGTAGTTGATAGTTACCTCTGCTGCAGTTCCTGCGGTGGTGGGCACGGCGAGAATAGGCACACACTTATTCTTTGTGTCGGCAACGCCTTCAAGGCTTCTGACATCGGCAAATTCGGGATTATTGATGATAATTCCGACTGCCTTTGCGGTGTCCATGGAGGAGCCGCCGCCTATGGCAATGAGATAATCCGCTTCTGCTGCCTTGAATGCCGCAACGCCTGCCTGAACGTTCTCGATGGACGGATTGGGCTTAATCTCCGAGAATATCTCATAAGCAAGACCTGCGTTATCCAGAACGTCTGTTACCTTTTTCGTAACGCCGAACTTGATAAGATCGGGATCGGAGCATACAAGAGCCTTTTTAAAGCCTCTGCCCTTTGCTTCATCGGCAATTGCACTGATTGCGCCAGAACCGTGATAGGATGTTTCGTTGAGGATGAATCTGTTTGCCATAATTAACACTCTCCTTTATATTTTGCAGATACGCTCTGCATTATTTATTTGAAAATCACAGCGGCTTTCTGCGGTTTGTGAAAATATCCTCGTATTCCGCTCCTGTGGGAGGGGGATCTATATCGTCCATGCCTGCGCTCCGTGATGCTTTCTTTGCTTTTGAACGCCTTGTCCGGGAGGAATAATCGTGTCCGGAACTGCGGCGGGGCTTATGCATATATATTTCCGAATTGAAACCCGGATACCCGAACTGCCATTTTAACACCGACAGCTTTTCATACTGACGCATACACAGAAACTGAGGCAGTGCAAACAGAAAGAACATTGCCGCTCCCGATGTGAAGCTTGCTGTTGATATCAGGATCAGCAGCACTCGCAGAAGAAATACTCCCAGCGCTGCTATTGTCCATTTTTCACGCTTGCAGGAGGACAGGACGCTGAGGACAACCGAGACGGGGGCAAGGAGTCCTTCCAGAAGCGAGAAGGGATTTCCGTCTATCAGATTCACAGGTATAAGTATGATCTCAAACAAGGACATTACACCGTTTATTATCACGCATAGAAAGCCTGTGATGAAAAAGACCTTGTCTATTCGGATCATTATCCGCTGATTTCGGTTCATCTGGGCGATAAACTCTTTCTCGTTCATTTTGCACCCCTCGATTTAACTGTTTAGTGTTAATGCCTGCTGTTATTCTCATTATACAGCTAATTTTCTTCTATGTCTATAACTTTTTGTAAATTTGGTGAAAAATATTGTAAAATTGTTTAGGAGAATTGTACAGAATGATGGAGAGAATTTTTATTTTTTTTCGGTAGACTTTGGTATTTATATATGATATAATTTTATTGTGATAATTTTGTTTAGGGGTTGTGATGGAATGAAAAAGCTTTTGCCCTTTGTTTTTGCTGTATTGATCGTATTTTCTGCCTGCGGACAGGCTTCCGAAGCGGCGGAGACGGAGGCTTCGCTGTCTGATACGGTCATAATTTCTGAGACATCATCCGATACATTATCGGAAACTGTTCCCGAAGCTTTTGAAGCGGATGTTCCGGGATATGTGCGCTTTTCTGAAATGACCCCGGAGGAGATCGTTTCGGAGCTGACCCTTGAGGAAAAGGCAGCTCAGATGGTTCAGCCTGCGGTTTACAATATTTCTCCCGAGGATATGGGCAGATATTGCTACGGCAGTATCCTTTCAAATATCGGCTCGCCCTCCTTTGAGGTCTGGCAGGAGGTGATCGGAAGCTTTCAGGAGAGCGCCTGCGCCTCAGATGCGGGAATTCCCTTTATTTATGGTCAGGACGATGTTCATGGGGTGAATTACTGCGCGGGTGCGGTTATTTTTCCGCATAACATCGGTATCGGGGCGGCTAACGATCCTGAGCTTACCTATGAAATGGGGCTTGCTGCTGCGGACGAGGCACGGCTTTGCCATATGCTCTGGAATTTCGCTCCCTGCGTGGCTCAGTCCGAGGACCCAAGATGGGGTCGGACTTATGAGAGCTATGGCTCCGATCTGTCTGTTATTACATCCCTCAGCACTGCTTTCACAAGGGGACTTGTGGATGGGGGCGTTATTGCCTGTCCCAAGCATTTCTTCGGGGATGGAAATGTGGAATACGGCACAGGAGAATGTTCGGATGTTGACAGGCTAATTGACAGGGGCAATGCTGTTTTATCCGATAATGAGATCAATGAGCTTCTGGAGGTTTACAGGGCACAGATAGATGCGGGCGCTCAGACAATAATGATCTCTCATTCGGCGGTGAACGGGGTCAAGATGCATGAGAACGGCAGGTATATTATGCAGCTAAAAAATGATATGGGCTTTGAGGGCTTTGTTGTCAGCGACTGGAATTCCGTTCAGAACACCTCTCCCTCCGATTACAGAGATCAGGTCATTCTTTCGGTCAATTCGGGAATTGATATGCTGATGGAGGTTGACAGGTTCAATGAGGCTATGGATATTATTATTTCGGCGGGCGAGAGCGGTGAGATACCCATGGAGCGCATTGATGACGCTGTTTTGAGAATTATCAGAGTGAAGAAAAATGCGGGGGTTTTTGATGACCCGTTCTTTGAAAGGCTTGAGACAGTTCAGAGCAGCACGGGCAGCGAGGAGTACCGCAGGCTTGCCGAAGAGCTTGTTCAGAAAAGTCTTGTTCTTATTAAAAATAAAAATGATATTCTCCCTTTAAAAGAGGGGATGTCCGTATATATTACAGGTCCTGCTGCGGATAATGCTCAGGCGCAGTGCGGCGGTTGGACGGTTGACTGGAACAGAAGCCCAAAAACTCAGATAACGGGTGTTACCACCATTTTACAGGGCTTTAAGGATAGGGCTGACCAATATGGGCTGAACATTATTACAGATCCTCAAAAGGCTGAAGAAGCGGACGCTGTTATTCTTGTTGTGGGTGAAAAGGCTTATGCGGAATGGAACGGCGACACCGAGGACCTTGAGCTTTGCGGCGATATGGGCCTTGGCGGAAATCTCAGTGCCATTGAGGAGGCAAGGAGTCTCGGAAAGCCTGTTATTGCCTGCATTGTGGCAGGCAGAAACGTTATTATCTCCGATTTTATTGATGAATGGGACGGCGTTGTGATGTGCTATCTCCCGGGCTCGGAGGGGCAGGGCGTGGCGGATATGCTCTGCGGCGAGGAGAAATTCAGCGGCAGGCTCCCATGCCCATGGTATGAGGATATTTCACAGATAGGCTCCGAGGATCGTTTGTTTGAGGCGGGCTTCGGGCTTGAGTAATATGAAAGGCTGGATTTGTTATGAAATTTATTCATTTGTCCGATCTTCATCTTGGAATAAGGGTAAACGAGTTTTCCATGATGGAGGATCAGAAATATATCCTTGACAGGATCATCGGCATTATTGACAGGGAAAAGCCCGATGGCATCATCATTGCGGGGGATATTTACGACAAGTCCGTTCCTCCCGCAGAGGCGGTGGCGATGTTCGACGATTTTATCAGCAGGATCGCCGAAAGAAAAATCCACACCTTTATTATCAGTGGTAATCATGATTCGGCGGAAAGGGTTTCCTTCGGCTCGAGGATCATGGACGGCAGCGGTATTCATTTTTCTCCCGTTTACTGCGGTAATGTCAGTCCGATAGTTCTGGAGGACGGCTTCGGAAGGGTGAATGTTTATATGCTGCCGTTTGTGAGACCCTCGGCAGTGAGGGCGTTTTTTCCCGATGATGACACGGAGGGCTTTTCCGCTGCTGTGGAAACGGCGGTCAGACATCTGAACATCAACACTGCGGAGAGAAATATTCTTATTACCCATCAGTTTGTTTCCGGTGCTCTCAGGTCTGATTCGGAGGATATTTCCGTTGGCGGAACGGACAGCGTCAGCGCAGATATTTTCGGGGATTTTGATTATGTTGCTCTGGGTCATATCCATTCTCCTCAGAATATCGGCTCGGAAAGGATCAGATACTGCGGTACCCCGCTTAAATATTCATTCTCCGAAGCGGGACACAAAAAATCCGTTACCGTGGCGGAGCTTTCGGAAAAGGGGAGGCTCACGGTCAGGACGGAGGAGCTTATTCCTCTGCGTGACATGATTGAGCTGAAGGGCAGCTACAGCGAGCTTATGAACAGGAGCTTTTACGAGGGTACGAGCTGCACCGACGCTTATATCCACATTACGCTTACCGATGAAGAGGATATTCCCGATGCGGTCACAAAGCTCAGAATGGTTTACCGCAATCTGATGAAGATGGAATATGACAATGCCCGAACCCGCAGACAGAATATTATTTCGGGTGCGGCTGAGGTCAGGGAGCTGGATCCTGTGACGCTTTTCGGGAAATTCTTTGAGGAGCAGAACAACATTCCCATGAGCCCGGAGCAGGCTGAATTTGCGGAAGATATCATTAAGGAGGCGTGGGAAGAAAAATGAGACCTTTATTGCTTAAAATGTCTGCCTTCGGTCCATATGTGGGCGGCAAGGACAGTCCTGTGGTTATTGATTTCACTGTGCTTGGCAAGGACGGGCTTTATCTTATAACAGGCGACACGGGTGCGGGCAAGACTACGGTTTTTGACGCCATAACCTTCGCTCTTTACGGTGAACCCAGCGGAAACAACAGAGATCCCAAAATGCTGCGGTCAAAATATGCCTCGGGGGATATTCCCACCTTTGCGGAGCTTACCTTTGAATACAGGGACGAGATCTATGTCATAAAGCGGAATCCCGAATATGAGAGGGCTAAGAAAAGCGGCGAGGGCACTACTCCTCAGAAGGCTGCCGCTGCTCTTACATACCCCGACGGAAGAGTCCTTGACGGGAAAATCAGCGAGGTCAACAATGCTGTGAGGGATATTATCGGCATTGACAGGGAGCAGTTCATGCAGATCGCAATGATCTCTCAGGGGGATTTCCTGAAGCTTCTTCTGGCGGGGACTGCCGAGCGGCAGGAGATCTTCAGAAGGATATTCAAAACCGAGAGATACAAGCAGATCCAGGATGATCTGAAAAACAGGCTGACTGCTCTCAGAAACGATATGGAAGCTCTGAAAAATGGGGTGAGCAGCTTCATTTCGGCGGTGAAATGCGATGAGAAGAGCGTATATTTTCCGAGGCTTGAGATGGCAAAGAGGGGAGAGCTGCCATTTGATGAGATGGAAATTGCCATTAACAGCATTATTTCCGAGGACAGGGACGCAGCTCAAGGGCAGTCTGCGGTTCTGGCGGATATTGATAATGAGCTTGGTGTGATACTTGAAAATATCGGAAAGGGCAAGAAAATCAAGGAGGCTCGTAATTCTCTTGCTGTCAGGGAGGACAGGCTCAGGGAGCTTGATCCTCAGTTATCCGAGGCTGAAAGGGTGCTTTCCGAAAAAAAACAGGCTCTTTCTGCCGCTGACGAGCTAACAGCCCGCATGGAAAAAGTGAGAGCTGAGCTTGAGAAATTTACGGAGCTTGAGAAAATTTCGGGGGATTACGCTGATATTGAAAAGAGATTATCTGACAGCAGAGCGGAGCTAAGTCGGAGGGAAGGTTCGCTTACAGCGGGCGCTGAAAGGCTCGATTTTCTTAAACGTGAGCTTTCAGGGCTTGAAAATGCAGGCGAAAATTCCGCTAATCTGAAAAATCTGATTGAAAGACTTCGGAATAAGCTTGCTGAGACTCAGCGCCTTAAAAGAGCTGCGGAGGAATTTCACAGGCTTGGCATCCTGCTTGATTCACAGGAGAAAAAATATAATGCGGCTTCGAAGGAATACACATTGGCGCAGAATGAATATATGCGTTTGAACAAGGCTTTTCACGATGAACAGGCGGGGATTCTGGCGGCGGAGCTTATCGAGGGCGAACCTTGTCCTGTCTGCGGCTCGGTACATCACCCGTCTCCGGCGGGAAAATCACAGCTTGCACCATCTAAGGAGCAGGTGGATGCGGCGGCGGACGATGCTCAGAAGAAAAATGCTGCTATGAACGAGGCGAGCCGGATCTGCGGTGAAACAAGGGGCAGATATGAAAATGGACGTATCTGGTTAGGGGAGCAGATCAATAAAGAATTTGATGAAGCCTCTCTCTTTGATTATATTGAATGCGAGCTTCGGCAGATTAATGATGATATTACGGCAAATTCCGAGCTTTTGCGTCAGGAAAATGAAAGGCTTGAACGGAAAAATGCTGTGGCTGCGGCTATTCCCGAGACGGAGAGGAAAATTGAGGCTGTTAAGGAGCTTATTTCGGGACTAAAAAGCGCAATTGCCTCGGATGATGCCATTCTTTCAGAGAAAAGAGAGCTGATAAAAAAGCTGTCGGCAGAGGTTTCGTTTTCGGGCAGAGATGCGGCTATGGCTGAGATTTCAAGGCTTTCTGCGGAAAGAGACAGGCTTAAAAATGATCATGAAGCTGCCGAAAAAAGCTTTAAGGAGCTTTCCGCTGACATTGACTCTCTGAGAGGGCAGATAGAGCAGCTGAAAAGTCAGCTTGAAGGCTGCGAAGATATTGAGCTTTCCTCCCTTGAGGCAAAACGGGATGAGCTGATGGTCAGGAAAAAGGCAGTTTCGGATGAAAATATCCTTATATGCGGCAGGCTTCGCTCAAATGAGACTGCTCTCGAGCAGATAAGAGCTCAGTCGGCTGAGCTTGCTGCTGCCGAAAAGAAATATTCTGTGGCTGCGGCTGTTTCGGATACCGCAAACGGCAGGCTTGCAGGCAAGGCGAAGATCAGCTTTGAGACCTATGTTCAGATGTATTTCCTTGACAGGATACTTGAGAGGGCTAACCGCAGGCTGCTTATTATGTCGGACAATCAATACGAGCTGAAAAGACGTGAGTATGACAAGACTGAGGGAAATGGTCAGAAGGGTCTTGAACTGGATGTTCTCGATCATTACAACGGTACGGTGAGAGATGTTAAGTCGCTTTCGGGCGGTGAATCCTTCAAGGCTTCCCTTGCTCTTGCTCTGGGGCTCTCCGACGAGGTCCAGTCCTCGGCGCCTGCTATAAGGCTCGATTCAATGTTCGTTGACGAGGGCTTCGGCTCTCTTGATGAGGATTCCCTTCGTCAGGCGATCAAGGCTCTTTCCGAGATCGGAGGCGGCAGCAGGCTGGTAGGGATCATCTCCCATGTGGCGGAGCTGAAGGATCGGATCGACAAGCAGATCGTTATTTCAAAGGACAGATGCGGCGGAAGCCGTGCGGAGGTCAGGATATAAAAAAATACGTCCGTTCAGTGGATTTTGAACTGACCCCAAAAAGTTAGACAAAGTTTTAGAAGAAAAATTATACAAAGCGACCAGAAGCGATTTTGGTCGCTTTTGTTATGCAACTTTTCTGTATTCAACAGGAGATAGACCATCAAGCTTAAGCTTGATGCGCT
>JALFVE010000050.1 GCA_022787085.1 Oscillospiraceae bacterium | reverse complement strand
GTCAAAGAACATTTTGTATATTCTTTTTGAACCGTTTATGAATATCACTTATCAGTTTTTCCGGTTTCCTTTTTCAAGTTCTCGGTATCACCGACAGCTTTATTATCTTACCATATTTTTTTTACTTTGTCAAGCGGTTTTCGACGGTTTTTTCAAGTTTGTATATTATGCAATAACTATACATCGAATAGAATTATCTATAGCAGCATTTTTAACAAAGCAATTTGATTTTCTATTTTTATTATAGTATATCAATCCATTTTTATATAGTATATCAATCCATAAAAAAATTCGCCCCGCATAGAGAGCGGAGCGAACAGTCTGAAAAATTACTTGCTCATGATCTCGGAAATGGTGTCCAGAATCTTATCGTGACAGCCGCCGCAGCCTGTGGAGCAGTGAGTGATCTTCTGAACCTCTTCAAACTCCCTTTCAACATCGCTGAAAACCTCAGCAGAATGAAGAGCATTCTCAATGTCAGCATATGTAACACCCATGCAGTGACAAATCTCAATATTTTCCATAAAAACAGCCTCCTTAAAAAGTTGAAAAATCTTTATTCTTACTATACCACACCGCTCTCAATTTGTCAAGAGCATATTCCGTATTTTTATGTCCCAACCCGAGGAGTATTATTATTTCAGCAAAAAATACAACCATCCCACAAGCATCATATCGGGATTAATCGACATAATATATCGGCGTGAATTTTTTATTAATTTTTTATATATACAACATTTTGTATAAAATATACAAAGAATATATTTTGAATAATAACAACATCACGAAATTGTGCAAGTTGGGCAAAAAGCCTTTGACTTTTTCCAAATTTATGGTACAATAATATTAATAGGTTTGCGCTCATTGTCTGCGCAGGGCATAGCTCGGGGCAGACAAGCTGTTTTAACGGAGAGCTGTCCGAAGCCGCAGATACGGACAGCTAAGGCGTAACAACCGTTCTATTCCACGGCTGCGGAGAAATGGAGCCTCTATGTCAAAAATTATTGCGATCACTTCCGGTAAAGGCGGAACCGGAAAATCATCAATATGCTCTGAGCTTGGCTTTGCGCTTGCAAAGCAGGGTCACAGAACGCTTATCATTGAGCTTGACTTTGGTCTGAGATGCCTTGATATCATGCTTGGCGTCAAAAATGACATCAAATACGATCTTGGAAGCGTGTTAAACGGCGAATGTGATATTTACAAGGCAACAACACAGGTCAAGATCGCAACAAACCTCAGCATCGTCTGCGCTCCCGAGGATCCCTTTGCACGGGTTGACGCAGAAACCATCAAGAACATATGCCAGGAAATGAGAAAATATTACGAGTACATTATCGTGGATACCTCGGCGGGAACCAATGCCAGCGTATTCGACGTTGTTGAGCAGTCCGACCTTATCCTCATCAACACCACTCCCGACCCCGTCTGCGTAAGAGATGCCCGCACCATGTCCGACGAGTTCTACAAGAGAGGAAACAAAAAGCAGCGCCTTATCATAAACAAGGTAAATCCCGACCTGTTCAAGGCAGATCTTATTGTGGACCTGGATGAGATAATTGATACCGTAGGCGTTCAGCTTATCGGCGTAATCCCCGATGATGATGCAGTTATCATCGCAACATCAAGAGGCGAGCCCCTGCCATCATCATCTCTTGCATTCAAGGCGTTTGACGCTATTTCCAAGAGGATCAAGGGAGAGGATGTCCCTCTCAGCTTCAAGGTTCTTCTTCAGTAAGGTCTGACGGAATTTATAGGGAAAGGAATGATTTGAAATGAATATTGCACTTATCGCACACGACTCCAAAAAAGAGCTGCTTGTTCAGTTCTGCATTGCATATTGCGGAATATTATCACGTCATAATCTCTGCGCCACGGGAACCACAGGCAAAATGGTAGCCCAGGCAACAGGACTGAATATACAGAGATATCTCAGCGGCTCCCAGGGCGGCGACCAGCAGATCAGCGCCCGGATCTCCTGCAATGAGATCGACCTTCTTCTGTTTTTCAGAGATCCCCTCTCGCCCAAGCCCCATGAACCCAACGAGATGAATCTTCTCAGGCTGTGCGATGTTCATAACATTCCCGTTGCCACAAATATAGCAACCGCCGAAGCCCTCATTCACGCCCTTGAAAGAGGCGACCTTGATTGGAGACAGCTTCTCAATCCCGTTGATTGAGCTCTATAAGAAAAAATCTTTTCTCGTACTTGACAAGTCCGGGAAAATGCTGTATAATAAATACTGTATCAATAAGCTGTCAAAGGCTGTGAATCGGAAGAGTAGCCGCAGTAAATTTTTCAGAGAGAGCGTGTCTGGTGAAAGCGCTTAAATTTTCTGCCGTGAAGGACATCCGACGAGCTGCGGGAAGAATGTAAATTCCCGACGTTTATCCTGCGTTAAAGGGACCTGAGGCATGGATATCCATGCAAATACGGGTGGCACCACGATCTAACAGTCGTCCCGAATGTTAACATTCGGAGACGGCTTTTTTATTTTTTTAAGAAAGGACAGTAGTATGGAGCTTATAACCACAAGAATAAAGGGCATGGAGGACGTAGTTCCCGCCGATGTCCACAAATGGCATACGGTGGAATCCGTTGCCGCAGATGTTGCGGAAAACTATGGATTCAAGGAGATCAGGATCCCCACCTTTGAAAATACCGAGCTTTTCGTCCGCTCGGTGGGCGAAACAACCGACGTTGTCCAGAAGGAAATGTTCACTGTAATGGGCAGGGAAAGTAAATTCACCCTCCGCCCCGAGGGAACCGCAGGCACCATCAGAGCCGTTCTGCAGAACGGACTATTAAATGAAGCTCTGCCCCAGAAGGTGTTCTACATTCTCTCCTGCTTCCGCCACGAAAAGCCCCAGGCAGGCAGGCTCTGGGAGTTTCATCAGTTCGGAGCGGAAATGGCAGGAAGCGCCTCCCCCGCCGCCGACGCCGAAATGATCTCAATGGCAAACAGCGTCATTGAAAAATTGGGACTTAAAGATATCGAGCTTCATATCAATTCCATCGGCTGCCCCCATTGCCGCTCGAAATATTACGAAAAACTCCGTGAATTTTTCGAACCGAATAAGGACAAGCTCTGCCCCACCTGTCAGTCAAGGCTTGAGAAAAATCCCATGAGAATACTTGACTGCAAGAGCGAAATTTGCCGTGATATAGGCAAAAATGCTCCTCTGATGATTGATTATCTCTGCGATGAATGTAAAGAGCATTTCGAAGCGCTGAAAAAATATCTTGACGAAATGGGCATAAAATATTCCATCGACCCGAAGATAGTAAGAGGACTTGATTATTACACAAAGACCGTGTTCGAGTTCATCACCACCTCCATCGGCGCACAGGGAACCGTCTGCGGCGGCGGAAGATATGACGGACTTATCGAGGAAATGGGCGGAAATCCCACTCCCGCACTTGGCTTTGCCATGGGACTTGAGAGACTTATCATGACCATGGAAAAGCAGGGCTGCGAGTTCATTTCCCCCCGTGAGTGCGATATCTACATTGGTTCAATGGGCGAAGCAGCAGGAATAAAGGCAGCCTCTCTCGTGAAATCTCTCAGAGACGAGGGCTACAGAGCCGAATGGGACGTTATGGGCAGAGGCGTAAAGGCACAGATGAAATATGCCAATAAGATAGGCTCAGCCTTCTCCATGATACTCGGTGACAACGAGCTTGCCGAGGGCAAGGCAAAGCTCAAGAATATGAAGAGCGGCGAGGAAACGGAAATATCCCTCGACAGCAGCTTTATAAATAATTTCGCCAATATCCACACAGCAGATATGCTGGCTTCGGAATTTTAAAAACACAGAAAGGAAGTTATAAAAATGGCAGATAATATGAAAGGGCTCAAGCGCACCCATTACTGCGGCGAGGTCGAAGGGATCGGCAGCGAAGTAACAGTTGGCGGCTATGTCCAGAAAGCAAGAGATCTGGGAAATCTCATATTCATTGACCTGAGAGACAGAACAGGAATCGTTCAGCTGGCATTTGATGACAGCACCGACAGAGAGATATTTGAAAAAGCATCCTCCTGCCGCTCTGAATTTGTTCTCATGGCAAAGGGAACCGTCCGTGAAAGAGAGAGCAAGAACTCCGAAATAAAAACGGGAAATATCGAGATATATGTAACCGACCTGCGTATTCTCGCCAAAGCACAGACCCCTCCCTTCGAGATCGTTGACAATTCCAATACAAACGAGGAGCTTCGCCTGAAATACCGCTATCTTGATCTCCGCAGACGTCCTTTGCAGCAGAATATCATAATGAGGAGCAAGATTGCCAAGACCGCCCGTGATTATTTCTATGAAAACGGCTTTATCGAGATAGAAACACCCATGATGATAAAATCCACACCCGAGGGCGCAAGAGACTATCTCGTTCCCTCAAGAGTCCACCCGGGCAGCTTCTACGCCCTGCCTCAGTCCCCTCAGATATATAAGCAGCTTCTGATGATAGCAGGATATGACCGCTATATCCAGCTTGCCCGCTGCTTCAGAGACGAGGATCTCAGAGCGGACAGACAGCCCGAATTTACCCAGATCGACCTTGAGATGTCCTTTGTGGATACGGAGGATATCATGCAGATGGCAGAAGGCTTTGTGAGAAGGCTTTTCAAGGATGTTCTGGATAAGGATATCCCCACTCCCCTGCCCAGAATGACCTATACCGAAGCAATGGAGCGTTACGGCTCCGATAAACCCGATACCCGCTTCGGCATGGAGATAACCGACCTTACTGATACAGTAAAAAGCTGTGGCTTCGGAGTATTCACCACCGCCATCGAAAACGGCGGCACCGTCCGCTGCATAACCGCAAAGAACGCCGCAGGAACCTTCACCAGAAAGGAGATCGACAAGCTCACCGAATACGTCAAGGGAATCGGCGTCAAGGGACTTGCCTATATCCGCTGGGTAGACGACGCACCTAACTGCTCCTTCGGCAAATTCTTAGGCGAGGGCGAGCTTGATGCGATACTTGCAAAGGCAGGCGCAGAAAAGGGCGACGTGGTGTTTATCATCGCAGACAAGAAAAATACCGTTCTCTCGTCACTTGGCGCACTGAGACTAAAAACCGCAAAGCAGCTTGACATAATTCCCGAGGGAATGTTCAATTTCCTGTGGATAACCGAGTTCCCCTTCTTTGAATGGAACGAGGAAACCAATCATTGGGACGCAATGCACCACCCCTTCACCATGCCCATGGACGAGTGCCTGCAATATCTGGACACAGCCCCCGAAAAGGTATTTGCCAAGGCATATGACCTTGTGCTGAACGGCACCGAGCTTTCAAGCGGCTCCATCAGAATCACGGATTATGAGCTCCAGCAGAAGATGTTTGAATCCTTGGGACTCACAGACGAGGAAATTCAGGCAAAATTCGGCTTCCTGGTGGACGCATATAAATACGGCGCAGCACCCCACGGCGGCATGGGAATCGGACTTGACCGCCTTGCAATGATAATGTGCGGCGCAGACAGCCTGAGAGATGTAACAGCCTTCCCCAAGGTTCAGAACGCCTCCGAGCTTATGAGCGACTGCCCCGCAAAGGTGGATAAAGAAAGCCTCGATATCCTCGGAATACAGCTGACTGAAACAGAGGAATAATGTAAAAAACGCAGACGGACTGCTCTCCGCAATCGGAGAACAGTCCGTCTATTTTTATTCTATTAGATTATTTCAGCTCCACAACGGTAACGCCGTCCTCGCCCTCGCCGAAAACGCCGCTTCGGAAGCTTTTTACAGAAGGGTGCGACCTTAAATGCCGCTGAATACCCTGACGTAAAAGTCCCGTACCCTTTCCATGAATAATGGTGATTATACCCGCATTTACCATAACAGCGTTGTCGATAAAGCTGTCAACCTCGTGAATACCCTCGTCCACAGCGCAGCCTCTTATATCAAGCTCAAGAGAGCTTTTTCTTTCGAGCTTGCCGCTGACGCCCACCTTGGAAACACTTCGTGCAGGGGCTTTTTTCTTATTGCCCACCGTCACCTTTTCCTCCTCGGCAAGCCGCAGATGGCTCACATGGGTCTTGGTTTTCATAATGCCCACCTGAACAAAAACATTTCCGCTGCTGTCGGGATCGCTTGCCAGAATACCCTTTTTGCCGATATCCGCAACGATAACATTATCCCCCCGCTTGTAGGGACGAGGCGGCTTGTACTCTTTAAGCTCACGCTTTCGGACGGGATTTGCCTCATCATACATCTTGTCAAGGGAAGAACGGCTCATGGACTTTGCAGCAGCCGAACGCTTGTCAAATTCCTCCCTGTTCCGTTCCTTGCGGATATCCGAAAGCTCGTCAAGCAGCTTTTCCGACTGCATACGGCAGTTCTCAACAATGCGCATTGCCTGAGTGCGTGCTTTCTCAAATTCATCGTCCTTGCGGGCTTCAAATTCCTCTTTTGCCTTTTCGAGAGCGGCTTCCTTCTCCTCCGCTTCCTTTCTGAGACGGGCAAGCTCGGTGTTCTGCCTGTCAAGTGCTCTGCGGGAGGCTTCCAGCTGAGCCACCACCTCTTCAAACCGACGGTTTTCATCGGAAACAAGCGCCTTTGCCGCACCGATAATGTCCGAGGGAAGTCCTAGCTTTGAGGAAATGGAAAATGCGTTTGATTTTCCGGGAGAACCGATTATCAGCCGATAGGTAGGCTGCAGTGTCTTGATATCAAATTCGCAGGAAGCGTTTTCAACATCTTCACGCTCAATAGCAAAGAGCTTCAATTCCTGATAATGAGTGGTAACAAAAATCCTGCTGCCCTTTTTCATCAGAGCCTCGATAATGGAAACTGCCAGAGCCGCACCCTCAACAGGGTCAGTGCCCGAACCCAGCTCATCAATAAGAATGAGCGAGCTTTCATCCGCAGTTTTAAGAATTTTCACCACATTGCTCATGTGGGAGGAGAATGTGGAAAGGCTCTGTTCAATGCTCTGCATATCACCGATATCCACAAGAATGTGCCTGAAAACTGATATTTTCGTGCCGTCACCCGCAGGCACCATCATGCCGCACATCGCCATAGCAGTAAGAAGCCCCGCAGTTTTCAGCAGAACGGTCTTACCGCCCGTGTTGGGACCCGTAACGATAAGCGTGCCGTAATCCTTTCCGATGGAAATATCCACAGGAACCACCCTGTCCGCCTCAATAAGCGGGTGACGGGCTTTTTTAAGCTCCAGAATACCATCATCGGATATCTCGGGAACGGTACCTTTCATTTTAGCACCCAGATTAGATTTTGCAAAATAGAGATTCAGCTCAGCACAGGTGAGATAATCCCTTTTCATAGCCTCGGCGCAGGAAGCACAGTCAGAGGAAAGCTCGGCAATGATACGCTCAATTTCCTCCTGCTCTCTTCCCTGAAGCACCCTGATGTCATTGTTAGCCTCGACCACCGCCTCAGGCTCGATAAACAGAGTTGAACCCGTTGCGGAGGAGGCATGGACGATTCCCCTGATATTTCCCTTATGCTCCGCCTTAACAGGAAGAACGTATCTTCCGTCACGGACGGTGATAATGTTATCCATCAGAGATTTCTGAATATCGGCGGAGCGCACCATCTTGTCAAGGCTATCCCTGATTCGCACCCCTGCCTGAGCGATCTTCCGCCTGATATTTGCAAGCTCAGCGCTGGCAGTATCGGCGATCTCATCCTCGGTGAGAATGGCATTTCCGATCTTGTCCTCAAGCCATTTGTTGGGAGAAAGCTCCGCAAACAAGGGATCAAGAACCGTTTCTGTATCCCCGCAGGAGGCATGATAATCAGAAAGTCCCCTTATCTGTTTGAGCATTGAGCCGATGTCGAGCAGCTCTCTGAGAGACAGGCTCGCCCCCGACTCCGCCCTTGTGAGCGAACCTCTCACGTCCTTGAAATTGTAGAAGGGAGGCGTGCCGAATTTCACCGAAAGTGTGAAAGCGTCATCGGTCTTTTTAAGGCTTTCCCTGACCTTGTCAATGTCAGTCTCGGGCTCAAGAGCAGCGATCATTCTGCGTGTCTCGTCATTGCCTGCCTGCTCCGAGAGCATATCTAAAATTTTATGTAATTCTAAGGTTTCGTAATGCTTGTTCATAAGTCATATATCCTCATCAGTCGATTGTTTATCATTTTCAAAAGTATTATTTTCGGGCGCACAAACGCTGTAATAAAAATCCAGCGTTTTAAAATGCCTGTCGAAATGCACCTCGGCATAAAGCTCGCTTATATAGCAAAGCTTTTCCAAAGCCTCCTCCGAAACACGGAAGCTGAAAATCCTGTTCATATCCGAAAGGCAGACAAATCGTATCGCCTCAAACATTCCCGCAGTCACATCAACGTTATATTTATCGTGATAGACCACTCTGAGCTGCATATGATCGTCGCAGAGAAAAATCCCCTGCCTGATAAGAAAGCACAGCGTAACGTCCGAGCGGTAACATTCATCGCAGCCAAGGAGATTCGGCATCATTCCAAGGTCGGCAGCCATGCGCATTTCAAAAACGAATTTCACAAATGAGCAGTCTGCGCTTTTTTCCGAAAGCAGATAGAGACTGTTCATAAACAGCCTGTAAACGTCCTTAGCGGACTGCCCCGAGGTCACGGTAAACCTGATTATCTCCGCCATGTAGGAGGCAAGGCTCAGCCGCTGCATATCGAGACGAAGCCCGTAAAAGCTTTTCACAGGCTCGCAGCTGTTGAGATAATATCTGCCGCTGCGCTCCCTCATGCAGTATTTAGCGCAGGCGAAAAGCTGAGTGGAGGAATTGCTGCCCGAGCCCAGCTTTTTCGCCCCCTTGACAGAAATATCCACAAGCCCCATTTCGGGGGACAGAACAGTAATGAAACGGTCGTTATCCCCTGCGTCCCTCACGGATATCACAACGCCCTCCGTTGTTATGAGCATCGTCCTTCACTTCCCTGATAACGGGCAGACCGCTTCCGCCGATCCCCTTGTAGCTGAGATAATCTGCGACCCGACCGCTGTTTTCAAAGGTGTTCCATTTAGTATCGGAAAAATGTTCAGTCATAGCAAAAGCCTCCGTAAAAGATGTTCTGCTATAATTATTTCCCGACAGGATTTCTATATTACTTGGTATTATTTGATAATCCGAAATTGCGGATAAGACCCTCTCTGTTCCGCCAGTCCTCCTTGACCTTTACCCAGAGCTGGAGATTTACCCTTATGCGGAAAAATTCCTCAAGCTCCTCACGGGCAAGCTGACCTACCTTTCGGAGCATAGCACCGCCCTTACCGATGACCATTCCCTTGTGAGAATCCCTCTCGCAGAAGATGGTAGCGGAAATATTCAGAATATCCTCACCGCTTCGTGTAACGCTCTCGTCCAGCTGCTCGATAGTAACGGCAATTCCGTGAGGGATCTCGTCATGCATAAGGATCATGACCTTTTCCCTGATGATCTCTGCCATAATGACCTTTTCGGGCTGATCGGTAACGGAATCCTCGGGGAAATAATGAGGCGCTGGACCAGCAAGAGCCTTTACCTCCTCCTTGAGAATGTCAATGCCGTCATCCTCGGAAACGCTTGCGGGAATAACGCTGTGAAATTCCATCATCTGAGAAAATTCGGCGATCCGCTCCGCCGCAAGACCCTTGTCCTCAAGGAGGTCTATCTTGTTGATCAGCAGTATAACGGGAATTTTCCCGCCCTTGAAGCCCTCAATTGCATTTCTGTCAATATCGTTTATCTTCCTCGTAACATCAGCCACATAAATAATAGCATCAATGCCCGTTACCGACTCCTGAACGGCTCTGTTCATATGCTCGCCCAGCTTGTTCTTCGCCTTCTGGATACCGGGAGTGTCGATAAAAACGTACTGTATCTCCCCCTCGGTGAGAACGCCCGTTATCTTAGTGCGGGTAGTCTGGGGCTTTTCCGTCACCATGGCAATTTTCTCCCCCACAAGTCTGTTGAGCAGGGAGGATTTGCCTGCATTTGCACGTCCCGCAATAGTTACAAATACCGATTTTGTTTCCATAAAAATATATCTCCGTTATTTCTTTGATGTTTTTGCTCCGAATACAAATAAAAAAGCTGCCACAGCCCACACCGCCGCTCCCAGAGTTGCAAAAGGACGGCAGGCGAAATATTCCCATATTTCCGAAAAAGTGCTTGTATCCCAAAGGAGCTTTATCCCGCAGACAGCAGCGCACATTGACATCACAAGCACCGCTCCCGCAGCGCAGTCCTTTGCCGCCTTTGCGTGGGGGGATATTTCCTTTCCCCACAGATCAACGGCATTTTCAACCGCAGTGTTCAGAAGCTCGGCGACAATAACTCCGCCTATGCATAAATAGATCACGCATTTTTCGGGCTCAGAAAGCTCGTAAAATCGCATAAGAGCAATTACAGTCGCCCCTGCGCAAAGGTGAAAGCGTATATTCCGCTCCCGTTTTATCCCGTGGATCATCCCCGAAAAAGCGTATGTAAACGCCTTGAAGAATTTTTTAAGCTCATGTCTCATCGGGTGTGAAGCTCTCGTCTCTCGAAATGCCCAGCTCCCCGAGGATAGCCTCCTCCTTCTCACGCATATTTGCAGCGTCCAGAGCGGAGGTCTCATGGTCATAGCCTAAAAGGTGAAGCATGGAATGAACGGTGAGGAAGCCCACCTCTCTTTCAAGAGAATGACCATATGTCTTAGCCTGCTTCACCGCAGTCTCCATGGAAATAACAACATCGCCCAGAAGCAGCGCACCCGTTTCCTGATTTATGTCGTAAACCCCATCCTCGCCTAAGGGGAAGCTTAATACATCGGTGGACTTGTCCTTGTCACGAAACTGCCTGTTCAGCTGCCTTATCTCCACATTGTCCACAAAGGAAACGCTGACCTCTGCGTCATTTCCGAAATGCTCATATGCTAAAACAGCAGCGCAGCATTTTCTGACAAGAAGCCTGAGTCCCACAGGGATCTTCACGATTTTCTGATTGTTCTTGATATAAACCTTGAGCTTTGGCATTTAAAATCTCTCCCTTTTTCCTGATCTTTTATTTCTTTCTATCCTCATATGCCTTTTCGTATGCCTTGATAATGTCCTGAACCAGCTTGTGACGTACAACGTCCTTTTCGGAGAATCTTGTAATGGCGATATCGTCAATATTTTTCAGCACGTTCATTGCGTCCACAAGCCCCGATTTTCTTGCGTCGGGAAGATCTATCTGCGTAACGTCTCCCGTAATGACCATCTTGCTGTTAAATCCAAGTCGTGTAAGGAACATTTTTATCTGCTCTCTCGTAGTGTTCTGCGCCTCGTCGAGAATGATAAATGCGTCGTCCAGAGTACGTCCTCTCATATATGCAAGAGGAGCCACCTCAATGCTGCCCTTTTCCATGTATTTTGCGAAGGTCTCCGCTCCCATCATGTCAAAAAGAGCGTCATACAGGGGGCGCAGATAGGGGTCAACCTTGTTTTGCAGGTCGCCCGGGAGAAATCCCAGCTTCTCCCCCGCCTCCACAGCGGGACGGGTCAGGATAATCCTTGTGACCTCATGATTCTTGAATGCCTTCACCGCCATTGCCACCGCAAGATAGGTCTTTCCCGTTCCCGCAGGACCGATGCCCATAACAATGGTGTTATTTGCAATAGCGTCAACGTATTTTTTCTGCCCGAGGGTTTTCGCCTTGACCACCTTGCCCGAGGAAGTCACGCAGATGCCGCCGTCGGTGAGCTTCACTGCCTCATTAACGGAATTTTCCTCCACCATGGAAAAAATATACCGAAGGCTCTGGTCGTTAATGACCTCGCCCTTGTCAGCCATAGCCGCAAGCGCCTCCACTGCAGCCCGAGCCTTGTTCACATTCTCCTCATCGCCGCTGATACGGATATCATTTCCCCTGCTGAGGATAACAACGCCGTACTGCCGCTGGATAATATTAACATTCTCGTCAAATTTTCCGAATAATGAAATTATGCTGTTCATAGATGCTACATTTACCGCTGCTTCCGCCACACGCTTCACCCCGACAAAAAAATTTAATCAATTTATATTATAACACATTCCATGGTAAAAATAAAGACAATCTGCAAAAATTATGCAATTCTTTTTTGATATTTGTGTATGACAATGGTAAAATAAAAACTTTATTGCAATAAAGTCCCGTTTATGTGACAAAAAGATGAAAATTTGCAAAAAGCTTGGATTAGCTGTTGCGCAATTTTCAAAAATATGTTATAATAGAGATGTTTATAGCACAAAGTTATGAAATAATTATTAAGAAAGGATGAGGCAAATGGCGTCACACTACAGTTTCTCCCAGGTAACACCTCAGATCGAAAAGCTTGCGGAAATGTGCGTAAGCAATGGAAAGATCGACCCCGAGCTGTATGGCAAATACGAGGTGAAAAGGGGTCTCAGAGATATTAACGGCAAGGGAGTCCTTGCAGGTCTTACAGAAATATCCGAGATCCTCTCCTACACAGTGGAGGACAATGAAATGATCCCCTGCGACGGCAGGCTTTATTATCGTGGCTACAACATCAACGACATCGTTACGGGCTTCGGACAGGACAAACGCTTCGGCTTCGAGGAAACCACCTTCCTCCTCCTTTTCGGAAAGCTCCCCACCAAAACGGAGCTTGAGGAATTTTCAAATCTCCTTGCGGATTACAGAAAGCTCCCCACCACCTTCGTCAGAGACATTATGATGAAGTCCCCCAGCAGCGATATCATGAACAGCATTTCAAGGGGCGTTCTCACCCTGTTTTCATACGACGATTATCCCAATGACACATCCATCCCCAATGTATTGAGGCAGTCTCTGGAGCTTATTGCACTCATGCCCCTTATCGCAGTTTACGGCTATCAGTGCAAGAATTATTATCTTGACGGGGAGAGCTTTATTATCCATCAGCCCGTTCCCGAATATTCCACAGCCCAGAATATCCTTCATCTGCTCCGTCCCGACAGCAAGTTCACCGAGCTTGAGGCAAAGGTGCTGGATATCGCTCTGGTGCTTCACGCTGAGCATGGCGGTGGTAATAATTCATCCTTCACCACCCACGTTGTCACCTCCTCGGGAACCGATACCTATGCAGCTATTGCCGCAGCTTTAGGCTCCTTGAAGGGACCCAAGCACGGCGGCGCAAATGTGAAGGTAACGGAGATGTTCGAGGATCTTAAGGCAAATGTATCCGACTGGTCGGATGAAGCTGCCATCTCCGATTATCTCACAAAGCTTCTCCACAAGGAAGCCTTCGACAAATCGGGACTTATTTACGGAATGGGTCATGCGGTATATTCCATTTCCGACCCCAGAGCAAATATATTCCGCAGCTTTGTGGATAAGCTGGCAACAGAAAAGGGCATGGAAAAGGAGCTTGAGCTTTATCACCTTGTGGAAAGGCTTGCGCCTCAGGTCATCTCAAAGGAGAGGCATATCTACAAGGGCGTTTCCGCAAATATCGACTTTTACAGCGGCTTTGTTTACAGTATGCTTGGTATTCCCACCGAGCTTTACACTCCCCTTTTCGCAATTGCAAGAATTTCGGGCTGGTCGGCTCACAGAATAGAGGAGCTTGCCAACGCAGGCAAGATAATCCGTCCCGCATACAAGAGCGTAAGCGGTCACAGGATCTACGAAGCGCTTGCTGACAGAGCATGAGAGTAACAGAGCTTTTATCTAAGAGTGACTGCCGCATTGACGAGGCTCTGGCGCTTGCGGCAAGGGTATTCAATGAGACCCTTGCGCCCATATATTCAAAAAGCGGCGCAGAGAATTTCATGGCATTTGTAAACGGCAGGGAGCTTAGAGAGCATCTGCTTTCGGGAGATCATAAATTATATGTCTGCTCGGAAGGCTGCACCGTTATCGGAATGATGATGATAAGGGACGGCTCTCATATAAGCCTTGCCTTTGTGGACGGCGGATATCGGGGAACGGGCGTGGGCAGGGAGCTTTTCTCCCGTATCACCGAGGATTATCCCGATGTTAAATTCACCGTTCATGCCGCTCCCCCCGCAGAGGGCTTTTACAAAAGGCTTGGCTTTGTTCCCACGGATATGGAGCGCATTGAGGACGGGATAACATACATTCCCATGGAAAGAAAACCCTGACAGGCTCTTGAAATTTCAGCAGTGCTGTGGTATAATAGGATAGATTTCTGTTATCCGAGGTAGAATTATAATGAAAAATAAGCTGTTAAAGCAGATAGTGAGCTTCGGGCTTGTGGGCGTGCTCAACACCCTTGTTAATCAGGCGGTATTCATGATATGCGTCGGGCTGGGAATGCATTACATCGGCGCAAATATCATGGGCTTTATAATAAGCGTTCTCCATGCATACCTTTGGCAGACAAAGCTGGTTTTCAAGGAGGACGAGGAACTTGAAAAACGTGTATGGTGGCAGGTGCTTCTGAAAACCTATGCCGCATATGCATTTACGGGACTTTTCCTGAACAATGTTTTTCTTATTCTTTGGATAGACATACTGAAAATCGAGCGGTTCACCCCGCCTCTCACGGAGCTTGTGAACGGCTTCGGAATTAAGCTCAGCAACCGTGAGCTGGCAACGGACATCGCTCCCCTGCTTAATATCTGCGTAAACGTCCCTTTGAATTTCCTCATTAACAAATTCTGGGCGTACAGGCAGAAGAAAAAAAGTGAAAATAATTAATGATTTTTCTCCCCATTCAAGCAAACAGCTTTGAATGGGGAACTTTTTATTCAGATAATGAATTCAGATACCCCTCTCCCCAGCTGCACATTGCGTCAAGAACGGGTATGATCGTCCTGCCAAGCTCGGACAGACTGTACTCCACCTTTGGCGGCACAACAGGATATACCGTTCTTATTACAAGACCGTCACCTTCAAGATCTCTCAGCTGTTGAGCAAGCATTTTTTCAGTTGCTTTCGGAAGCAGTCGTTTCAGTTCGCTGAAACGCTTCTGTCCGTCAATAAGATGCCATAAAATAACCGATTTGTATTTACCCCCTATCAATTCAATTGTCGCCTCAACAGGACAGTTAAAGCTGCTCGGGCAGGATCTCATTTATAACCATTCCTCTCAATACTTACTTTTTTGATAGTACATTACAATAAAGTGTGTACTTGTCAAAAATAAATTGTTCTGATATAATTATACTATGATCGATCAAATAAATCAAGCTGTACGGCAGAAAGAGAAGGAATTATTATGGATTTTTTAAAGCTTGCAGAAAAAAGATGCTCTGTTAGAAAATATTTATCAAAGCCCGTTGAGGATGAAAAGCTCCGCTTGATACTTGAAGCCGGCAGAATTGCCCCCACTGCCGCAAATTTACAGCCCGTAAAGGTCATCGCTGTGCGCAGTAAAGAAAACCTTGAAAAGCTCGGCAAGTCTGCCGACATTTACGGTGCTCCGCTTGCGCTCATTATCCTTGCCGACCGCTCCAAAGCATGGACAAGACCCTTCGATAAAATGCAGACAACTGATATCGACGCTTCTATCGTTACAGCCCATATGATGCTTGAATCGGCGTCTCTCGGTCTCGGAAGCGTGTGGATATGCTATTTCAATCCTGACGTACTTCGGACAGAATTTGATATTCCCGAAGATCTTATACCCGTAAATATCCTTGCTGTGGGCTATCCGTCGGAGGATATAGAGAAATCTCCCAAAATACGAAACCCCATTGACAGCTTTGTATGCTATGATAAGCTTGGATAAACAGTCAGCAATATGAAAAGCGACAAGAAAGCTGCATAAATACAAATCGCTCTCCGTAAAGCACATGACGGCTTTGCGGGGAGCGATTTAATGCTAATACTAATAACCAATTAACCTATGGACAAAATATGGTGGATAGAATACGTCGGGGTCAAGGAAAACGACCGCCGAAGCGATTGCTCCGACGGTCAAATAATCTTACTTTATCTCAGCATGATAGGACTGAAGCGACTTGACACCGATATGAGTGTTGTTCTTCTTAGCTCTTATGCCGTCTGCGCTTGCCTTTGCGGCAGCCATTGTGGTAATGTAAGGCACCCTGTGCTTGATAGCCTCCTTGCGGATATAGCTGTCATCATATGCGCTGGTCTTGCCTGCGGGGGTGTTGATGATAAGCTGTATCTCGCCGTTTGCGATCTCGTCCGCAATGTTGGGACGTCCCTCGTAAATTTTGAAGATACGCTTTGCGGGTATCCCTGCCTCGTTTATCATCTCAAAGCTCTTGCCCGTTGCAAGAATCTTGAAGCCAAGCTCGTTAAATGCCTTTGCGATATCCACAAGCTCGGGCTTGTCTCTGTCGCAGACGCTGAGAAGAACGGTTCCTTCCTCGGGAAGAACTGTCTGAGTTGCCTCCTGAGCCTTATAATATGCCTCTCCGAAGGAGGAGGAAAGTCCGAGGACCTCTCCTGTTGAACGCATTTCGGGTCCGAGAACGGGGTCAACCTCCTGGAACATATTGAAGGGGAACACCGCTTCCTTAACGCCGTAATGATGAATTTCCCTGTCATGAAGCTCGGGAACGGGTGACTTCCTGCCTGTAATAGAAGATGTCATTATCTCGGTTGCGATCTTAACCATATTTATGCTGCAAACCTTAGATACAAGGGGAACGGTTCGGGAAGCTCTGGGATTTGCCTCGAGAACGTAAACCGTATCGCCCTCAATTGCGTACTGCATATTCATCAGACCGCATACGTTCATCTCAACAGCGATCTTCTTAGTGTAATCCTTAATGGTCTCGATCTGCTTTTCGGTGAGGTTCTTTGCGGGAAGGATACAAGCGGAATCTCCCGAATGAACGCCCGCAAGCTCGATATGCTCCATAACTGCGGGAACGAAGCAGTGCTCACCGTCGGAAATAGCGTCAGCCTCGCACTCGGTGGCATGATTCAGGAATCTGTCGATAAGAATGGGTCTGTCAGGAGTAACGCCTACCGCAGCAGACATATACACTCTCATCATATCGTCGTCATGGACTACTTCCATTCCACGTCCGCCGAGAACATATGAGGGACGCACCATAACGGGATAACCTATCCTGTTGGCGATCTCAAGAGCCTCGTCCACATTTACAGCCATTCCCGACTCGGGCATGGGTATTCCCAGGCGGTCCATCATTGCACGGAAATGATCTCTGTCCTCTGCAAGGTCGATAGTCTCGGGAGATGTGCCGAGAATGTTCACGCCGTTCTTTTTAAGGTCAGCGGCAAGGTTAAGAGGAGTCTGTCCGCCGAACTGTGCGATAACGCCCACGGGCTTCTCCTTTTCGTGGATGCTCAGAACATCCTCAAGGGTGAGAGGCTCGAAATAGAGCTTGTCGGAGGTGTCATAATCGGTGGAAACGGTCTCGGGGTTGCAGTTTACGATAATGGACTCGAAGCCCAGCTTTTTCAGTGCAAGAGCCGCATGAACACAGCAGTAATCGAACTCGATGCCCTGACCAATCCTGTTGGGACCGCCGCCTAAGATCATTATCTTGGGCTTGTCGGAAACGGGGCTCTTGTCCTCGGGGAGATGATAGGTGGAATAGTAGTATGCGGCATTTTCGGTTCCGCTTACATGAACGCCCTCCCATGCCTCTCTGATATTGTATTTATAGCGGGCGCTGCGGATATCCTCCTCGGGAACCTCAAGGAGTCCGCTAAGATAACGGTCGCTGAAGCCGTCAAGCTTTGCCTGACGAAGAACTGTCTCCTCGGGTACTGCTCCCTTATTTTTAAGAAGCTCTTCCTCTTCCTGCACAAGCTCAAGCATCTGCTCAATGAACCAGTGCTTTATCTTGGTAAGCTCATAAAGCTCGTCAACAGTGGCACCCTTGCGGAGAGCCTCATACATGATGAACTGACGCTCGCTGGAGGGATAGCGAAGCTTGCCAAGCAGCTCATCCTTGGTGAGCTTGTTGAAATCCTTGGCAAAGCCTAAGCCGTATCTGCCTGTTTCAAGGCTGCGGATAGCCTTCTGGAATGCCTCCTTATAGGTCTTGCCTATGCTCATGACCTCGCCCACAGCTCTCATCTGAGTGCCCAGCTTGTCCTCTGCGCCCTTGAATTTCTCAAATGCCCAGCGTGCAAACTTGATAACTACATAGTCTCCGTCGGGAACGTATTTATCGAGAGTACCGTACTTGCCGCAGGGGATTTCCTTTAAGGTCAGTCCGCAGGCGAGCATTGCCGAAACAAGTGCGATGGGGAAGCCTGTTGCCTTTGATGCAAGCGCGGAAGAACGTGATGTTCTGGGATTTATCTCGATTACAACAATTCTGCCCGAAACAGGGTCGTGAGCAAACTGGCAGTTGCAGCCGCCGATAACGTCAATGGCTTCAACGATCTTATAAGCCTGCTCCTGCATTTTCCTCTGAACGTCCTCTGAAATGGTGAGCATGGGGGCGGAGCAGAAGGAATCTCCCGTATGAACGCCGATGGGGTCGATATTTTCGATAAAGCAAACTGTGATGATGTTGTTTTCGGCGTCTCTTACGACCTCAAGCTCAAGCTCCTCCCAGCCGCTGATGCATTCCTCAACGAGAACCTGTCCAACAAGGCTTGCCTGCAGACCTCTCTCGCAGACTACCTTCAATTCGTCCACATTATAAACCATTCCGCCGCCTGCGCCGCCCATGGTATATGCGGGACGGAGAACAACGGGATATTTAAGCTCCTCTGCGATCTTAACAGCCTCGTCAACGGAATATGCGACCTGGCTGCGTGCCATTTCGATGCCGAGAGCATTCATTGTGTTCTTGAACTCGATGCGGTCCTCGCCTCGCTGGATTGCGTCCACCTGAACGCCGATGACCTTCACGCCGTATTTCTCCAGAACTCCCGCTTCGGAAAGCTCTGAGCAGAGGTTAAGTCCCGACTGTCCGCCAAGATTCGGCAGCAGTGCGTCGGGGCGCTCCTTTTCGATTATCTGAGTGAGCCTGTTCAGATTCAGAGGCTCCACATAGGTTATATCCGCAACGTCGGGGTCTGTCATAATAGTGGCGGGATTGGAATTGACCAGCACTATCTCATAGCCGAGACTGCGCAGAGCCTTGCACGCCTGTGTTCCCGAATAGTCAAACTCGCACGCCTGACCGATGATGATCGGCCCTGATCCGATTATCATTATTTTATTGATGTCCTGCTTCTTTGGCATAAATCAAATCTCCCTGTCATTCGCTTTATTTGCCGCTTATCGGCATTATTCTTATATATAATAACATAATCTGCCGAAAATTGCAATAGTATTATTTAAAATCGGGAAGGTTTTTTGTGATTTTTTCACACTCCCCCTTGACAAGCCCCTGCCGATATGTTAAAATAGCTTTGCGAGTAAGCTATGCGGTTGAACGCTTATGCGTTAGGAAAGTCCGGGCATCACAGAGCAGGATAGCTGCTAACGGCAGCCGAGGGCGACCTTAGGGACAGTGCAACAGAGATATACCGCCCCTTTCGGGGTAAGGGTGGAAAGGCGAGGTAAGAGCTCACCGGGGCAATGGAGACATTGCTGCCATGTAAACCCTATCCGATGCAACGTCTATTGGTACGTGTACGTCAATGTCTGCTCGGCAGGCGTACCGTAATGACGGCTAAAGCGTTTCGGCGACGATTCGCTCAGATAGATTTCCGCACACGACAAAACCCGGCTTATCGGCTTAGTCGCACCACAGACAATTTTGGCGCAGGTAATTTTCCTGCGCCTTGTTTTTTTATTATTAAAGGCATAGCCTTCCTGTCTTTCTGCCGCCGCTTATGAGCCGCAGCTCCTCATCGGATTCATTCCGATGGGATACGAGAAGAATCGTTTTTCCCGCCGAATATCGTCCGATAAGTGCGGCTGTTTTACGAAGATTTTCGGGGTCTATGCCCTTGAACGGCTCGTCAAGGAGCAATATGCCGAATTCGGGGCAGAGGGCACGCACTATTGCCGTTCGCCGCTTCATTCCTCCCGAAAGCTCCTTTACGGGACGGGTGATATCATCATGCGAAAGCCCTGTGGACATAAGGGCTTCGACAATATCAAAACGGGGCTTTCCCGACAGAACAAGGAAGCAGTTCTCCAGGGCGGAAAGCTCCTCGAACAGCCTGTCCTCCTGAAATACTGCGGAGATATTTCCCGAGGGGCGGTGGGATATTTCTCCCGAATATTCCTCAAGACCTGCTATTATCCGAAGAAGCGTGGTCTTTCCGCAGCCCGATTCCCCTGTTATCAGCGTTAGTTCATTATTCGGGAGTTCTGCAGAAAATGCCTCGAACACCCTTTTTTCACCGAAGCTCTTTGAAATATTATCGAGACGCATTATTGTTTGTCCTGCGGCTTCCTCTGCTGAGAATTTTCCGCAGAGTTTTTATTACGGCGTCAAAATTATACACGGCGCAGACGATAAAGCCTAAGATAAGCCCTACCCAATAAACGCTGGGCTGCTTTGCTGTTATCACGCACATGAATATGATTATGACAGTATTTACCAGAAAGCGGAAATAGTCTACCCTGAAGAATATGAGCTTTCTTGCATCGAAGAGGCGCACCGCAAAGCAGGCAAAATATGACGATGCGGTGGCGATCGCCGCTCCCCAGACGCCATACTGAGGGATTAGCAGGAGGTTCAGTACTATATTGACCGCAGCTGCCACAAATGCGGTCGCACAGGAATTTATAGAGCGCTTTTTCGTGGTATAGACAGAGCTGAAAAACTGACAGAAGCACTGGAATATCATGGCGGTTATCAGAATGGGGGTGAATACATATGCCTCCTGAAAACGGCTTCCCTCCGCTGTTCCCGTCAGGATAAGCGTGAGGGGCTTGCAGAGCATTATAAGTCCTGCGGCGGCGATGTAGAGAAATGAGGAATAGGCTCCGAATACAGTTTCGTAGAATTTTCCCAGAGTACCGCTGTTTCGCTCCTCTATGGAGGACATCTGCCATGCCTGATAGAACATGGTCGTTACCAGCATGAGAAGGGTGGGAAGCTTATAGGCAATGGAATAGATGCCGTTTTCCGTATCGCCCACCATGTTTATTACGAACCATCTGTCCGAAGCGGAGGTCACCCACCAGAGAAGATAGGTCGGGATAAGCGGTGCGGAAAATCTGAGCATTTCTCCGATCAGCTTTTTGTCTATATAAAATGTATCAACACATTTATACAGACTTGCTCCTGCGGTGAGGAACAGCAGCGAGCAGACATCCGCTATGACGATTGAAAGCACATAGCCCGTTACTCCAAGCTTAAAGCCGAGGAGCAGGATAAGATTTGCTATTATCTGAACGAGAGTTGACAATATGCCGTCTGCGGCAAAAAGCTTCACAAGCCCTCTTGACCTGACAAACTGGGACGCTATCTGCCTGAAGCAGGAAAAATAACAGTAGATATACAGCAGGAAGGTATATCCTCCGATGGTTTCGTTTTTGCTGATAAGGGGCGTGAACAGCATGAATATTGTCATGCCGATAAGTACGCAGACATTTGCTCCCGTATAGACCCTGCGGCAGTCATAGTCCTTATCCATTCCGAAGCGGATAACTGCGTCCGCCATGCTGAAGGTCACCAGCGGCACAAGGACGTTTACCGTATTATACAGAAGGTCTGCCGTTGAATACTCCGCTTCGGTCATGCAGCGGGTATACAGCATTGTCATAAAGAAGCCCAAAAATTTTGCCCCGAAGGAGCCTATGCCGAATATCAGAGTATTGCCCATTAGCTTTTTGTATTTGTTCATCTGAATTTCTCCCGATTCGCTGCGATATAAAATATAGTTAAAGTAATTATATCACATTATTCTGCAAATTGGAATAGATATTTGAAAAGTTTTTTCAGAAAATAATTCTGATAAATGATTTTTGTCGGTTAATAGTATATTCATTATTTCTGCGTGTTCTTGACATTGACAAAAATATATCTGTATAGTATAATTATATAGAATGTGTTATTATCTGACATTTATCCCATATTCTGAAAGGATGATAAAATAAATGCTCGAGCTTAAAGATATCCGCTGGCGGCTTCCCGAGGGCGAGGAGCTTCTGAAAGGCATTGACCTCACTGTTCCCGACGGCAAGCTTACGGTGGTCACCGGTCCCAACGGCGGCGGCAAAACTTCTCTTGCCAAGATCATTGCGGGGCTTTATGAGCCATGCGGAGGAAGCATTATCTTAAACGGCGAGGACATCACCTCCTGCAACATTACCGAGAGGGCTAAAAAGGGCGTTGCTTACGCTTTTCAGCAGCCTGTCAGGTTCAAGGGGCTTACGGTGAGAGATCTTATCGAGCTTTCCGCCGAGGAAAAGCTCGATGATGACAGGATCTGCTCACTTCTGGGAGAGGTGGGTCTTTGCGCAAAAGAATATATGGACAGAGAGGCTGACTCAAGCCTTTCGGGCGGCGAGAGCAAGCGCATTGAGATCGCTACGGTGCTGGCAAGAAAAAATGCGGAGATGCTCGTTTTTGACGAGCCTGAGGCGGGCATTGATCTGTGGAGCTTCTCTAATCTTATAAGCGCTTTTGAACGGCTGAAGAGAGAGGGCAGCCGCTCTCTGCTCGTTATTTCCCATCAGGAGAGAATTATGGAGATCGCCGATCACATTGCGGTCATTGCCGACGGACGTGTTACTGCTCAGGGCAGCAGAGAAGAGATCCTTCCCCGCATTTTAAAGGGCAGCTCGGATTGCAGATGTCCTTTGGGCAAAGGCGGAAAGGAGGGCTGCTAAGTTATGAACGAAATTACAGGTCAGCTTTTAAAGGTCGTTTCCGACTGGGACGGCGGAAGCTTCAAGGGTGCTTACAATATCCGTGAGGACAGCGGCTGTGCAGGCAGGCAGTCCTCGGAAAATATCAGGATTGAACCGAAAACCGACAATCCCGGAATTGTAATCAAAATAAGCGCTAAGGCTCAGGGTGAGACTGTTTACATTCCTGCCTGCATTACAAAGGGCGGCGTGGACGATCTCGTTTACAACGACTTTATTGTGGAGGACGGCGCTGACGTTATTATTGTGGCAGGCTGCGGCGTTCACAGCGATGATGAGGAGGAATCGAGGCACAACGGTATTCACCGATTCTTCATCGGCAAAAATGCCAAGGTCCTTTACAAGGAAAAGCACATCGGTACGGGCAGGGGCAATGGCGCTAAGCGAATAAATCCCGTTACAGATGTTACTATGGGCGAAAACTCCTTCATGGAGATGGACACCATGCAGATAGGCGGCGTTACAAGCTCCGACCGCTCCACCTCAGCAAATCTCGGTGCGGGTGCCAAGCTCGTTATAAGAGAGAGGCTTCTCACCGATAATAACGAGACTGCAAGATCTGTTTTCAATGTTACTCTTGACGGGGATGACAGCGCTGTTGATCTGGTTTCCCGCTCGGTGGCTAAGGGCAATTCCTTTCAGGAATATACCTCGGTCATCAACGGTAACTGCCGCTGCACGGGTCATTCCGAATGTGACGCCATTCTTGCGGACAACGGCAGGGTCAATGCCGCTCCCGCTCTCAATGCCGCAAGCCTTGACGCTTCCCTCATTCACGAGGCTGCCATCGGCAAGATAGCGGGCGAACAGATAATCAAGCTCCGCACTCTCGGTCTTACCGAGGAGGAAGCGGAAAGAAAGATAATTGACGGATTTTTGAAGTAATATTATGCCGCCTGTGCGTTCTGTTCTTTAACAGGCGCAGGCGGCTTTTTCATAGGAGGTAGTTCTTTATGGACGTTCGGGAGATTCTTGAGAATATTGACCGGCTGCTTCATCAGTGCAGGCTTGACGAGGCGGAGGCTTATATGAAAAGCTGCCTTGAACAGGCTCATTCCGAGGGCAGGACTGACATCGAGATAACTGTTTACAACGAGCTGGCGGGATTTTATCGTGACTGCGGCAATTTTGACAATTCACTCCTTTGCTGCCGCCGCTCCGAGGAGCTTTTAGATATCATCAAAGAGGGGGATACTCCCCGCAGATGTGCCGCTCTGCTTAATTCTGCCAATGCCTGCAGGGCTTCGGGTCTGCTTGACGAGGCTTACGGTTATTATGAGAAAATATGGGATATTCTCCAAGGGCTTTCGGATGAAGATGATCTGCTGTCAAGCTATTACAATAATCTTGCGCTGCTTCATCAGGAGGCGGGACGGTGGGAGGACGCAAGAGATTGTCTTGAAAATGCTCTTCACATTGCGGAGAGATCTCCCGAGGGAGAGATAAGGACGGCTATTTCTCGGTCGAATCTTGCTGTTTGTCTTATCAGGCTCGGCTGCCTTGACGAGGCGAAAAATATCCTTGCTCCCGCTATGGATATTTTTAAAGGCAGATCTCCTTCGGATTTCCATTACAGCGCTGCTCTGGCGGCTATGGGCGATATTCTGTTCAATGAGGGAAAATATCCGGAGGCGGCGGAATATTACGAGGCGGCTTTGTCGGAAATTGAGCTTCACATGGGCAGGAATAATTTCTTCGATACGGTCAGCGGCAATCTGGCTGCGGCTTATGATAAATCGGGCGGAAGACCCGTCATCAAGGGGGCGGAGCTTTGCAGGAGGTATTTCGAAGCCTTCGGCAGACCTATGCTTAAACGGAATTTCGGTGACATCCTTCAAAAGCTTGCCTGCGGGCTTGCGGGTGAAGGCTCCGAATGTCTGGGCTTTGATGATGAGATTTCCGCAGATCACGATTTCGGTCCGTCTTTTGTTATCTGGGTGGATGATGATACCTTTGAGAGGTTCGGCTCAGAGCTTCAGGCGGCTTACGATCTTCTGCCGAAGACTTTCATGGGTATGAAGCGGCTCATTACTCCCCATGGAGATGGGAGGACGGGGGTTATGCGCATTTCCGATTTCCTTGCGAAATTTACGGGGTGCGGTCATGTTCCCGTAAGCTATGAAGAATGGCTTTGCACCGATGACGCTCTTCTTGCCTGTGCTGTAAACGGCGAGGTCTACATGGACTATTCGGGTGAATTTGAGGATATCCGCAGGCGGTTAAGGGTGGGTCAGCCCCAGGCTGTCAGGCTCAAAAAGCTGGCTCAGCAGCTCGCTCTTGCGGGTCAGAGCGGTCAGTATAATTACAACAGGGCTGTTATGCGGGGCGACAGCGGGGCGGCGTTTGTGGCTCTCTCCGATTTCATGCAAAGCTCGGCGAGGGCGGCGCATATTCTGTGCGGCAGGTATGCTCCATACAGCAAGTGGCTATTTAAAAGTGCGGCGCTTCTCCCCCGTCTCGGAAATATTTCGGATATTATTCGGGATATTTCAGAGGGTAAGGACGTTCGGAGGGGCATTGACATGATATGCCGTATTCTCGGGGACGAGGTGCGCTCTCAGCTTATTGCGGACAGCACGGAAGAATATCTGGCTCAGCTTGCCGAAGAGGTTTCTGCATTTGCGGACAGGGTTATAATTGCCGAGGAAATTATTTTGATGGAATGGAACTGGTTCGACAAGGTGCAGAACGAGGGCGGCAGGGCGGACTGTCAGGATGACTGGGAGACCTTTTCCATTATGCGAAGAAGTCAGTATTACTGCTGGAATGAGGAGCTTTTACGCTCGCTGCTCCTGGATTTCCGTGCAGCTGCCGAGGACGGGCGCAATCCTATTCGGGAAAAGTATGGGTACATGATGCAGTCCACCGCTCCCGCCCGCTTTGAGGAAATTAAATCTTCACTGCCCGATATTTCCGAGGAAAAGGCTGCTCTCAGAGAAGCTATTATCCCCATTCAGGTGGGCTGGATGGAGGAATTTGCCGAAAAATATCCAAGGCTTGCGGCAGGTGCGAGGGTCATTCACACCTACGAGGACTCCCCTGCTCAGACCTCCTATGAGACTTATCTGAGAGGTGAGCTTTCCACCTATTCGGACGTTACACTCAAGCTTTACGGCGGATTTATTGTTTCGGTAAGCAATGCCGAGAAAAATCTTGCGGGAATGATAATGGAACGGTCTGTTAAAATGTACGGATTCGGCAGTCTGGCTGAGGCAGAGGAAAAACAATGATACAATTGTGCTGAATAAACATATTTTTGATGTTAGATTTGTGCAGATATACGAATAATTGAACAAATGTTTCTTTTGATATTGACAAACCGGAACAAATATGCTATAATTGCATTATCCCTCAAAAAAGGGATCGCTGCGCAGGGTGCGGAGCGATCCCGATTTTTTACTGTATTTTCCCTTCCGAAATAAGATATTCCTCAAGTATTTCGGCGGCATTTTTTACAAGCTCGGGGCAGGGACGCTTTTTATAATATTCCTCGCTGCGCTTTTCGGGAATATAGGTTCCCTCGGGCTTTTCAAGTCCTAAAAGCTCCTTGCAGATGATACTGCCGTTTCGCTTTTTAAAGCTGTCCGCAAGCTGCTGTATCATTGCGTAGGTGCGCTTTTTTTCATCAAAATCCTTCGGGTCGCTGTATCCGCTGACCGTTCCCGCTGCCATGAACATTCCCGAGACTGCTCCGCAGACCTCTCTCATTCGTCCCATGCCTCCTCCGAAGCCCGAGGAGAGCATTGCCGATATTTTTTCGTCAAGCCCTGTTATGTCCGAAAATGCAAGCAGAACAGCCTGAGAACAGTTATAGCCCTGCTCAAATAGCTCTTTGGCTTTATCTCCTCTTTCACTCATTTTTATTACCACCCTTTTTAAATCATATCTCCTGTCCGAATTTTTCAAGAAGAGTGAGCTTGCCCGAAAGCACTGCTCTTGCATAGTCTTCTGCGGAATTTATGGGAGTTTCGCTCGCCACTCCGCCTCCGAACCATCTGTCCGAGATATTATGGGCGTCCGAGCCTGCAGTGACAGCAAGCTCATACCAGCGGGCATATTCCGCCGCTCTTTCATTGAATGGCGTTCCAAGAGGATGTGAGGCATTTATCACCTCCACTGCGTCCACAAAATGGGGGCAATGGGTCGTTGATCTTATATAAGGGTAATCTCTGAAAGGATGCGCATGGACCACAAATCCCCCCTCCGAACGGGCAAGCGACAGAAATCTTGTCAGCTCCATTTCAAGGATATAGTCATGCTCAAGGAGCCATTTTTTGTCAAGCCCATATACAAGAAAATCAGAGCCGCCGTCGCCGTACTCAAAGCCGAAAAATACCTTGAGTCCTATCTCGTCTCCCTTTTCCTTTGCGCTTTCATAGCCCTTGCAGAAAAGCTCTATCCGCTCATTCCACGGCAGATCATAGGGTACGGCGCTGTTGCCGTTGAAAAAATGGTCGGTGACGAATATTCCGTCATAGCCCTCGCTTTTATATTTCTCCGCCATCTGCGCTCCCGTCGAATGGGCGCAGGCGCTGGCTTCCATGGTGTGCATATGTGTTTCGTATTTATACATTTTTATCATCCTCACTGTGCATTATTTTGTGCTCCTTCTCAAGCTCGTCCATAAGCTCGGACAGGGTCATTTTCTGATTTGCGGCTGTGACTGCTGCCTTCAGCGGGATACCTCCCAAGCCGTTTGACCTCATATCGTCTACCGTTCGGCTGAGCTTTCTGCCGTCTGTGAAAAATATCACGCACTGCCTGCTGTCTGTCCTCTTTTCCTCGGTCACAGCTCCCGCTGCAAATCCCCCAAAGCCTGCAAGATATCCCACCTGCTCCCCTGCACTCTCAGGCGGCAGAATACATAGCTCAAGCTTCATCCTTTTGGCTACCCCTCTGAATTTTTCGGCGTATTCTTCTGTGAAGCCGTATATGAGTATTTTTTCTGACGGCGTATTCATTATCCTCGATCTCATAGCATTTCTCTCCTGCTTTCCCTTTTCTTTTCTGTTTAGTAACTAATGTTACCGAAGTGTAACCGTTTGTTTCTTGTTTGTTACTGTATTATAGCACATTTTTTATTGACATTGCTGTTTGTAAATGTTAAAATTTATATTAAGGAGCGATTCTCCCATTATTACCATGAATTATAAAAATAAGGAGGAAATTTTTATGACCGCAACAAAACAACATCTTAAAGCGGCTGTCAGTATTCTGCTTGCGATCCTGCTTGCTCTGACCTTTGCTGCTTTTCCCTCCAAGGCTTCTGCTTTAGGACTGAATTACACTAACATTACTCTTACTAAGGGCTACGGCACCACTCTCAAGGTCTCCGACGGCTCAAGCGCTAATTGGTCTTCCTCGGACAGCACCGTTGCAAGCGTTTCAAGTCAGGGCAAGGTGGTTGCAAAAAGCGTCGGCTCTGCTACCATTACTGCTGATGTCAGCGGCACCAAGCTTACCTGCAAGGTCAAGGTCGTGGGCGGCAAGCTTTCTGTCAGCTCCAAATCCGTTGAGCTCGACAAGGACGGCGTTGAGTACATAACCGTCAGAGCAAAGGGCTCCCACAGCATCAAGGCTACTCCTGCGGACAAGAGCGTTGTTACCGCTTCCTGGGTAAAGCCCTGGAACAAGGACGATATCCGCCTCAAGCTCACTGCTAAGGGTCCCGGCACTACCACCGTCAAGATATCCATGAGCAAATATCCCGATGTTTACACTACCATCAGTGTTACTGTCAAGGGCGGAAACGCTCTCCTGCTCACAAGCCAGACCTCTGTTGCCACTAAGGTGGATACACTCGCTTCCGTTGTTATTTACAGCGACAAGGACAGTATGTTAAATTACTCTCTCGCTGATCCCTCTATTGCTAAGATCACTGAGGGAACCTGGAAGAGCGGCTACTGCACTCTGGGCATCACAGGTCTCAAGGCAGGCACCACTACTCTTACCATCTCCCGAAAGGACGCTCCAGAGGTCAAGAAAAAAATCGTCATCACTGTTACCGACACAGGCTACTATGCTGTTTCTACCACTCAGCCCGTTAAGCAGAATTCCAGTGACTCTATCCTCAGCTGGACCGACAACAAGACTTTGATGATAAAGTATATGCTCGTTCCTTACGGCTACGATCCTGCTAAGGTCAATTCCGCTGTGGCTGCTGACAGCAAGACTTACGAATATTACACAGTTTATGAGACTCAGCCTGTGAAGATCGCTGCCGATGACAAGATCTCCAGCTTCTCGGCTACTGTCGGCGGCAAGGCTGTTACCAGATACATTATCGTACCCGCTTCCCCCGATACTCCCACCTACAACACTGCTGTTGCTGATTACACGGGCGTTATCGAATACTGGAAGGTATACAACAAATCCCCCGAGAACAAGAAGCTCCTTTCTACCGATGTTGTCAAGAGCTGGACCGCTACTGTTAACTACAAGGCTGTTACCAGATACATCCTTCTCCCCTTCGGCTACTCCGAGGATAAGCTCAATCAGATCATTGCTGCCGATTCAGGCATCAATTACGGCGGTTATTACTCTGTAAGCGAATCTCAGCCCGCTCTCAAGGCTGCTAACGACAAGATCATCAGCTTCCCTGTTTCTGTTAACGGCTCCACCAAGACATACTATGTTCTTGCTCCCAATAACTACGATGAGGCTAAGGTCAACGACGCAATCGCTGCTTTCAAGGGTTACTCTGAATATTGGGTGGTTTACACTAAACAGCCCGCAAAGCGATTTGATTATGATACCGTTCAGACATGGTCTAAGATCGTAGACGGCAAGCAGACTGTCAGATATATGCTCCTTCCCGTGGGTTACGATGAGAGCCTCTTTAAGGAGTATGTAAACAAGGATCTGGGCACTTCCTCCTCCGCTTACTACAGCATTACCACCTCTTATCCTACCTACATTGCTACTACCGACAAGGTTTATACCTGGAAGAACAGCAAGGAAAACGTTGTTAAGTATATGCTCCTTCCCGAAAAGTATGATGTTCTCAAGAGAAACGACATCATCAACAAGGACACAGGAGAGTACGCTTATTATCAGATCTACTCCTCCAAGCCCGCTATAAAGGCTAATACTGACAAGATACTTAACCTCGATTATTCAAGCGGCACGGTTTATATGCTCGTTCCCGAAAATTACGACATGACTAAGGTTAATCAGGGTATGGCAGGTCTGCTGTAATCCAATGAGCGAAACACAAAACGGATAATATATATAGAGAAAAATTTTGGGCGCAGGAGCTGTGATATAATCCCCTTAGAGTAGACACTCGAAAAAACAAAAATTCGAGACTACACTAAGGGGGTTAATTTATGCCAAAAAGAATACATAAGAAATATTCTGTAGAACTGAAATTAAAAGCAGTGAACGACTATTTGTCC